>JANMIG010000015.1:0-43936 GCA_031375675.1 Chitinophagales bacterium
ACGGCCTACTTTGGTATTGCTTTATCAAAGACCGAAAAGGGTGACCCTGATGAATAGGCAATTGCCTAATGGGTAAATGGTATGTTGAAGTTTGAGCTCGGGCTTTATGAATCATTTGCCGGTTTTGTCAGTGCGCAAAAAGCCGTTGACGATGCTGTGAGCAACTATAACCAAATAAGGATACATGACAGTTGCAACAGGCTTACACCAATAATGGCGCATGAGCAACAAGGCATTTTGCGAAAGTACTGGAAGCCTAAAGTGTATAAAAAACCTCAGCCAATGGAAAGTGAGCCATAAACAGCTTTGCCAGCTTATCCACTACGTTCAAAAATTTTTTCGATGAAAATTTTCTCCGTGTGGATAAGCCTGCCACTTTTTATATCCCCAGCAAAGGGCTGTATGCCTAAATCAGGATTACAGATAAAACAGTAAGCCGAAACAGGCGTAAGAAAAAGACCGTCATGTAATTTAGTAATAACAAAAAATGCAGGCAATATGACCAGGAATAAAGGCCCGGGATGACAATCAAAACCAGGAATAAGAACAAGAGCGGTAAATCAATTTTACGGGTAAGCAATAATACCGTAATCTTGTACCAGGAACTAAGAAAAACACTGACAATAACAATTTTAAGTAACACCAAAATCTGTCAAGTAATTTTAGGGTGGGTCAATATGATGGTGACAATACATATTCCGGACGGTATATCCCTTAAGAAAATAAACAGTGCAGATTTGCCGGTTGATTGGAATAGCTTTCCGCATCCTGTTTCCACCCAGGAAACTGGTGATAAATTTATTGCCGGAAACAGGTATTGTGTGCTGCAAATTCCTTCTGCCGTTACACAGGGGGACTTTAATTTATTAATCAATCCCAACCACCCCGAGTTTAAGAGGATTAAAATAATCTCAATTGAAAAATTCCCGTTTGACAAACGGATATTCAAATAAAGAAGCAGGCATTTAAGTGTAAAAAACAGGTTAAACCCAAATTTTGCTATTGCAAAATTTGCCCCGACGCTGCGGTCGGGATCGGCGACCATTCGGCTGACGCAAAATGCTACACATTTTGGTCAGGGTTAACCCCGACAAAGCCCCAAAAAGGGCTTTCGTCGGCCCTCCGGGCAGATTTTGCAGCCAACTGCAAAATCTGGGTTAAACCGGCAATATTAAAGGCGAAGCACCAAATCTGCTTCGCTTTTTTTACTTTTAAGCAATAATGCACAAAACGAGGATACATATTATTGCTGTTTTATTGCTGCTGCATTGCCATAACAGCTTCAGCCAGGCACTTTCCCTTCAAACAATTTATTACACCACAAAAGATGGCCTGCCATCAAATTCGGTATATAGAACCATATTGGACAGCCGCGGTTTTTTATGGATAGCCACCGAAAATGGCATTGCCCGCTTTGATGGTAAAAATTTCAGAAACTATACCACCGCACAGGGCCTGCCTGCCAATGAAATAACTGATATTTTTGCCGACAGCAGCAACACGATATGGATTACCCCATTTGGAAAAACCATGGCCTATTACAATGCCCGGAAAGACCGCTTTGAAAATGAGGAAACAGACAAAGAGCTGTCGAAAATTGAGCTGGGCAATACCAACAGGGGCAATGTGCTGCAGCAGGGTGGCGTTGCCATCAGCAATAATGAAAAAAGCCTGTTTATATACCAGGACAGGAAAACCATGGTATATAAGAATTTTATGAACCGCCTGAAATCCTCCCCGCCGCACAGGGTGATAGATTATGGTCCCGGTAAATATTTGCTGGTATGTATGGATTCTTTGCGCTACATGGAGGATGGCCGTATAATAAAAACCAGCCCCCTTGGAATTGATTTTTTTAACAGCGAATTTTTTAACAAAACGCTTTACCTGGCAGGGCGCAAAAGTATTACCAGTATGCGCCTGAACAGTAAAGGAGAAATTACTTCTGCCAAAACACAGCAACTGCCCTTTAATGTACGAATCTTCTGCAAAACCGGTAAGCACCTGGCAGTCAGATCTTACAACAACAATACCTACCTGCTGGATACCGCAACACTGGAGCTCAAAGAAAACATCCTGAACGATGTATCCGTAAGAAACGTGATGGAGGATGATTATGGCAATATCTGGATATCCACACTGGAGAACGGGCTGATTAAAATACAGCAGAAACGTATTTCTTCTTACACCGCAAAGAAAGAGATGATGCAGAATTTTAATGCCGTGATTGTAAAAAAAGGGAAAATAATTGCGGGTAACAATAGCGGGGAGTTGTATGCTTATGACGGCGTGTATACGGTGAATAAAATTATCCTGAACAGCGGCCTCAATGCGGATGGCTGGATAAGGGATATAGTGGAATGTACACAGGGAATCTACGTTGCTTCGCAAACAGGTTCATTCCTGCTTGATAACAGGAGTTTGAAAATAAAGAAGGCGTATTATTATGGTTCAGCCAGGACCAACCTGTCGCCCAAAGCAGTCATACGTATTAATGATTCAGTTTTATGCCTTGGGGGCCATGCGGTGGTGTACCTGTACAATATTGTAACTGATAAGGTAATTGACAGCATCATAAAAAGGGTAACAGCCCTTACTGCCAACAATAGCGGGCAGGTATATGTGGGCTCCAACAGTGGACTGTATAAGTGGGAAGGAGATTCATTGCGCTACTTCGGGCTGCAGCACAGGGTTTTAAGTTATCATATCAATACACTCACCTGTACACCGGATAACTTTATATGCGCCGGCCTTGGATCTGATTCACTGGTGATATTGAAGGATGATCAATTGATTGCCTCCATACCATTGGGGGTTGTAATACCGGGCAACCTCTGCAAATCGCTGTACAGCAACAAGCCGGGCGAAGTATGGCTGGGCACCAATAAGGGCATCAACAGGATTATTTTTGATTATACCAATAATGTATTCACTTTCAGCAATACCTATCTTGGCAGGGCCGACGGCCTTTTGGGCGACCAGGTAAACGATATCACCATTTACAATGATACTGCTTACATTGCTACCAATGAGGGCATCAGCTTTCTGCCGGCAAGGCTTGCTTTACCCATCAACAATATCACCACTTTTATTACCAGGGTAAGTATCAGCAATAACGATACCCTGGTGCTCAGCAGTTATTCGCTGCCTTACGATAATAACAATGTGAGCATTGAATTTGCTGCCGTTGATCTTACCGGGTACTATCCTGTGTTTGAATACAAGCTCAACGATGGCGACTGGATAAAGCTGGAGAGCAATATACTGGAGCTGAACAGCCTTGGCTCCGGCAACAATAAGATACAGGCCAGGGCCATCCGCCGGGATGGCAAGCCATCCACCCAAATAGCTGCCATCAGTTTTTTTATTAAAACCCCTTTCTGGAAAAGCAGCTTTTTCTGGCTGCTCACCACACTTACAGCTTTTGGGCTTACCATATTTATGCTGCAGAAAAGAAACAGGCAGAAGCAGCGTGCAGCGATAGAAAAACTATCTACCGAAAAAAAACTTACCGAGATGGAAATGCAGGCACTCAAAGCACAAATCAACCCGCATTTTGTATTCAACTGCCTCAATTCCATCAAGGGGTTTATTTTTGAAAAGGACTACAAACAGGCGGATAAATACTTAGATAAGTTTTCGGACCTGCTGCGGAGCACTTTAGACAATTCATCTTCGGCCATTATCAGCCTGGATGAAGAGGTTAAATATTTAGACAATTACCTGCAGCTGGAAAAACTGCGCTTTGATGATAAGTTTGAATACATAATTACTGTGGGAAATGATATTGATAAAAAGGAATGTTATGTACCGGCCATGCTGCTGCAGCCTTATGTGGAAAATGCCATCCGGCATGGCATACGTTTTTTGCTGGGTAAGCCAGGGTTGATAAACATTGAGGTTACAAAAAGCGGGGATTACTTAACTTGCAGGATAGACGATAACGGAATTGGCAGGGATAAAGCCCTTGCCCTGCGCAACGAAATGCATACCGAGTACCAGAGCCGGGGCATGCAGCTGAGCAAAAGAAGGGCCGACCTGTACCAAATAGGCCTGGAAGTAATTGATAAACACGATGAAAATGGCCTTGCAGACGGCACCGCTGTTATCCTTAAAATACCCTTAACATTAAAACCATAACAGTAAAGTATGAGTGCCACAGGATGTATAATACTGGATGACGAAAAGCGCAACGTGCAGTTGCTCAAAAACCTGCTGCAAGAGTATTGCCCGGCTTTGCAGGTATTGGCTGTGGAAACGGATGCCGCAAAGGGGATGCTGCTGATTGACGAGCTGCAGCCGCAACTGCTGTTCCTGGATGTGGAAATGCCGCACCTCAACGGATTTGAGCTGCTGAGAAAACTGGAGCCGGTAAATTTTGAAGTGATTTTTGTAACGGCTTACAGCCAGTATGCAGTGGAAGCATTTGAGCACCATGCGGCGGGCTATATTACCAAGCCGGTAAACACTGAAAAACTGGTAGCCACCGTTAACGCTGCTATTGGCAGGATAGAACAGAAAGCGATCAGCAAAAATATCTTTTCACTTATTGAGTCCAGCACAAGGCAGAGCCAGCCGCAAAAAATACCATTGGCCACATCGGGCGGTATGGTGTTTGTAAAAATTACCGATATTATGTACTGCACCAGCAGCGGCAACTATACCAGCTTTATGATGGCCGATGACAAAACCATACTGGTAAGCCGTCAGCTGGGTGAATATGAAAAGCTGCTGCCCGAAACAGATTTCATCCGCATACACGACAAATACATCATCAACCTGGCCTATATCAGGGAATACATCAAGGGCAGTGGTGGCGATGTGGTGCTTGAAAATGGCAAGGAGCTGCCCGTGGCCAGCCGCCGTAAAGAAGATTTTTTACTGCGGTTTGAAAAATGGATAAAAAGAAAATGATAGCGTTTAAGGCAGCATTACAGCCGGGCAGTAACTGCTTACATAATAATAAAGGTAACACCATTGATTGGCTGTATGGTGGAGCCTGATTTTAATGAACCCGGGAAGCGCTCAAAAGAAGTGAACCAGGTATATGCAAAGCTGCCGATGCTTTTGATTCTGCCTTTAATTTGTTTATCGTCTAAAGAGGAATAATAAGTAAGCTGACTGCTGCCAACCGATTTCAATTTCCCCCTGAATGCTTCATTGTCGAATGAAGTGTAAAAACTAAAACCGGTTGAGCCAACTGTTCTGATTTTTCCCTTGAAGGCAGCATTTTCGTAATTGTCGTAGTAATCAACCTGGTTGCGGCCAAGTGTTTTGAGCTTGCCTGCCCTGGTAGCCGTTTCTGAACTGCCATAATAGGTAAAGGTGCAGGTGCCGATGCTTTTTACCTTGCCCCGGAACATGGAGTCGGTTTCCGGCCCGAAATAATCCACCCTTCCCGGGTAGGCTTGCAGCTTGCGGGGGTCATAGTAGAATCTGCCGGGTCCAGGGTCTGTTCCCCATTCCAGTACTTTTCCCTCCTCTGTAATCCGTACCAGTACCCCCTGGTCTGTACGAAAAGTAAAGAAAGAAAAATTTGCTCCGCCGGTAAAAGTTACATGCGACAGCTCCTGAGAAAAAGAAACTGCAGTGATCAACAAAAAAGACAATAGCAATGTAAACGGCTTCATATATGCTGAATATGGGATAAAGTTAATTAATTAAGGGGTATAATGGTCTGCGGACTAAAAGTTCATTTGGGGGAGTGGATGGTGCTGTTGGGCGATCGTTTTTTTTATTTGTTTATTATTTTTCGATGTTCGGCTTTTAATACGGCCGGGTTTTGCATAAATACTTTGTCGAATAGAATTAGTTTTTCCTGAAATTTCATAGTTACTTGATCTTTGTTGTCGCACCACCATTTATAAAACTCCACAGGTTTGTCAGTATAGGGAATACTTGCTTTTACCTGCGTATCATAACCTTTAAAATCAATTCTCATATTTAGTCCAAGGCTATCTCGAAAATGTTCAAAATGGTTAGCTTTTAATTTTGAAACCAATATTTCAAATATTTTCCCGTCAATTTTCAATTTGTGTTCCTGAAAAATTGTATGGAAAGAAACAGGATCTTCAACTAACCATTCCGAAATTTTCATTGTTCTTATTCCTTTCTTGTTTTCGATTGTCAATAAACTTGTGTTATTGTAAAACGACTCTGAATTCGGATGAAAAATGTGAATATTATTCTTTTCATCTAATTCTTTTGCTTCAGCTTTTAGTGGTACAGAATTATTGTTTAAGAATTCTATTATGTTTAAATTATTTGCTTCACCACCTTTATGTTTGTCTAATAAAATATCAATATCAGATCCGAGAAAAAAATCTTCTACAAAATCCCATCGTTCATCGTTCGAGAAACTTCGTAAAAAGAAATGATCAAAGATCTGATTGCTTAAATGATGTCTTTCCAAAGTTTTTGACAGTAGTGTATTATTGTAACTTTTGTTGTTTGAATCTCTTTCAATTCTTAATGGATCATTTATACGAATGAAAACCATTGCGTTTTCTCCACCTTTAATTTCAAAAGTTCCAAGCTCAAGCATTTCAAAAAAATATCCAAGTCTAACATAATTAATCGAATTGGATTCTTTATTTGTTACATAACGATTTACAATAAACTCGTCTGTATTACCAAATAAATTGCTTAGTCGATTTGTTAGAGCTGTGAAACTTGCTAAATATTGGTTATTGAAAATTCTGTATTTATAGCCATCTATATCTCTTCGTTGTTGTAAAAAAGCATTTGCTTCTATTACACCTGGTTGACTTACTCTTCCTGAATATGACGAAAGAATGAATTTGCTTATTTTTTCCGATTTACTTTCGTTATTTAAGTATTTGTTTAATTCTTTTTCTAAATCTTTTTGATTGAAAAACGAACCTTCAAAGTTTGCGAAAATTATTTGAATGTTTGCAAATAAAGTTTGTAGATTTTGATACAGATTGTTGAATGTATCAATTCTCTCAAATGATATTTTTAGCTGTGGGATCACTTCAATTCCGTCATTTCGGAATAAGTAACCTGTATAAAAATCACGTTTTACTATTGGAAAACTTTTGTCATTAAAATTCTGATACCATAATTTATCTAAATCAATTTCTATAATGTTATTACCATTTTCCAAAGAACTTATGTGTGTAAAGGTGCCAGAATACTTTGTTCTATAAATGGATAAATGATGGTCGGAAATCCTTGCAAAAACCCGAACAAATAACTTTTTTGGTCTTGCAATTATTACATTAAATCGGGTTTTTGCCAAATAATCTTTTTCAATCATCATTAAAGCTGTTAAGACTTTTTGGTCAAGATCAAGAGCATTTTCAAAGATGTGTCCAAAGTCATCAACAGATAAAAGTAGGTTCCTGCTTTTATTGTTTTTGATGTATGCTTTGTGTATTTTTTTAAGTACTTCCTTTATTTGATATTGTCTTAAAGCAGACATTCCGTGTAGTGCTTTTGTAAATCTTTGATCCTGGGAAGAATAGTTTAACGCAGCAAAGCCTTTAATCTCAGGGTTTCGTGCAACTCTGCCAATTTCCTGAATGTAATCTGGTAATAAACCTGAGGGTGCATGATGATAAACCAATTCAATATCAGAAATATCAACACCCATTCCAAAAGCTTTGGTAGAAATCATTATTTTTTTCTGACCACTTTTGAATTGCCTAAATGAAAACTCCTTTTGTTGAGCTGGCATTGCTCCATAATATCCTGTTGCAATTTGAAGCTTGTCATTATTTAGTTTGTCAATTATTTGACGAATGTGTTTTGTATAAGGCGTATAAACTAAAGTTTTTAAGCCAACTTCATTTATTTTTTTTATAAAATCGACCGTTTGAGCAAGTTTATTACTTTCATAATTAACTGTAAAACGACTGTGGTTGTTTACCGCAAATGTTATATCGCTTCTTTTTACTTGCCCAATAAAAACGTGTGGATTGTGCATTACCAAGCTGTCAATACTATCAAATACCATATCGTTAGCGCCTCCATAAATAGCAGTTGCAGTTACTGCAACCATAGGAAAACTTAAACTGTGAAATTTCCTTACTTTTCTTACGTGATTTCCTAAAAACCAATAATCAACACGGAAATCTCTACCCCAAGTTGTAATTAAGTGAGCCTCATCAATTACCAATAAACCCAATTTTCTCTCACCAATAAAATGTTTGATGTCGTAAGACATAAAAAGTTCTGGCGACATATATAAAATATCAATTTCTCTACTTTGGCAATTTTCTATAACTCTTTCACGATCTATTAAACTTAACTCACTATTCAAGTAAGCAACTTTATCAAAGTTGCGATCTGTAATAATCGCATTAACTTGATCTTTCATTAAAGCAATTAATGGCGAAATAACAATTGTAATGTCGCCACTTTGAGAAACGTAAAATGCAGGCAATTGAAAAAGAAGAGATTTTCCAGCACCTGTAGGTGCAGTTAAAAACAAATCCCTTGTTTTTTCATTTCTTTTCGAATTTTCGTATTCCTTAATTATTGTTTCAACAATTAAGCCTTGTGAAATTTCAGAAACTTGATTTCCTATATCGGGATTACGATAAACTTTTAAACCTCTGAATCCTGCTTTTTCTCCCCAATATTTTAAAAGTAAATCATTTGTGGATTGATTAACTTGATAGTCTTCTTTTAGAATTTCTTCTTTTAAAAGGTATAGCGAACCTCCAAAAAGATTTAACACATAATTTACCTTTTCAACATTTTTGAGTATTGAGCTATTAACCGGCTGTTTGGGATAAATTTTCACAATTGCATTTTTTTGGAGATTGTTTTCTAAAATGCAGGAATTAAAAAAGAAGTCTAATGCAGTTTGATCCGAACTAATATCAATATTTTCATAATCGGAACTGTCGGATTCAACAAGTTCAGTTTTTTCTTCAAAAAGATTTATAGTAGTGAAGTCATCGTTAAATGTCTTTACAGAGTAAAAGTAATAATCTTTAATTTGTATTTGTTCTGCCTGATAAACAGGTATTTTTTCGGGTCTTGTTTCGATATTTTCATCACTACTTTCTTCCAGATATTCATTTTCACTTATCGGAAAGAGTTGTCTTAAATTATCCTGGATAATAATTACTCTGGTTTTAAAAAATGAACTGTCAATATAGTTTATTAAGTAGCTAAATTGAGCATAAGAAAGCAAATGAAATTGTTTTTCAGAATTAAGTTTTGTAAAAACAATTGTAAACCATTTTTTGTCAAAAAGTTCCTCGTTGTCATTCAAATGAAAAGTGTCAGCATCTGTTATGTTGTCAATAAGTTTAGCTTTGTCAATTAACTCTGTTTGACCAAGAAGCACAAATATTTGATTTGTCTTTCTTGAACTTTGGTCAGTTAAGGTTTCTATTATTTTATTAGAGTAAAATTCTGAAAATTCCATATTGTGTTTTTATTTGCGGACTATTGGTATAATTTCGGCCAACTCAAAAACTGGCGAACCTTTTACTAAAAAATAATAATTTACTTCGCAATGTACCCATTTCAAGGGTAATTTACGAACATTCTTGCTTCCAAAAGTGCATATCAACAAACACAAGCAATTTTGCCCGTTTTTTTCGAAAAGTTCAATCCCTGATTTTTTAACGTAAACCCACTGCTCTACCTGGCTGTTTTTACAGATACCTTGTCCACAATAAACCAGCCAGCATCGGTTTTTATGAGATTGAAATAGTCAGTAAAAATATCCTTAGCAGTGATGATTTCTGTTTTGGCACTGGCAATATTACCTGTGATGTCCAGCATTGCTATCCTGGTTATTAAATCCGCATCTCTTTCCCGGGGCTTAAAGCGGCTGAGATAAGTATTTCTGTTCATATCGGTAAACTGCCCGTCACGGTAAAATTTAAGGTGGCAGGTGGTGTGCATTGCTTTACCCACTTTAGCAGTATCACCTGTGGCCCAGCCGTCAAAATAAAGATTGATGGTTGCTTCCGCAGCTATTTTTTCCTCTGCCAGATCAACCTGGCACATTGATGCATTTGCCAGCAATAATCCTGTTACCAGTATCAATATTGTTTTTTTCATTTCCATATTTGTTTTAAAACCTCAGTAAATTTTTTCATTTCATCCATGGTGCCCACGGTAATCCTTGTCCATCTGCCGGCCTCTTCAATGATTCTTGTTCCTTCAATATTATTTTTTTTCAGTTCAGCATTTATATCTCCGGTAAAGCCTTGGGACGAGTAGTAGATAAAGTTGGTATGTGAAGGGATAAATGGAATGTTCAATTCTTTAAATACCCGGCAGGTATGTGCTTTTGCGGCAGCATTTTTAATGTTGGTATCGCTGATAAAATCCTTATCGTCCAGCGATGCGGATGCGGCCGCCAGTGATACTGCACTTACACCTGCATTGGCCCAGGGCTGCAGGCTGGCCAGCTGGTCAATGGTGTCTGCATGACCCAGCACATAGCCAATTCTTGCACCAGCCAGTCCGTATATTTTAGAAAATGTTTTTACCACCACCAGGTTTTTATTGGTGGCTACCAATGCTGCCATCGAAGGTTCTTCGCAGAATTCGATATAGGCTTCGTCCAGCATTACCAGTGCTTTTTTACTGGCTTCTGTTATAAAACTTTTCAGTTCGGTAGCAGGCAGTATCGTTCCCGTTGGGTTATTGGGATTGCAAACATATATTAGCCTTGTTTGTGCATTGATGCTGCTGAGCATAGCCGGCAGATCATGTTTTTTATCAGCCGTAAGCGGTACTTTGATGATGTCCAGCCCGCATTTTTCAGCAGCATTCCACCAGCTGCGGAAAGTTGGATCGGCGGATACTGCATTGCCTTTTTGCAGGGAAGCGTATTGCGCTACCAGCCCCAGTATTTCTGAAGAACCTGCACCCAGCAGCACATTTTCATTCTTCAATCCGTAAGGTGCGGCAATTTTATCAAGCAGCAGGTTGGTATTGGCCCATGGGTAACGGTTAGAGCCTGCTATGGCAGCAGCCATTGCCTTGCAGGCCATGGGTGAGGGGCCATAGGGGTTTTCGTTACTGCTCAGCCGGATGGGGCCGCCCGCAGGGATCCTTTTAAAGTCATGTCCCGGAGAAGCATACAGGCTGTCGCTGAGCAACGTAAGTCCGGCAAGGGCAAAGCCGGTTTGTTTCAGCCAGTTACGGCGGTTGGTATCCATGATGAAATCATTTATCAGTATTAAAGTACTGTAAATTACCGGAAGTTTATTTCAGGCGGCAGTGTTTTTGATAAACGGTTCAGGATTTAAGTACATCCTGTTTAGTTACAATCAATTGTTTATAGGCCAGCTTCATGTCATCGGTCAGGAAACTGTTGTCAATAAATTCAAGCCATTTTGGTACTGCCTTTTCAAACCTGATAAAGATGTTCTCCTGTTGTTTTTGGGTCAGTTCAAATTTGGTGAACGTATCTGTGAAATCCTTACGTTTTATTTTCCTTTTCTTGCCGTTCAGGTTAAGTGCAAGCTCTTCATTGTCGGCAGGGTTTATTAAGGATACTGCCACCATGTCGTAAGCAGGTGCAAGGTTGTAACCGATACCCGGCTGTTTGATGAGTGAAAAATTTTTCAGGTGCATATCATTATTGCCGGTAAGAAAGGAAAACAAAAGTTGCTCAAAAAAATTTACCAGGTCAAAACCCGGATTGTCAGAATATTGCCTGATTGCTTTGGCTACCTGTTCATAGGAGCCTTTGTATTTGTCTTCTGTCAGGCGCCCGGTAAGCTGGCACATATCTTCCATGTGCAGTTTTTCATTTTTGGTTCTGTCAATGCGTTTGGTAATGTAGGCAAGCTTACCTGATTGCATACGAATAAGGCTGTGCGGCACTACAGCTATATTGGCAATAGTTGCCAGGTGCATGGTCAGGTCTTCCACTTCCGGCAGGTGTGGGTAATCGGGCGTAGAAGGTTTAAGGATATAACTACCCCATAAACCAACAATTGTAAACCGCTTAGGTTCGGTATTCTTTTTTCCTTCGCTGATTGTTAAAGATAGTTTTGGCTGCACTCCTGTAAGGGTAACCTGGCTGCTGATGACCTGTAATGCAAGACCGGCCAACTCATCTTCGGTATAAGAGAGCAATGGTGGCCGGGCAGTGCCAAACATTTTTCTGCTGCATGCCAGATGAAAATCATCCTGGCCGGGTTGCAGTACCTTGTAGCAATATAAGCAGCGGTTATGTTTCATCTTCTGCTTCATTTACTGGGTGAACACTAACTGCTCCAATACAATCTTTACAACAGGCCATCAGCAATCCCATCCTGTCTCTCGTATTCAGTTTCCAGTTTTTTTCTGCCAGAGCAAGCAGCCATCCTTCGGGTATCAGTCCGTCAAAAAAAGGAAATAATACCCTGCTGCTGAATTTTTCTTTCTGCAAAGGCAGGGTTTTGCTTACCGGTTCCTTATCAGGCAGTTCAAGGTACTTTGTGTCATACAAAAAATGGTAGCCGTCCTCATCCTCTGTAAGCCAGCCTGCTGTTGTATTGTTTATTTTTATAGCAGCCTTCATCCGGTATGATTAAGGTTATTTTCAATAAACATTCTCCGTGCTTCAACTGGGCCTAACTGATGCCCGAAGAGCTGCAGCACCTGGTTTACCTTATCCATCCTCAGTGTTTTTTTTCCCTGTTCCAGTTCCCTTATAAAACGTAAACCCACACCTGCTCTTTCAGCCAGTTGCTGCTGGGTAAGATGAAGCTGCTTACGCTTATCTTTTATTAAATTGATTAAATCATTTGCTGAGTTGTCTGGCATTATAATATACCCTTTAGGGTGTAAAAGTACTATTTATTTTAATAAAAGCACCTAAAGGGTATAAAAAAGTGTACAATATACCCTAAAGGGTATGCTTTAGTAATAAATGTACAATAATATACCCTAACGGGAGTTTTTATGCAAATGCAGATTAAGCGGTTTGAGTATCCAGGTTGAAATAATACGGGTAATATCCCCGCTCCTAGATCCCTTTCACTATTTCCCAAAACGCTTTTTTGGGTTGCAGGTTCTTGTCAAAAAGTAAGGGATAGTCCTTTCTGTTCCTTACAGGAAAATCATCGAGCCAGCTGCTGCGGTCGGATATGTTCCAGAAAGTGATGGCTTGTATTTGCTGCCGGTATTTGCGGAAAAGTTCAAAGCACATCTTGTATACTTCCAGTTGCTTTTGTTCTTTTTCGGCAGTAAAATCTGTATTGTAATCTTCTGGTCTTTTTTCCCTTGAATCATGTTCCTTGGGATATGCAGAGATATCGAGTTCGGTGATTTGCATTTTCAAACCCAGTGCTGAAAAGTCTGCCAGTGTCTTATCTAATTGTTCACGGCTAGGTTCATTTACCGCCCAGTGCGCCTGCAGGCCGATGCCGTGAATGGGAACTCCTTTAGCCTGCAGATCTTTCACCATCCTGATGATTTTTTCCCTTTTTACCGGGCTTATCTCATTGTAATCGTTGTAAAAAAGCAATGCATCCGGGTCTGCTTCATGCGCCCATTCAAATGCTTTGGCTACAAATTCCTCACCACAAACCTGGTACCACAGCGATGGGCGAAAGTACTCCTCTTTTTTATCAGAAATCACTTCATTCACTACATCCCATGCATAGATAGTACCCTTGTACCTTTTAACAACTGAAAAAATATGCTCCTTCAATCTTTGCAGCAATACGTCTTTTGTAACCTGTTTGCCATCAGTACCTTTAAACAGCCAGCCCGGTGCCTGGTTGTGCCAGCAGAGGCAATGGCCACGCAACTTCAGGTTATTCCTTTTGGCAAAAGCTGCAATGGAATCAGCACCAGCCCAGTTGTAAAAGTTTGGCTGCGGATGTATGGGCTCCATCTTCATGGCATTTTCTGGCGTCATACTGCTGAACTGCTGCAGTACCAGCCCGGCTTCATCAGTTTTTAATGCCCGGGGCGATACTGCCACCCCCATGGTGAAGTAATCTTTGTAATAATCTTTTAACCCCTTGTTTTGCACAGCAGTTTCATTTTTAACAGGCTGCCGGGTGCTGTTGCAGGCAATCAAATGCAGCAATAAAGTAAAACTGGTAATGGCATATATTTTTTTCATACTGATGAGTTTATCTTGTCTGATATTTTTTGATGTATTCAGCTACATCAATTAATGGCGCTACCCAGATGTCCTTTTCATTTTGTTTTAAATATTTGAGCAGCTCACTATGTGCAGCAAGTGATACGTCTATTGAATGGCCGCCGCCCACACCATGAAAAAGAATCACCAGTAATGAATTGGTCGCCACAGCTTTTTTTACCCATTCAATCATTTGGGAACCGGTTTCTCCATTAACCGCAAAACAGTCCATATTATACAGGTCAACCTGGTTGATGGCATGCATTTCGTGCCTTACCGCTCTTGCAGCTGTAAAATCTTTTTTCAGGCCATTGATAAAGGAGGAGTCGCCAATTTTCATATCGCCGCAGGTAAAGGCAAATGTCCTTGCAGTTTTACCATCCAGCGCCTGCAGAAAAACATTGGTCATCCTTATTTCATTTTCCATGCGCTGCACGGTGTACCTGCTCATGTCGATTTCACTGCTTACCCATTCTCTTCCCTTGCTGTTACCGATACAGGGATGAAACAATGTATGATTGCCGAGCTCATGCCCGTTTGCTGCAGCTTTTTTCCAGTCATTCATCCGCTCTTTACAACCGGTATTAAAAGCTGTAATATAAAAACTGCCCTTCAGCCCCAGCGAATCCAGCGCAGGTATGGCATTGTCCAGCTGCTGCGCCACTGCATCATCATAAGTAAGTACTACGGCACATTTTTTTCCCTGCCAAGGGGCAGTGCCGGATTGTGCATTGACTTTTACCATAGCCGTAATCAGCAGGAGCAGTACAATCTTTTTCATGTTATTTTTTTAGTGAAGCCTCAAATGGAGAGGCGGGTAAACCCTCTTTGTTATAAAAATTTACAGATTCAGGATTGTCAGCCCAGGCATACTTTACAGCTATGGGGTCTCTTACCTCATTGCTGGTTAGTTCTACTTTATTGTTCCTGATGATCGCCGTTGCCTTTACGTATTTGCCATCGTTACCGGCAATGGCAAAATGGTTCAGACCAACCAGGTTTTTTCCTGATGGAGATGGATTTTTTACAACGAGGCCGCTTCCGGTATTTGTAAAGTTTAGTACGAGCTTATTGCCTTTTACTTTCATTGATTGGTACAATGGTCCTGTTGCAATTAAACCTTTTTCACCGTAAGCCAGCTTTTGCGCAAGCAGGGACAGCCTGTATCCGATGTCCTTTTTGTTCTCAGGATGAATGTCATTCCATTCGCCCAGGTCTATCGCTACCGCCATACCAGTATTGGGAACTGTTAGTGTTTGCAACTGCTGCTGCCTTAGTTTGGCCCACTGGCTGCTGATTTGAGGTACAGGTCTTGCTTCCATAAAATTGGGCAGTTGCACAAATAAAAAAGGAAAGCTTTTTTGCTGCCATTTATCACGCCAGTCTTCTATCAGTGTTTGCATAATCTGGCTGTAATCTTCAGGATGATCTGCATTGCTTTCGCCCTGGTACCAGGCAACACCCTTGATGGCATAATTGGTAAGCGGTGCAATCATACCGTTGTACAACCCTCCCGGTTTCCAGCGTACAAATATTGCAGCCGGCGCAGGCTGGTCGGCCTTTGCACCAGTTTTGAACTTCCACGCTCCTGTTAAGCTGATCGTATCTGTTGCGGTTGTCAATTCATATTTTTTTCCCTTTACAAAAACTGCACTGCCTGCATTACTCACCACCCTGATGACGATGGTGTTTTTGCCTTCCTTTAAAATAGTATTGCTTAACTCATACCTTCTTGGCGGATATTGGTAGGTGGTATTACCGGCAAATTGCCCGTTGATAAAAACAGAATCAGCATCGGCAATACGCCCCAATTCCAGTTTCGCTGACTTGCCTGCCATAGCTGCCGGAATGATAATATCTTTTCTGAACCATATCACGCTTCCTGAAAAACCCGGGACAGATTTTTCCCAATCAGCTGGAATGCTGGTGCGCTGCCAGTCAGCATCATTTAGTGCTGCATTTTTCCAGCCCGATTGTATTCCTTCATCCGCAGCGGTTAATTGTTTACTCCATGCTGCGGCGGCTGCCCGGTTTTTATTTTCTGTTTGTGCAATAAAGCTGCTGTCTTTGTATGGCTGCATCTCATTCAGGTACTTTGGAAGTTTTTTCAGGGCTTCCTCACTGATCCATGCCTCGGCAGGCGAACCGCCCAATGCGGCATTCACCAGGCCAATGGGTATTTTATATTTAGCGTACAAATTTTTTGCAAAAAAATACCCCACTGTGGTAAACTCAGCAATTGTTTCCGGACTGAGTGATTTCCATTCACCACCCTCAATGTCTTTTTCAGGATTGACGAAATTATATTTATCAGGTACAAGGAACTGGCGGATATACTTATTGTTTGCTGTGGCAATCTCATCTGCATACCTGTATTTCAGTCTTCCGCTCATGGCCTGCTCCATATTGCTTTGGCCGCTGCAAACCCACACATCACCAATCAAAATATCGGTGATAGTGATTTCATTGGAACCGGTAATTTTCATGGTAAATGGACCGCCTGCTTTTTGCTTTGGAACTGCTGTACTCCAGTTGCCATTTTTATCTGTTGATGTGGTGAAAATATTTCCTTTAAAGGAAACAGTGATTTTTTCACCGGGCGCTGCCCATCCCCATAACTTTAATTTTATACCTCTTTGCAGCACCATCCCATTGCTTATCAGTTGTGGTAGTTTTACCTGTGATTGAGTATTGCAAATGCTGGTGAGCAACAACAATAAGATGAGGCAGCTTTTTTTCATATTACTGTATATTTATCCGTTTGGTTAAAACGCCGGAGCTTGTTTTATTTTGCACACCGGGCTGTCCACCTCCCACACTAACCTGTATGGCAGTTTTAGGCTGGTAAAGGTTGCCATCCTTGTTTACAATGCTTAAATTGGCAGTACTCAGTTTGAATGTTACCGTTTTGCTTTCACCAGCTTTCAGCTCAATGCGCTGAAAACCTTTTAATGCCCTGAGCGGCACCCGGATTTTTTGCTGCATATGGGTTAGGTACAATTGCACCACTTCCTCACCATCCCTGGTTCCCGTATTGGTAACTCTTACACTTATTGTGACTGGCTTACCTGCTTTAGTACTTGCAGGCACCACCAGGTTATCGTATTTAAAACTTGTATAACTAAGTCCGTAGCCAAATGGATACAGTGCTTCGCCCCTGAAATAGCGGTAGGTACGGTTTGCCATGGAATAGTTGCTGAAGCCGGCCAGGTCATTATCAGATTTGTAAAATGTAACCGGTAAACGCCCGGCAGGATTATAGTCGCCAAACAGTACATCGGCAATGGCAGTACCGGCCGATTGTCCGCCATACCAGCTGTTTACTATAGCAGGGATATTTTCTGATTCCCATGGCGTGGCGATTGCGCTGCCCGCCATCATTACAAATACTACCGGCTTTCCTGTTGCTTTTAGTGCTTTCATCAATGCTGTTTGCACTGCCGGCAGCATAATGCTTGTTCTGTCGCCGCCCTTAAAACCCGGAACAGCAACGGGCATTTCCTCCCCCTCCAGTTGTGGCGAAATGCCGCCAACAAAAATGAAGGCATCAGCATCTTTGTGTTTTTCGGCTAAAGCAGCAAAATCTGTTTTTACATAATTGCCTGCTGATAATTTTACAGCAGCATCGCCCTCGGCCTGGCGGAATGACAGTACGATTTTGTAGGTGAGACCCTGTTTAACGGGCAGGCTGAACTGCTTGCTTCCCCAGCGGTTGCGCTCCCAGGCATCCACCCAGGTACTGTCGTTGATTACAATGCGGTAGCCCTCGTTGGCTTCCGATTCAAAATTCAATACTTCATCTTTTAAGGCTGTGATGCTGGTGGTGTATCTTGCTGAGTAATGTGTTGACTTCAGTCCGGGATAAGGCACAGCGCCTTCTGACCAGTAATGATTGATTTCTTTTTCTGTAGTGCTGAAAACCGGGTTGCCTTCCAGTTTTTCATTGTCAAAATATTCGGCTTTAACGCCCGGCTTGCCATCGTATTGATATAATGAAGTAATCTCTTTTGGAACAAACAAAGTATCATTGGTGAAATTGATGGCTTTCTCATACACCACTTCTGTAGTCTTGCCCGGTTTTGTATTGATGCCTGCCAGTGCAGTAACAATTTGAGAAGGAGTACCATTGTAGTTGCCCAGTATGGCAATCGGATTATCGGCATTGGGCCCCAGCACTACCAGTTTGTTGAGCGATTTGCTGAGGGGCAGGGTATTGTTTTCATTTTTTAATAAAACGATTGACTGCTGTGCCATTTTTAATGCGTGTGCCTTGTGTTCGGGGCTTTCCAGCACCGAAGCTGGTGTTTGTGCATATGTAACCATGGATGGCGGGTCGAACATGCCAAGGCGGTAGCGTATCATAAACAACCTTTTTACTGATAGATCCAGTTGTGCTTCTTTCAACCGGCCATTCTTCACAGCATCCAGTAATGTTCTGTAAACGGAGTTGCCGCATTCCACATCGGTACCGTGTATCAATGCATCTATGGCAGAAGCGGTAGCATCTTTGTGTGTTTTGTGGTACCGGAAAAAATCATCCACGGCCCAGCAGTCGGAGGTTACATAACCGGTAAATTTCCATTGGTTGCGGAGGATATCGTTCATCAGCAGGTCGTTGGCACAGCAGGGTTGTGTATTTACTGCATTGTAGGCACACATCACACCGGCTACTTTTGCGTTTACCACCAGTTCCTTAAATGCAGGCAGGTAGGTATCCCACAAATCATAGGCTGATGGGTCAAAATTATCAGCATGTCTTGAAGGTTCTGGTCCGCTGTGTACCGCAAAATGTTTTGCACAGGCCGCTGCTTTTAAATATTTGGGGTCATCGCCCTGTAATCCGTTTACAAAGGATTTGGCCAGCATGGCAGTAAGAAAAGGATCTTCGCCATAAGTTTCCTGGCCACGTCCCCAGCGGGGGTCACGGAAGATATTGATATTGGGTGTCCAGTAAGTGAGGCCGAGGTACCGCTCCTTTGTTATGCCTGCTTCAATGGCTTTGTTATGAATGGCCCTGCCTTCCAGCGCAGAATAATCGGCCATTCGCCGCAGCGAATTGGTATCCCATGTGGCAGCCATACCGATGGCCTGCGGATATACGGTTACTTTGTAAGGCGTTCTGGCAACACCATGCAGCACTTCGTTCCACCAGTCGTATGCCTCAATACCAAGCCTTGGTATAGCCGGGGCTGCATTCATCATCTGCGCTACTTTTTCTTCCAGGGTAAGGCGGCTTACCACATCATTTACCCGTTGCTCAAAAGAAAGTTTTGTATTCCACATGGGGAATGCCTTATACTCCTGCCCCTTTGCAATAAATGCTGCCAGCAGGCATGTTGCCAAAAAAATTCTTTTCATCCTGTCTTTTTTATTTTATAAACCCCGTAAGCATTGGCTTACTGCAGGCCCAATTCATTTTCAAGTCTTGTTTCAGGCGGGCCCAGGTAACTTTGCCGCACACCTCCAAAATCAAGTACCAGCTTTTGCAGCACCACACCAGGGTTCACCATCCAGTATTTTACGGTATGCTTACCCGGTTGTAAAATCCTGTGTTTACTCGATTTGATGATGATATTTTCTGACACCCATTTATTCCAGGCGCTGGTATAATTAACCGGCACATCCCTGTTGATACTGATGATCTGAGGGGCTTCATCATCCACCGATATGGCATACTGCAATCCTTCAGGCCTGTTGTGAAAGTTTAAAGTGGGGGAGAAGTATGCATTGATTGTAAAAGTATCTGAGCTGTAAGTGTACAATTCGTATTCCAGCCGGGGAGCATTACCTGCGGGCTGCTGTGCTTTTGCTGTAACGGGAAAAGGCGTAATGGCCGATCCTGTTTTTCCATGGTCGGGTAAAACCTGCCAGGTGATTCCGTTGCTGTTTACCGCTTTGGTAAAATGATTTGCTTCGATGGAAACACAGCGGTCCTGTTCGTAGAAAACATTGCCTGGGGTTCCTTTTGTAATAATTTTTTTTGAATTGGGAATATCCATGGTTGTTGTTCCCCTTTCTTTAAGGGCCGAATCTGCGGCAACATACAATACCTTTGGCATTACCTGTTTCTCAGGCTGCTGCCAGTAAGTATAGCCGATATGTGTTTGATCCATCATATGGTTCCATTTGCCATTGTTGATGTGGTGATACTGCCGTGAAATCAAAGAATCATTTATGTACAAGTCTTTCACTTTGTCAGCATATTCGTTTGCCCAAATAAGTTTTTCCTTTGCCAGTAACCTGTTCCATGCCACGGCAGCATACATTTCCTGCAGGTTGGCACAGGCTTTTACCGGGTGCAGCACCAATTGAAAAAAAGCATCCTGGTATTCGCCTGGCAATGCGGCACTGATTTTTTCAGACTTATTCACCAATGCTTTATAATCATCTGTTACTGATTGTAATTCCCTGTAATGGTGTATATGATATGTGTTCTCATCCAGCAATTCCGGTTTTCTTCTCCCATTGTATTTTGAGTATTTTGAAATGATGTCAGCAATATCCTTTGCATGCCCGTTGCCAAATTGTGCGGCAGCCCACTGCTCTGTATATGGCTGCAGGTCGCCTGGGCCAATCTTGTCAGGGTTCCAGGCGTAATCCAGAAAGAAAGAGATTGGGAATTCCATGGGCTTGATATCTCCCACATTTACAATCCATATTTGCCGGGCATTGTATTCCCAGGCCAGGTGCATCTGTTCCCACACACGGGCGATGGGGTTCGTGTTGAGCCATTTGTAATTTCTGGGTCCGCCTACATAATCAAAATGATAATAAATGCCATAACCGCCCTTTCTTGGTTTTTCATCTGGCTTTGGAAGCCTGCGGATATTTCCCCAATTATCATCACACAGCAAAAGCGTTACATCATCCGGCACCCGCATTCCTTTGTCGTAATATTCCTGCACTTCCTTGTACAACGCCCACAACTGTGGTGTTGCAGCAGCAGGTTTTTTGGTAACTTCTTCTATAATTTGCCGCTGGTCTTTTACAATTTTTTCCAGCAATGCTGTGGCAGTGCCTTCCGTCATGGGCTCGTCTCCATCGCCCCTCATGGCAAGGGTTACAATGCTTTCATGGTTGCCCATGTTTTCAATTCCCTTTCGCCAGAAATTCCTCAATACAGAGTCGTTTTTTGTATAATCCCAGGCACCTTTGCCATAGCGCTTCCATTCCTGCTGCGCCCTCAGCATGGGCTCATGATGAGAAGTGCCCATAACAATGCCCCATTCATCAGCTCTTACCGGGTTGAGCGTATCGTCATCATTAAAGGCATTACCCCACATGGCGGGCCACAGGTAATTTCCTTTCAGGCGCAAAATCAGTTCGAATACTTTTTCGTAAAACCGGTGATTGAAGCCGCCGAATTTTTCTTTGCTCCAGTTGCTTAATGCAGGCGCTTCATCATTGATAAAAATACCACGATATTTTACTTTGGGGGCATCTGTTAAAAAAGTATTGTCTTTTATGTACAATGCTTTTTTCTTCTTTACCGGTACATCTGCCCACCAGTACCAGGGGGAAACACCCATCTGTTTTGATAATTCAAAAATACCATAAGCCGTACCACGCCTGTCGTTACCCGCAATAACGAGGATCTGCTGCATAGGCATAAATTGAGGAGATGCATCCACGGCCTGTATCATGTACGCTTCCCATTTGCCAGCAATCTTTTTTGTATTAAACTTTTTCTTTGCCTCCAGTTCTTTGATAAAAGCCGACTTGCCAATGGTACCAACAACAATGATGTTTTTATATGGCTTACTAAGCTGGTTGATAATTTTTGGTTTGATGCCGGTAACCAGCTCCATATCCGACTGCAACAGGGCGGCCGCTTTTTTTACCAGTACAAAATCATTGGAGTCCACATATATTACTGCATCAGCAAGGTTAAAACTCCCCGGTAATTTATTTTCTGTGACCAGGTTTTGCGATAAACACAGATGAGCTGGCAGTATGCCCGCAGCAAGTAAAATGATATTTCTTAAAAGTCTCAGCATAAACTCTATTAAAACCCGATACTGTTACCACCATCCACCGGCAATACCGCACCGGTAATATATTTTGCACCATCACTTGCCAGGAAGTAAGCTGCATCGGCAATATCAGCCGGCTGCCCCATGTGGCCCATCGGTGTTCTGCCAAATACTTTTGCCTTGCGTTCAGGATCGCTGTTGAGTGCTTTATCCGTCATGGGTGTATAAATAAAGCCCGGGGCAATGGCATTTACTCTGATGCCTTTGGGAGACAATTCCACCGCCATAGCCCTCGTCATGCCATCAATCGCTGTTTTGCTGGCGCTGTAGGCAATCACTTTGGGTAAGCCATATTGTGCTGCCATGGAACTGATATTGATAATACAGCCGGAACCTTTTGTAAGCATCTGCTTTACCACTTCCCGACTTAGGGCAAATACGGCACAGAGGTTGGTGGTGAGTACAAGCTGAAAATCTTCATCAGTCACTTCGGTAAATTCTTTTTTCATATTGATACCAGCATTGTTCACCAGTATATCAATCTGCCCGAATTGAGCCACCAGTTTTTCAACAAATGCAGGAATGGAAGCCAGGTTGCTGAGGTCGCATGGCATTACAAAACAGTTGCTGCCTATTTTTTCCTTTGCTGCATTCAGTTTTTCCTCATCCCTGCCGGCTATGATGGTAGTAATGCCGTTTTGCGCAAATTTTTCTGCAATGGCAAGACCAAGACCCGAGCCGCCACCAGTTACCAATGCTACTTTTTTATTTGTTTCACTCATATTTTTTCTATTGTCCTCCGCCGGGGGCAAAGGGGAATTGTAATTGTTTGTAATAGTCCAGTGTTTTATCCGGTTGTTCTAAGCTCATCGGCAGCTGCATTTTGCTGAATGTTTGGAAGTACAGCAGGCAGACATTGCGCCACCATTTTGCTTCTTCCACCTGTATGTTCAGCAGCATTTTTACCTGCTCAAATCTTTGCATATCAACTTTGCCGTTTTGCTTCAGCCACTCATTGCGCATCCATATTACTTTTTCTGCGCCGCTGTAGTATTTGCGACAGAGTTCGTTCCACAGGGTATTGCCATTTTTCATGGTATGCGTCCACGATGCATGATGAAACCAAAGCAGGAATTTTTCATCACAGGTGCTGATGTCCTGCCATTGTTTTGCAGCTTCCGGTAAATATTGTGCAATGGCATTGCTTCCTGAAGCGGTTCTGTTAAAGCCAATTCCAGAGCTGTCGGCCTTGTGATAATATACCGGGTTCCACTCAGGCCGGTTGAGGTTGCTCACCCATGGTGCAGGCCCGTAGTGGTGGCCGCTACCCATGATATGGTGCAGGCCAAGCGGGTTCATGTAATCAACCATTATCTCCCTGCTTTGCAGCATGATGTTTTTAACACTGTTTACAAAACCGGCATCGTTGGTAAAACTCATGCGCAGCCATTCTTCTGCAAGCTGGTCAGAAGATAATTCATGATCCCATGCCAGCCTGCCCAGTGCATACCAGTTGGCCTGTGCAAATGGGTGTCCGCACCAGTTGATATCATTGCCAATATTGGCCACACCCGTCATCCCGGTCAATGCCTGTTTACTCAGGCTGCCGTCAATTACTTTGGCAACTGTATTTCCCTTTCCTTTATAGTAAGTATCACTGTTTAATGTTTCTTTAAAAAGCGGCGCTAAATAAACAAGGCTGGTTGCCTGGCCCAGGTATTCCTGCGTTACCTGGAACTCCATCATTAATGGCGTTTTGGGCATGGCGCCAAACAGCGGATGAAATGGTTCCCTTGGCATAAAATCAATAGCGCCGTTTTTAACCTGCACCATTACATTGGGCCTGAACTTTCCATCAAGCGGCACAAATTCATTGTATGCCTGTTTGTGCCTGTCTTCGGGGTTTTCGTTGCTGTACACAAATGCCCGCCACATAATGATACCTTTAAACGGGGCCACTGCATCAGCCAGCATATTGGCGCCATCAGCATGGTTGCGCCCGTAGTTCTGCGGCCCCGGTTGTCCCTCACTGTTAGCCTTCACCACAAAGCCGCCAAAGTCGGGTATCAGTGCATATATTTCTTTTACCTTATCCTTCCACCATTGCTGTACGGCCGGGTCAAGCGGGTCGGCAGTTTTGAGGCCGCCAATTTCCACCGGTGCGCTGAACCTTGCTGTGAGGTACACTTTTATTCCCCATGGCCGGAAGGTATTGGCCAGTGCGGCTACTTTTTCTAAATAGGGTCGGGTAAGCACTGTTGCACTGGCATTTACATTGGTAAGTGTTACGGCATTGATGCCGATAGAAGCATTGGCCCTTGCATAGTCGGTGTAGCGCTTATCAAGGTAGCCGGGCAGTTTGTGCCAGTCCCAAATACTGAACCCGGCATAGCCCCTTTCCACTGTACGGTTAAGGTTATCCCAGTGGTTGAGCATACGCAGTTGCAGTTTGGGTACCGAAACAATATTGATATGGTCAATTTGCTGGTTGGTTTGCAGCAGGCGGAGGAAATGAAACACCCCATACAGTACCCCAATATCTGAATTACCCGTAATTATAATCCTGTTTTTACCTGCTATATTTTGTATGTTGATAAGATAACCCTCTGCACCAAGGCTTTTCAGCGTTATGCGTTCGGCTGCGGAAAAATTAATATCAAGCTCTGCGGCAGTTGCAGCCACCAATGTTGTTTGGGGAGTTATTGAACCTGCTGTTGTAATATTAGTACCCAGTAATCCTGACAGTCCTTCTTTCAATTCAGCCCTTGCCGCAGTAATGGTGGCAGAGTTACCAACGATTGCAGGGGCTTTAAGCTGCTGCCTGTATTGATTAAGCAGGGCCGTGTTTGCAATCTTATCGTACCGCAGCCATAGCCGGTAACCATCTTCGGCTCTGACCGGTACCGCAGTTATCATCAGCAGCAATATGATTATTGATTTCTGCATAACCGGGCTGTATTTTAAATTGGTTTATTTTTTAATGAGGATTTCCTGATAATCAGTTCAGACCGTACCACAATCGTATTGGTATTTTTGATGCTTGAAACACCTTTCAGGTGATTGATAAGATTGCGGGCAGCTATTTCACCCATATCAATACCGGGGTATTCAATAGTGGTGAGTTGTGGCTCCACAATCTTGCTGATGGCATCATTGTTGAACCCTACAATGGCAATGTCTTCGGGTATTCTGATGCCGTGTTCCTTTAATGTTTTCATACATACGGCAGCCGAAAAGTCGTTGGTGATAAATGCACCATCGGGCAGCGGGTCCATCTTCAATATCTCCAGCGCAGCCTCCACACCGCATTGTTCACTCAGGTCCTTAATCAGCACATAGTCTTTATTGTAACCTGTATTGTTATCATACAGCGCATCCACATAACCCCTGTGGCGCTGGGCATATACATTTCGTTTGAGGCTGGCTGTTACCAGTACGATCCGTTTGCATCCCTGTTCCAGCAGGTGCTGTGTTGCCTGGTAGCCGCATTTGTAGTTGTCAATAATCACTTTTGTGCTTTCTATCTGCTCTTCTACCCGGTCGAAGAAGATGACCGGGATGCCTTTTTCTTCAAAAGCTTTGTAGTGATCCAGCCCCTTTGTATCAAATGCCAGCGAAGCAATCAGTCCGTCAACCCTTTTATGAAAAAGGTTAAGGGCGTTGGCTGCTTCTTTCTGATAACTTTCTGATGAGTGGGCGATGATAAGGTCGTATCCTGCCTCGGTGGTCACTTTTTCGATACCGGTAAGTACGGAGGTAATGAAGTTACTGTTCAGTTCATGTACAATTACGCCGATGGTATTTGTCTTTTGTTTACGCAGGTTGCTTGCAAAAGAATTATGCCTGTACCCCAGCTCACGGGCAGCGTCCTGTATCTTCTTCCGGGTGTTTTTATTGATGGCAGGATTGTCCTGTAATCCACGGCTTACCGTGGCGGTGGAAATGTCTAATTTTTGAGCAATATCGTAGATTGTGACCTCTTTTTTCTGTTTCATTGTGCAATCGGTTACATAAAACTCGTTAAAAATAACAATAATACAAATTTTTTTCGTGACAGTCCCTGGGAAAATAGTCCAGTGATAAAAATTACCTGTATCAGCCCCGCTTTACCGCTTCTGATCAGTGCTTTGCCCTGCAATTCCTGTGTGCAGCTGCCTGGCTGCCTTGTCGCTCTTAGCCGGTAAGCAACGCTGTACACCCGGCCAGCGGCAGCTGATGGCGGGTTCCTGGCTCAAAAAAGAATATTTTTTTAAAAAAATTGCAATCGGTTGCATTTTTTATCAAAAAACTACTATTTTCGTTTTCACAAGTTTTACGATTGCCCAAAAAAGCACATAAAGTGCTGAGACGATTAACTGCTGTATGAACCAACTAATTACAAATTTCCGGGTAGTTTCAACTGTTGAGCTGTGCTGTTCTGGGCCTGTTTCCAGGGCGGCGGCCACATTTTTTTCCATTCTTTTTCAGGGTTGTAGCAATACTTTCAACATATTCAATCAATTGCCCGTATCCTGGCAGGGTTCTTCTATCTGCCGGAATGCTGTACGGGTATTCCAAAACAAAAATCTGCCAAACATTTAATTATGAAACGAAATTCAAGTTCGGGAAAATTGACATTTACCAGGTTGCATTTGCAGCATTTGCTGGTGTTATTCCTGGTGTTTCAACTGCTGTTAACTGCGCAATATTCATTTGCACAGGGTACATCTGTAAAGGGCCGTGTGCTGAAAGAGGGTGGTATACCCGTACAGGGCGCTTCGGTAACAGTAAAGGGTACCAGTAATGGCACCACTACTGATGATAACGGGAATTTCCAGCTAACTGCTGCGCCAACAGCCACACTGCTTGTATCTGCGGTTGATTTTGTTACAAAAGAAGTGAGGTTAAATGGCCGTTCCAGCATTGAAGTTGTACTGGTTGCCAAAAACAAGAGCATGGATGAAGTGGTGGTAGTGGGTTATGGTACACAGCGTAAAAAAGATGTGACGGGTGCTGTAGCCTCCATAAAAGGAGATGTTGTGAGGGAGATAGCTTCTCCCAATATTGCACAGGCCCTGCAGGGGCGGATTGCAGGAGTTGACATCGCAAGAAACGGAACCACGCCGGGTTCGGGTGGCCAGATCAGGATACGGGGAAACCGGGGCCTGAATACCGGAAATGATCCCTTTATTGTTGTAGACGGCATTCCTTATCCCGGAAGTATAAACGATCTTAATAATGATGATATCGCCAATATTGAGATTTTAAAAGATGCCTCCTCTACTGCCATATATGGTTCCAGGGGATCTAACGGGGTAATTCTTATCACAACAAAAAGAGGTAAAGCCGGCAAGCCACAAATATCTTACAGCACCTATTTTGGCATATCCAATATTATTGACCAGTACCGTGTGTATAATGGGGCTGAATTCAAGGCTTTCAGGGATGCTGCGCAATATTCCCCATCTGCACCTTATTCGGTAGATGAAATAGCTGGTATCAATGCCGGAACATCCACCAACTGGCAGGACCTGCTGTACAGAACAGGTACTATCCAAAATCATGAACTAAGTGTAAGCGGCGGATCAGAAGGCATTCAATACAGTATTTCCGGAGGGTATTTTAATGACAAAGGCGTGATGCCATTACAGTCTTTCGACCGGTTTTCGGTAAGGGCAACACTTGATGCAAGGGTAACAAAGTTTTTAAAAGTAGGGTTAAATTCAATCAATACAGTGGGTATTACAAATGGCGCTGGTATCAATCCCTTGTACAATACGCTGAGAATTTCACCTTTAACTGCTCCGTATAAGGCAGATGGAAGTTTAAATGTTTTTCCTTTAAACGGTACATTGGATGCAACGGTTACTGCCAACCCGCTTACCATCACCAGGGAAGGGCAGAATATTGACAAGCAAAGAAGGCTCCGTACTTTTAACAGCATATATATTGAGGCACAAATACTCAAATCTTTAAAAATCAGGTACAATGCCGGGTTAGATTACAGGCAGGAAAACAGGGGTATTTATAATGGATGGGGAACCACCTTAAATGCCGACCGTACTGGTCCGGCTGTAGCCAATGCTTCGGTTAGAAATGGCGATGCTTACACTATCACTTCCGAAGTAATAGCCAATTATGACAATACTTTTGCCGTAAAGCATCGTGTTGGCGTAACAGGATTATTCAGTACCCAGATAGACAAGAACTTCAATACACGTTTAGATGGTACCAATTTCCCGTCTGACCAGGTACAGTATTTCAATTTTAACCTGGCTCAAACCATTATCGCCCCGGCAGACGGCAATAATTTCAGCAAGGGTGGTCTTTTATCGTTAATGGGCCGTGTAAATTATGCTTATGATGACAGGTACCTGCTAACAGCCACTTTCAGAAGAGATGGTTCAAATGTATTTCCTGTAAATAAATATTTGAATTATTCTGCTTTTGCTTTGGGCTGGAATATAAGCAACGAGCAATTTTTAAAAAAGGTGAAGCAGATAAATACCCTGAAGCTGAGGATTGGTTATGGCACTACCGGCAACCAGGGAGTGCCTAACGATGCCACAAGGGGGTCACTGGCATCCAACAGGTACAACTTTGGAGCAACCAATGTGCAGGGTTATTTTATAAGCAGCCTGCCAAATTTTGAATTGAGGTGGGAGAATACAAAAACGGTGAATTTCGGATTGGATTTCGGCATACTTGACAACAGGATTACCGGTTCTGTTGAAGTATATAAGCAAACAACGGATAACTTAATTGTTAACAAAGCCCTGCCTACAAGTAATGGCGTAAATGGTTTTTGGACCAATGCAGCAGCAACAGAAGGCAAGGGGATAGAAATCACACTCAGCACCATTAACTACCAAAAAGGCGATTTTGAGTGGAGCACTGATTTTAACTTTGCCAGCAACAGGGAAAAAATTGTACGGCTTGAAGAGCCCGGTAAAACTACAGATGTGGGAAACGGCTGGTTTGTAGGGCAGCCTATTAACGTTATTTACGATTTTAAGAAAGCAGGAATCTGGCAAACCAGTGAAGCGGTATTGGCAGCCTCATTTGGCAGGGCACCGGGAGACATCAAAATAGAAGATATCGGCGGCGGCCCGGATGGAAAACCCGACGGCAGAATTACCGATGCAGACAGAACAATAGTGGGTACCTATCAACCAGACTGGGTGGGTGGTATAACAAACAGGTTCCGCTACAAAAACTTCGATTTATCTTTTGTGGCATTTGCAAGATGGGGCGGCAACCTGGCAGCTACTTATTTACAACCCAACAATGCTGCCCAGGGTTACTTTGCACTAATGAACGGAAGGGTGAATGCAATAAAGGTAGATTACTGGACGCCCACCAATCCCACCAATGCTTTTCCAAAGCCTGATGGAACCACGGAAGCCATTCAGTTTGGTTCCACATTGGGTTACTATGATGCCACATTTATCAAAATGAGGACAATAAGCCTGGGATATGAATTCAGTAAAGGATTAATCAGCAGGGCCAGGCTCACTTCAGCAAGACTGTATGTAACGGTACAAAATCCATTCATCATCTATTCACCTTTTGTAAAAGCCGGTTTGGGATTTGACCCTGAAGGAAACGGTTTTGGCAACACAGTAAATTCACAGGGTGGTGTTACATCAGTACAAGGCAGGGCAATTACTGTAGGTTTAAGTGCCCCTTCAACCCGTCAGTTTATTGTAGGATTAAATGTTAAACTATAAATTTTTTAAAATGAAGAATAAAGTAAGGTATTATCTGATAATCACTGCACTCTTAACCGGAGTAAGTATCATATCGGGGTGTAAAAAATTACTTGAACCGGAATACAGGTCAAGCCTGGGGCCGGAATACTTCTCCACCCCGGCAGGGTTGGAAGCTGGTGTGGCAGGTTGTTATGCTATCTGCAGGTTTTTTTGGGGCAGCGAAGGTTTCAGCTACACCCAAAATGCCGGTACTGATGAAATGGATGGCAGGCAAAATGGTGCTGAATATTTTCAATACAATATTATATCCGGTGATGGTTCATTAACCGGTATCTGGAATAACAGCTATGTGGCCATTAATAACTTAAACGGTGTTTTAGAGTTTGGCCCGTCTGCAGATATTGAGGCAGGACGGAAAAAAGCACTTTTGGGCGAGGCAAAATTCATGAGGGCATTCTTTTATTTTCAACTGGTACAATCATTTGGCGATATACCGCTCAGCTTAAAGTTCAATACTACTCCTTCAACAGCTGCGGTTCGTAACCCAATAAGCGAGGTGTATGATGCAATAGTGAAAGACTTAACAGAGGCTGCAGAAGATTTACCGGTTGTTAGTTCCGGTAACTCAAAAGGCCGGGCTAATAAGGCGGCTGCAAAACACCTGCTCGGTAAAGCTTATCTGGCCAGGGGCTGGTCAGCTGCCGCAAAGCCAGGTGATTTTGATATGGCCTATACCACTTTAAATGAATTGATAACCAACAGGGCAACTTATGGTGTGGACCTGGAGCAGGATTTTGCCAGTGTTTTTAGAAATGGAAATGAATATGGCAGAGAAAACTTATTTGTACTTGACAGAAATACAGATGCGGTTTTCTCAGAGAGTGGTTACAATAATACCAATGCACCCGACGGAAACAAAGAGAACAGGAACAACCATTACTGGAACCCGAATTATACAGTAGCCCGCAATATTAACAGCGATGGTACTGCAAGCGGAAGTTTACCGGGCTCGGTTGCCAATAACGTGCAGCTTTGCAACAGAAACACCAATGATGGCAGGCCGTTTTTACGTTACTTCCCCACCAGTTATACTTTAAACACTGCATTTGGGGAAAGAACCAATGATTCCCGTTATTCAAAAACCTTCAAAACGGTGTGGATATGCAACAGTCCGAGTACTGCATCCTCTTTTTTCCAAAGTACATTACCGGCACTGTCAAGCACCCGTAACGGCGTTACTTCGCAATTGGTGCCCAATGTTGATACTGCCATATGGATGCCCGGCAGGGAAGTAACGATTGCGGAAAGGCAGGCATTTAAAGGCTGCATTATTGCACCATCGCAATATACAGATGTGATGTTTCCGGCACTGGTTAAGCATTTAGATTCTACAAGACTGCATTTTAACGACCCTTCTGACAGGCCGTATATCCTTTTCCGCTTATCAGACTCCTATCTGCTTGGTGCCGAAGCTGCTTTTAAGGCAGGCAAAATTCCCGAAGCAGTTAATTTGATTAATACGGTGCGCCGCAGGGCAGCATACAGAAGCAGCTATACTCCTGCACAGCTTGCAAGCGCCCAGGCAGCAATGGACATCACCCCTGGACAACTCACCCTCGATTTTATCCTGGAGGAGAGAACAAGGGAGTTGTATGCAGAGTACTGCCGTTTTCAGGATTTGGTGAGAACGCAAAGCCTGATCAGCAGGGTAACACAGTACATCATTAACCCGGCAGTTCCCAGTTACCCAACTGTGCCCAAAAGAACAATCAATATAAAAGCATGCCATGTATTAAGGCCAATACCACAATCGCAAATTGACAGGGTTACAACCGGCCCCGCATTTCCACAAAATGGCGGCGGATGTTATTAAACATTAAAAATAAAGAAACATGAAAAGTAATATTATCACATTTGCAGCAGTTGTTTCCCTGCTTGGGGCATTGCTGGGCGGATGTAAAAAAATTGATTTATCTGCAGATCAGCAACTGACTTTTCCTGAAACAAAAGACGGCGTATTAAAAGATACCGATATACCCATCGGCGTAGCAGCCAGTTATTCAAAAATGAATGCAGGTGGAACTTATGCTTCTTTGATTAAGTCAGAATTTGACCAGATTACATTTGAAAATGAGTTAAAAAACAGTTCAATAGTGAACAACAGCACCGGCGCTTTTAACTATACGGTTGCCGACCAGTTTTACAATTTAGCTGCAGCCGCCAGTCTTGAAGTGCATGGGCACACACTTGCATGGCACAGTCAGCAGGCTGCAACTTACTATAAGGCTTATACAGGCGTAACCGCTCCGGCTGTAACTGAAAACTTAAGCAACCCCGGCTTTGAATCAGGACTCACCGGCTGGAGTATCTTTAATACAAACGGTGCAACAATTGCTGCAAGTACAAGCAATGCCAGAACTGGTACCGGCTGTATGAGGGTTGATAATCCTACTGCATGGCCGGGTAACCAATGGAGGGTACAGGTTGCCAGCATCCTGGTGCCAACCACCGTGGGTACCCAGTATACCGTTTCTTACTGGGTAAGGGCAACGGCAGCCGGCGGATCAATACGATTATCTACTGCTGACCAATCTGGCGGAAGCGCCCAGTACCAGGGCGACCAGGCTGTGGGAACGGGTTATTCACTTATCAGCTGGACAATTACAGCCAATTCTGCCCAAACAAGATTTTTGTTTGACATGGGCCAGGCAGTAAATACCTATTTTATTGATGATGCAAGTTTTAAGCAGGTGGTTAATGCGCCGGGTGGCGCCCAGATAGCGCTTAAGGTTGATACGGCTTTACGGGATTATATCACCACCACTGTAACAAGGTACAAAGGAAAAATAAAGTCCTGGGATGTGGTAAATGAAATGTTTGCAGATGGCAGTGGCGCTATACGGAATAACTCCAATACGGATATTGCTTCAAATCCTAACAGCGTATTTGTATGGTCGAATTATTTGGGAAGGGATTTTGGGTTTAAAGCATTTCAATATGCTGCTGCTGCTGACCCGGCAGCCGATTTATACATCAATGATTATAACCTGGAATCATCTGCAAATAAACTGGACTCTTTGATTGCGTATGTTAAAGAGATAAAAGCCAGGGGTGCAAAAGTGGATGGTATTGGTACACAGATGCACATCAACTGGAACAGCAGCCAGGCCGGCATTGAAACCATGTTCAGAAAACTGGCATCCACCGGCCTGAAAATAAAAATCACGGAACTTGATATAAGGATAAACCCGGCAAACTATTTTACTACGGCAAGACCTGTTTCAAAGGAGTTTTACGACAACCAGGCAGCAATGTTTAAATATGTGGTAGAACTGTACAGAACAATTGTGCCCAAAGCGCAGCAGGGTGGCATTACAGTATGGGGTTTGGGCGATAGTGACAGCTGGAGAGGTGTCAATGGCTCACCCGCTGTATACGATTTTCCTTTATTATTCAACGCCGATTATCAGCGTAAACCAGCATATACTGGATTCACACAGGGTTTAAGTAAGTAGTAATACTTGTTCGTGTCAGAATAATAGCTACGGAGGATGATTTTTTCATCCTCCTTGTTTTAGCTTTGGTAAAATAATATTTGAGCATGCTTTTATTAGGATTAGATATAGGTACTTCATCAGTAAAGGTTTCGGTAGTTGACAGCCAGAGGCAGCAATGCCTGGCATCAGCTGCTTTTCCCGAAACTGAAGTGGAGATCATTACCCCTCAACCCGGCTGGGCCGAGCAAAGTCCCGACCAGTGGTGGGAGCATGTAAAGCAGGCCATACTCAAATGTAATGCTACGGGTAAATACAACCCGCAGGATATTGTCGCTATCGGTATAGCCTACCAGATGCATGGGCTGGTGCTGGTGGATAATGAACAGCATGTACTGCGCAATTCCATCATCTGGTGCGACAGCCGTGCCGTGGATATCGGCGAAAAAGCTTTTGAAGCAATCGGTAAAGACAAATGCCTGGCGCACCTGCTCAACTCACCCGGCAACTTTACGGCAAGCAAACTGGCCTGGGTAAAAGAAAATGAACCTGCTGTATACGAAAAGATTCACCAGGCAATGCTGCCCGGAGATTTTATAGCGATGAAAATGACGGGAGATGCCACTACAACAGTATCTGCTCTCTCCGAAGGTGTTTTCTGGGACTTTAAAGAAAACAGGTTTTCAAGAGACATACTCAGTTATTTTGGCTTCGATCATAGTTTATTTCCGCCGCTTGCCCCGTTGTTCTCAACACATGGTTTGCTCAAGGACAATGTGGCTGCAAGGCTGTCGTTAAAGCCCGGTATTCCTGTTTCTTATAAAGCCGGCGACCAGCCCAATAATGCCTTATCACTCAACGTACTTGAGCCCGGCGAAGTAGCAGCTACTGCCGGCACTTCCGGTGTGATTTATGGTGTAAGTGATGAGCTGGCCTGCGATGCACAATCCCGTATCAACAGCTTTGCACATGTAAACCATGAGGCAGGTATCAACAGGATTGGCGTACTGCTTTGCATCAATGGAGCAGGCATATTTAACCGCTGGATAAAAAATATTGCCGGGGTCAATTATACTTATGATGGATTGAACGAGGCTGCTTCGGGTGTACCTTTTGGTGCAGACGGTTTATTTGCCCTGCCTTTTGGTAATGGCGCAGAGCGGATGCTGAACAACCGCATCATCGGCGGACATTTTCACCACCTCGATTTTAATATACATACTACGGCACATCTTGTAAGGGCTGTGCAGGAAGGTATAGCTTTTTCTTTCCGCTACGGGCTTGACATTATGAGGGAAAATGGTATCAGCCCAACTGTGGTAAGGGCGGGCAGGGCCAATTTATTTTTAAGCGATGTATTTACACAGGCTTTTGCAGATATTAATGATATTGCTGTGGAGTTTTATGAGGGAGACGGCAGCTTTGGTGCGGCCATTGGTGCTGGCATTGGCGCAGGTATATATGCGGATGCTGTATCTGCAGGGGTGGCAAGAAAACCCATCGGTAAAATATTGCCGGCACATACCGCTTTTCATGACCAGCTGTACGAGGAGTGGAAGGATGTATTACAGGACCAATTACTAAAAACCAACCAGGCCGCAGCAATGCCGCTGAGCATGGTTTGATTATTAAACACATTAACAACAGTATATGGCGATTACAACAGGACAAAAAGAATTTTTCAAAGGCATCGGGAAAATAAGTTTTGAAGGAGCAGGTACGGACAACCCATTGGCTTTTCGCTGGTACGATGAAAACAGGATAGTGGCAGGAAAACCCATGAAGGACTGGTTGCGTTTTGCCTGTGCTTACTGGCACAGCTTCTGCGGCAGTGGTGCCGATCCTTTTGGCGAGCCAACGCATGAATTTCACTGGAATGAAAAACAGGATGCAGTGGAAAGGGCCAAAGACAAGGCCGATGCCGCATTTGAGTTCATCACCAAGCTGGGCCTGCCTTATTATTGCTTTCATGATGTGGATGCAGTGGATTATACCAACGATATTACCGAAAACGAGCGAAGGCTGCAGGCCATTACGGCGTATTTAGGCGAAAAGCAAAAAGCCAGCGGTGTAAAACTGCTGTGGGGTACTGCCAATTTATTTTCCAACAGAAGATATATGAACGGTGCTGCCACCAACCCTGATTTCCAGGTGCTGGCACATGCAGGCGCACAGGTAAAAGCTGCGCTGGATGCCACCATACAACTGGGTGGTGAAAATTATGTTTTCTGGGGTGGCCGTGAGGGATACATGAGCCTGCTCAATACCAATATGAAGAGAGAGAAGGATCATCTTGCCCGTTTTCTGCATACGGCTAAGGATTATGCCCGCAAAAACGGGTTCAAGGGGAGGTTCTTTATTGAACCAAAACCCTGCGAACCCAGCAAGCACCAGTACGATTATGATTGCGAAACAGTAATCGGTTTCCTGCGGCAGTACGATCTGCTCAGCGATTTCAGTCTTAATATAGAGGTAAACCACGCCACACTTGCCGGGCATACTTTTCAGCATGAACTGCAGGTAGCTGCGGATGCAGGTCTGCTGGGCTCCATGGATGCCAACCGGGGCGATTATCAGAATGGATGGGATACCGATCAGTTTCCCAACAACATCAATGAACTGGTGGAAGCTATGCTGGTAATAATAGAAGCAGGTGGCTTTAACGGCGGCGGTATCAACTTCGATGCCAAGATACGGAGAAACAGTACTGACCCTGAAGACCTGTTTTATGCCCATATAGGCGGTATGGATGCATTTGCCAGGGCACTGGTGATAGCAGATAATGTATTGCAGCAATCTGATTATAAAAAATTCCGCAGCAACAGGTATGCTTCCTTTGATACAGGAACGGGTAAGGCTTTTGCAGAGGGCAGTCTGTCGCTGGAAGAACTGCGTGATTATGCGGCAGCCCATGGGGAGCCTGCTGTAATAAGCGGCAGGCAGGAATACTTGGAGAATATCATTAACCGGTATATCTGAACCTGAAAGGAATGAAGCAGTATACAAGTAAAATTTTTTTTGGGAATGGTGATGAATCATTGTCAGGATAACAGCAATTGCTATATTTAACCTTTCATCATCCAAAATCAAATGCTGTATGAATAGTTTGCAAACGAAGGATTATTTAGTTTTTCTTTTTTACTTTATTGTGGTGGCAGGTTACGGCTACTGGGTGTACAGGCGCAAGAAGAAGGCAACAACAACGGCTTCGCATGATTATTTTCTTGCAGAAGGATCTTTAACCTGGTGGGCCATTGGTGCATCACTCATCGCCTCCAATATTTCTGCAGAGCAATTCATCGGCATGAGTGGCAGTGGGTTTAAAATGGGGCTGGCTATTTCTACTTATGAGTGGATGGCCGCAGCAACACTGATGATTGTGGCCATATTCTTCATCCCGGTATATCTTAAGAATAAAATATACACCATGCCGCAGTTCCTCAACCAGCGGTACAATGGTACGGTGGCCATGATCATGGCTGTGTTTTGGCTGCTGCTGTATGTGGTGGTGAACCTTACTTCCATCCTCTATCTTGGGGCACTGGCCATCAACAGTATTTCGGGCCTTGATACAACCCTGTGTATGTATGCCCTGGCTGTGTTCGCCATCTTCATCACACTTGGTGGTATGAAAGTGATTGGCTATACGGATGTGATACAGGTATTCTTCCTGATACTCGGCGGCCTTGTTACCACTTATATTGCATTGAACCTTGTATCAGAAAAATTTGGCGGCTCTGGCGTGGTGGATGGCTTTAAGCTGATGACAGAAAAAGCAAACGACCACTTTCACATGATATTTAAGAAGGAGAACAGCAGCTATATGGATTTGCCCGGTCTTACGGTGTTAATTGGCGGTATGTGGATTGTGAATCTAAACTACTGGGGCTGTAACCAGTACATCACACAAAGGGCTTTAGGTGCCGATCTTAAAACAGCAAGAAGCGGTATCCTGTTTGCAGCTTTCTTAAAATTGCTGATGCCGGTGATTGTGGTGCTGCCGGGTATTGCAGCTTATGTGCTGCACCAGCAGGGCAGTTTTCAAACGGAGATGATGCAGAACGGCGAACTCAATCCCGATACGGCATATCCTGTTTTATTGAATCTTTTACCCGCAGGGCTCAAGGGGCTTTCTTTTGCAGCACTTACTGCCGCCATTGTGGCTTCGCTGGCTGGTAAAGCCAACAGCATCTCCACCATTTTTACCCTGGATATTTATAAAAAGCATTTAAGAAAGGATGCTGATGAAAAGAAAATGGTGCAGATTGGAAAAATAACTGTTGTGGTAGCGATGGTACTGGCCATCATCATTGCGCCGCTGATGGGTATTGATAAAAAAGGTGGGTTCCAGTACATACAGGAATATACCGGCTTTGTAAGTCCTGGTATCTTCGCCATGTTCATACTTGGTTTCTTCTGGAAAAAAACCACCTCCAATGCAGCATTGTTTGCAACGGTGGGCGGTTTTGCTTTCTCCCTCTTCTTCAAATTTCTCCCTGGTTTTATGAACCTTTCTTTCCTGGAGCAATTCGGTTTTGCAAAGGCAAATGATAAAGGGGTGTTTGAAATTCCATTCCTTGACAGGATGGGCTTTGTTTTCCTTATCTGTATCATCGGTATGGCCATCATCAGTATTATTGAAAACAAAAGGGGTGTTAAACCCAATGCGCTGGAAATAGACAGGAAGATGTTCAAGCTCAGCCCGGGATTTGCAGTGGGGGCATTAATCGTATGCGGTATCCTGGCCGCTTTGTATACAATTTACTGGTAAAACAAAACATGTTATTGATATGAAAATGATAACAGGCAGCAGCGGCATCCTGGTATGCTTGCTGTTCTCGGGTTTCAGTGTTTTTTCGCAGGCGTATAAAAACAAAAACCTTTCTCCCGAAGCAAGGGCAAAAGATTTGCTGGGCAGGATGACACTGGATGAAAAAGTGATGCAAACCCAATGCCTGTGGATTCAGAAGTCGAGGATACTGGATGCCAATGGTGATTTTGACGAAGCGAAAGCAAAAGAGGCCTTAAAAAATGGCCTGGGAGAGCTGGGCAGGCTCAATGAAAATGCAGGACCAAACAGCTACGGGTATCATCCCAAACAGGCGGCAGAACTGTACAATAAAATACAGCGTTATTTTGTGGAGAAAACAAGGCTGGGCATACCGGTGATGACCCATGAAGAGTCGCTGCATGGCCAGCAAACACAGGATGCCACTAATTTTCCCATACCCATTGGTCTTGCCAGTACCTGGAACGAAAACCTGGTGACGGAGATATTTAACAATGTGGCAGAAGAAATAAGGGCAAGGGGAGGCCATCATGTGCTGGCACCGGTGGTAGATATTACCCGTGACCCACGCTGGGGCCGCACCGAAGAAACGATGGGTGAAGATCCTTACCTCGTTTCAAAACTGGCTGTGGCACAGGTAAAAGCTTACCAGGGCAACAGTGTTTACCTGGCAAAAAATAAAGTGGCCACCACACTCAAGCATTTTGGTATTCATGGCCAGAGTGAAGGAGGGGTTAATGTGGCGCCAAGTAATATTGATGAGCGTACGGCCAGGGAAATATTCTTCAAGCCTTTCAAAGCTGCTGTGCAGGATGGCAAAGCCATGAATGTAATGGCCACTTATAATGAACTGTGGGGTTTGCCTGCTCATATCAACAAATACCTGCTCACAGATATTTTGCGCAAAGAGTGGGGCTTTAATGGTGTTGTAGTGTCTGATTATTTTGCTATAAGGGATGTAAGCACCCTGCATAAAATAACACCCTCGTATGATGAGGCTGGCTACCTGGCATTCAGGGCAGGTATTGACCTGGAAACACCAGACCCCGATGGCTTTGTAAACCTGAAAAAATATGTGGAGCAGGGAAAAATAACTGAGAGGGAAATTGATGCAGCAGTAACCAGGATACTCATCAGTAAGTTCAGGCTGGGGCTATTTGATGACCCTTATGTTGATGCTGATAATACCGAAAAAGTAGTTGGAAGCGCTGCAAAAAGAGCAGTGGCTTACAAAGCAGCGCAGGAAGCAATGGTGCTGCTGAAGAATGACAATCATTTTCTGCCGCTTAATAAAAGCAACATTAAAACCATTGCCCTGATTGGCCCAAATGCCGCAAAATGCCTGCTGGGCGGTTATTCCAGCAAGCCGAGGGTGTGCATTTCCCCGCTGGATGCCATCAAAGAAAAATATGGAAAAGACATCAATGTATTATATGCCGAAGGGGTAACGCTTACAGATAAGAACAACTGGTTTGCTGATACCATCAACCTTGCAGATAATGGAGATACAAAGGCAAAAATTGCCGAAGCAGTGGCTGTGGCAAAGCAGGCCGATGTGGTGGTGCTGTTTGTTGGCGGCAATGAAAGCATGAGCCGGGAGGGATGGGCAGATAACCATCTTGGCGATTTGCCAACACTTGAGTTGCTGAACGGGCAAAATGAACTGATTAAAGCAATAGTGGCAACGGGTAAGCCTACCTGTGCTTTTGTAAACAGTGGCCCGCCCATGAGTATTGGCAACCTGGTAGCTGCTGTGCCTGCCGTTGTACAATGCTGGTACCTTGGCCAGGAAGGTGGCTATGCCATGGCTGATGTACTGTTTGGTGAAATCAATCCCAATGGTAAGTTGCCCATTTCGTTTCCCCGGACAAGCGGGCATATCCCGGCATATTACAATTACAAGCCATCTGCCAGGCGGGGCTATAACCTTGGTTTTGATGTTAGTCCGCTCTTTGCATTCGGACATGGATTGAGTTATACCAGTTTTGAATACAGCAAACCTGTTTTGTCGGCAGCAAGTATTAAAACAAATGGAAAGGTTACTGTAAGTGTGAATGTAAAAAATACCGGCAGCAGAAAAGGGGCCGAAGTGGTGCAGATGTACATCAGGGATGATTATGCTTCTGTTGCAAGACCGGTAAAGGAATTGAAGGGATTTAAAAAAATATGGCTTGGGCCAGGTCAGTCGCAAACGGTTAGCTTTATTATTGATGCAGAAGCGCTGTCGTTTTATGATGCCAATATGAAATGGGTGGTGGAGCCGGGGGACTTTACTATTATGGTAGGCACAGCATCAGATAAAACAGAAAGCGTAAAGCTTACTGTAACGAAATAAAAAGCAAGGGCGATATTGCTCACTGCCCTGGTGAGTGTCCCCACTCACCAGCGACAAGAAATGCGTCCGCTGTCAATTGTAAACCAAATAATTTTCATACAATGCTGATGCACCAAACAATGCGGTGGTACGGGCCAAATGACCTCACTGCCCTGGTGAGTGTCCCCACTCACCAGCGACAAGAAATGCGCCCGCAGTCAACTGTAAACCAAATAATTTTTATGCTATGATGATGCATCAGACAATGCGGTGGTACGGCCCAAAAGATCCGGTTAGTTTATCCGACATTCGCCAGGCAGGCTGTGCCGGTGTGGTAACAGCACTGCACCATATCCCCGTGGGTGAAATATGGCCGATTAATGAAATTGGAGACAGGAAAAAACTAATTGAAGCCGCCGGCATGACGTGGACGGTAGTGGAAAGTCTTCCGGTAAGTGAAGACATCAAAAAGCAGCACGGCAATTTTTTGCAGCATATAGAAAATTATAAGCAAAGCCTGCGCAACCTTGCCGCCTGCGGGTTAAAAGTAATTACCTATAACTTTATGCCCATACTGGATTGGTTGCGCACTGATATTGCTTATACCATGGAAGATGGCAGTAAGGCATTGTATTTTGAGCGGCTGGCATTTGTGGCTTTTGACCTGTTTATGCTGAAGAGGTCGGGTGCTGAAAATGATTACAGCATTACGGAAACAGCAGCAGCAAAGGAAAAATTTGCTTCTATGTCTGCTGAGGAAAAAGAAAAAATATTCCGCAACGCCATGCTTGGTTTACCCGGCAGTGATGATGCTTTTACACGGGAACAGGTGCTGGCCGGGCTGGAAACTTACAGGGGTATTGATGCAGCCAGATTGAAAGCACATTTGTTTTATTTTTTGCAGCAGGTAGTGCCGGTAGCAGAAGCATGTGGTTTAAAAATGGCCATCCATCCCGATGATCCGCCCTATCCTGTGCTTGGTTTGCCAAGGGTGGTAAGTACAGAACAGGATGCGGCAGATATTATTGGCGCAGTGCCCTCACCAGCCAACGGACTTTGTTTTTGTACCGGTTCATTCGGGGCAAGGGCTGATAATGATATACCGGCCATGCTCAGGCGCTTTGGTGACCAGGTGCATTTTTTGCACCTGCGCAATACTAAAAGAGATGCTGCTGGAAATTTTTATGAGGCCGACCACTTGGCAGGTGATACGGATATGTACGAAGTGATAAAAGAAATAGTGTTGCTGCAGCAAAGAAGAGACATCTCTATTCCCATGCGGCCCGATCATGGTCACCAGATGCTGGACGATCTTAAAAAGAAAACATATCCCGGCTATTCGGCCATTGGCAGGTTGCGTGGATTAGCCGAGCTGCGTGGGGTGGAATATGCCATCAGTAAATCATTGGCTTCTCAATAGACCTCTTTCATAATTCACCTTTACCTCTCCTTTGGAGAGGAATTAAAGCTCATAAGTCCCGATAGCATCAGCGGGGGTGAGGTCAACAAACAAAACGAATTATGAAAAAGGTCTGATAAAATACAATAGTGATGAAAAAGATATTTGTACTGTGGTTGCTGCTCAGTTCAGTGCTGATGAATGCACAATCATTTACCAATCCCATACTGGCGGGCTTTTACCCCGACCCTTCTGTTTGCAGGGCAGGTAATGATTATTATATCGTCAACTCTTCTTTTTCCTACTATCCTGGTCTGCCCATATTTCACAGCAGCGATATGCTTAACTGGAAACAGGTTGGCTATGCCATGAACAGGCCATCGCAACTGAATCTCGATGGTGCTGGTGTATCAAGAGGCTTGTTTGCTCCGGCCATCAGTTTTAATAAGGGCACTTTCTATATTGTTTGTACGCTGATTGACAAGTTGGGAAATTTTGTAATTACAGCAAAAGATCCGGGAGGGCCCTGGAGCGACCCCGTAGCATTGCCGCAGGTGAATGGCATTGATCCCTCACTGTTTTTTGATGATAACGGAAAATCATATATCCTGTTCAACAGCATACCACCCGGTAATATTTCATTGCACGACGGTCACCGTACAATCAGGATGTTTGAATTTGATGCTGTAAACATGAAAGTAACGGGGGAAGAAAAATTGCTCATCAACGGCGGAACAGACATGGCCAAAAAGCCGGTATGGATTGAGGGGCCGCATATCATAAAAAAAGACGGCTGGTATTATTTGATTTGTGCCGAAGGCGGAACTGGTTACAATCACTCCGAAGTAGTATTCAGGAGCAAGTCGGTTGATGGTCCCTTCCTGTCTTATGAAAATAATCCCATCCTTACGCAGCGCCAGCTTGATCCGCAAAGAAAAAACCCGGTAACCACCACCGGTCATGCTGATTTTGTACAGGCAGCTGATGGAAAATGGTGGGCTGTGTTTCTTGGCTGCAGGCCTTATGAGGGCGATTATTACAATACAGGCCGTGAAACCTTTATGGCACCCGTTGAGTGGAAGGATGGCTGGCCAACCATCAGCCTGGGTGGCGATGCAGTAAAATACAGTTACCCCATCAATGCAGCACTTACAAAAAGCAAGGACAAATTCAGCGGCAATTATTTTTTCAAAGACAATTTTAAGTCAACGGTGCTGAACACCCGGTACAGTTTTTTGCGTACAAAAAGGGAGGACTGGTACAGCCTTTCGCCGCAACGAGGTAAATTGTCCGTTCAGCTTCGTCCGCAAGCCTGCAACGGAACCGAAAATCCTTCTTTTATTGGATTCAGGCAGGCACATTTAAAAGGGTATGCAGCAACTGAGCTGAATTTTAGTGCTGCATCCGAAAATGAAAAAGCAGGACTGTTGATTTTTCAGAACGAGCATCATTATTATTATCTCTGCAAATCAGTGCAGGATGGAAAATCGGTTGTGCAGTTGTTCCGGGGGGCGGGCAACCAAAATAAACAGGCAGCACCCGAACTGATTGCGGTACAACTACTGAGTAGTAAAGAAGAAAAGGGATTGAAGCTGAAAATTGAAGCTGCTGGCGACCAGTACAATTTTTATTATGCGGGCAGCCCCAAAAAATGGAAACTCCTCAAGGGCGGCCTTGACGCAAAATTCCTCAGCACAAAATTTGCAGGCGGCTTTGTTGGCAGTATGTATGCCATGTATGCAACGTCCGATGGAAAGCCTTCCACTAACAAAGCTGTGTACAACTGGTTTGAAGCTGAAAATATGGATGATGTGTACCGGCGTTGATATCACCGGATGATTTCCATGGTCATTGTGCAGAATCATTTATTGCAGTCCGTACTTTTTCAACAAGAGCATCCGGCATACGCCCATTAAACCTTATCCGCCGTACTAAAGAAATTATTGCTGCGCTGCTTTTTCACTGCAGTTAAACATCCACTGTACTCCAAATTGATCGGTACAGCTTCCGAAATAAGCACCCCAGAACATTTCCTGCAGTTCCATCGTTATCTTATACCAAATTGAATTATTTAGCAGACCAAAATAAGTCTGAAAATATATAATTATATCCGCAAATGCTTTTCACATCGGTGCTGGTTAATGTTTTAGAAATAGTGAACACAAATTCCTGGAGTTCTGGAATTGTGTTGAA
>JANMIG010000021.1:0-64127 GCA_031375675.1 Chitinophagales bacterium
TACCGGGGATTTTACCAAACATACTATTGGCGTACAGAAAAGCAGACATCATTATTCTGACAAACCGCCGTATGCCGAACGGCACGTACGGTGGTGTGAGAGGACAGTAGGGGAAATAATCCCCTACTTCCTACTCGATTGTTGAACGGAACAAAGCGGATTTTGTAGTCATAGTACAAAAGCCAGGGTGAAAACTCAATACAGTTGCAGCCAAACAAAACACTGTATGCAAAATCAAATTAGTAATTCAGGCAGCATTTCAGGCAAAAAATAAAAGCCGCCCCAAACCGGGGCGGCTTTCTTCATCAGCGCTTTATCCTTCAGATGGCGGCTTTGCGGGCCTCCAGTGCGGTGGAAAATTCCTGGGTGGCAGCCAGTTCCTTTTAGTGAGTATTTTTTTACTGCAAAAGCATATAAATAATAAAGCAAACCCCGAAGAGAGACCGCAACATGTTGCAGAAGAAGAAAAATCAGGGTTTTTCCTGTTTTTTTAGCACATCTGAATGCTTTACTTTATACATTATGGCTAAAAAAACCAATGGTCTTGCACCGTAAATGGTTGCAGGTACAGCAGGTTTAGCTGTAATTAATAATGTATATTTGAATTTAATGCCATTTTTTAACCAATGTGGCAGCCTTAACAGTATGTATATGCAAACCCTAAACATGCAGATAACTGAATGACCAATCAAAACCCTGAACAGATTGCAAGGGACCAGATTGATGCCATGCTGCAGCAATGCGGGTGGTTGGTACAGCACAAAAAGGCCATCAACCTCAGCGCTGGCCCCGGTATCGCCATACGGGAATACCAAACCGATATTGGCCCGGCGGATTATGTGCTGTTTGTTGACAAAAAGCCAGTAGGCATCATCGAGGCCAAACGGGAAGATGCGGCTCACCACCTCAGCGTATTTGAAGAGCAGGCGGAAAATTATGCCATCGCCAAACTGAAATTCCTCAATAACGAAAAACTGTCATTTGTATATATCAGTACCGGCGGCATCATCCGCTTTTCCGACTTTCGTGACCCCAAGCCCCGTTACAGGGAGGTGTTTGCTTTTCACCGGCCCGAAACCTTTCGCCAATGGTTAAAAGAAGCTGATTCGCTGCGCTGCAGGCTTAAGCAGGCGCTGCCCAGCCTGGGCAAACCCAGCGAAGCGGAACTGGACAAATGGGCCCAACGGCTCCATTTAAGGGCTTGCCAGTTCAGGGCCATCGTTAACCTGGAGCAATCTTTTGCCGAAGCCAAACCCAGGGCCCTTATTCAAATGGCCACGGGCAGCGGCAAAACCTATACGGCCATCACTTTTATCTACCGGTTATTGAAATTTGCCAAAGCCCGCCGCATTTTGTTTTTGGTGGATACCAAGAACCTGGGCGAACAGGCCGAGCAGGAGTTTATGACTTATGTACCGGCAGATGATAACCGCAAGTTTGTGGAACTGTACGGCGTTATCCGCCTCAAAAGCAGTTTTTTGCCACCGGATAACCAGGTATATATTTCCACCATCCAGCGCATGTATTCCATATTGAAGGGTGCGGAGGTTGATGAAAGTGCCGAGGAAATGAACCCGCATGAGTTTGTGCAAAAGGAGCCGCCACCAGTGGCCTATACCGATAAAGTGCCCATTGAGTTTTTCGACTTTATTGTAATTGACGAGTGCCACCGCAGTATCTATAACCTGTGGAAGCAGGTGCTGGATTATTTTGATGTGTTCCAGGTAGGACTTACCGCCACGCCCGACAACCGCACTTTTGGTTATTTTGAGCAGAACCTGGTAAGCGATTACGGTTATGAAAAAGCCGTGATTGATGGCGTGCTGGTGCCTTACAATGTGTTTACCATTGAAACACAAATTACCAAAGAAGGGGCCAAAATTTCCATGGGCGAAAGGGTTGACCGCCGGGAACGCCTTACCCGCCGCAAGTTTTGGGAAACTGTGGACGAAGACATTACCTATAAAGGCAAACAGTTGGATCGGGATGTGGTGAACCCCAGCACCATCCGCACCATCATCAGGGCGGTAAAAGAGAACCTGCCCGCCATGTTCCCCGACCGGTACGATGTGTCGGGCCATTTTGAAGTGCCCAAGATGCTGATATTTGCCAAAACTGACAGCCATGCAGAAGACATCATTGATATAGTAAGGGAAGAATTTGGGGAAGAAAACAAATTTTGCAAAAAGATTACTTACCGCAGCGAGGAAGACCCCAAAACGGTACTGAGCCAGTTCCGCAATGATTATTACCCCCGTATTGCGGTAACGGTGGACATGATTGCTACGGGCACCGACATCCGCCCGCTGGAAATACTGCTGTTTATGCGGGATGTAAAAAGCAAAAGTTATTATGAACAAATGAAGGGCCGCGGCACCCGTACCTGCACTTTGGAAGAACTGAAACTGAAAGGCTCGCCTGCCGCCAAATACAGCAAAGACCATTTTGTAATCATTGATGCCATTGGGGTGGAGCTTTCGCAAAAAACCGACAGCCGCCCGCTGGAAAAAAAGCCCGGCATCAGCCTGAAAAACCTGTTGCAATGGGTGGCCATGGGCAATACCGACGAGGAACTGCTCACCAGCCTGGCAAACAGGCTGATACGGCTGGACAGGCAATTGAACGATAAAGAAAAAGCAGGCTTTTCAGAAAAAGCTGGCGGTTTAAACATTGGGCAGGTAGCGGCCCAACTGCTGCAGGCCCACGACCCCGATGCCATGGCCAATATGGAGCAACGCATTAATGGCCAACTGAACGGCGAGGCCCCGGTGAAAATAGAAGTGGCCATTGCAGCGGCCAGGCAACAGATGGCAGAAGCTGCTACAGCGGTGTTTAGCAACCCGGAACTGCGGGATTTTATTGTGGATATGCGGCGTAAGTACGACCAGTTGATTGACAATATCAATATAGACAGGGTAGATAATATCGGTTGGGTAAAAGACCAGCAGGCCGCTGCCGAAGGCACCATCGCTGATTTTGCAGCCTGGATAGCAGCCCACAAAGACGAGATTACGGCCCTGCAACTCTTTTACAGCCAGCCCTACAGCCGCCGGGAGCTGACTTATAGCATGGTACAGGACCTTTGCGAAAAGATAAAGACCGAACAGCCCCTGCTGGCCCCAGCACAGGTATGGCGGGCTTATGAGCAGTTGGGGCAGGCAGGGGCTTCGCCCAAAAACGAACTGGTGGCGCTGGTGAGCCTCATCCGCAATGTATGCGGTATTGATGCGGCCCTTACGCATTATGATAAAACGGTGGACAAAAACTTTCAGGAATGGGTGTTTAAAAAGCAGGCCGGTGCCACCAAGTTTACCGAAGAGCAAATGCAATGGCTGCGGATGATAAAGGATTATGTGGCCGGCAGCTTTCATGTGGACAAAGAAGATTTTGAACTGGACCCGTTTAACAAAGAGGGTGGGCTGGGCAGGTTTTATCAATTGTTTAAGGAGGATTATGAAAAGATACTGGAGGAGCTGAATGAGGTGCTGGTGGCATAATGCATTGTTATATTGTTTTAAGTATGATTAAGCTGATTTTTGTGATTGTTATGGTGTTGCAGCAATTACCGGTAAACAAAAATCATATTAATCAGGTAAATCAAAAAAATCATAGTACAGACAATTGCCCGCTTTTGAAAAAATTATATAATTGAATGATGAACGAAGAGAAAAATATAAAGGAATTACCAAAAGGATGGAAATGGATGAAGCTGGGGGAAGTGTGTGATACAACTAGTGGTGGAACACCTAGTAGGAGGGAGCCGAAGTATTATAATGGTAATATTCCATGGGTTAAGTCTGGCGAATTAGACAAGGGCTTAATTACAGATACGGAAGAAAAGATTTCAGAAGAAGCTATAAAGAATTCAAGTGCAAAAATATTTCCGAAAGGAACCTTATTGATTGCTTTGTATGGAGCTACAATAGGAAAACTTGCTTTTCTTGGTATTGATGCTGCTACCAATCAAGCTGTATGCGGCATTTATAAAAATGAAATAGTAGATTCTAATTTTCTTTACAATTTTCTATTCCATAAAAAATCTAAACTCGTTAAGCAAGGTTTTGGTGGAGCGCAACCAAACATAAGCCAGACTATCTTAAAAGACTTAGACATCTCCCTTCCTCCACTCCCTACCCAACACGCCATTGTAGCCAAAATTGAAGCCCTGTTGAGCGAGGTGGATAAGGGCACGGAAACCCTGCGGCAGGCCCGGCAGCAGTTAAAAGTGTATCGGCAGGCGGTGCTGAAATGGGCTTTTGAAGGGAAGCTAACTAATGAAAATGTAAAAGAGGGGGAATTGCCGGAGGGGTGGAAAAAAGTAGTGCTTGGAGATGTTTGTGAAAGTGTTGAATATGGTTCCGCTACTAAGTCAAAAGAATCTGGAAAAGTCCCTGTACTTCGGATGGGAAATATCCAAAATGGAAGATTTAATTGGGATGATTTAGTTTATACCGACGACGATAATGAGATTAAAAAATATTTATTGAAAAAGGATGATGTTTTGTTTAATAGAACGAACAGTGCTGAATTGGTAGGTAAAACAGCAATATATAAGGAAGAACGTCCTGCTATATTTGCTGGTTATCTAATTAGAATCAACCGGATTAAAGAATTACTGAATGCTAATTTTATTAACTATTATCTGAATTCTCTTGATGCAAAAAAGTATGGAAATTCAGTGAGAAGTTTTGGCGTTAATCAGTCAAATATTAACGGTACAAAATTGAAATCATATCCATTATCACTTCCACCTTTAACTGAGCAGGAAAAGATTGTCCAGGAAATCGAAAGCCGCCTCAGTGTGGCCGATAAACTGGAAGAGAGCATTGCACAAAGCCTGCAACAGGCCGAGGCGTTGAAACAGAGTATATTGAAGAAGGCTTTTGAGGGGCGGTTGGTGCAGGAGGAAGCTGTTGCTTTTGCCCCACAATCAGTTAAATTGATTCCACACGAAAGGAAAGTACTTGCTGCCAGAATTATGTATTTGATGCATGATACAAAACACTTTGGTCTAACCAAATTTCAAAAAATGCTCTATTTAGTGGAGAGTTTTGCACAGGTTGATTATGAGGTGCATTTTATTCAGGAAAGGGCCGGTCCTTATGATAGGGATTTTACAATGGCATTCAGAAAGGAAATGAAAGAAAAAGACTGGTTTGATGAAGAGCAAAAAGGAGCAATTACTAAATTTATTCCAGGTACACAGGTAGGATCTATTATAAAGGATGCTGCCGTTTATTTCAGGAAAATTAGCCGTCAGTTTACCTTTGTTATTCAACATTTGCAGGAAATGGATACACATCAGGCAGAATTGATTGCCACTTTGTATGCAGTGTGGAATAACAGGTTGATTAAGAAAAAGCCGATTAAAATTGACCATTTGATTACCGACTTCTTTAATTGGTCGCCCAAAAAGAAAGAGGAGTTTCAGGAAGAAGAAGTGGTGGCTATGTACAATTGGATGAGACAGGCTAAGTTTACGCCCAGTGGTTTTGGTAAAGTTATTGGCGAATGAAAAATATTGGCAACTGATAACTCTTATACTTAAACATAATAAAGGATGGAAAAAGAATTAATGTCCGAAGGCAAATGCATGTATTGCAATGCAACTATTGTACAAAAGGAAATGCCAAAGCATCTGGCAGCACACCTGGCCGCTGAGGAAAAAGCGGACAGCGGTAAATCAGTTAAAACCTTTTGCCATATAGAAGTGGAAGCAGGGGGGATGTTTTTGCATCTGCTGGTAAAAGGCACCGGAAAAATGGAAGTGATAGACGATTTTTTAAGGGAAATTTGGTTGGAATGTTGCGGCCACATGAGCGCATTCAGGCATAAAAGAAACGAAATCAGCATGGATAGTTTGGTGCAGGATGTTTTTTTGCCAAAAATAAAATTGGAACATGATTATGATTATGGCACCACTACCACCGTAACATTGATAGCCCGTAAGCAGTACCAGCTTGCTGTAAAGGAAAATATCACCCTTTTGTCGAGAAACGAACCGTTGAAACTTTTGTGCGCTATTTGTAACAAAAAGGCTGCCACCACTTTGTGCTCCGTATGCAGGTGGAACAGTTATGCTTTCTTTTGCGATGGTTGCGGTAAAAAGCATGCGGCAACTTGCCCTGATTACGACGATTATGCCCGCATGGCAGTGGTGAACTCCCCACGTATGGGTGAGTGTGGGTATGCAGGCGGAATAATTGATAAAGAACGGGATGGGCATTATAAAATGTAAAGTGAAGTTTTGTAACTACTTTTTGCATTCAAATAAAATCACCATATATGCTTGATAACATACAAGAGTTTGAAGAAATTGTAAATACTGTAATAGAAATTGCCAAAGTCAATGGTTCTGATATTGCTGCAACGTTGCTTGCAAATGGTAAGGTTACTATTGAACAAACTGATTTTGATAATTGGAACGGGGGCACTTACGGATATACCGTTTACGTTGTTGTCGATATTGATCTATATGCCAAAATACAAAGTAAAATTCACGAAATTGAAAGAGACTTAGTAGCGAAGTTTAATTTGCCAACAAGGCATCTCATTGGTGAAAGTATTAACAGTGTTATGTTGATTCCGAGTGCATCAAAAGCTGTCAAATCAACGCCAAATCCACATCGCCCTTTTTCAGAAGCTGAAGCTAAGAGAAGGACTCTTCTTGTAAATTATCTAAATAGTGTCTCAGAAGATGATTTGATTGAATTTGTCTTACTGCCACTGTTTAGACAATTAGGTTTTCACCGTATAACATCGGCAGGACATAAAGACAAGGCTATGGAATACGGGAAAGACATTTGGATGAAATTTACTTTGCCTACTCAGCATATTCTATATTTTGGTATTCAGGCAAAAAAGAGCAAAATTGACTCGGCGGGAGCAAGTAAAGCAAATATCGCCGAAATTTACAATCAGTTAACAATGATGCTTGGGCATGAGATTTTTGATCCTGAAATTGGGAAACGAGTCCTGGTAGATCATGCATTTATCGTCGCTGGGGGTGAAATAACTAAAGCTGCAAGAAATTGGCTTGGAGGGAAATTAGATGCTTCAAAAAGAAGTCAAGTAATGTTTTTAGATAGAGAAGATATTCTAAATCTTTATGTAGTCAACAATTTACCACTGCCTGAAAAAGCCATCATTCCAAAAACGAGTATAATTGATGATTTACCTTTTTAGTTTTAAATTACTATTAATACATGAGCAACAACTCCCCCAAAACTTCCTTCATCGTCTCCAAAGTATGGGCCTTTTGCAACACCCCGCGGGATGCTGGCAGTTGTCTGCACTATGATTTTTATGATTAAATGATTGCCATGAAAGGATATAAGCGAAGTAAAGGCATTAATTTAGCAAACTGATGGGGCTTGTAAGCTCATCAATCTGAATCAATCATATTAATCAAAAAAATCAAACAAATCATCGTTAAGACAATTGCGTAGGATGTCTGCACTATGATTTTTTTGATTAAATGATTACCATGAAAGGATATAAGCGAAGTAAAGGGATTAATTTAGCAAACTGATGGGGGCTGTAAACTCATCAATCTGAATCAATCATATTAATCAAAAAAATCAAACAAATCATAGTTAAGACAATTGCGGAGGATGTCTGCACTATGATTTTTTTGATTAAATGATTGCCATGAAAGTGCTTTCGGTAATAAAACTGGTAAAAAAATTTGCAGATTGTGTAAACTATAAAAATCATATTAATCAAATAAATCAGTTAAATCATAGTTAAGACAATTGCGGAGGATGTCTGTACTGTGATTTTTATGATTAAATGATTGCCATGTCAGTAGATTGTATAAATTATAAACATCATATTAATCAAAAAAATCAAACAAATCATAGTCAAGACAATATGATAAATGAGCAATATAAATATTCGGAACTTACCTCTAAAATTATCGGTTGTTCCATGTCGGTGCATAAAGCATTGGGCAATGGTTTTCAGGAAGTAATTTATCAGCGGGCATTGGAAATTGAAATGCGGATAGCGGGCATTGCATTTACGAGAGAGCATGAAATGCCCATCTTTTACAGGGAACAGCATATTGGTACACGAAGAGTGGACTTTTTAGTAGAAGGAATTATTTCTGTTGAATTAAAAGCAACAACAAAGCTGGAAGATGTGCATTTTGCACAGGCTATTAACTATCTTGAGGCTTACAATCTTGAAATAGGATTATTAATAAATTTTGGTGAAACCAGTTTGAATTTTAAACGGCTTACAAATAAAAAGTACAAATCACCGGGAGCACAATAATCAAATAAATCATAGTACAGACAATATGAGCAACAACAATACAGCCAATACATCCAGCATAGTTAGTAAAGTATGGGCTTTCTGCAATACCCTCCGTGATGATGGTGTAGGCTATGGCGATTACCTGGAGCAATTGACCTACCTGCTGTTTTTAAAAATGGCCGATGAGTACAGCCGCCCGCCGCATAACCGTACCATGCCCATACCCGCCGAATATGCCTGGGATACCCTTACCGGCAAGAGCGGCGATGAACTGGAGCGGCATTACAACAAAGTGCTGCGCAGCCTCGGCCGGGAAAAGGGAATACTGGGACAGATATTTACCAAGAGCCAAAACAAGATACAAGATCCTGCCAAGCTGTACAAGCTCATCGCCCTCATCAATGCCGAGCAATGGGTGCTGATGGGCGTAAAAGACAAGGGCGATATATACGAGGGCCTGCTGGAAAAGAATGCGGAAGATACCAAGAGCGGGGCGGGCCAGTACTTTACGCCCCGGCCTTTGATCAAGTGCATGGTGGAATGCCTGCGCCCAGAGCCACTCAAAACCATAGCTGACCCCAGTTGCGGTACGGGAGGGTTTTTCTTAGCCGCTTATGATTGGCTGACAGATAAAAGGAACAGGGACTTGGACAAAGCCAAAAAGCAGTTTTTGAAATACAAAACCTTTTTTGGTAACGAAATTGTGCCCGGTACCCGCCGCCTGGCGCTGATGAACCTGTTTTTGCACAATATCGGCGATATAGATAGCGACAACTTTATTTCGCCCAACGATTCGCTGGTGGCAGCTTCGCCTACGCAGTACGATTATGTGCTTGCCAATCCGCCCTTTGGCAAAAAAAGCAGCATGACTTTTACCAACGAAGAAGGCGAGCAGGAAAAGGAAGACCTGACCTATAACCGGCAGGACTTTTGGGTTACCACCAGCAACAAGCAGCTCAATTTTGTGCAGCATATCAAAAGCATGCTCAAAAGCACGGGCATGGCGGCCGTGGTATTGCCGGATAATGTGCTGTTTGAAGGTGGGGCAGGGGAAACGGTGCGTAAAAAGTTATTGGAAACCACCGACCTGCATACCATCCTGCGCCTGCCCACCGGCATCTTTTATGCCAATGGTGTAAAGGCCAATGTATTGTTTTGGGATGGTAAGCCCAGCAGCAAAAACCCATGGACAAAAGAAGTATGGGTGTACGATTACCGCACCAATATCCACCACACACTCAAAAAGAACCCGCTGCAACTGGAGAACCTGCGGGATTTCATCCACTGCTACAACCCCGAAAACCGCCATAAGCGCAAGGAAACCTACAGTGATAAGAACCCCGAAGGGCGTTGGCGGAAATTCACGTATGATGAAATCATGGCGAGGGATAAAACCAGCCTGGACATTACCTGGTTAAAAGACGATTCCCTGGCCGACCTCGATAACCTGCCCGACCCGGATGTGCTGGCGCTGGATATTGTGGAGAATCTGGAAGCGGGGCTGGAGAGTTTCAGGGCGGTGATAGCGGAGTTGAACAACAAATAAGTAGCATTAAAAAATATATATAATGGAACCCACATCAGGCATCGTGTACATTCTCACCAACCCATCAATCCCCAACATGATCAAGCTGGGCATTACCACGCAGGAAGATGTAAAACTTCGCATGGCCCAATTATATACCACAGGTGTGCCATTGCCTTTTGAATGTGTGTATGCAGCAAGGGTAAACAACTTTGAAAGAGTGGAGAAAGCCCTGCATACGGCTTTTGGCCCCGACAGGGTAAACCCCAAAAGGGAGTTTTTTGAGATAGATGCCAGTCAGGCAATTGCCATCCTGAAACTGATGGAACTGCAGGATGTAACGCCGCAGGTAGCCAGCGAAAAAGAAGTAGTGGATGAAGTGGACAGAGAAGCGGGGGAGGCCTATGCCCGTAAAAAACGCCCACGCTTCAATTTTAATGATATGGGCATACCCATTGGTAGTGAGTTGGTCTCAGTGGCCAATGGTGAAACTGTTGCCGTAGTAAGCGACCGCACCGTAAACTTCCGTGGCGAAGAAACCTCCCTCACCAATGCCACCAGGGTAATACTGGATAATGGTTACCACGTAGCCCCCGGCCCTTACTGGACATATAATGGACGTAAGCTGCGGGATATTTATAATGAAACGTATTGAGGAAATGCCGGTGGAAATAATATAGCATATCCCGGATTTGTTTAAATATAAAAGATTTTTTTCTGTATATTTTAGTATTTTCGGCAGCAACTGATAACTAACTACTAAACCATCAATAATGAAGTACAGCATTCAATGTGTAATCATTGCTGCTTTTTGCCTTGTGCAGGGCAATAATGCTGCGGCACAAAGCAAAAACTTTTATACCGATACTGCCAAAATACGGGAATGGTTTACAGGCCAGGCAAAACTGATAGACAGTACCGGGGATTTTAGTATGGCAGAAAACTACCCTGGAAATGGTTTTTCGGTGTATATACTTCCGCCTAAAAAATACAGCAGGTATTTTGATGCATTGGGGCCTGTTGATGATGAGACAGAGCTGCCTTCGAAAAATATTTTTTCGCTTTGGCGGCTGATCAATGCGGCAGATTCGGCAAATGGATTTGTGTACAATGGCCTGGCAGACTCCTTTACAGCCAGGATACCGGTAAAGCCTGTAAAGCAGGGCAAAAACCTGCTGGGTAATGCCGTGGCCGATTCTGAAAATGTTACTGTAGTGTACCATCCTGTTGTTTTTTACGGGGAATACAAAAAACTGTTGCTGCCCCCTACACAAAAAAAAGGGTCTTATGTTGATCGGTGGTATGAATTGTATATTAAGGATAAAGTAAAAAATGCCTATTTGCCTGTGGAGGTACTGGGTAAAACTGAAAAGTTTACCGATTTTGAAAAAAAGAAAGACGTTATTTACTTTTTTGTTCCCCGTAAGCTGGTTACCACTAATATGTATGATATTTACTTCCAGGTGATGGAAGGAGGGGATGTGCAAATGGCTAAGCAGGGGTTGGTAGACTTAAAAAATTTACAGAAAGAAAAATGGTTTACGATTAAAATAGAATCGGATCCGCCAGGCTGTAAAATATACCAGGTGCCGCAGGACAGTTATGATATAGAGGAGTTTTCTGGCGAAAGGCTTGCTGATTTTAAAAAGAACAGGTATAAGGCTACTGCCGAAGTGATGGAATTCCTGGAGCCCTATCTTTTGCCCGACGGGCCTACAAATGTACAGGTACAGAGCAGGGAAGTGAATTATGTTTACTTTATCCTGTATGGCAACCAGTTCAGCGAACCGTTGCCCTGCAAGCCGGGTCCCGGTAAAATCAACGCTGTGAAATATAAATTCCACACACAATGAGCAGGCTGCCGGTACTGATTAAAGGATTTACTGCACTGATTTTTTTACTGCCTTTGGGGTTGGTTTTTTTACATGGGGCAGTGCCTGTAAATATATCGAAAGGGGTATTGCTGGTAAGTTGTGAGCTTGCTGCTGCGGTAACGGCATTGATGAGCATTATCGGCAAAAAAAAGCTGATGGCAAAATTACGGGGCAGGCTGCTTTACTTTGTTGCAGTAAGCTGCACCGCAATGCTGGTGCTGTTCATCAGCCTGGTGTTTTTTTCTGCCCGCTACACCTCCCGGTCAGAGTTTGGCGATAAAGTGCTGCTGCCGATGCAATGCAGCGGAGACCTTTGTTTGCTGCAGCAGATCGCCAAAAAAAAATCTGTTGAAATTGCAGCACATTTGGGCAAAGACCGCCTGGTAGCCATTATAAACCAGTGCTGTAAGCCGGGCCTTGTTAAAGCAGAAATTATTTATGATGCACTTCTTGTGCTGCTTTTTGCAGACCTGTTTTTTTTACTGCTGGTGCTGGGTATCATTTACAGCGAAAATGATAGAGAAAGGCAACTGGCCATATTGCGCAAAGAAAGCCTGGGGGCTAACTATGATACTTATGTAAAAACCTATCTTGAAAAGCAATCGGGATTGGTAAAGGGAGTTAAATTTCATGTCTTTATTTCATACTCATCCGGGCAGCGGGAGAAGGCGGAAAATCTTTATCATGCGCTTCTCAATAATAATTATATGGTTTTTTTCGACAGGGGTACACTCCCGGAAGGGAAAGAGTATAATATGGCCATACATGATGCGGTTAACTGCAGCGATATGATGTTGTTTTTTATTAGCCCTGATGCTGTAGCGCAGGGCAGGTATACTTTAACGGAGCTTGAGTATGCCACTAAAAGATGGATGAATGCAAGTGGTAAGATTTTGCCAGTAATGATTGAAGATACGCCTTATAAGGATATACCTGCATATGTAAAATCGGTTACTGTTTTTACATCGAAAGGTAATATTGTGGCGGAGCTTGTGGCAGAGGTGGAAAGGATGTACCAGCAAAGGAACATTTCCTGATGCAAAAGTCCGTTTGGGCTGCTTTTTATATATGATGCATATTAATCATAATAAAGATGGTGTATTTTACCTGTTGAAAATGATGCATCAGGGGCATTACATGGCAACTAAGAACTGCACTAAGCACTGCACAAGTAATACCATTTTGACTTATAAATCAGGCCAATGATAAATGGTATAATGCCGACATGCATTGCGCTTTACTCTTTATCTATTGGTCTGTTTTCATTGCATCGTCGGTATAACAACTGGCATCAGGGCAGCACCCTGTAGCCAGTTGAATAAAATTAAACCTGCTACTTAGCCGCCACCACAGCCACTTGCTCTGTATAAGTTCGCTTTACATCAAAATCAAAATACTCCCTTTTACCATTGATGGTAATAATAAAGCTGATTTTTTCAATATCGGTTTTATTGATTTTAAAAACCATCTCTGTTTTGCCGCCAGCATAGGTTTCGTCGTACAGTTCGCCATGGTTATTGGCAGTAATGCTGATTTTTACAGGTTTGCCCGAAGCAGCAGCTTCGCCCAGCTTTACGGTAAAAAGCAGGAACTGGCCCGTTTCACCCGTGTAGTTTACTTGTGCAGCAACTTTGTGTTTGTCTTTTTTTGTGCCGTCAAAACTGAAAGATTGCAATGTTAAGATACCTGCTGAAAGCAACAGCAGCAGTACTGTTTGTTTGATTCTTTTCATAATGATTTATTTACGCCGCAAAGGTGTAAAAAGTGTATTACCAGAACCTCACCAAACAGTTAAGGTAATATCATCAAAATATTAAAGCAATATGAAAATAATAACCAGGGAAAAAGCTGCGTATCAGGAGCTGAATATGTTGCATTGAGTGGCCAGAATATACCATCAGCCAAAATGGTAATCAGCAGCATGGTGACCAGCAGGAGTATCAATATGCTTAGAGGGATTGCAGGAGCTGTCGCCTTCAAAGCAGCCATCCGTCGGGGCGGGTTTCATCAGTTCTTTCCGCTCCGTAAGGTACAATCCCGCAGCGTCTGTAAATTCTCTGTCTAAACTCAGTACGGCATTATCCAGCCGCAGATATTTCCTGATATTCGATATGATGGACATAAGGCAATTTTCATTAAAGGTAAAAAAATCCATCAGCACTAATCAACAAATCCTGTTTCAACCCATCAGCACATTGGCAAATCAGCACATTATCAAATCAGCACATTAGCACATCACCCTTTCACCACCTTCTCCGTTACCACCACCACATCGGCACCATTGTACATTTTAAGCAGGTACACGCCGTTGGCCAGCAAACGCATATCAATAGAAAAATTATTGTTGATGCTGCGGCCGCTGCTCACCATATTACCGGTGATATCATACAGTTGCCAGGTAATGGGCTTGCTCACATTGCGCTTGCTCTCTATGTACAGGTTATCGCTTACCGGGTTGGGAAAAATTCTGTAATACTGGCGGTAATTAAGCGGATCGGGCGGGGTATTGTCAATAGCCAATGTGGCAGATGCATAGCTGAATTCTAATATTACCCCGGCATAAGCGGGCAGGCTGCTGGGCGGCACACCGGCAGTAGGGCCGGAAGTGGCATAACCACTGTCGGTAGCCACATATATTTTTACGCCATCGGGGTTCAGTGCCAGGTCTCTGAAGCGGTTGGTGCTGCCCCTGAAATATTCAATGGGGTTGCCCACCACAGCGTCGCCATTGGCATTTAGTTTCAGCCTCATGATGCGGCCGCTGCGCAGGGTGGTAATCAGCAGTGAATTTTTCCAGTTGGGTATCTGGTTGGCCGTGCCGGGGTTGCCATAAAACTCAAGGCTGGAGGGCCCCACGGTGGGCCAGCTGGCATTGCTGCCTTCGGGATTGGTATTGGGACTTGCAGTAGTAGTGCCATAAGTGCTGAAGGGCGCTTTAACGTTCAGTGCTGTACAGCGGTTCTGCTCGGTATTGGGGCCACTGGTGGCAGCTGTAAATGGCCCGTTGCTGATGCCGTTCATATTGCCATCGCACATGCCGGTAACAAAGGGGTAGCCGTAATTGCGGCCACGGCTGATGCTGTTCAGTTCATCATCTGTTTGCGGACCATGTTCATTGGCATACAGCGTATCACCACTGTTGATACGGCCCCATACAAGGCCCTGCACATTGCGGTGGCCAAAGCTGTACACCGCACTGCGCTTACCATTTACAGAGTTGAAATAGATATTGTCATTCGGAATCCAGCGGTTAAGCGGGTCAGTTGCGTCAACAGGGTCAGCATCTGCTTCAGTATTAAACCGCAGGATTTTGCCCTGGTAAAAATCTGTATTCTGTGCACAGTGCATCCTTGCCTTATTGCCAAATTGCCCGGCACCCATATCACCCACGCTGTAATACAATTTTAAATCGGGGCCAATGGCCAGCCTGCCCGAATTGTGATCGCTGCTGCCGGGTAAAGTATCAATAATGGTAACAGGCGAGCTTAGTGTTTTGGTAACGGTATTATAAGTATAGCGCTCAATTTTAGTGGTAAAAAATTCGCCACCATTGGTAAATACAGAAGTACTGTCCCACCTGTACACATACGACACATACAGGTAAGGCTTGCCCGACAGAAACTGCGGATGCAGCACCAGGCCCTGCATGCCGCCCTGTGGCCAGGGTTTATTGCTGCCACCTACCCGGGCAAAGCGGTTGCCGCTGACATCAATAAACTGGAAAAAGTTTTTATTACTGCTGAGGTCAAGGATCGTACGCTTGCCACCATCCACCGGGCTTATTTTGGTGATTTTATAACTTCTTGATTCCGTTACCCAAAGGCTGTCATCGGGTCCGTACAAAACCTCCCACGGATAACTGAGGTTACTTGCAAGTACACGGTAAGTAAAGGAACTGGAAGAATCAGATGGTGTAATCTGTGCATTTGCAGATAGCATAAAGCATGCAATTCCGCATACGGCGATGTATATTTTCTTCATAAAAATGGATTTTAAAAACCAGGGAGGTCACCAGTTCAGCAATTTGGTATTGACAAGCTGGCTCTCCTTAAAAATAAACGCAAAAACCATGCAGAAATTATATTTTTCCAAAAATTTGTATAGTAAATAATAAAATAAGTAAAAATACGTTCGTGTCCCGGGTACTGGTAAATACCCTTTCAATATCCTTAAACAAACCAGTCGATGAAAAAAATAAGTACCATTATTTTTGTATTACTGTCTGTACTCAGTAAGCAGGCCATAGCGCAAACCCCGCAGTTTGGAAACGGCTATGTGAATATTTCCAAAAAAGCTACCGGGGGCAAGGTTGAGAAAGATGATATACTTGAAATAAGGATGAGCATTCACCTGCCATGGGGCTATAATGGTGGTGCCAATGGAAGAATTTACCGGGTGCGTTATGTGGACAATATACCCACCAATACACAAATGCTTACCAGTTCATCCGATTCAATACGTATATTAACAAACGAAGGACTTACTTACAAGCGGTACACATTAAACGGAGGCGATGATGCAGCATCGTATAACAACAGCCCCTCTCCGGGCCAGTACAATATCCGCATCAATATGGGCAGAAACCCCACAGCACCACTCAACAATAACCCCAACACGGTAAATGGATCCGACAGTATCAACCTCACCAATGTATATCCTTATGGCAGTGCACCAAAATGGTGGACAGGCCATATTTTTTCCACCTCGTACCGGGTAAGGGTAACCGGAAATGCTGGTGACAGCGTGATGTTACAACCGGCTCAATTTATCTTCAGGCGTACACAAAATGGTGCCGATACTTTTATTACAGCCTTTCCTTATAAGATACTCATCAGTGCCAAAGATACCCTTTGCCAGAACGGACTTGCCATTAACCTTGCGGGTGAAAGCAATGGTACTTTTGGTACTGGCAATACGCTCAACAGGGGCACAGGGCCATCCATCCTGGTACCCAATTATATTTACCGCAATAATGTGTCGGCCACGCAGGATGTGTCAGACGGCAGTTATGCCATTGTAAACAATCTGAGCCCCAGGGCCAGCACCAACCGTAATGCAAGGCGGGTGCCCAATTGTACCGCAGCGCCTGCTGTACCCGCTGCCGATAGCTGCCACAACAGGATGTTTGATGGCTCCTGGTTTATTGACGGTGACCATAGTGGTACCAACAATGCAGCAGGTAACCTGCCCGTAGCCGCCGGTACAAACGGTGGATATATGCTGATGGTAAATGCAGACTACATTACTACAGAGGCATACCGGCAAACCATTACCGGCCTTTGCCCCAACAGTTTCTACGAGTTTTCTGCATGGGTAAAAAATATTTGCCCGCTTTGCGGCGGCGACTCGCTGCTTAACAGAACTTACAGGCCCGGCGTGCTGCCCAATCTTACCTTTGAAATAAATGATAAGGATATTTACAGCACCGGTGAAATAGATACAGTGGGATGGGTGAGAAAGGGTTTTCTTTTCAGAACTGGTGCTTCGCAAACCAGTGCTACTTTCTCCATCCGCAACAATGCCCAGGGTGGTGGTGGCAACGACTGGGCGCTGGATGATATCCGGCTATCGGCCTGCGTACCATCCACCAGTATGAATTATACGCCCTTTGTACTGGGCTGCAGCAATGTACCCAATGTAGACGTAAACCTCATTTGCAGGGTGCGGTATGCCTATAATGGCAGTTACCTGTACTATAAATGGCAAAGAAGCACCAATAATGGGGTTTCCTGGACAGATATTTTTACCGGCGGGCCTGCTGCTCCCACCTATATTTCGGGAGCCTGGGAATACAGCACCAACTACCATTTTCTTGCCAATGGCTCCGACAGCGGCCACAGGTTCAGGGTAGTGGTGGCTACCACGGCCGGCAACCTCAGCAGCAGCACCTGTGCATTTACCGATGGCAATTTTACCTACCTGCGCTTTTTACCGTGTGGCAGCAACCTCGTGACCAACCTGTTGTCTTTTACAGGAGAGCTGAATGGTAGTATCGCATCACTCAACTGGCGGGTGGCATCAGAAACCGATCTCAGCCATTATGAAGTGGAAAAAAGTACAGACGGGCAGTTATTTACTAAAATTACCAAAGTACCTGCCCTTGCTCAGGCCGGAGAAATGCGCTACCGCTTTACTGATCCCGATATCATCAACGGGGCCGCTTACTACCGGCTTAAAATGGTGAATACAGACGGAACCTTCCAGTACAGCAAAGTGGTGATGCTGAGTACCAGGGGCTATTCTTTTTTTGTAAAACCGGTGATGAATCCCTTTTCAGGCAGCAGGCTCCCTGTAGATTATATCATGCCCAAAGATGGAACGGTAACCGTACAGCTGTTTGACGCAGCAGGAAAAAGCCTGTACCACAGGGAATATCCTTCCATAAAGGGCAGCAACAGTATAGTACTCAACCTGCCGCCGGCACTGGCCGAAGGCTTTTATATCATCAGGCTGCAATGTGAGGGCAACCCGGTAGCAATTAGTAAAAGACTCATAAAAAGTAAATAATACCGACGATGCATTGAAAACAGACCAATAGATAAAAAGTAAAGCGCAATGCATGTCGGCATTATACCACTTATTATTGGCCTGATTTATAAATCAAAATGGTATAAAGTACTTCGTATAAATACACTGAAAAACACAATCAGCTGATTACCTGTACCGGTGCCAATCATCCCGGTGGATAAAATTTTGCCGCAATAAACAATATTGCGGCTTTTTGAGCGTTGATGATGTACTACACAGGTTTACCTCACATGCTGGTGCAGCAATGCAGCAGTGCTTACTTACCCGGTTCTATCTTAAGCAGAAAGGCAGTTATATGCATTAGCAACAGGTTTCAACAGCCTTTTGTTGGTTTTTATAACTGCCGGTAAAAAGATTTTTATCACTGAAACCAATGTTTATGGGAAAAAATTTACCTGCTTTATTCAGATGGTTTTTTACAGCATTACTGCTTTGCAGTTTCGGGTACAGCAGTGCCCAGATAACCTATATCAACAGCTACCAGGTGGCACGCACCTTCATCAATGTTAATAAGCCCAATGGTGGTGTATTCGACCCCGGGGATACCATTGAAGTGCGCTATACCATCCTTGTACCGCAGAGTCCGCAACCGTCAGGCGGTTCAGGTGCAGCCCAAACAAGGTTCATCCTTAAATCTGCACAAATCATTGATACACTGCCTGCCAATGTAAATTATGTACCCGGCAGCATGCGCATCAAAACCAATGAGGGCATTTTATACAAGGGCCCTTTTTCAGAAATCGTTGATGCAGACCAGGGCAATTATATCAGCGCCGGCGGAAACAATATAGTAAACATAAGAGCAAGGCCATTTACCGGCGTTGGTACGGATACACTGAGCGGCGGCACCTGGCGCTGGAATGGAACAGCCTGGCAGTTCAATAACAATGCCACGCCACCCCGGTTTTCCAATAATTCATTCGGGATGATTACGTACAGGGTAGCAGTAGCTGCACCTTACGGTCAATACCTCACATTTAACCGGTCGTCGCTCTGGTTCAGGGGAACGGCCGACCTGGCGCCAGTATCCAAATTCAGGTTTCCACGGAGTGTGATAGCCGTGTTTCAAAGCCCTGGTTTGTGCAGCAGCGGGCTGGCGCTCAGCAATATATTTGAAACCAACGGCACTTTTGGTACGGGTAAACCCCGTAACAGGGGTGCCGCTTCGCCTATTGTGCCCGGTGGTGCCCTCGGCTACAATTTTGTAACGGCCGATGCCAATAACCCCAATGATGGCAGTTATGCCATTGTAAACAACAGCAGCGATGCAGGCTCAAACAACACCAGTTTTAACGGCAGGTTTTTCAGCCCGAAGATTTTCGATATTTTCGACATCATCGGCGATCATACGGGAGCAGCCAATCCGGCAGTGGGCAACCTGCCTGTTGATACGGCCGCAGCTCGCCCCGGCGGCGGATACATGCTGCTGGTAAACGCCAGCTATTTTACCAATGCTGCTGTAACACAAACGGTTAGAAATGTATGCAAAAACACGTATTACGAATTCAGTGCCTGGTTTAGAAATGTATGTGCCCGCTGCGGTGCCGATTCGCTGGGCAATGGCAGTACCACCTGGGCTACCGGCTGGCCGCCCAACCCTGCCTACCTCTCTTGGGCAGGCAACGATTCTGCCGGTGTGCGCCCTAATCTTGCCTTCGAAATAAATGATACCACATATTACACTTCAGGGGATATGCCCTATGATAAAACACAGGCCAACTCCTGGAAGAAGCGGGGGTTCCTGTTTTTAAATACATTAGACAGTTTTAAAATCACCATCCGCAATAATTCACCCGGCGGTGGTGGCAACGACTGGGTGATGGATGATGTGGGTGTATCTGCCTGTGTACCCTCATTGGGTATGAATTACACGCCTTATGTACTTGGCTGCAGAGATGCGCCCACAGTAGATATCAATCTTATTTGTACCGTGCGCTATTCGTACAATGGCAGTTACCTGTATTACAAATGGCAGCGCAGTACCAATAATGGTGTCAGCTGGACGGATATCTTTTCCGGTGGCCCGGCAACTCCCACTTTTGTTTCCGGGGCATGGCAATACACTACCAATTACCAGTTTATTGCCAGCGGGGCAGACAGTGGTCACCGCTTCAGGGTGATAGTGGCCACCACACCAGCCAACCTGAGCAGTACCACCTGCTCCTTTACAGATGGCAATTATACCTACCTGCGTTTTTTAAACTGTGGTGGAATACTCATAGCCAATATGCTTTCTTTTAAAGGAGAATTGAATAATAACAAAGCAGTGTTAAGCTGGAAAGTAGCATCCGAATCCAATTTCAGCCATTACGAAGTGGAGAAAAGCACCAATGGCCAGCAGTTTACAAAAATCGGGGAAGTGCAGGGGCTTGGGTTGCCCACAGAAATGGTGTATGGCTTCAATGACCCGGTGCAGCTTTCGGGTACGGCATATTACCGGCTTAAGATGGTAAACAATGATGGAGCCTACCAATACAGTAAGGTAGTGATGCTGAGTACTAAAGGATATGTATTTGACGTGAAGCTGGTGACCAATCCCTTTACAGGAAGCCGTTTGCCACTGGATTATATTGTACCCCGGGACGGAACGGTTACTGCTTTTTTGTATGATGCAGTGGGCAAGCAGGTATACAGGAAAACCCTGCTTGCTTCAAAAGGCATTAACAATGCTGTACTGGACATCCCTGCCAGCCTGGCCGCTGGTATTTATACAGTAAGAGTGCAGTACCTGGATGAAACCATCAGCAAGCGGGTAGTAAAGAAGGATTAAAGTACGATAAAAATACTGGCATAGTTAGTTTACACACAACAGCGCCCCGGCAACGGGGCGTTTGCCGTTGCAGCCCAGACAGCCCCGGCGGTTACCTGCCTGCCGGCAAAGACAGGTACTCACCCGCCAGCAACAATTTGAGAAAACACCATTTTTGAGGAAACAGGCGTATTTAAATCGCCGCTCTTTGTTTTGGTTGCGGGCAATAAGGACAAGGCCTTTAGCAAACTTCCCTGCCGGCAAAAGCAGGTACTCACTATGACCGGTATCTTAAGAAAATAAAACTCCGAAGGGCAATATCATTCAATTGAGCATTGCCAGCCCCAGCGGGGCGCAATGTTGGAAGAAAAGACAACAATAAGGGGGCAAAACCCCGCAGGGGTGACATGTTTTATTCGCATAATATCCTTAACCTAACAAGATTGCCCTGGGGTATGATAGAATTTGGACAGGCAGACGCTTAAAAATATTAGCTGTCTCATAACACATTGCTAAGGTTGACGGGTATCGTGTCCTGACCCGCCAGCAGCAATTTGAGAAAACACCATTTTGGAGGAAACAGGCGTATTTAAATCGCCGCTCTTTATTTTGGTTGCGGGTAATGAGGACAAGGCCTTTAGCAAACTTCCCTGCCGGCAAAAGCAGGTACTCACTATGCCCGGTATCTTAAGAAAATAAAACTCCGAAGGGCAATGTCATTCAATTGAGCATTGCCAGCCCCAGCGGGGCGCAATGTTGGTAGAAAAGACAACAATAATGGGGCAAAACCCCGTAGGGGTGACATGTTTTATTCGCATAAAATCCTTAACCTAACAAGATTGCCCTGGGGTATGACAGAATTTGGACAGGCAGACGCTTAAAAATATTACTTGTCTCATAACACATTGCTAAGGTTGACTGGTATCGTGTCCTCACCCGCCAGCACCAATTTGAGAAAACACCATTTTGGGGGAAACAGGCGTATTTAAATCGCCGCTCTTTATTTTGGTTGCGGGCAATGAGGACAAGGCCTTTAGCAAACTTCCCTGCCGGCAAAAGCAGGTACTCACTATGCCCGGTATCTTAAGAAAATAAAACTCGGAAGGGCAATATCATTCAATTGAGCATTGCCAGCCCCAGCGGGGCGCAATGTTGGTAGAAAAGACAACAATAAGGGGGCAAAACCCCGTAGGGGTGACATGTTTTATTCGCATAATATCCTTAACTCAACAAGATTGCCTTGAGGTATGACAGAATTTGGACAGACAGACGCTTAAAAATATAACCTGTCTCATAACACATTGCTAAGGTTGACGGGTATCGTGTCTTCACCCGCCAGCAGCAATTTGAGAAAACACCATTTTGTAGGAAACTGATTTTATTTGAAAAATCTTTTTATATTTAATCATCAAAACCAATTTAAATTATGATAAAGTTCCAGGAAATTCAAAAAGGTGACTACCTGATAGCAGATTTTGAGGGGGATAAACGCCGCGGCGAAGTAACCAACCTGCAGCGTGAATCAAAAAGGGCAATGGTTGACAATGGCATCCAGGAGTTTTGGTATGAAGAAAACCAGTTATTTCCCCTGCCGCTGAATGATGAAGAACTGACCGCACTCATGTTTACCAAACAGGAAAACGAAGATGGTACCGTAAAATATATGAAAGGAGCCTTCAGGATGCTGATACCTGCCAAAGATGATTTTTCCAAACTGGAAATATGGTACAGGGATGAGCGCAGGCATATTGTGCAGCAACTGAACCTGCACCAGTTTCAGAATCATTTTTACGAAATGACCAAAGTGCACCTCAACCAGGATTCTTTCGATTAAGCTCCCAGCAGCACTGGCAGTGTATTCAGATAAGCCCTGCCGGCTGGTAATGTTTTCTGAAAACAGCCGGTTGCACCCCTTTTTTCTTGAGGAATACCCGGTTAAAGTAGGTGAGTGTTTCAAAGCCTGATTCGTATGCAGCCTGTGCCACAGGCTTGTCCGTTTCAATCAGCAAGCTGCAGGCATGCGCAATGCGGATATCATTAACATAATCAGAAAATGTTTTGCCGCTGGCTTTTTTAAAAAACCTGCAGAATGCACTTTCTGACAGATGGATGAGTTTTGCCGCCTGCTCAATGGTTACGATATTCCTGAATCCTCTTTCAACGTAATGGAATACCTTATTGATGCGCTGCTCGTTTGCCACACCGGCCAGGGGTTTAAATATACCCGAAGAAAGCAGGACCGCTTTTGTGGATGACAAACTGTGCAATACCCTGAGCAGCAGGGCCAATTTTTCAATATGGCTGCAGGTGAGCATTTGTTGCAGCATGGCATGCACCAGCCTGGCCTGGCTGCCGGTAAACGACACACCCCTGGCGGCTTTTTGCAATATTTTTTCCACTGCAGCCAGTTCACTGTATTGCAGCAATGATGAAATGAAAGCTGTTGAAAACTGGATAACAATGGCTTCGCAATGCTGCTTTTTTATTTTTTCGCTTACCCATGTATGCGGCAGCATCGGGCCCAGCAGCACCAGGTCTCCTTCACTAAAATCTTGATAACTGTCACACACCAGCCTTTTGCCCCTGCCTTTGGTAATAAAGGTAAGCTCGTATTCAGGATGATAATGCCACCAGAAATCAAAAGCTGCCGCAGTAACCTTGTAGCAAAGAAAGGATTGTTCGCTGCGGGCAGATACCTGTTCAAGTTTTGCTCTCATACTATTTTATTAAGAATATGATAGGAATGGGTAAAATTAGTCAATATAGTGTTAGTTTTTAAACGGGATGTGCTGCTTTCTCATACCGGGCATTGATATTTTTGTAAAAAAAATGCGATGAACAGGGAGCCATCAATCAGTTTTTTTCTGCAGCAGGAGTATCCGCTCACCCGGGAGCAGATACAGTTTTACCAGCAGTACAGGTATATTAAACTGCGGCAGGTACTCAATGAAGAAACACTCACTTTTTTTAATGAAGTGATAACCAAAAGGGTAGCAGCAATGAATACCCAGAGCCAGGCGCTGGAAGAACGCAGTACCTATGGCAAGGCATTTCTGCAGCTTTTTAATTTGTGGAGGGAAGATGCATTGGTAAGAGAACTGGTTTTGAGCAGGCGGCTGGCACAGATAGCTGCCAGGCTGATGGAGGTGAGCGGGGTACGCCTTTACCACGACCAGGCATTGTTTAAAGAAGGTGGCGGCGGCATTACTCCCTGGCATGCCGACCAATATTACTGGCCCTTAACAACCGATAAAACCATTACCGCATGGATTCCGCTGCAGGCAACACCATTGGAGCTGGGGCCGCTGGAATTCAGTGCAGGCAGCCACCAGATTGTGGAAGGACGTGATTTGGAGATAAGCGACGAAAGCGAAGCCACTATACAGCAAAAATTAAGGGTTACTGATTTTAAGCATGTGATAGAACCGTTTGATTTGGGAGAAGTGAGTTTTCACAGCGGCTGGGTATTTCACCGGGCAGGCGCCAACACCACCAGCCAGGTGCGGAAAGTGATGACGGTCATTTATATGGATAAGGATATGGTACTCAAAAATCCTGACAATAAAAATCAAATCAACGACTGGAATACCTGGTGCCCGGGAGCAAAAATCGGGGAAGTGATCGATACCCCTCTCAATCCCGTCATTTACTAAAACCGATACTTTGCAGATACAATACTGTTGCACTTTTTGGGGTTGCGAAAACGAAAAGCCCGATGTGTTTGTTGATAAGGTACTGTCGGCAGGCTATGAAGGCATTGAAATTTTTCTGCCATCGCCAACGGATCCTTTTACAGAAATATTTATTGAAGAACTGGAAGATGTGCTGGGCAGGAACCCGGGTTTTATTTTCATTGCACAGCAGCTGACAGCCCCGGGTAATGATACGGTGGATGAGTATATCAGCAGGATGACAAAAAGCTTAATGGAGCTGGCAGCATACCAGCCCGCCTTTATCAACTCACATTCCGGTAAGGATTATTATTCTTTTGATGATAATTGTAAAGTGATTGAAGCGGCTTTAAACATCAGCCATAAAACGGGGGTACGCATTTTGCATGAAACGCACCGTGGCAGGTTTTCATTTCATGCCGCATCCTTAATCCCATACCTTAAAAAATTTCCGGAACTGGAACTGGTTGGCGATTTCTCTCATTTCTGTACCGTATCTGAAAGCATGCTGCAGGACCAGGAAGATACCATCCGGCAAATCATTCCGCATGTATCACATATACATGCAAGGGTAGGGCATGAGCAGGGCCCGCAGGTGAATGACCCGTTTGCGCCGGAATGGAAAAATCATTGTACCCTGTTTGAAGGATGGTGGCAGCAAATCATCAGGTACAAAAAAGAAAACGGTGGTACCCATCTTACCATCACGCCGGAGTTTGGCCCTTCACCTTATATGCCATTGATACCTTTTACACAACAGCCCATCGCAAATCAATGGGATATTAATTGCAGGATGATGCATTATCTCAAAAATACATTGCACACATAAAATAACATATGCTTGCCATCCAGAAAAAATTAACGAATACATTTTATGCTTTGCTCAGCCTGCCGGCTACAGCCGTTGGTTTCTGTTTGTCCACACAGGTGGCTACACTCAGCTGGATATTGAGTACCCAATACAATTTGCATATTGAAGATGTTGCACTGGTTTGGCTGGCTGGTCCGTTATCAGGCATTATTGCACAACCCATTGTGGGCATGATGAGTGATAAAAGCTGGTTTATGGGTGGCAGAAGAAAACCATATATTATTATTGGCGGCATACTTGGCGCAGCCATGCTTATCGCATTGCCCCAAATGGATGCCATTGCCCGGTCAACAGGCTTAACCATTTTTGTGGTGGCCATTCTTGTGTCATTGTTTTTAGACATGAGCATTAATGTTACATTCAATCCTGCAAGAGCTATCATTGCAGACGTAACACCGCCGGGTATTGAACGCACCAAAGGGTATTCGTGGATGCAGGTGGTGAGCGGCACATTTGGTATCGGGGCATACTTTGTGTCGGTGGCTTTTGGCAATATGGCTTTAATTTATACCGCAGCGGTTGTTGTGCTGCTGTTCTCCATTGTTCCGGTTTTGTTTGTAAAAGAACCACGGGTATTGCAAGCTGAAACAACTGTATCAAATCAAAGCAAAAATAGTTCTTCCCTGCTCGATGGGGTTAAAATTTTATTTCCCCTGTACGGTTTCATTGTATTCAGTTTGTTTGTAGTGGTGAATAAGATGATTTTGAACGGCAGATGGGATCATCTGCAAACCAATTTCATGTATGTGTGCTTACTGGCCACGTTCTTCCTTGGTGCATCTACAATATGGAAGGGAAAACAACAGCCGTCTGAGTCCAATGATTTTCAAAAAATATTACTGGCACATTCATTTTCATGGCTGGGTATACAAAGCATGTTTGTGATGAGCTATTTTTACATCAAAGAAAAAATGCTGCCCGGCCTGGATGTTTCCACTGCATGGGCAAATGCTTTTTCAGGATTTTTTACCGGTACAAAGCAAACATCGGGAAATACAGCAGGCAATATACTTTCCCTGGGCTTTTTATTGCTCAACTTTGTAGGCGCCCTGTTGCCTGTACTGCTGCTTGAGCCGCTGAGCAAAAAAACAGGCAAAATAACAGTGTACAGGATTGCGATTGCCTGCATGGCAGCAGGATATTTTTTATTGTACATTGCCGGTGCAAGGGAAATTATTTTTTATCTTGGTATGATCATCTGCGGCATTGGCTGGTCGGCAGTTATATCCATTGTATTTGCCATTATGACGGAAAAAGTAAATGCCGGTAAGATGGGAATGTTTATGGGTTTGTTTAATTTCAGCCTTGTATTGCCTGCTATGATGACGCCGGGTATTTCAAAAATGGTGAATGATGCAGGAGATTATGCTGTATTGTTCCTGGTTTGCGGAATATGCTTGCTGGTATCCTTTGTTTGCTGGTTGTTTATAAATGAATCAAAGGCTACCATTGTACGGTAATTTAAACAGAAAGCTTTTATGCACAATATGCACAATAATCTAAAACGACAATGGTGGAAAGAGGTGGTGGTGTACCAACTGTATCCCAGGAGTTTTAAAGATACCAATGGAGATGGCATTGGTGATTTAAAGGGCGTAATGGAGAAACTGGATTATATAAAAAGCCTTGGTGTAGATGTAGTATGGATGAATCCGGTGTATGAATCGCCCAACGATGATATGGGGTATGATATTTCTGACTACAGGGCTATTATGCAACAGTTTGGTACAATGGAAGATTTTGACATGCTCCTGGCCGGGTTTCATGAAAGAGGTATCAAACTGATGATGGACCTGGTGGTAAACCATACAAGTGATGAACATGAGTGGTTTAAAGAAAGCAGAAAGTCAAGAGATAACCCTTACAGGGAATATTATCATTGGTGGGATGCAGAAAAAGGTGAACCGCCTTACCGCTGGAGTATTTTTGATAAAGAGAGCAATGCATGGAAATACGATGCCGCCACCAACAGTTATTACTTTCATATTTTTAGTGAGAAGCAACCGGACCTGAATTGGGAAAATCCGAAAGTGAGAAAAGAAGTGTATGATATGATGAAATTCTGGATGGACAAGGGCATTGATGGCTTTCGGCTGGATGTGATTACCTGCATTTCAAAGGACACAACTTTTCCTGATTTGCCTAACAATATGCCTGTGGCAGAATGGTTTCCTTATTATGCAAAGGGGCCGCACCTGCATGCGTATTTGCAGGAGATGCACAGGGAGGTGTTTGCTCAATATGATTGTATGAATGTTGGCGAAGCATCCGGCGTAAATATTGAAGATGCGCTGCTATTTGTGGATGAGGACCGCCAGGAACTGCAAACGTTTTATCATTTTGACCATACAGGCTTTGGCATCAGCAAACAGAATTTCATGTATGCTGATGGGGATAACCGGAACCTGGTAGAATGGAAAAAAATATTCAATAAGTGGGATAAGGTATTTGCGGAGAAGGGATGGAACACGGTCTATCTTGGTAACCATGATATGAGCAGGATGACAAGCCGTTTTGGAAATGATGCTGAAGCCTTCAGGGAGCTTTCTGCAAAAATGCTGCACACTTTCTTGCTGAGTATGAGGGCTACGCCTTACATATATAACGGGGATGAAATAGGAATGGTGAATACCAACCACACCAGCATTGAAAACTACCAGGATGTTTATACCATCAATTATTATCATCAATTGAAAAATAGCGGTGGTGATTATGCCGCTTTCTTACAATCGCATGCAGCAATAAGCAGGGACAATGGAAGAACACCCATGCAGTGGAACAGTGATGCACAGGCCGGGTTTACAACAGGCAATCCCTGGCTGGCTGTGCATGAAAATTATACTGTACTGAATGTGATGGAGCAGGAAACACGTCCAGACTCTGTTTTGAATTATTTCAGAAAGCTGGTACAGTTGCGTAAAAACAACCTGGCACTGGTGTATGGTAGTTTTGACTTGATTGATAAAAGCAATCAACAGATTTTTGCTTACACAAGACAATTGGATGATCAGAAGCTGTTGGTGGTATTGAACTTTTCGGATACGGTAGCGGAGCTGAACTCAGGGGAAGATCTGTCGAAGGCAACAGTTTTAGTTTGTAATTATGACAAGGCTTCTGAAGGTGATTTTTTCAGGCCCTATGAGGCAGTCATCTATGTACTTTAAAAAACTAGTATGAAAAAATATTTTCTGCTTTTGTTATTGGTATCCGTGCAGATTCCGGGTGCGCTGTCGCAAAAAGTAAACCCAGGCAGCAGCAGCGGCGAAATTATCTATCATGTTTGCCAGCGTAGTTTTTTTGATAGCAATGGAGATATACAGGGCGACTTAAACGGGCTTCGCCAGAAATTGCCCTATCTTCAGAACTTAGGCATTACTTCAATTTTGCTCTTGCCGCTGTACGATGCTGATTGCTACCACAATTATTTTGCAAACGATTTTGATAAGATAGATGCTGAATTTGGAACCATGCAGGATTATCTTGCACTTGTAAAAGATATTCACCGGCGTGGGATGAAGCTCTATATGGACATGGAAACGCAGTATGTGACTGAAAAGCATTTATGGTGGAAAGGCGCTGTCGGTAATCCTGCATCGCCATACAGCGATTATATTTTGTTTGAGGATGCAGCTCATACAACGCCTGCCACTATTGTTGCCAACCTGCGTGGATTAAACAGTTTTGATGGAAATTTTATTAAGATAACCACCGTTAATTTAAAAAGTAAAAAGGTATTTGACTACAATAAAAAATTATTTTCCTTTTTTGTTGACCCCAATAAAGACGGTAAATTTGATGATGGTGTTGATGGGTTCCGGCTGGACCATGCCATGGACAATTTAGACGGAAAACCTGCGCTTACAAATCTCCTGGCAGATTTTTGGGAGCCGCTGCTTACTGCTCTTAAAAAAATCAATCCAAAACTCAAGAATGCAGCAGAACAAGCCGACTGGAAAGACTTTGGCTTTGAATATTTTGAGAAAGCAGGTGTGGACAGGGTATTTGGTTTTGGATTACAGTCAGCCATTTTATCTTTTGATAAACAGCAGCTGATGAATAAGGCTGATACTGTTTTAGCACTTTGCCCTAAAGGAAAGGAACAAATTGTTTTTCTTGAAAATCATGACCTGGACAGGTTTGCTTCCCTGGAAACGAATAGTCAAAAGCAAAGACTGGCTGCCGCATTACTGCTGTTGATCGGGGGTGTGCCATCAATATATTATGGCCAGGAAATTGGCATGAAAGGGAAGGGGGCGTCTTTTGGAAATACGGATGGCAATGATATACCAAGGCGGGAAGCTTTTGAATGGTACACATCTGTTGAGGGAAGGGGTATGGCTATTTGGTATAAAAACACGGGCGAATGGTGGGATAACACCAACCTTAAACCCAATGATGGTGTTTCAGTAGAAGAACAAATCAATGACAGCAATTCCCTGTTTAATTATTATAAAAAATTAATCCGGCTGAAGCAAACCAATCCTGCCCTGGCAAAAGGGCAATTTGAACATGCAGTGAATGATAATGATAAGGTATTCAGCTTTTGCAGAAAGTATAAGGACAGAAAAGTATTGATAGCTGTTAATCTCTCCGGTGAAATACAAAGTGCAGTTTTTAATGAAGCGTACAGAAGTTATATACTATTATTTGGAAAAAATACAGTACGCAATAAAAAGATCAGGCTGAACCCTTATGAAGTGGCTGTTTTTGAGATAAAATAAACAGAATGAAAACAATAGTACCAGCTTTAATGTTGCTCTTTAGTATTTCCTGCAAGTCGAAAAAGGAAATGGATTACACTGTTTATGTAAATCCTTTTATTGGCACTGAGGGAACGGGACATACATTCCCCGGCCCCTGTATGCCTTTTGGAATGGTACAACCCGGACCTGATAATGTGGACAAGGGATGGGATTATACCAGCGGCTACCAGTACAAAGACAGCATGATCCTCGGCTTTTCACAAACAAGGGCGAATGGTACCGGTATCAATGAGTTTGGAGACGTATTGTTGCAACCCTTTGTTGATGACAGAATAGACAACTTTGGCGAAGCCTGTTTAAAGCAATCAGAAAAAGCCTCGCCGGGTTATTATACAGTTACATTAAAAAACCAGGTAAAGGTAGAATTAACCTGTACAGAACGGGTGGCATTTCATCAATACACTTATCCGGCAGCAACAGCAAAGCTGCTGGTCGATTTACAGCATGGGCTTCGTTTTTTAACGGATTCACTGGTGTTGGAAAGCGATGTGGTCGTTGAAGACAATAAAAACATCAGTGGTTACTGTCACACCAAAAACTGGGTGGAGAAAAAATATTTTTTCACCATTCAGTTCAACCAGCCTTTTACTTCATCCGTTGTATTGCAAAGAAAAGCAAAGGAAGCGGCACCGCGGTATGTACTGAGTTTTGATTTGAAAGATAAAATCCTTCTAACAAAAGTGGCCCTGTCCACAGTGAATGTGAAGGGAGCAAAGAACAATCTGCAAAAAGAATTACCTGGCTGGGATTTTACTGCAGTATTTTCCAATGCGAAGAAAGTTTGGAACAGTTATTTAAGCCGGATAGAAATTGAAGCAGAACAAAAGCAGAAAGAAATATTTTACAGTTGTATGTACCGCCTGTTTATCCAGCCATCTAATATTGCTGATGCGGATGGTCAATACCGTGGTGCAGATGATTCAGTAAGAACTGCAAAGAATGGCGAATATTATTCCACCCTTTCGCTTTGGGACACCTATCGTGCTGCTCATCCATTGTACACGCTGATTGCCCCGGAAAGAGTGAATGGCTTTATCAACAGTATGATTGAACACAGTAAAGCTGCCGGTTTTTTACCCATCTGGACAGCATGGGGCAGGGATAATTATTGCATGATTGGCAACCATGCCATCCCCGTAATTGCAGATGCATACGGGAAAGGCTTTAAGGGCTTTGACGTAGAAGAAGCATTGCAGCAAATGATACGGTCCACCACAGAGAATCATATCAACAGCAACTGGACATTGCTGAACAGGTATGGCTTTTATCCCTTTGACAGCCTGGATAACGAAGCCGTATCCAGAACACTGGAGCATGGCGTGGATGATTATTGCATTGCATTGATGGCGGATAAAATGGGTAATAAAGAAATTGCAGCCACTTATTATAAACGGGCAGGCTATTACAAAAATCTGTTTGACAGTGCAACCAGGCAAATGCGGGGTAAAGACAGTAAAGGAGATTGGCGTTCACCATTCAATCCCCTGATGGCCACATCACCCATGAACAATCCCGGTGATTATACCGAAGCCAATGCCTGGCAATATTTCTGGACACCTGCACAGTATGATGTTGATGGAATGATGCAGTTATTGGGCGGTAAGAAAAATTTCACTGCACAATTGGATAGTTTCTTTGCTATCAAATCACTCAATCCCAACAAACATTTGGGGCAGGAAGCAATGATTGGGCAGTATGCACATGGCAATGAGCCCAGTCATCATATTGCTTATCTTTATGCATATTCCGGTAAGCCGCAGCGGGCAGGTGAATTGGTTACGCAAATTTGCAATGAGTTTTACGGCAACACCACAACAAGTATGATTGGGAATGATGATTGCGGGCAAATGAGTGCCTGGTACATTTTTGCAACGCTGGGTTTTTACCCGGTGAATCCTTCCAGTGGTGAATATGTAATTGGCAAGCCACAGGTGAAAAGCGCTAGGGTTCACCTGGGTCAGGGGAAAGTTTTTTGGATAAAAAACAACATGAGCAAATTGGTAGTGGCTGATGCCCGCCAGGTCAATCGTTTTGTAATAAGCCACAGGGAAATTTGTGTCGGGGGTGAATTAAATTTTTAAATTGCAGTAAATAAGTAACAACATATGCCGGTTATGAAGATAATAAAACTGTTTTCCATAGTAATTCTCACAGCTTATGCCGGCGTAAATGCGGTTGCCCAGGTATATCATGCTGAACCACTCAATTGGTGGACGGGCATGAAAAATCCCGGTCTGCAATTGCTGATTAACGGCAATAATGCTGGTGAAACAACTCCTTCCATCAGCTATCCCGGCGTAACAATACAAAAAGTATCAAAGGGTGATAGTAAGAATTACCTGTTTATTGATTTACTCATTGCCAAAAATACAAGGCCCGGCCTGGTGACTATCAGTTTTAAAAAAGATGGAAAAGAATTGTACAGTTACCAGTATGAGCTGAAAAAAAGAGCACAGGATGCAGCGCAGTTCAAAGGTTTTAATTCAGCTGATGCCATTTACCTGATTGTGCCCGACCGTTTTGCCAATGGCGATTACACCAATGATGTGGTGGAAGGAATGAAGGAAAATAAAATTGACAGAAACTTTCCCGGTGGCAGGCATGGTGGCGATATACGTGGCATTATACAGCACCTTGATTATATAAAAGGGATGGGCTTTACCGCCATCTGGCCCACGCCCATGCTCCAGAATGACATGCCTGCATATTCCTATCACGGCTATGCCATTACCAACCATTACCAGGTTGACCCGAGGTATGGTACATTGAACGAATACAGGGAGTTATCAGCTGAAATGCGTAAAAGAGGAATGAAATTGATTTTTGATGAAGTGCTCAATCACACAGGCAGCAATTACTGGTGGATGAATGACCTCCCCTTTAACAACTGGCTGAACTTTCCTGATAAATACACACAGAGCAGTCACCGGCGTACCACTAACCAGGATATGTACGCTTCACAATATGATAAGGACATGTTCAATAAAGGCTGGTTTGATAAAACCATGCCGGATATGAACGGGCAAAACCCCTTTATGGCCAACTACCTTATTCAGAACACCATCTGGTGGATTGAGACATTGCAGATGGGCGGTGTAAGGCAGGACACTTATGGATACAGTGATAAAACATTTTTAAAAAACTGGAGCTGCCGCATCATGAACGAATACCCCAACTTTAGCCTGGTAGGTGAGGAGTGGAGTACCAACCCGCTGATTACTTCTTACTGGCAGGCAGGCAAGAAAAATCATGACGGGTATGACGGATGCCTGAATACGGTGATGGATTTTCCCCTGCAGGCAGCACTGGTGCAGTCTTTGAATGGAGAAGAAGGCGAATCCTACAATGCTCCCTTTACAAAACTGTATGAGGCACTCGCCAACGATTTTGCTTATTCCAATCCCAACCAGGTGTTATTGATGGGCGACAATCATGATATGGACCGTTTGTTCATGCAGTTGAAACAGGATGTGGATCTGACAAAAATGGCATTGGCTTACCTGGCCACCATCCGTGGCATACCACAAATATTTTATGGCACAGAAATTTTGATGGACAATACCGGTCATCATAAGAACGATGGCCTCATCCGCTCAGATTTTCCCGGCGGCTGGAAGGAAGATAAAGCAAACGGGTTTACCGGTGAAGGGCTTGGCACTAACCAGTCAGCTGTACAGACTTATGTAAAGCAATTGTTAAACTGGCGGAAGAACAGCCCCGTGGTGGCCAATGGTAAAACCATGCATTTTGCCCCCTTTGATGGACTGTATGCATATTTCCGCTACAATAAGGAAAGTACAGTAATGGTGGTGATGAATAAGAATGAGAGGGAAATGCTGGTTGATACAAAACGGTTTGCCGAAGTGCTGGGAAATAAAACCAGCGCCATTGATGTGGTATCCGGTAAATCTTTCAGTTTGCAAAACCCATTGCCTGTACCTGCAAAATCGGTATTGGTTGTGGAGGTAAAATAAAAATCAGGAAGCAATGAAAAAAATAGTTTTCCTTTTTATGATACTTGCTGCGGCAACGGCCTGCGCACAATTACCGGCTGTGTCTTCCGGCAGCATAAAGCGCATTGACAGTTTTTCTTCAAAATATATTACAGCAAGAAATGTGGATATATGGTTGCCCGGAAACTATAATCCCAAAAACAAGTACGCTGTATTGTACATGCACGACGGTCAAATGCTCTTCGACTCGTCCACAACATGGAATCACACTGCCTGGGAAGTGGATGATGTGGTGGGTAAATTGCTGAAAGAAAAAAAGATTAGAAACGTAATTGTAGTGGGCATATGGAACGGCGGAGCCACCCGCCACCCCGACTATTTTCCGCAGCAACCCTATGAAGCAATGACGCAGGCAGAAAAAGATACGGTAACCGCCCAATTACAAAGGGCAGGCCGCACCAAAGAACTGTTTAAGCCGGTTTCGGATAATTATTTACAATTCCTGGTAAAAGAACTGAAACCGCATATTGATACAACCTATTCCACCCTTGCCGGTAAGGCCGGTACTTTTATTGCAGGCAGCAGTATGGGTGGGCTTATCTCCATGTATGCGATTTGTGAATACCCCGATGTTTTTGGAGGTGCAGCCTGCCTGAGTACCCATTGGCCCGGAACATTTTCAATGGACAGGAACCCGGTACCCTCCGCATTTATTGAATACCTCAAAAAGAAACTGCCCGACCCCAAACAGCACAAAATATATTTCGACTATGGCGACCAAACGCTTGATGCATTGTATCCGCCATTGCAAAAAAAAGTGGATGCAGTAATGAAGGCGAAAGGCTTTGATAAACGCAGCTGGATAACAAGATTCTTCCCCGGAGAAAATCATAGTGAGCAGGCCTGGAGCAAACGGTTGGATATTCCTTTAATCTTTCTGCTTAAAAAATAAAGTGCTTTCAGGAATGTGTAGACATGGGTGCTGATGTACTTTTATCAGGGTGGATTCCAGATTGTCGCTGTTGAGTGAGGACACTCACCAGGGCAGTCAGGAATTTCCAGTCATGGGCGTTGATGTACTTTTATCAGGGTGGATTCAAAATTGTCGCTGTTGAGTGAGGACACTCACCAGGGCAGTCGAAATGTGCAGTTATGGGCGTTGATGTACTTTTAGTATATACCCCTTACTTATTGCCTTGGTTCCTGTAAATTTGATCAAGTTTATGGATCAGTATCAGCAATTACAAAAGTTTGCATCTGCCATTCTGCCGCTGGATGAAACAGTGATGAACCGGTTTACAGCCATATGGACACCCGGAAACGAAAAGCGAAAGACCATCCTTACCCGTGCAGGTGATACAGAGCGCTATCTTTATTTTGTGACAGAAGGCATACAAAGAGTATATTATTTTGATGAGCAGGGCAGGGAAGCCACCATTGTATTTACCTATCCGCCATCTTTTGCCGGTGTGGCAGATAGTTTTCTTACACAATCCCCATCAAGATTTTTTGCTGAAACATTAACACCTTCTTCATTTTTAAAAATCAGCTTTACACAATTGGATGAACTGATGCAGCAGCACAGGGATATTGAGAAACTCATCAGGATTGCAACCAACCATGCTTTTGCAGGCGTGCTGGAAAGGCTCGTGGAAATACAATGTTTTTCAGCAGAAGAAAAATTTACAGCATTATTAAAACGCAGCCCGCACCTCTTAAACCTTATTCCGCACAAATACATCGCCAGCTATCTTGGTATGGATGCCACCAATTTCAGCAAATTACTGTATAAAATAAGGTTGTGAACAATAAAAGGCTGCATTTCAAATTGTCGCTGGTGGGTGAGGACACCATAAGTGTTCGGAAGATTTCATCATGCATGAAATTGGCAAATGGTAGTAATAGTTGCAAATATTTTTAATACCCATCCATTCCTATTCAGAAAACGCTTTCGATGGATGGGCCTTGGAAAAAATTGCGTAAAGAAAATTTTCATGGCTGGGTTAAAAATGAAATTAATGTTACTGCTGTTTGGCTATATTCTTAGCTGGTAAGTCGCACCATTGTTCGATTTTAGTCTGCTGCTGGAGCTGATTTCATTTTAGCCAGACAGGGAAATTTTTAGCTTTTTTTTCCGCAGCCCTTGATTTTTGGTGCTTTTCATCAAGGAAAAGCACAGAAAACGGCCAGTAGAACCTTCCGAATTAACTGTTCAGCCATTAACAACAAGAATGTACATTGTAAATACAAATCTTCCGAACAGCTGTGATGAGGACACCCACCAGGGCAGGGAGCCGTGGGCGGTGTCTTCACCGCCCACAACCAGAAAATAAAGCGACAATTTTTAATGTACCTACTATAAAATCTTGGTATTTACCAACAACAATAGCCTGCCATTGCCACAACTTTGCTGTCTAAATAATAAACATGAATTACTTTTCACAGGCTTTGCTGGACGATCTGTACAATCAAACCGAAACAGCAATAGCAAAGGCAATAAGCCATTGGCAACAACTGCCGCATCATATTCTCTTACAGGCTCCGGGTGCCGGTAAATGGAGTGCGGCACAATGCCTTGAACACCTCAACAGCTATGGACGCTATTACCTGCCTGCCATTCAAAAGACATTCACTGCATCTGCCATACCGCCGGCCACCAATTTCAAAAGCGGGCTACTCGGCAATTATTTTTATAAACTGATGCTCACAGACAGCAGCGGTACAATAAAAAAGAAGATGGCGGCTCCCAAAAATCATCAACCACCCGCAAACCTGGATGCTGCTGTTGTACTCAGTGAATTCATCAGCCAGTTGGAAAAAACGGGGCAGTTAATTACAGCAGCAAGGCAAAAGAATATCAGTAAGGTGAAAGTACCCATCTCCATTGCGCCATTCATTAAACTCAAAGCAGGCGATGTGCTGCTGTTTTATATGGCGCATGTCGGGCGGCATATACAACAGGCTGAAAAGGCACTGGAGGCTGCTGGCGCATTTGCAGAAAGCGGAACAACAGCAGCAGTGATAAAATAAAGCGGGCATACAACAGCAGACTGCCTTTTGATGCCTATCTTTAAGGGCATAAAAAAATTGATGGCAGAAAGTATTGCTGATACAAATGAAGCTGCATCCCCGCAGCTAAAACGCACCCTTGGCCCGGTAATGCTTTGGGGCCTGGGGGTGGGCTATGTTATTTCAGGCATGTATTTTGGCTGGAACCTTGGCCTGCCCGCCGGTGGCACACTGGGGCTTGCTATCGCCACTTTCTTTATCATCATCCTGTATGTTTGTTTTACTTTTTCTTATACTGAACTGGCCTGCGCCATACCCAGGGCCGGCGGGGTATTTGATTATGCCACCAGGGCTATGGGAAAAGACATTGGATTTATTGCAGGCACAGCACAAATCATTGAGTTTGTATTTGCACCACCCGCCATTGCTGCTGCTATCGGGGCCTATTTCCATATTTTCTTTCCGCAGTTTTCAGTTACCACCATTGCCATAACGGCCTACCTGCTTTTTACTGCACTCAATATGTATGGCGTAAAAGCAGCAGCGCTGTTTGAGCTGGTCATCACCATCTTTGCGGTATTTGAACTGCTGTTGTTCAGCGGCATAGCCCTGCCGCATTTTCAGTGGCACCATCTTACGCAAAATGCCTTTCCAAATGGATGGATGGGCGTATGGGCAGCCGTACCCTTTGCCATCTGGTTTTTCCTTGGGCTGGAGGGCGTGGCCAATGTGGCAGAAGAAACCGTGAATCCGCAGCGCAATGTAGTAAAAGGATTTGGCGCAGCCCTGCTCACACTTGTTATCTTGTGTGTGCTGGTTTTTCTTTCCAGCATTGGCGTGGGCGGCTGGGAAAAAATAGTGTTCCCTGCAGCAGGAGCCGAAGCATCCGATTCCCCACTGCCGCTGGCGCTGTCGCAAATTACCGGCAGCAGCGGCTGGCTCTATCACTTGCTGATAACCATTGGCCTGATGGGGCTGGTGGCCTCTTTTCATGGATTGATACTTGCCGCAGGCCGTGCCACTTACGAATTTGGCCGTGCCGGTTGCATCCCTCCTATAGTTGGTAAAGTGCATCCAAAGTTCAAGACACCTGCCAATGCATTGTTGCTCAATATGTGTATCGGCATAGTGGCCCTGGTAACCGGCAAAACAGGGGATATTATCACCATTGCCTGTTTTGGTGCCATCGTGTTGTATATCTTCGGTTCACTGTCTGTGCTGGTGTTGCGTAAAAAAGAGCCCGGGATGAAGAGGCCCTTTAAAGTACCGCTCTATCCTTTGTTCCCCCTCACAGCACTGGTGATAGCCGTTGTTTCATTGGTGGCAATGGCATCTTTAAATGGTAAACTGGCCCTCATTTTTTCGGGTATTATGCTATTGGCTTATATTTGGTATCATTTCACTGTAAAACAAAAAACTGATGCAGTCAATACAATCAGATCATGATAACCTGCTGCAGTTACTGGCAGCACAAAATGCCGACAGGGTAAAACTGGCCATCACCGATATTGACGGGGTGCTGCGTGGCAAAATGATCAGCATCGAAAAATTTACGTCCATTCTCGAAAAGGGATTCGGATTCTGCAATGTGGTATTTGGATGGGATGCTGCTGATGCTGCTTATGACAATGTGCAGGTATCGGGCTGGCATACCGGTTATCCCGATGCCACAGCGGTAATTGATACAAGTACTTTCAGGCAGATACCCTGGGAAAATGATACGCCTTTTTTCCTGGCCGATTTCAGGGATGCAAAAGGCAACGACCTGCCTGTGTGCCCACGCAGTTTGTTAAAAAAAATTACCGGCGAAGCGGAAGCAGCAGGGTATACGCCTTATTTTTCTCAGGAGTTTGAATGGTTCAATCTGCTGGATAACACCAATGAGTTGTACGCAGGCAAGTTCCGGGATACCCAACCATTAACCCATGGTATGTTTGGCTATTCCATGCAGCGGGCGGCACAAAACAGTGCTTATTTTAACGATCTGTTTGACCTGCTGAAAAAATTCGGCGTTCCAATTGAAGGGCTGCATACCGAAACCGGCCCCGGCGTGTATGAAGCAGCCATTACATATTCAGAAATACTGGAAGCAGCCGACAGGGCCGTACTGTTTAAAGCCGGTGTAAAGCAAATAGCACAGCAGCATGGCATCATTGCCACATTTATGGCCAAGTTCAGCGAAAACCTGCCGGGATGCAGCGGGCATGTACACCAGAGCCTGTGGAGTACGGCTAAAAAGCAAAACCTTTTTTACGATAAAAAATCAGCAACAGGCATCAGCAAATTGATGGAGAGTTATATTGCCGGCCAGCTGCATTGCCTGCCACACATACTGCCCATGTATGCGCCGACAGTCAACAGTTACAAGCGCCTGGTAGAAGGTGCATGGGCGCCAACTACGCTTACCTGGGGTATCGACAACCGCACCACGGCATTAAGGGCCCTGCCCGGCAGCAGCAGCTCCACCAGGCTCGAGACCAGGGTGGTGGGCTCCGACAGTAATCCTTACCTGGCAATGGCGGCCTGCCTTGCTTCAGGCTTATACGGTATAAAAAACAAATTGAAGCTCAAAATACCAGCAACAACAGGCAATGGTTATGCTGATACAAAGCAGGGAGTGCTGCCGGCCGACCTGTGGCAGGCCACTCAAAACATGAAGCAGTCTGCCATCGCCAAAGAGTTATTCGGCGCAGCTTTTGTGGAACATTTTACAGCCACCCGGGAATGGGAGTGGCGGCAGTTTGCCAAAGTGGTTACCGATTGGGAACTGAGGCGTTACCTCGAAATCATTTAACAGCAATTTATTGCACAACATTCCCTTACATTGCTGAAATTGCAGTTTCATAAATACTATCATGACTGATTTTACCATCATACGCCAGTATAATTTCCCCACCATCATCCGCTTTGGCGCAGGGGCTGTAAATGAATTGCCGGACTATCTCCAAAAAAACGGATTGAGCAAACCACTGATCGTTACTGACCCGGTTGTAAGTGGGCTGGATTTTTTTAAGCAGATTACCGGTAAACTTGCCACTGGTGGCATATCGGTGGAAGTATTTGCTGATGTACATAAAAACCCGGTTAAAAGCGATGTGTTAAAGGGCGATGATGTATATGCTGCCACAAAACGGGATTGCATCATTGGTATTGGGGGCGGCGCTGCCATGGATGTGGCCCGTGCCATTGTATTGAGGGTGAACCACCGCCTCGACCTGTTTGATTATGACGACCTTATTGGTGGCGACCAGTTTGTAACGGGTGAAGTGCCACATTTTATCACCATCCCCACCACCAGCGGCACCGGCAGCGAAGTGGGCCGCAGTGCCATTATTTCTGAAGATGATACACACCGCAAGCGGATTTTATTTTCACCCAAATTGCTGGCAAAAATTGTTTTTGCTGATCCCCTGCTTACCATGGACCTGCCCGCTGCGGTTACAGCAGCAACCGGAATGGATGCACTTACGCATAATATGGAAGCATTTATTGCAAAGGGTTTTCATCCCATGGCTGAGGGTATAGCACTGCGGGCCATTATGCTGGTAAACCAGTCAATTGTGCAGGCCACACATCAACCTGATCTTGAAAGCAGGAGCAGGATGATGATCGCCTCACTGATGGGTGCGGTAGCCTTTCAAAAGGGATTGGGTGTGGTGCATTCGCTGGCGCACCCTATGTCGTCCCTGCTGGATACACATCATGGATTGGCCAATGCCATCAACCTGCCCTATGGCATGCGCTTTAATGCGCCGGGGCTGGACGATGCTTTCAGGCAGATTGCGGTCGCAATGGAACTGGAGCAAAACACAGCCGAAGCCGTGGTAGCGCATCTCTTTGAACTGAACAGGCAACTGGGCATGCCCGTTCAGCTGCGTGATGCCGGTGTAAAGCAGGAGCATATTGAAACCCTGGCCGACCTGGCTTTTGCTGATTTCTGCCACCCTAATAATCCCAGGCCCGTAACCAGGGAAGATTTTAAACAATTGTACCTGGAAGCATTATAATTATGCAGTCAACAATACAAATCGGGTTAACATATACCGGAACGGATTATAAGCACAATAATTATGTACAATGGTTAAAGCAGGGTGATCCCTCTGTAGAAGTCATCCGTTTATCTGTTGCAGATGATAACCTGGCATTGGTGTCTGCAATGGATGGTGTGGTTATTTCCGGCGGAGTGGATGTACATCCGAAGGAATATGGCAGTACAGTGTTCAGCTATGCAAATGCACCAGCAGCATTTGATGAAGCCCGTGACCAGTTTGAAAAAACTGTGTATGCCATTACACAGCAGTACAAAATACCCTTACTGGGCATATGCAGGGGCATGCAATTGATCAACTGCATACTTGGCGGCACCCTTACACATGATATGGGCGAAGAATTGAACGATATACACCGCTTTGATGAAACAGACCAGTTACATGAAGTACATATTGAACCCGGCACAATGCTGTACCATATTACCGGAAATGAAAAAGAGACAGCCAACAGTGCGCATCACCAGTGTATTGAAAAGCTTGGTAATGGCCTGCTGGTAAATTGCAGCTCCGGCTGTGGTATTATTGAGGGGGTTGAATGGGCCGGTAATACGGGTCAGTCATTTTTTCTTGGCGTGCAATGGCATCCTGAAAGAATGTACCAGCATGGCCTTGAGCAATCGCCGCTCTCAAAAAATATCCGGGAAAAATTTATGGAAGCCATTCACACAAATAAACAACAACAATGATGCAGATCATCAACCCCGCAACGGAAGAACTCATAACAACGCTGGCAGAAGATACGCAGGCCACCATAAAAGAGAAGTATGATTTGCTGAAATCGGGCCAGGCAGCATGGGCTGCCACAGATATTGGGATAAGGGTGGAGGCCATTAAAAAATTTCATGACCTGCTGGATGAGCATAAGGATGAGCTAGCCAAAACACTCACCAGCGAAATGGGCAAGCCGCTGCAGCAATCGTACAATGAGCTGAACGGTGCAAGGAGCCGGATTGGTTTTTTTACAGCCAATGCCGAAAAATACCTGGCAGAAGAATGGATAACTGCTGAAGGGGCAACTAAGGAGAAAATTGTGTATGAGCCATTGGGCATCATTGCCAGTATTTCTGCCTGGAATTATCCTTACCTGGTGGGAGTGAATGTTTTTATACCGGCCTTGCTGGGTGGCAATGCAGTGTTGTACAAACCCTCTGAATACGCCAGTTTAACCGGCATGCACATTCAGCAGCTGCTGTATAAAGCAGGCGTACCGTCCTCCTGTTTTCAATTGGTGATTGGCGGGGCAGCTGCAGGAGAAAGTATGCTGGAGCTGCCCATGGATGGCTATTTTTTTACTGGCAGTTATGCAACAGGCCGGTACATTGCTGAAAAAGTGGCACACAAACTGGTACCCTGCGGGCTGGAACTGGGCGGCAAGGATGCACTGTATGTAATGGATGATATTGGAGATATTGATGCAGCAGCTGCAGCAGCACTGGAAGGGGTGGTGTACAATGGCGGGCAGAGCTGCTGTGCCGTAGAAAGGATTTATGTGCAGGAAAAAAATTACGATGCATTTGTGGCAAGCTATACGGAGCAGTGCCAAAAATTGGTTATGGGTAACCCGCTGGATAAGCTCACGGATATTGGGCCATTGAGCAGAAAGCAGCAGCAGGCATTTCTGGTGGGGCAGATAGAGGATGCAGTAAGTAAGGGAGCCAACCTGCTCTGCGGAGGCAAAATTCCACCAGGCAAGGGATATTTTATTGAACCCGCTGTACTGGTAAATGTAAATCATTCCATGCGTATCATGACCGAGGAATCTTTTGGCCCGGTAGTGGGCATACAGAAGGTAATGGACGATGCAGAAGCCATAGAACTGATGCAGGACTCAGCATACGGACTCACAGCAGCTGTTTATTCTGCCAGTTATGAAAGGGCAGAAAAACTAATGAAGCAACTGAACACCGGCACTGTGTACTGGAACTGCTGTGACAGGGTGAGTGCATCGCTGCCATGGTCGGGCAGAAAGAACTCAGGGCTTGGCAGTACTTTATCATACCAGGGAATCAGGGCATTTGTACAACCCAAAGCATATCATATACGGGGTAACTAAGCAGGGGAACATTTCAAATTCGAGGGGCGGGGCGGCCGCAAAACAACTTCAATAGCCAAAATAGGAAGGATGAATGATGAATTACGAATTTGCAAATTTGAAGCTCATCCATCTTTTTCGCCGCCGCCTGTTGGGGCCAACACGGCTCACTGCCCTGGTAGGTGTCCTCACCATAAGTGTTCGGAAGATTTCATCATGCAGAAAACTGGCAAATGATAGTAATAGTTGCAAATATTTCAAAGAGCCATCCATTCCTATTCAGAAAGCGCTTTCGATGGATGGGCCTCGGAAAAAATTGCGTTAAGAAAATTTTCATGGCTGGGTAAAAAATGAAATTAATGTTACTGCTGTTTGGTTGTATTCTTAGCTGGTAAGTCCCACCATTGTTGGGTTTTTGTCCACTGCTGGAGCTGATTTCATTTTAGCCAGACAGGGAAATTTTTAGCTTTTTTTTCCGCAGCCCTTGATTTTTGGTGCTTTTCATCAAGTGGTACATCCCGGCCGAAGCGTCGGGGGAAAAGCACAGAAAACGACTAGTAGAGCTTTCCGAATTAACTGGTCAGCCATTAACAACAAGAATGTACATTGTAAATATAAATTTTCCGAACAGCTGTGGTGTCCTCACCCACCAGCAACAATTTGTAATGCACCCTTAAGCAGCATGCCCGGTCATAAATAAAAACCCCCGGAGATTATCCGGGGATTTTCATTTTCACTCACTGTTTGCTCTGCTGACAGTGTTCTTTTTTCATGGCAGGTTTAATGGAAAGATTTGTTGTTGATTGCATTGCAAAGTTGATGCTATTGTGCTTAACCTGCAATACCATAAAGTGGGTATTTCCTTACCTTCCGTAAAATTTATTTACTGCCTCAATGCGGTTGTTCACATGCAATTTTTCATACACATGGTATACGTGTTTACGTACAGTTTCCTGGCTGATGAAAAGCATTTCAGAAATTTCTTTGTACAGCAATCCTTTTGCAAGGTGCTCCAGTATCATTAATTCTCTTTTTGACAGGCAGTCAAGTGAGTCGTCGGGCACTGCTGCGGTAACAGGAGGTTGCTTATGCTGAAATGCGGCCACCACTTTGCGTGCTATCTGGCTGCTCATGGGCGAGCCGCCTTCGTACAATTCCCTGATGGCATCCAGCATTTTTTGCGGTGCCGTTTTCTTTAAGATATATCCGCTGGCACCTGCACTGAGGGCTTCAAATATTTTCTCATCTTCTTCATAGATGGTACACATCATGAAAAGAATTTCGGGATGGGTTGCCTTCAGTTCTTTTACCACTTCAATACCGGTGATGCCACCGAGGTGTATGTCCATCAGCACTACCTTGGGGTGCATCCTCGGCAGTTTTTTCAATGCTTCCTCACCGCTGGTGCAGGATCCGCAAAATTGGTAGCCGTCGGCGGTTTCAATAATCTGCTCCAATGCCTGGCGGATATCGTTGTTGTCTTCTACTATTGCTACTGGTATATCCATATTATTACAAAGCTGAGATATTTTTATTATTCAAACAATACCGCAAACTGGTAGTTTTATTTTGCGAAACAGTATTATAAAGGCACATATAAGATATACTTCTGGCTGAAAAAAGGGTCGTCGGTGAATAGCTTTTCTATTTCCCATATTCTTGGTTTACAACCACTTACGGCAATTTCGGCAGCTAAATCACCCCCTTTAAGACAGATAAGTCCGTTGCCGGCGCTGCGGTTGGCAGCTTTGCGCAGTAATGGCTTGCTCCAGAACCAGAGGTCTTTCAGCGGAGCTACCGCCCTGGATACCACCAGGTCAAATTTCTTATCTTTAATATCTTCAGCACGGCTGTGTTGTACAGTTACATTTTTCAACCCAAGTGCATCCGCCACACCCTGCACCACTTTCAGCTTTTTATTGATGCTGTCAACCATATGAAAATGAACCTCAGGGAAAAAGATAGCCAGTGGTACGCCCGGAAAGCCGCCGCCACAGCCAAGATCCATAATTTGTGTGCCGGCATCAAAATTAAATTGTGTGGCAATGGCCAGGGAATGCAGTACATGGTGCTCGTAAAAACTATCCATATCCTTCCGGGATATCACGTTTATTTTCTCATTCCACTCTTTGTACAGCTCCTGCAGCATACCGAACTGCCTCAATTGCTCTTCTGTAAACTCAGCAAAATATTTTGTGATTACTTCCACGTTGTCCTTGGTTTTTTAATCAATGAAACTGAAAAAATCAGGTAATAGAAAAACATCCATATATCCATCAGCCAGAACCATGCAAACAGGTCCTTTTCATCCAGTTTTTTCATACAATAAAAATATACAGTTGCCTGTATGATAAAGCGCAGCCCGAATGCCACCAGCACCCATTGCCAGCTGCACAAAATAAGGCAGGTGACCAGCAATGGATAGTAAATGAAATGTGAAAGGGAATACAGCCCCAGCAGGAATTTGTGCAATGGCTGGTAATACTTGCCGGTGCTGTAATGCCGGGTCTTCTGTTTTATCCACTGGCCCCAGCTGCCTGCAGGTTCGCTCAGTGTAAAACTTTCCTTATCAATACAGATACGGGTATTGGTTTTAGTGGCAGCCATATTGATGAACAGGTCGTCATCCCCGCTGGGTATGCGGTTGTGTGCAGTAAAACCCTTGTGTCTGAAAAAAACCGTCTTCTTGTAACTCAGGTTTCTGCCCACACCCATATAAGTAATGCCGGCAAGTGCATAAGAGAAGTATTGTATGGCCGTATGAAAAGTTTCCCAGCGTATAAGTTTATTCAGCAGGCCCTTCTTTTTGTGATAAGCGCCATAGCCCAGCACTATTTCTGTACTGTCGTCATACACTGATTGCATTTTTTCTATCCAGTTTTCACTGGCAGGCACACAGTCTGCATCGGTTAACAGTACAATTTCATGCCTGGCAGTTTTGATACCGATGCTCAAAGGGAATTTTTTGCCCGGTATCATTTTGGCTTCCTGCTTCAGTTCCACCACTTTCAACTGTTTGAAATCTTTCTCAAACGCTTCCAGCAGGTATTTGCTGTCATCAAATGAATTGTCATCCACCACAATCACTTCATGCGTGGTGCGGTACTGCTGCACCAGTGAGCCGGGCAGGTTTTTGGCAAGATTGGCGGCCTCATCCCTGGCACAAATAATCACCGAAACGGGATGCGTTTGTGAAACAGCTTTGTCGCCGGCCTTGTAAATGGCCAGCCTGAGAAAGAAATAAAGAAAATAAAAAAGGTGGATACATGTTATACCGTAAAAGGTGTACAGCCACCACTGGTTAGGATTCATGCTGCAAAAATAGCAATTACAGCCTCAAAAACGGACAGTATTTTTTATGAAGCCCTGGCTGCAGTACTCAACAGGCAGTTGCTGGTTGAAATGCAGCTGTTTTAAAAAAGGCTGTTTTTTTATTGTGTATGTTTGCATTTTGATTGTACTCCCGTTTTATACACCAGCAGGAGGATCAGCAACAGCAATTTAAAAGCAAAATAAGTACATGGCCGCATTACAATTTGAGCTACAGCATACAGATACTGCTACCAAGGCAAGAACAGGAAAGATCACTACCGATCATGGAGGTATACTCACACCCATTTTTATGCCGGTAGGTACTGTGGGCAGTGTAAAAGCAGTAACGCAGCAGCAGTTGAAGCAGGATGTAAAGGCACAAATCATATTGGGCAATACCTATCATTTGTACCTGCGGCCCGGCCTGGAAGTGCTGGAAGCAGCAGGCGGTCTGCACCAGTTCAATGGCTGGCATGGCCCTATATTAACCGACAGCGGCGGCTACCAGGTTTTTTCACTGGCAGCCAACCGTAAGCTGACCGAAGAGGGGGCCGTTTTCCAGAGCCATATTGATGGCAGCAAACATTTATTTGCCCCTGAAAATGTGATGGACATACAGCGTACCATCGGCGGCGATATCATCATGTCTTTTGATGAGTGCCCGCCATATCCCAGTGACTATGCTTACGCTAAAAAAAGCATGGAACTCACACACCGCTGGTTAGAAAGATGTGTAAAACGCTTTAATGAAACGCCTGATAAGTATGGCTATACACAAAACCTTTTCCCAATTGTGCAGGGCAGTACCTACAAAGATTTGCGTACAGCTTCGGCTGAATTTATTGCTTCGCAAAATGCCACAGGCAATGCCATTGGCGGCCTGAGCGTAGGCGAACCCATGGAAATGATGTACGAGTTTACAGAGCTGTGCTGCGATGTGCTGCCTGTGCAGAAGCCCCGCTACCTCATGGGCGTGGGCACACCCTGGAACATACTGGAGTGCATAGCGCTGGGCGTGGACATGTTCGACTGTGTAATGCCCACCCGCAACGGCCGCAATGCCATGTTGTTTACCAGCCAGGGCGTTATCAATATCGACAATAAGAAATGGGAGAAGGATTTTACCCCGCTGGATGATGGTATCGACTGCGAAGTGAGCAATTACTACAGCAAAGCCTACCTGCGCCACCTGATGAAGGCTAAGGAAATACTGGGCCTGCAATTAGCCAGCATACATAACCTGGCTTTTTACCTGTGGCTGGTTGGCGAAGCCCGCAAGCATATTGTAGCCGGTGATTTTTTAAGCTGGAAAAATGAGATGGTGGGGCGGTTGCAGACGAGGTTGTAGTTTATACCAATTGTAATTTTAAAATAGCCCAAAGCTATTTTAAAATTTTACAATGGTTAATGCCGATATAACAAATTAATAGTACAATAAGGCGAAGCCGAGATTGGACTATATAGTTTGTATAATCGGTATTAATCTCAATTACATCCTGTATCATAATTGATTTGTAATGATTACTTTATAATTGCCAGGCAAAAAAAAAGCTGCCTCCTTTCAGAGACAGCTTTTTTCTATTCATCAAAGCCCTGTATTACTCAGCAGCTTTTGCTTCATTCTCACCACCTTCCAACTTCTTCTTCAAATCAGCCAGTGCGCTCAGGTCGCCAAGGGTTGATTTCTCTACCTTGCTCTGGATGTTCTTAACAGCCTTCTTGGTGCTTTCGTTTTCAGCATGTGCCTCTTTGCGGGCTACCTGCTTTTCTTCTTCTTTTACCTGCTCCCACAAACGGGTATGGCTCAGTACAATGCGCTTATCGTTTCGGTCAAATTCAATTACCATGAATTTTTCCACTGCATCGGCGCCGATTGTTGTGCCATCTTCCTTGTGCAGGTGACGTGCAGGTGCAAATCCTTCCAGGCCATAAGGCAATTGTATTACAGCACCCTTGTCATCTTTTTTGATAACGGTACCTTCGTGAATGCTGCCCACGGGGAAAGTATCTGCCAGTGCATTCCAAGGATCTTCCTCAATCTGCTTGTGTCCAAGCTGCAGTTTGCGGCCGTCCTTGTCAATGTTCATGATAATCACTTCAATTTCAGCACCAACTTTTGTGTACTCGTTGGGGTTGTTGAAGCGCTTCAGCCAGCTAAGGTCGCTGATATGGATCATGCCGCCGATACCGGTAGCCAGTTCCACAAACACGCCATACGGAGTGATGTTTTTAACCACACCCATATGCCTGCTGTTTTCAGGAAACTTCACATCAATATCACCCCATGGATCGCCGGTCATTTGCTTGATAGACAGGCTCATCTTACGGGTATCCTTATCCAGTGTTACGATTTTGGCTTCGTACTCATCATTCAGTTTAAAGAATTCCTTGGCATTGATAGGAGTATTGGCCCATGTAATTTCACTTACGTGTACCAAACCTTCCACGCCCGGCATAATTTCCAGGAATGCGCCGTAGTCTTCAATATTTACTACTTTACCTTTTACATTTTCACCTTCCTTAACGGTTTCAGTCAGCGTATCCCATGGATGAGGAGTAAGCTGCTTCAGGCCAAGGCTGATGCGTTTTTTATCATCATCAAAATCAAGCACCACCACGTTCAGTTTCTGGTCAAGTTTCAGCACCTCACTTGGGTGGTTGATACGTCCCCAGCTGATATCGGTGATGTACAGTAAACCGTCTAAGCCACCAAGGTCAAGAAACGCACCGAAGTCGGTAATGTTCTTGATGGTACCTTCCAGTACCTGGCCTTTTTCCAGTTTACCCATGATCTCGGCACGCTGTGCTTCGATGTCACTTTCAATAAGCGCTTTGTGCGATACAACAGCATTTTTAATGGTCTCGTTGATCTTAACCACTTTAAATTCCATTGTTTTACCCACAAACTGATCGTAGTCAGTAACGGGTTTAACGTCAATTTGCGATCCTGGCAGGAAGGTTTCCATGCCAAATACATCCACAATCAAGCCGCCTTTTGTTTTGCTGGTAACAACACCAGTAACAATTTCGCCGGTTTTGTGAATTTCCATGATGCGCTCCCATGCCCTGCTGGTACGTGCCTGCTTGCGGCTCAGGTGCAGGTTACCATTCCTGTCTTCTTTTTCCACCACCATTACTTCCACAATATCACCGGCTTTTATGCCACCGGGAATGTCACGGAATTCATTGAGGGAGATAAGACCATCACTTTTAAAGCCGATGTTTACTACAGCATCAGTTTTTGTGATTGCTTCAATAGTGGCCTGGATCATTTCGCCATCATTGATCTGCTTGAAGGTGTTTTCGTACACACTGTCGTACTTGAGTTTTTCTTCGGCATTGTAATAAGTTACATTGCGTTTGTCAACACTCCAGTCAAAATCGTCGTGAGCAGTAACCACTTCTGGTTCTTTTACTGCAACCGCAACAGGAGCTTCTGCTACTGCCACTTCGGGTTCATTTGTTGTCGCAGCAACCTCTGCAGCCACCGGAGCAGACTCTTCTGCCGGTGCAGCATTCGGTTCACCCGCATCTGCGTTTAATTGTTTTGTTAAAAAATTTGATAACATGATATAGTCCCAAATGGTTTAAATTTTGGGAGTGCAAAGGTAGGGTTTTAACCGTAAAAAAGACCGGTTTTGCAGTAATTACGCCTGTTTTTCAGCTTTTATTTACCAATATGGCTTTTTTGCAGGGAAAAAATACCTTTTTGGAGCCATTTTACCGCTTTTGCAGCCCCGGAGGCTATTCATACAGTGGGCAGTATTAGTGCGTTACAGTTAAGGTAACCCCGGGATTAACATTTACAACGCCTCCCGGTTGCTGTACCTGCATGCTGTAGCAGGTAGCATTAGTTGTTACAGTTATATTGTTTCGTATAAACACAGCGGCATCCGGTGGTGGCACAATCCCCCCCAACCAGGTAGCAGGGTCGTTCCAGTTACCATTGGCAACCGTGTAGTACCCGGCCGCCCCATCGGCTCCAACAATAAAACCGGCATAGCCAAATGGTGTATAATGTATCCTGCCACCAGCCAAAGTTTGGTTATCCCTGTCCACATACAGCACAGTACCCTCGTTCAGCCACATTTTATTGCCATCCTTTGCCAGCAGAAAGTACTCAGTACCGTTACTTTTAAATGTATATGCATAGCAGGTGCTGTGGTTAAAATTGCCTGTTGTGTCTTTTATGGCACCCAGTACAGTAATCGTTTTTTGTGCTTTATTAACAGTGAAATCATTTACCAGCAATACATTGTTGGCAGGTACGGGCACAGTATCGCTCCATACAAGGTTTCCATTGGTGGTGCCATAGCATTGCACCAGGTATATTTTACCCCTTTTTGTAAGTGTATAAACGGCAGTGTCCATCGCCATCACTTTTATTGTATTCTGAAATGTGTCGTAGGTATTGCGCCATACCTGCGATACGCCCCAGGTATTCAGCGCCATTATAAAATCCCGTTTCAGGCTGTCCTGCCCCACAAGGTAATAGCGGTTATTGGCTGTTTTTTCCACATCATAAATCACCCTGGCACCTGGTATAGTTGAAAATGTGTTTTGCCCGCCAGAGAGGTACCTTGTTTTAACTACCTGCCCCACGGCAAGCGGGTTTGTTTGAAAACCGATAAGGGTGTCGCCTGGCAGGTGGTAAAAAATCCTGGGCTTCAGATAGGGAATGCGCACATTGGGGTTAACAATCCAGCCTGTGCCCCAGGTGCCGTCTCCTTGTGCAAATGAGTAGTGAGCAATTGAGCTCGCTGTTGAGTTTTTATAGTAGTACTCGAAAAAAGTTTTTGTACTGGGCGTATCAATAACAAAGCGAAGGGGTGTAAGTGATCCAAAATCATCGTATTTATAAGTTCTTAGCAATACACCAGCCGAATCCAGCTCAAAAACAAATGTGCTGTCATTCTGGGTTATCATGTCCGGGCTGTGAAACTCATTCAGCATCCATAAGGTGCCGATGGTTACCGGTTTGTATCTTTTAGCAGCTATAAAAATGCGTTTTGCCAGGTTTACACCGATGGCTGCGGTACCCTTGTAATAATCAGTATTATTGCCCAGTGTTTTTTTCCAGATGGGGCTGAGGCTGTTATTAGTCATTTCAACCACCAGCGAATTGCCCACATTTTTTACTACCAGTTTTTTTGCAACTGAAAAATCACGGATACCCTGTGTAACCGACGGGTACTGAATAAGGCCCGAAACGTTTTTAATACTGGTAATATTCAGCCCTGTCGTATCTGCCCGCAGCAGGTTGATGGCCCTGTCGTCAAAATCAGTTGTGGTTTTGGTACGGTAACCTGCCTGGTAAAGGTTGCTGCCGTATTGCTTAACCAACAGCCCTTTGTCTTCCACATAGGCGTTCAGCAGTTTTGGAACCCTTTTTTTGCTGATTAATTGACCGTTGATACCGTTTATCTTCATAATGCCCCAGTCGTAAGTTTGGTAAGTGGGGTTGGGTACATATCCGGTAAGAAACAGTGTTTCGTTATCATCTACGGCCATATTCAGCATTGCTTCGGGGCTACCGCCGGTGGTGGTATCGCTGTTAAAGCTGAAATTGGTTTTCCAGATGATGCCGCCGGTGGTTTTGTCGGCACATGAGATAAAACATTTTTCCTGGATGGAGCCCACGCCGCTGTGCTTCCAGGTGGTATACAGATGATTGTTTTTGATTTTTGCGTCACAAAACTCAAGTCCGTCTACCCCCTGATCCTGTATCCCCTGGCGGCTTTGCCATACGATATTGCCGGTAGCCATATCAATGGCAGCGATGAGGCCGAAGTCGTAAAACAAGCGGTCGTTTCCGCATACATACAGCAGGCCATTATCTTCAAAAGCTGTTTGGATGGCGCCATAAGGGTAAGTGAATTTTATTTTCCATTCCAGTGTATTGTTATCAAAGCTGGTGAACTTGTAGCAGGAGTCGGAGGTGAAAATATACAGATTGTTATTGGGTGAGCGGTACAATTGTGTAGTGGGGCCTGTGGTGCCCTGGTAGCCATCGGGTAAATCAAAATTAGCCGGGCCAGTAGGGAAGTTTTTAGTGCTGGTAGTTTGGCCAGTAGCTTTAGAGATTTTTGCTATACTGTATTGGTTGCTGCTGCTGCGGTAAGAGGAAAGGAACAGTTCTGTGGCAGTATAATCAGTGATGCGCATATACCGGTTATCCAGGTTATAATCAGTCATTTTTCTTACCCATTTTACCTCGCCGGTATTATCGTCAATTTTACTGATGGACTCTATATTGCCCGGTGAATTAAAGTAATAGGGGCTGTCGCAGGCATTGAGCATGTACAGCGCATTGTCTGACCCCGGTATCAGTTGAAAACTGCCGCGGGTGCCATTAAACTGCAGCGAATCATTGTAGGCATAGTTATAAGGATAAGCCGTCCATAAATGATTGCCGGCGGTATCTGTTTTTATTACTGCATTTAAAAGATAACCTTGTGCCGGTTTGGTTTTGGCATACATATAAAAAGCGTTGCCTGCGGCCTGTGTGCCATAAACCTGGTAGGGGAAAACGGGGGTACTTGTATCACCAAAATATTTGGGCTGGTACTGTGCCCTCGATACGAATGAAACAGTAAGCAGCAGTAATACTGTTATGGGATATTTTTTTATTTTCATAATGGCTGTTTTTTTACCGGAAAAATCCAGGTTCAAAGGTGCAAAAAAATTGCCAGACAGCACACTGCATTCGTTTTTTAATATTTACAGGCAGTACATCTCTGCTGCAAAAAACTATTGCCGGAAGCCTGTACTGTATTTACATTTTTGAATATCCGTTTTGCTCCATATAGGCTCTGGAAAGTTGCTGCTTATGACGGATCGCTTTAAATGAAAGGAAAAGGGCGATAAGAAATGAAGCGATTGCACCAGCTATGTGTAAAACAGTTTGCCCCAGAAACAGGAAAAAATCAAACGTGCCATGAAAAAGTACCGGCAGCAGGATGGCCAGCAGCAAGTAAATGGCCCTTTTACCCCGGTTAAATTTGGCAAGTCCTGTAAAATAGCCCATCAATACGGCAAAAGTACCGTGAGCGGGTACAGAAAGAAACATACGCATTACGCCGGTGGCATACCCATGCTGCAGTACATACAAAATGTTTTCCAGGGTGGCAAAGCCCATACCCACCATTACTGCATACATAATCCCGTCAAAAGGGTCGTCAAAAGCTTTTCGTTTGTATAAAAATACTCGGAGCATAAAAAATTTGCTGGCTTCTTCACTTAACCCTACCACATAATAAGCAAAAAAGGCAGTAGCACCGATAGTGGAGGTGGCAATTTTACCGGAAACATCACCCGTGGTGAGCTGGATGATAACAGCCGGAATGGTGCTGAGCATACCCAGCACAAAGGCCCAAACTAAAAGGCCCAGTGGCTCACGGTTGTAACGGTCTCTTGCATACACAAAAAAGCAGATAAAAATACCAGGGGCGATGGCCAATGCTAATAATCCCATGAGTAGAGGGTTTTTTATTACTTTTGAAGGTATAATTAATTTTTAAACGATACGATTAAAATATTTGCTGCTGGTATGAGCTATAACTATTTACCGCTTGATAAAAGCCCTGTTAATTTTCAGCAGGTAAAAAATTTGCTGGAATATGACCAGCTGGTTTCCATTACTTTTGACGCACATGAAAAAATCACCCGCTGCAGGGAATACCTGGATAAAAAAGTGCAGGATTCTGATGATTCTTTTTATGGCATCAATACCGGTTTCGGTTTTCTGCAGCATGTAAAAATTGATGACAACCAGGTGGAACAGCTGCAGCACAACCTGCTAAAATCACATGCCTGCGGAATGGGGGAGGAAGTGCCGGCATCCATTGTAAAGCTGATGATCATGCTGAAGATAAAATCGCTCAGCTACGGATACAGCGGTGTACAGGTTGATACGGTAAAGCGGTTGATGGATATGTACAACCATGAAATGCTGCCGGTAATCTATACACAGGGTTCGCTTGGCGCCAGCGGCGACCTTGCGCCCCTCAGCCATTTGAGCCTGCCCCTGATAGGCCTTGGGGAAGTAAGGCTGAAAGGGGAGCGGATGAAATCAGCAGCAGCACTGCGGCAAATGGGATGGGAAACCATACACCTTCAAAGTAAGGAGGGGCTGGCATTGATAAACGGTACCCAGTTTATGGCAGCTTATGGATTGTATTGCCTGGTGCAGGCAGAGCGGCTGCTCAACTGGGCAGATATGATAGCAGCTGTATCCTTCGATGGGTTTAACTGCACTACTGATGCACTGCACGAAAAAATTCATGCTATCCGCAGCCATAAGGGGCAGGTGACTACTGCCGGAAAACTGAGGGACTTATTGAAAGGCAGTGCCATTGCCGGTGGACACAAAGAAGGAGTTCAGGATCCCTATTCTTTCCGCTGTATACCACAGGTGCATGGTGCCAGCAGGGATAGTTTTGATTATGTGCTGTCGGTTTTTGTAAAAGAGATGAATTCGGTAACCGATAATCCCAATATTTTCCCTGAAGATGACCTGATATTAAGCGGCGGCAATTTTCATGGACAGCCACTTGCACTGGTACTGGATTTTCTGGCCATAGCTATGAGTGAGATTGCTAATGTTTCTGAGCGCCGCACCTACCAGCTCATCAGCGGGCAGCGTGGGTTGCCACTGTTCCTGGTAAAAAATCCCGGGCTTAATTCGGGTTTTATGATACCCCAATACACGGCAGCCGGTATTGTAAGCGAAAACAAACAATTGTGTACCCCGGCAAGTGTGGATTCCATTTCATCCAGCAATAACCAGGAAGACCATGTAAGCATGGGTGCCAATGCTGCCACTAAGTGCTTGCGGGTAATAGAGAATGTGGAGAAAGTACTGGCCATTGAATTGCTGTCGGCTGCACAGGCATTGGAGTTAAGGGGAGGCAGCAGTTCTGCAGCTGTGCAGGAGGTGGTAGCTGCCTTTAGAAAAGGGGTGCCTTTTAATGAAGAAGACAGGGTATTGCACGATGACATGATAGAAGCCGTGAGTTTTTTGCGTTCGCATAAATTGCCGTAAATTTGGTAAACAGTTTTTTATGAAATCGAAGGAAGAACTAAAAAAGGAATTGCATCTTTTGATAGACAGTATTGAGGATGAAGAAACATTGAACATGCTGCATGAGGATTTGATGCCCTATGTTACAGAATTATCTGCAAATGATGAAGAAAGTGAAGATGAATTGACACCTGAGCAGGAATTACGGCTTAATGAAGCAATGAGGCAGGCAGATGCAGGTGAAGTTATAAGTATTGAAGAGTTTTACAGCAGAATGGCAAGATGGCATACAAAATGACGACAGCTGATATTTAGTAATTTAATAAACATATTTTATGAAATCGAAAGAAGAACTTAAAAAGGAATTACATCTTTTGATAGACAGTATTGAGGATGAGGAAACATTGAATATGCTGCATGAAGATGTGGTGCCTTATGTTGCGGGCCTAAGTGCAGCGGAAGATGAATTAACGCCTGAACAACAAATGGAATTAGACGAAGCTATCAGGCAGGTAGATGCAGGGGAGGTGGTTTCATGGGATGAATACATGGAAGCAACAAAAAGATGGCGTACAAAATAATACAGTCACAACTTTTTTTAAAGCAGGTAATGGCTTTAAACACCTGGCTGGAAGAGAATTGGAGCCTGCAGGTTGCAATCAGTTTTAAAGCTAAGCTTGATAATGCTGCTTTATTGATTGCTTCAAACCCTGGTATTGGAAGGGACAGTAAACGAAATAGTAATGTTAAAAGTAAATTGATTACCAAACATAACAGGTTATACTACAGGGTCAATAAAGATAAAACAATCACTTTACTGACTTTATTTGATACACGCCGTAATCCTCAAAAAAATAAATTTGACTAATTTTTTATATGACTACAGCAAAAGTTCGTTACGATACAGTAAAATACAAAACGCCAACAGGCACAGTACTCAACTGCAAAGGCTGGGTGCAGGAAGCTGCATTGCGGATGCTGCTCAACAATCTTGACCCCGAAGTGGCCGAGCGGCCCGATGATTTGATTGTGTATGGTGGCCGTGGTAAGGCTGCACGTAATTTTGAGAGCCTTGATCTGATTATAAAAGCCCTGAAAGATCTGGAAGAGGACGAAACACTTTTAATTCAAAGTGGTAAGCCGGTGGCCATGCTCAAAACACACAGGGATGCCCCAAGGGTACTCATCAGCAATAGCCAGCTGGTACCCAAATGGGCCACCTGGGAGCATTTTGATGAACTGGAAAAAAAAGGCCTGATGATGTACGGGCAGATGACGGCGGGCAGCTGGATATACATCGGCAGCCAGGGAATTGTGCAGGGTACTTACGAAACATACGGAGCTGCAGCCACCAAACATTTTAATGGTACACTAAAAGGCACACTGAATGTTACCGCCGGCCTCGGAGGCATGGGCGGTGCACAGCCACTGGCCATTACCATGAACGAAGGTGTAGCATTGGTAGCGGAAGTGGAGGAATGGCGTATTGATAAGCGCATTGAAACACGCTACCTCGATGAGAAATATACTGATATTGATACGGCTATTGACAAAGCCCTGCAATACAAGGCCGAAGGCAGGGCAATAAGCATTGGTGTATTGAGCAATGCTGTAAACCTGCTGCAGCGGTTGCTGGAAAGGAATGTAATACCTGATACGCTTACCGATCAAACTAGTGCACATGATCCTTTGATTGGATACGTGCCACACCATCTTACCAATGAGCAGGCAAATATTTTACGGGAGCAAAATCCTGATGAATATATCGAACGCAGTTATGAAAGCATGTACCTTCATGTACAACTGATGCTGCAACTGATGGATAAAGGTGCTGTCACTTTCGACTATGGCAATAATATAAGGGCAAGGGCTAAAGAATATGAGGACAAAGTTATGAGTTATGAGTTAGGGGTTGTGAGTGGTAAAACCGTTACTGATTCCACTACTCATCACTCATCACTTATAAACCATAACTTAAGAGGTCGTTGTTTCGACTTCCCCGGTTTTGTACCGGCTTATATCCGCCCGCTTTTTTGTGAAGGTAAGGGGCCATTTCGCTGGGCTGCATTGAGTGGTGATCCCGCTGATATAGCCGTTACCGATGAGTTGATCCTCGGCCTGTTTCCCGAAGATGCAGGGCTGCGCCGCTGGATTACCATGGCGCAGGAAAAAATTGCATTCCAGGGGCTGCCTGCCCGCATTTGCTGGATTGGGCAGGGCGACAGGGAAAAAGCCGGACTAGCATTTAATGAACTGGTGCGTACCGGTAAAGTGAAAGCACCGATTGTAATTGGCCGGGACCATTTGGATACCGGCAGCGTGGCCAGCCCCAACCGTGAAACAGAAGCCATGCTGGATGGCAGCGATGCCGTGGCCGACTGGCCAATACTAAATGCATTGGTAAACACGGCGGGTGGCGCCAGTTGGGTAAGCCTGCACCATGGCGGTGGTGTAGGTATGGGCTACAGCATACATGCAGGCATGGTGATAGTGGCTGATGGTACTGACGAAGCAGCCGCCCGCCTGGCCCGTGTATTGCGCAACGACCCCGGCATGGGGGTGATTCGCCATGCCGATGCCGGGTATGATATTGCATTGGATACACTGAGGAGAACCAGATTGGATTTTAAGGAAAGGCTTGGGTAGTCTAATAAACCGCAGCTGCTGGCATTTTCTCTGCCTCAATACCCATTTTCATAAAAGATTATTGGTGAGTCAATTTTGTTGTAATCACAATACTTCTTCTTACTTGCTTCTCCGGATAATTTCCCCTAACTTCCCTCCACCAAAATCATTACAGCATGACAACCCGCCGCAGTTTTATTAAAAATGCAACCATCAGTGCAGGAGGCCTTTTGCTTGCCGGTTCATCAGCCGGTAGTTTTTTCTCTTTTAAAAAATCAAAAGTGATTATCATCGGCGGCGGCTTTGCCGGGCTTGCTGCTGCTTACCGGCTGCATAAAAGAAAGATACCTTTTGTGTTGCTTGAAGCCCGCAACCGTATAGGTGGCAGGGTATATTCACACACAATGGACGAGGCAGAAAACCTGGTGGTGGAACTGGGTGCTGAGTGGGTGGGTAATTCACATACCCGGTTACAGGAACTCTGCAAAGAAATGGGCCTGAACCTTTTGAACAACCAGTTTGATTCACACCTGATTTACAAGGGACGGTATTACAACAAAACTGAATGGAGTTATACTGATGGCTGGAAGCAGAAGTTTGACGGGCTGCTGAAGTCGTACAAAAATATGAGCCTTGCCAAAAAGAAGGAACTGGATAAGCTGGACTGGTGGCGTTACCTGGTTAACAATGGTTGCCAGGGTATGGACCTTGATTTGAGGGAACTTACCGACAGTACAGATTTTGGGGAAACCATCCGCCAGGTATCGGCTTTTGCAGCACTAGCCGAATATGCCGAAAGCAGTGAAAAAAATGAAATGGACCTCAAAATTGAGGGCGGCAACAGCAGGCTTGCCCAAAAACTGGCAGATGCAATAGGCCGTGATAATATACTCATGCAGCATGCTGTAACAAAAGTGGAACAGTCAAGCAGCGGGGTAAAAGTTACCTGCGGCAACGGAGCGGTGTTTACTGGTGATAAAATCATTTGCACCACACCGGCTTTTGCTGTAAAAAACATTAACTGGCAGCCTGCTTTACCAGTTCACCAGGTTGATGCATTGAACCAGTTGCAATATGCCCGTATATGCAAGAACCCGCTTTTGTTCAGCAACCGGTTTTGGAAAGATGAAAGTTTTGATATGGTAACGGATCAGCTGCCGCATTATTTTTACCATGCTACCAAAAATCAGCAATCGAAGAAAGGAGTGCTGCTTTCCTATACAATTGGTGATAAGGCGGCAGTGATGGCCAACCAGAGTAATGAGTGGCGCAAAACAATGCTGCAGCAAACCCTGGAGCCGCATCTGCTGCCCCAAGGAGGCCTGCAATCTATTTTGGAAAAACAGGATATTTATTATTGGGGCAACGATGAGTACAGCCGGGGTGCTTACGCCATTTACGGAAAAGGTCAGTGGTTTACCCTGCAGCCAATACTGAAAAAGCCGCACCTGCACACTTTTTTTGCCGGGGAGCACCTGGCTGATTGGCAGGGTTTTATGGAGGGTGCCATTAATACAGGCGAAGAAGCGGCGTCATTTATCTGACGTTCAAGGTTGGGAAGTTCAAAGTTATTAAGTTCAAAGTTGGAAAGTTTAAAGTTGGAAAGTTTAAAGTTCGGGGCTATTGGAAAAGCAGGGAACTGCAGCTGACTTTAATCCATTCAACTGGTTTTCCGCACAATACTCAATAAAACCTGCTGAATACTAACCAATTCCTGCACAAAAGGGTTTTGACAGTTATTTTGTAGTTTAGCCACTGGTTGAAAAGTAAGCGCATTATAACAGCATTGTCGGTATGGTTGTTCATTGCAGGTGCAGTGGCGCAGGAGCAGCGCTTTATCAATTTTAGTGTAAAAGACGGGATGCCTGAAAAATACATCTACAGTATCGCACAGGATGCCACAGGTTATATGTGGTTTGGCACTGGTACAGGCTTATACAGGTACGACGGCCACAGGTTTAAAGCCATTCACAGCCCTTTAGACAAACCCGGCCGCACTATTGGGAATATACTGCAAACTGTTGTTGCTGACAGCGCCGGCATTTTATGGCTTGGCAGTTTAAACACTTTACAATGGTACCATCCCCGTACCAACCGTTTTAGCAGCCCCGATTACAACCGGCCAGATGTAAAAAGTCTTTGTGATGCATATATAACCGGCTTTACCACTACTGCCAACCGTGGTATGTACATAACAACCAGCAAAAATTATTTCTACACGTTTTCAGCATCCGACTCTTCCTTTATGCATTGGAAAAACAGGTATCCGCCCACTGCTTCCGCAAGTGTTTTACGTTTGATTGTAACAGCAAATGCTATTTGGGCAGTTCATACAGAAGGTGTCTACCGTTTTTCTCCAGGTGGAAGTTATACCGGGTTTTATGCATGTGCTTCTGCTGACATAAGTGCTGCCATTTATGATGAAGCAGCCGGCAATATTATCCTCACCACATGGAGTAATGGTTTACTTCACTTTGACCTTGAAACAAAACAGTACAATACAGGCTATCCGGGAAATAAGACTTTAAAAAAAGAAACGCTTTTCTGCCTGGCACAAAATCCGGGCAGGCAGACATGGGTGGGAGGCTACCAGCTTTTCTCCTGTGGTATTGATGCAGTCAGCACCACTTACCATTACAAAAAAGACAGTGAATATGACCTGGGAGTTTCTAAAATCAGCTTCCTTTTTTTTGACAGGGAGCAAAACCTGTGGATAGGTAGCTTTAACGGGCTGGCCATGATGCCCTGGCAAAATAATCAGGTGAAAGTGGTAACAATGGTTGACAAAATATCGGGCAATAGTGTAGAACCATCTGGTGTAGTTGGTGTACCCGGTACAAATGAAATACTTGTTGGCAATACATCAACAGCGGGACTTATTCATTATAATACAGTTACAAATACACTGAGTACAATCCCCAATCCACTTGAAAAGAAAGTGGAAAGAGCAAGGATTATCAGTCTCGTTTTAACGCCTGACAGCACTATATACGCTGGAGATGATACTCATTTTTTCCGGTACCAACCGGCAACGAGACAATTGATACCCTTTGAACTGAAAGACGCAGAGGGCAAAGCCATTACCGGCATCGGGCGGAATGTTTTTAACAAAAGGGGGCAGGTGTTTATTGGTTCGGTTAACAATGGATTTTATATTTGGGACATAGGTAATGGAAAGCTTGTTCATTATAACAAACGGGATATAGATAAAACCGGTGAGGCGGCAGGTGATAATGTATGCTATCCAACATTGGTGGATAAAGCCGGCAATACCTGGTTTACCAGCAGCAATGGTGTGTATGAATATCGTGTTGCCGAAAGAAACTATTACCATCATGCATATAAACCGGTAAATAAGGAAATGCCCGTTCCTGAGGCCAATTATATTGCACAGGACAAAGCCGGGCATTACTGGATAACAACCATCAATAACGGGTTGTACGAACTGTATTTTGAAAAAGGAACCGAAGTGCTTAAAAACTATACACAAAACTCAGGCATTGGGCTTGGTACTGACTACCTGTATAAAATAAAAGCCGATCCATTCGACAGCACTCTTTGGATAAGTACACTTACCGGACTGATTAAATTTGATCCCTTTCAAAAGCAGGTATTGTCGTATTTCGTACGCCAGCAGGGCTTTACTGAGAGTGATGCAGGGTATACTTTTAATATTACACCTGGTGGCAAACTGGTACAGTTATTCTTTGCAAATTTCAACATTATTGACCTTAAGCAGTATCAATTTAACAAGCAGCCACCAGCACTTATATTTAATTCGGTTAAAGTGCTCGACAGGGAATATGTGTATGAACTTGAAGGTGGCCAGCCTGAACTCCGGCTTACCCATTCAGACAATTTTCTGCAGTTTGAATTTGCTGCACTTTCTTTCAATAACAGCAATTACAATCGCTATGCTTATATGCTGGAAGGGGCAGATAAGGATTGGGTGTACAGCGGCAACCGCAACAGTATTACCTATGCAGGCCTCAAACCCGGTACTTATAATTTTAAAGTAAAGGCGGCCAGCAATGATGGTGTGTGGAGCGGTGAAAAAATTATACGGATTACAATCCAGTCACCTTTTTATGCTACCTGGTGGTTTATACTGCTTGTTGCGCTTGTGCTTGCAGCACTCGTATACTGGTGGAGCCGTTACCGTATTGCTGCTGTTAAAAAGGAAGAGAAACTCAAAGCCGATTTCAGGCAGCAGATAGCCGAAACAGAAATGAAGGCATTAAGGGCGCAGATGAATCCTCACTTCATCTTTAACTGCCTTAACAGTATCCAGAAATATATTTTACAGCAGGATCATTTTGCTGCTTCGCAATACCTTACCCGTTTTTCACGACTCATCCGGCTGATACTGGATCACAGCAACCAGGATTCAATACAACTGTCCGGCGAACTTGAATTACTGAAATTGTATGTGGAGATGGAGCAACTCCGTTTTGACAATCGCTTTGATTTTAAGGTGGAGCTTGACAGCAGCATACAGCCGGACAGCATTGCCATTCCTTCCATGCTGATACAACCTTACCTGGAAAATGCTATCTGGCATGGCCTGCTGCACAAAGATGAAAAGGGAAAACTCCTGCTGCAGTTCAGGCGGACCGGCAAAGATGACCTGGAAGTGATGATAGAAGACGATGGGGTGGGCCGTGCCAGGGCTGCCGAACTGAAAAGCAAGCAGGTGCTTAAAAAGAAAAGCTATGGCATGCAGATTACAGAAGACCGGATTGCCATTATTAACCGTACAAAAAACATTAATGCCACCAGCGAAGTGTCAGATTTGTTTGATGCAGCAGGCAGGGCTTCCGGAACCAGGGTTGTATTGATGATACCACTGCAATTATTAACAAAAACAGCAGCAGATGATCAGAGTCGTATTGATTGATGACGAAATGAATGCACTGGATGTGCTGGAGATGCAGTTGAGTAATTACTGTACCGGCATCAGCATCGTTGAAAAGTGTGCAGGTGGCGAAAAAGGGATAGCTGCCATTCAGCAGCATCAGCCCGATCTTATATTCCTGGATATTGAAATGCCCGGGAAAAATGGCTTTGATGTACTGAGTGAAACAAGAGGGTTGACTTACGATGTTGTGTTTACTACTGCTTATGACCAGTTTGCAGTAAAGGCTTTTAAATATGCAGCACTCGATTACCTGCTTAAGCCCATAGATATACTGGAACTGCAGGCTGCTGTACAAAAAGCAAGGGCAAAAAAGGGGAGTGCCGGTATAGAGGATAAAATTAACATTCTTTTTCAGCAATTCAGCCAGTTGCAACCACCGTTAACTAAACGGATAGCTTTACCGGTAGGTGATGCCATGCAGTTGTTTGCACCCGATGATATTATCCGTTGCGAAAGTGACAGCAATTATACCAATATCTTTCTTGCGGGTGGCAAAAAAATACTTTTAGCTAAAACGCTTAAGGAAATTGAAGAAACGCTCAGCGGACTTTCTTTCTTCCGGGTACACCAGAGCCATTTGGTGAATATGAACCATATCAGTAAAGTGGTAAAAGGGGAGGGCAGTTACCTTACCATGTCAGATGGAGCAGTGATCCCTGTAAGCCGGAATAAAAAAGAGGCTTTTATGGAATTGCTGCGCAGGGTGTAGGGGGGCAAAGTTGATAAGTTTAAAGTTTATGTACCGATGACCGTTGGGCGATGGGCGTTGATCGCCTTCAAATTCGTTAAGCCCCTCAAAATCTGCATGCGCTAACAATTTGAATAAATTAACGTGAGTTTTGTGTCTTATAGGTTGATTATCAACACCTGTAGATAAAAAGTTCTTTGAAATAACCATGACATGGGTAAAAATTGTAGTGACCAAACTACCCCCATGCCATGATTATTAATGAGTATAAAGTTATAC
>JANMIG010000092.1:0-39357 GCA_031375675.1 Chitinophagales bacterium
CCTTCCTGGTAAAGCTTTACCTTTTCACGTTTGAATGCCTCACTGAAATGTTTGATAATTGATACTTTTTGTGTCATAAATTTAGTGGATTTACAAAAGTTATCCACCAAACTTTATGTCAACCTATTTCATGAGACCACACCTTCTCAACCTTGAACTTTCAACCCTGAACCTTTCAACTTTGAACCTTTCAACCTTGAACCTTTTCATCAACAATAAATTACCTTTGCACCATGGCGCAACTTTCACTGGGCGATGCAATACAGCAATTTTTAAAAGGCAGCCGCTTAAAAACCGGTATACAGGCTATGAAGATAGAAGATGCCTGGGAAGAAATAATGGGTAAAACGATTGCCAAATACACGGATAAGATTGAAATTGCCGGTGGCAAATTATATGTTACGTCTGGTGTGGCTGCGTTAAAAAATGAGCTGATGTACCAGAAAGCAAAAATTATTGAGAGAGTGAATGAAGCGCTGGGAGAAAGAACCATAAATGATGTAATAATCAAATGATGATCAGCTGGCAGGATTTTGAAAAGGTTGACATACGCTGCGGCACCATCATTGCTGCCAATAATTTTCCGGGTGCAAAAAAACCGGCTTACCAGCTTAGCATCGATTTTGGGGATGAGTTGGGCGTAAAAAAATCATCTGCACAAATCACTGCCCTGTATACTGCTGAATCACTAATTGGCAAACAGGTGGTAGCAGTGGTTAATTTTCCTCCGAAACAAATCGCTAACTTTTTCAGTGAATGCCTGGTGCTGGGACTTTACAACGAAAACAATCATGTGGTGCTGCTCCACCCTTCGCAACCGGTAAAAAATGGCAGTAAAATGGGTTAGGTATGGAACAGCACACAGCTTATATCAATTCCCCCGTTGGCATACTTGAAATTAAAACAACCGGCAACACACTCAACACGGTACATTTTGTCAACTCATGGAAGGGCCCCAAACTGGCTGAGGATGAAATACATTATGATGCGGTGCTGCCTGATTATACAAAGATTTGCATTGAGCAACTGCAGGAGTATTTTACCGGCAGCAGAAAAAAATTTGACCTTAACCTGCTGCAGCGTGGCACTGCTTTTCAACTCAAAGTGTGGAACGAGCTGCTGCATATCGGCTATGGCAAAACCATCAGCTACCTGGAATTGTCCAAACGCATTGGCGATGTAAAAGCCATCAGGGCAGTAGGTACCACCAATGGTAAAAACAGCATCAGCATTATTGTACCCTGCCACCGGGTAATCGGCAGCAACGGCACCCTTGTTGGATATGGCGGCGACCTGTGGCGAAAAAAATGGTTGCTGGAACATGAAAACAAATGGGGCAACGGCGTACAGCAATTGTTTTGATCTGCAATTTTTCATCCGCATAAAAATGAAACACCACAAACGTTGCGGCAAAAAATGTTCAACATCACCAATTTTTTTTCAGTTTTTTAACCAGTCTTGAAATTCCTATCAACAATAGTTCTATTTTTGCACTGACAACACTGAATAACATTTATAAAAAACAAAACACTACTAAAAAGATAGACTATAAATAACACGTTTTTCTTTTTCAGTTAACAATAACATCACAAATACATTCATGAATTTACTATACCGGGTAACACAAGCTTGCAGCTGACTGCACCATCCTTTTAAACCGATAAACCGGCAATAAAAAAAGTAATCATTAATTAAAAAAAACACAATGAAGTTAAGTAAAACACTTGCTGCCGTGGGCAGTATGCTCCTAATTTTATCAGCTTGTCAAAAAAACGAAAAACAACTGGCCGTTGCAGACCAAAACACCAATACAGCCACCGGGGAAATTTATTGCGATCCTGTACCCGGTGGCAGTGGCAGTATACATGCCGCAACTGAGGCAACCATTGCTTATTCAGGTGCCGATTTTACCAATACCAGCAGGAATTTAGGAGGTGATCTGTCGGGCTTACAGATGCTCGTAAGCAACCAGCCCGAGCAAGTGTCGTCCCGTGGCTGGGTTTACAGAAGTTCCATCAATGATGGCGATCTTGGCAGCCTTCGGGGTATTTCCGGCAACTTTGTCTTTTATTTATACCATTACCTGTTTGGCTCGGTAGGCACTAATACCAAGGCCTATCTTGTGGCACGTAATGTTACTGCATCATCTGTAACAGTTACCGGAAGGGGCTACTACGAAGTAAAGCAGAGTACGACTGATCTTTCCACATCGCTGCGCACAGCCAAAAACTGGCTGAACGACAAGAAGTCTGGCGCCACACAGCCGGGAACTACCGGACCAGGCAATACCATCCAGCGGCTGAGGCCTGTAAGCCAGACAATAGCTGCCAATGCCTATGCCATACTGGATGAAGTATCTGCACCCAACAGCCAAACCATTGATGGCAGGTATGAACTGAGTGCCTCTTCAAGTGTGGTGATATACCTTGTATTTGAAAACCTGGATGCACTCTCCGCAAGTGCCAAATTAACACAACTGGCCACCATTGTTGGCTCTAACACCAGCAGGGCCACCGCCACCTGGACGGATGCCAACGGCTATATAGTTGAAACCGGCGCACCAGCCCCCAATGCTCCCGCCGGTCTTACAGTTCCTACCACCAACGGGCGTTTTGGGCGTGAAAACGGTATCTATTCAAATTCAGGCTGGAGCGGCATTACCAATATTACACTGCCTGCAGGCATCGGCACCCTTAAAATGCACTACAATACCAGCATTAAAAACGGTGCACAGGAGCAATCTGCACCGGCCAGTTCTGTAACTACTGCTTCGGGTACTTTTGCCGCAACAACACCGGTTGACAGAAGGGCCTTCCAGGGCAGTGATTACACCCTGTTTGTACCAAGGCCAACCAATGCGCTTAAAACCTATGCCAATTACGGGCATTATTACCAGGTAACCTTTAACCTGTTTAATACTTCGGGCAGAACAAGGCGGGTACAAATCAAAGTCGGTCGTCCGGGCACCGGCCGCTATTATGCCCCATTCTGGGTAATCACTTCGGGCTTCGCCACAGGCAACATCAATACCGTTTCAGATGTAATACTCGACCCCGGAGTAGCAGGCGGTTCAGGTACCGAAAAAGTAATTGCAGACGTAACCATTCCCAATGGAGCCACTTCGGCAACTGTAAACATCAATGCCATAATACCGGGCAGCATCACCATAGGACAATACTTCCTGGTATCTACCCTGGATTAAGCATCCATTAAAAGCATTCATAAAGCCTGTCCCTGCCGGGATGGGTTTTTTACAATGAACACAGGGGTATATTGAGTGAATTAACCTGTTCACAAGCTATTTTTACCCGTTCAACCAGAAAGTTTTCCGGTTTAGCAGGGTAATCGATACTTTTGGTATCTAAATTACAAAAACAAAAAAATGAAAAAATCAGCTTTAATTCTTTCGGCGGCATTTGTAATGCTTTTTGCCTCAGCTTACACCATCCAGGCCATCATCAACTGGAAAATTTTATCTGAAAAAGCACAGGTTAAATTTAAAATGCAGGCACATGGCCAGGAACTGATTGGCAGTTTTACAGGCGCAAAAGGTGAAATAAAATTTGACGGGGCCGACCTTGCAAATTCTTCTTTTAACTGCTCGATTGACATATCAACCATCAATACAGGTATGGAGCAGCGCAATGGCCACCTGCAGGGCAAGGGTTGGTTTGATGCGGCGCAGTTTCCCACCATCAACTTCACGTCTTCAAAAATTGAAAAAACAGCTGAAGGCTATGCAGCAAGCGGTAAACTGAGCATGAAAGGCGCTTCTGCCGACCAGGTTATCCCCTTTAGTTTTGAAGCTCCGGCAGGTACAGATGGCGGTACCTTTAAAGGCAGCTTTACCATGAAACGCAGTGCATTTGGCGTGGGCAAAACCGATGGTGATATCAGCGATGAAGTTACCATCATGCTGGAAATACCAGTTAGTCAGTAATCAAAAAATAGTTTTATACGAAGGCTGCCCTGCGGGGTGGCCTTTTTTTTGCCCCTGCCCGCTCCTCCCTTTTATTAAAAATAACGGAAGCAGTTTCATGCACACTTCAACAGATGTTTACAGGCATACTGCAAATCCTTATTTTTGGAAAGTATACAGCAGATGGAAAAAATACAGCAGGTAATCAGGCAGATGATCAGTATTACGGAAGAAGAAATGAGCAGCTTCCTCAGCCAGGCCATTGCCAAAACATTAAAACGGCAGGAAATACTCAGCCGGCCCAATGCCACCCCCAACGAGATATTCTTCATTAACAATGGTATCATAAGAGTTACTATTACTGACCAGGAGGGTACAGAGCATACCATTCACTTTGCCATGGAGAACCAGTTTATTGCAGATTACTCCTGCTTTATGCAAAAAATGCCTTCGCTGTATACCCTGCAGGCCATAGAAAATACAGATGTACTGGTGCTGCCCCGCTCTGCCATTGAGTGGGGGTATAAAAACCTTACTGAAGGTGACAAACTGGGCAGGCTGATTGCTGAATATTATTTTATTTACCAGGACAACCGCATTAAAAACCTGTATGCCCGCTCTGCTAAAGAAAGGTACGATACAATAACAGATGTTTTTCCGGACATCCACAACCGTGTACCTCAGCATATGATTGCCTCCTACCTGGGCATTACTCCGGTACACCTGAGCAGGCTTAAAAAAACCGGCATTGAAAAACTATAAACATTTGTTATCGTTTGCACCAAATAAGCACCTCAAATTTGTACTCATAAATCATAACCATGCAATTCTCTGTTAAGGAAAAAGCCAGGCTTAAATATAAATATGGACAATGGGCCATTGTAACCGGAGCATCATCAGGCATAGGGCTTGAACTGGTTGAAAGGCTGGCAGAAGCCGGGCTGAATATAGTGATCAGCTCAAGGCATTTGTCAAAGCTGCTGGAAATTGAGATAAGGCTAAAGGCAACTTATGGCATTGATGTAAAAGTGGTGGATGCTGACCTGGCAGAAAGTGCTGGCATTGAAAAGCTGATTATGGCAACACAGGGGCTTAATACAGGGCTGCTGGTTGCATCAGCCGGGTTTGGCACTTCGGGCTTGTTTACTGATTCCTCTCTGCATTCAGAAGTAAATATGCTGCGGGTAAACTGTGAGGCATTGCTCTCCTTAACGCATTATTATGCACAGCAATTCAGCAATCAAAAAAGAGGTGGTATTATTTTAATGAGTTCCATGGTAGCATTCCAGGGAGTACCATTTGCTGCCAATTATGCAGCTACAAAAGCCTATGTGCAATCCCTTGCAGAAGCGCTGTCCGAAGAATTAAAACCGCAGGGAGTGGATGTGCTGGCAGCTGCTCCGGGCCCGGTTGAAAGTGGCTTTGCACAGCGATCGGATATGAAAATGTCCATGGCCTTACAACCTTCACAAATAGCCATACCCATATTAAAAGCATTGGGCCGCAAAACAACTGTATTGCCGGGATGGCTTACAAAACTCCTGGTATTTTCCCTGCGTACCGTACCAAGGTGGGGCAAGGTGAAAATAATGGCGAAAGTAATGGGAGGGATGACGAAGCACCAGCTGAACAGAAATACAACAATCCCGGGAAAATAACACCACGGCTGATCAAACTGCTGGTTATACCATTTTGACTTATAAATCAGACCGGGAATAAATGGTATAATGCCGACATGCATTGCGTTTCACTCTTTATCTATTGGTCTGTTTTCAATGCCTCGTCGGCATTATTCTATCCTCGTATTCCTCAGCTCCAGCAAATTCAAACTGTTGGGCCGGAAATTTTTAACCCTTGGCTGCACCAGGTGAATCACCATATCATACCATAGGGGTACTACCGGCGCATCAGTCATCACCTGCTGGTCCATCTGGCGGTAAAGTATGTAACGCAGGGAATCATTTTTTTCCAGCAATGCCTTTTCATACAGCGCATCAAAAGCAGGATTAGCATAGCGGGTATAATTGGGCGGCGCAGGATTTTTGCTGTAAAAAACACCCAGGTAATTTTCTGCATCCGGGTAATCGGCAATCCAGCTGCCACGGAAAAAAGGGGCCTGCGACTTGGCGGCCTGGTCCATCAGCAGGCTCTTTTGCATAGCTTCTACCTGCACCGTAATCCCCACCTGGTTCAGTTCATTGGCGATATAACTGCCCAGGTCGGCATAAATGGATATGGTAAGCAGTTTTATTACAGGCAGGTTCTTACCTCCGGGATAACCAGCTTCCTCCAGCAGTTGCTTTGCTTTTTCAGCATCGTAATGATATCCCTTTACAATGCCAGCATCAAAAGAAGGTAAACCCGCAGGTACAAAACCACTTTCTGCAGCTGTACCAATGGAATTACGCAGGTATAGCATCATCTTTTTGCGGTTAAACCCGTAATTGATGGCCTGCCGTATTTTCTGCAAACGCAGCGGTGAATTTTTCACCAGTTCATTTTTTTCATCCACCAGTATACCAATGTATTCAATATTCAGGTAAGGATGTTTGTGCAGCTCAATTTTGCCCTGCCAGTTTTTTTTAAGATTGCCTGTTTTGGTGAGTATCTCATCCTTGAAGGAGGCATCTATATCATTGATAAAATCCAGCCTTTGCTGCCTGAATTCCAAAAACTCTGTAGCCTTACTGTCGAAAAATGAAATTTTCACACCGTCAATGTATGGCAGCCTTTGTCCGTTATTGTCTGTTTCAAAATAGCGGTCATTTTTTTGCAGCACCATGGCCTGCCCCTCCTCCCAGGCTACCATATTAAAAGGGCCACTACCCACAGGATGGCGGCGAAAATCAACCTTGTACATTTCCACGGCTTCTTTTGGCACCACGCTGCAGTACTGCATGCTCAATATACCCAGTATGGGCTGAAAAGGCCTCACCAGCGTTAACTGAAAAGTAGAGTCATCCAGCGCCTTAAATCCGTTCACTGAATCAACCCTGCCATTAAATATCCAGCCGCCAGGGCTTGCTACCGCTTTATCAGTTATCCTGCCAAAACTGTATACCACATCTGCTGCGGTAAGCCTCCGGCCCCTGCCACCTGCAAAGCAGGCATCGTCCATAAAAAACACATCTGTACGCAGGTGAAATACAATCTGCAGGTTTCCCTCCTTAAATTCCCAGCTTTTAGCAAGTGAAGGCGCTATCTGCATATTGCTGTCCACTTGCACCAGGGTATTGTACAACTGGTGTACCGCCCACATTACTGCCTGGCTTTTGGCAAATGCAGGATCAAGTGATGCAATGCCGGATGATTCGTTGTAATGAAATATTTTTTTATCAGGATGCTGGTGGCTTTTGCAGGAAACAAATAACAGCAGGGCAAATACCGGTATACAAATCCTGAAAATACTGCCGTTTATGCCGGCTTGCCTGCCTTCTGTACATTTGGCAATCCCATGCTGTAATTGTAACTTCATGTATCGTTTATAAAACATAAATTTAGCCATTGTAATTTAAACAAGGGATACAAAAAATTACGGTGTCTAATCTCAATCAACAATATGAAGAAATTAAAAAACAGGTTCCGCATTACCCTCCTGCTTTGGATTATTCTGTTTGCCGTATTCAGCACCATGGCACAGCCACTCAGCAGTCGCAGCATTTATTCGCATTCCGATACCCTGCGGGGCAGCATCACCCCGGAGCGGGCCTGGTGGAATGTGATGCATTATTCCGTTACAGTAAATCCTGATTATGCCACCAAAAGCATCAGCGGCGAAGTAACCATTAAATTTACCGCTTTGCCCGGCAAGCAAAAGCTTATGCAAATTGACCTGCAGGAGCCGATGATGATTGACAAAGCCGTATTTAAAGCCGGGGCGCCCGAAGCTGCTGGAACCGAAATTAAAAACATACAGCACAGCGGCAATATATGGCTGCTTGATTTTGACAAATATGAGTTCCCTTTTACAAACAGGCCCATTTACCAGTACATCACCATCAGCTTTCACGGCACACCCAGGGAAGCCATCCGCCCGCCATGGGATGGTGGCTGGATATGGCAGAAAGATAAAAAGGGAAATCCCTGGATGAGCGTGGCCTGCCAGGGGCTTGGTGCCAGCGTGTGGTATCCCTGTAAAGATCACCAGGGCGATGAACCTGATTTTGGCGCCACACTTTCCATTATTGCACCCGATAGTTTAATGGCGGTGGGCAATGGCAGGCTCACAGAAAAAAAAGCAGCAGGCAATGGCAAAACAAAATATACCTGGGATGTAAAAGCACCCATTAACAATTACTGCATTGTGCCGTATATTGGCAAATATGTAAACTTTAATGAAACCTATAACGGACTCAAAGGCCCGCTGAGCCTAAATTACTGGGTACTCAATTACAATCTTGATAAAGCAAAAAAACAGTTTACTGATGTACCCAGGATGATGAAGGCATTTGAGTACTGGTTTGGCCCCTACCCTTTTTACGAAGATGGTTACCAGCTGGTGGATGCGCCTCACCTGGGCATGGAGCACCAGAGCGCCACCGCTTACGGAAACGACTACCGCATGGGCTACAGCGGCTCCGATCTTTCCGGCACCGGCTGGGGGCTCAAATGGGATTTTATCATTGTGCATGAAAGCGGGCATGAGTGGTTTGCCAACAGCATCAGTACTGAAGATATAGCCGACATGTGGGTGCATGAAGGATTTACCAATTACAGCGAAACATTATTCACCGAATATTTTTATGGTAAAAAAGCCGGCTCCGACTATGTGGAGGGCATCCGCAAACAAATAGCCAATGATATACCCATCATCGGCACTTATGGCGTAAACAAAGAAGGCAGTACCGATATGTATTACAAGGGTGCCAATATGCTGCACACCATCCGCTCTGTTATCAATGACGATGAAAAATTCAGGAATATCTTAAAGGGATTAAATAAGGAATTTTACCAAAAAATAACGACCTCCAAACAGGTAGAATCCTACATCAGCAAAAAATCGGGCATTGATTTTTCAAAAGTATTTGACCAGTACCTGCGCACCATAAAAATACCGGTGCTGCAATACAAAATAAACGGTACTGAACTGAGCTACCGCTGGAGCAATTGTGTACCCGGCTTTACCATGCCGGTTAAAGTATCGCTTGGCGACAGCAACTATCGTTTCATCAATCCTGTAACGGATACATTTAAAACTGAAAAATTGCCAGCAACCGGCAATAACAATAAACTGAAAGTGGACAGGAATTTTTATGTGGAATTGAGGAAGATGTGATGCCCGATGCACAGGCTTTCAGTATAGCTTATAACAAAACAGCCCCGGCATCAAGCCAGGGCTGTATATTATATGACAATCAATAATTATTCTGCTGATGCTGTCGCTTCTGGTTCAGCCGGTGCCTCATTGATTCTGCCACCGCCAATAAATCTCTTACTGTAATAAGGATCATCCAGGCTGCTGATGGTAACACCACTATGACTGCTGGAATGTGTAAACCTGTTATTGCCCAGGTAAACACCTACATGGCTCACACCACCTCTTGTATTAAAAAACACCAGGTCACCTTCAGAAAGTTCGTTACGGCTGATGCGCTGTGTAACCCTGTATTGCTCCCTGGCAGTACGTGGCATGGTATAGCCAAACACTGCATTAATAAGCTGCCCGGTATATGCGCTGCAATCAACACCACGTTTGGTAACACCGCCAAACCGGTAACGTACGGCCCACCATCCTTCAATAAAATTGATGAGATCGAAATTGGTTACAGACTCCACTTCCATGTCCATCAACTGGGCATACTTAAATTGAAGTGGTGTGCAGGTTTCGATGGTCCTTCCAAACTCAGCTGAAGCAGCAATCGCAGGTTTTTCAACCTTTTTTACAACCGGTACCTGGTTCACAACAGCCACAGCTGCTGTTACAGGCACGGCATCACGCCTTACTTCAATGTTTTCAATAAACCTGGGCTGGATTCTTTTGCCTAACCTCTCTAAGCTGATGGAGGTTTGCGCTTTAACGGATATTGTTGTTCCTGAAAGTATGCCAACGGCAACAGAAACAAAAAATAAGCTCCTCATACGTAAAATTTGGGGTTTACACGTATGCACGACACTTAATCTTGTGTTCTTTGGTCGTCTCTGTTTCTTTACTGTTAACTGTTTATCTTTTCCTGTGCTGTGAGTCCTGTCCTACAAACTAATTAATAAATAAATTTTTCTCTAATGCTGCGCAAAGGTAAGTCGCAATTACCATAAATGCAACCCCTGCTTTAAAATATGTGTAATCAATTGATTATTAATTGATTAATTATTAATTTAGTTTGTGGATAAAACATTCTTTCTTACTATTTCATTGTTTGCGATATTTACACCTTGATAGACAGGGTACTTAATATTGAGCATGCAATAGAGCCCAAAATGGTTTTTACCATCAACAGGAAAACTGTCATTTCAAACTCATAACTCAAGTTCAGGCAATGAAGTTCTCACATCTGCACGTACATACCCAGTTTTCGCTGCTTGATGGGGCAGCTTCCATCAAAAACCTGTATAAAAAGGCGATCAGTGATGGCATGCCAGCCCTTGCCATCAGCGATCATGGCAATATGTTTGGCGTGTTTGAATTTGTGAAAGAAGCTTACAATCATAAAAATGAGGACGGCACATTAAAAGTAAAACCGATTGTTGGCTGTGAGTTTTACATCACACAGGACCGCCACCGTAAAAGCTTCAGCAAGGAAGAAAAAGATCCCCGTCATCACCAGATATTACTGGCCAAAAACGATATTGGGTACAAAAACCTTGTTAAACTTACCTCCCTTGGTTTTATTGAAGGGATGTATTCCAAATATCCACGCATTGATAAGGAACTCATACACAAATACCATGAAGGGCTTATTGCCACCACCTGCTGCCTGGGAGCGATGGTGCCTCAAACCATATTAAAAAAAGGAGAAGCAGAAGGCGAAAATGAATTCAAATGGTGGTTGAATATTTTCCAGGAAGATTACTATGTGGAACTGCAGCGCCACGGCATGGCCGAGCAGGAAAAAGTGAATGAAGTACTGCTGCGTTTTGCCAAAAAGTACAAGGTAAAAGTAATTGCCAGCAACGACAGTCACTATGTAGACCAGAAAGATTCCAATGCGCATGACATTTTACTGTGCATCAATACGGGCGAAAAGCAGGCAACGCCCAAAATGAATGAATTTTCTGATGATGACGTGATGGTGAAAAACAAACGCTTTGCATTTCCCAATAACGAGTTTTATTTTAAAACCACGGCAGAAATGACAAAAGTTTTTGAAAACCTGCCGGAAGCCATTGACAATACCAATGAAATAGTTGACAAAGTACAGGTGCTGGATCTTAAGCGGGATATACTGCTGCCCAACTTTGTGGTACCCAAGGAATTTAAAACACAGGATGATTTTCTGGAGCATATTACCTGGTTGGGTGCCAAAGAACGCTACCAGCAGTTAACACCCGAAATAGAAGAGCGGTTGAAATTTGAGCTGTTCACCATCAAAACCATGGGGTTTGCCGGTTACTTTTTGATAGTAAGTGATTTCATCCGTGCCGGCCGGGACCTGGGTGTGTTTGTAGGCCCGGGCCGTGGCTCAGCTGCGGGTAGTGTGGTAGCCTACTGCATCGGCATTACCAATATTGACCCTATCAAGTACAACCTCCTGTTCGAACGTTTTCTCAATCCCGACCGGAAAAGCATGCCGGATATAGATACGGACTTTGATGACGATGGACGGCAGAAAGTAATTGATTATGTGGTGGATAAATATGGTAAGAACCAGGTAGCGCAAATCATCACCTATGGTACCATGGCAGCCAAAATGAGCATTAAAGATGTGGCCCGTGTGATGGACCTGCCCCTGGCAGAAAGTAATTTTTTAGCCAAGCTGGTACCCGACAGACCCGGTACGGTACTGAAAAGGGTGCTGCATGCGCCCATGACCATCAAAGAAGCCAAAGACGGTGAAAAATCGCTGGAAGAAAAAGAAGGCTTGCTGCCCGATGATGTGGAGAATATAAAACGCCTCCGTGAAATTTACAAGGGAGATGATATGCAGAGCCGGGTGCTGCATGAAGCTGAAATACTGGAAGGCTCAGTACGCAACACGGGCATACATGCGGCAGGCATCATCATAGCACCTACCGACCTTACCGACCTGATACCGGTAGCCACATCAAAAGACTCGGAGCTTTGGCTTACCCAGATAGAGGGAAGTATTATTGAGGAAGCAGGCGTTATCAAGATGGATTTTCTGGGTCTTAAAACCCTCAGCATCTTAAAAACGGCCCTTTCGCTCATCAAGCAAAACCATGGCATCAGTATTGAAATTGACAATATACCATTGGATGATGAAGCCACTTACCAGCTGTACCAGCATGGCGACACCAACGGCACATTCCAGTTTGAAAGCCCCGGTATGCAAAAGCATTTACGGGAGCTGAAGCCGGATAAATTTGATGACCTTATCGCAATGAATGCCCTGTACCGCCCCGGCCCCATTGCCTATATACCGGAGTACATCGACCGTAAACATGGCAAAAAGCAGATTACGTATGATGTGCCTGCCATGCAGGAATACCTGGAGGAAACCTATGGTATTACCGTGTACCAGGAACAGGTGATGCTGCTGAGCCAGAGCCTGGCGGGCTTCAGCAAGGGTGATGCGGATGTACTCCGCAAAGCCATGGGTAAAAAGCAAAAATCGGTGCTGGATAAAATGAAGGCACAGTTCATCAGTGGTGCCACAGCCAAGGGACACCCCGCTGATAAACTGGAAAAAATATGGACGGACTGGGAAGCATTTGCCCAGTACGCTTTCAATAAATCGCACAGTACCTGCTACGCTTTTGTGGCTTACCAAACTGCCTACCTGAAAGCACATTATCCCAGTGAATACATGGCAGCCCTGCTTAACCATGCAGGAGGTATTGATAAGATTACTTTCTTTATGGAAGAGTGTAAGCGTATGGGTATAAAAGTGCTGGGGCCCGACATCAATGAATCGCTGAACGGGTTTGCCGTAAACCAAAAGGGTGAGATCCGCTTTGGTTTCAGCGGGTTAAAAGGTGTAGGCGAGGCAGCCATTGAAAATATTATTGAAGAAAGAAAGAAACGTGGCCCCTTTCCATCTATTTACGACCTTGCCAAGCGGGTTAACCAGCGCTCAGTTAATAAAAAATCACTGGAAAGCCTGGCATACTCCGGTGCATTCGACTGCTTTAAAGACATTCACCGGGCTCAATACTTTTTTGCACCACCCGGCGACAGCCCCGGGCTTGAACGCATCATTAAATTCGGTAATGTTTTTCAATCGCAATCGGCCAATGCCACCAATACCCTTTTTGGCGACCTGCAAATGCCCGATATTGTACCGCCTAAATTACCCATGTGCGAACCATGGCCCCTGGCACAGCAGCTGGACTATGAAAAAGAAGTTACAGGTATGTACATGAGCGGGCATCCGCTGGATAATTTTTTGTTTGAAATGAAACATTACAACATTTCACCGCTGGCTGACTTTACTGAGTTTAAACAAATGGTAAACACGCTGCCCAATCCTGCAAAATCATTCCGGCTGGCAGGCCTTGTAGTGGATGCACAGCACAGGCTTACCAAAACTGGTAAAAATTTCGGCATACTCACCATTGAAGACTTCAGCGGTAAGGCCGAATTCATGCTGTGGAGTGAAGATTATGTGAAATATACCAACTACATGGAAAAAGGCATGATTGTATTGGTGGAAGGAGGTTTTAAGCAGCGTTATAATAAGGAAGAATACGAATTCAGGCTTGCCAAAATACACCTGCTGGAAACAGTAAAAACATCGCTCACAAAACAGGTGGTAATAGATGTGGCACCGCAGTTTATCAATGATGATTTTGTAAGTTTTATAGATAAAAATATAAAAGCTAACCCCGGAAAATCAGGCTTAAGGTTTAATATTACTGATGCCAGGAATAATTACAAAGTGGGGTTGTACAGCATGGAGCATGGCTTTACCATGAATGATGATATGGCGCAGTTTTTACAGAACAATCCTGATATTGATGTGAGTGTGGTTACAGTGCAGCAATAAAAAAAATCTCTGCCGATTTTATTTTAATATGCATCACAGCACATATTTTTAAAATTACCTTAAAGTAGTATAATATAAAATTGCTTTGCTGCATAATAACATTACCTTTGCAGCCATTATTACCTCATCCACTCTTCCTCTGCCAACAAACCTCAGTTGCTATGCAACTAATCCATTAATAATACTGTCTTGGTTGCATATTACCACGTCGTATATTCTGTGCAAAGCCAGTACTTAAACCAATAGCCGGAGATTAGCCGTATTTTAAAACCTTATAATAATTTGTCATGAAAAAAATGTTTACACTTTTGTGTGCGGTGATTTTGTGTGCCGTATCCTTTGCCCAAAACCCTTTGAACTGCAATGCAAGCAACTGTACTACCAACAGTACTATCGACCAGTGCCCCACAGGATCTTCCAATGTTATTACTAACTTCCAGAATGGGGTGCAAAAATCCGGTAATCCCTGCGCCAACGGGCTTTGTATCAATTCAGTATGGCGCTATACCAATGCTGCTACCGTAAGTGGCAACCAGGTGGATGCAGAGATAAAGGTAGTTGCCATTAACAATGCCGTTTTAGAGAATATGGATGATGATGCAGCAACAGACCAGGCGGGCAATTCTATTGCAAGTTTTTTTGGCCCCCGTATCGGGCCCGATGTAAATCTGAACAACAGTAACCGCCGTGGCTTTGTGGAGTTTGAAATCAAATTCTACCAGCACTTTACCAATAATGCGCTCAATTTTATTACCCTGCAGCCATTAACAGGCCTCAACTTTGTACACTATGATATCGACGGTCATACGAACGGAACCAATGGATGGTTCAGGGAATTAGGCGATGTAAAGGAGATTTCCACAAGCAACCCGGTGATCAATGCTTCGGCTGGTACCGAGCTGACCACAGATGCCGGTTCTGGTGCAGGATGGAGGGGCTTTCTTGGCTCTGTTTGCGAAAGAACCGGTGTATCCCGCTGTGCCCAGGTAGCCGTTTCTGCCACATATGCAGGAGCATTGTCAACACTGAGTTTCCGCATGGGGTATGACTACAAAGCCGGCTCAAATGAAGGCAACCCTGTAAGGCAGTATGGCGCAAGATTTGGCTGTTTTGATTTCCCGGGTGGCGGCCCGCTGCCTGTTACGCTCAGCAGTCTGGGTATCAATTATAAGGCTGGTATTGCCACATTAAACTGGACATCAGTTTTTGAAAGTAATATGAAAGGCTATGAAATTGAACGCAGCAGCAATGGAGCCTTTTTTGAGAACATTGGTTTTACCGGTGCAAAAAACCAGCTGGGTGTAACACAATATTACCAGTTTGCTGATAACATAGGCTCACAGTCTGCCAATATTTTTTACTACCGCCTTCACCTTGTTGACCTGGATGGCAAAAGTAAATATTCAAACGTAGTAACGGTTCGCAAAGACAAAGCCGGCACTGGTAATATGACCATCAGCCCCAACCCCACTGCCAATGCTGCGCAGATAAGGCTCGATGCAGTAAAAACAGGCAGCGCTTCAATTACAGTTACAGATGCTACCGGAAGGCTTGTGCTTACACAAACAGCCATTGTAGCTGCTGGTTCCAATAACATATCTGTCAGCAATTTAAATAAACTGAATGAAGGTATTTACAGTGTACGGGTAAGTACTGGTGATGAGGTTTATACCGAAAGGCTGATGATTAAAAAATAAGATTGACACTACCTGCAAAAAGCTTCTCCCATTAACCGGAGGAGCTTTTTTAATGTACTGATCTTTGTAAAAACAGCAAGTGTTTACTACCTTCCGTAACAATTACTCAAAATCAAATTATGAAACAAAGCATTGCCCATATTGCGCTTGTAGTGAAGGACTATGACGAAGCGATAGATTTCTATACAAAAAAATTACATTTCATCTTACTGGAGGATACCGTTCTGTCAGAAACAAAAAGATGGGTACTGGTAGCCCCGCCCGGCTCTGCGGGATGTTGCCTGCTGCTGGCAAAAGCTGCCAATGAACTGCAGGGCAGCAGGATTGGAAATCAAACCGGTGGCAGGGTTTTCTTATTTTTACATACAGACAATTTTCAGCGGGATTATCAAAACCTTATTGACAATAACATCACCATCGTAAGAACACCTGTATCTGAGCCATATGGTACCGTTGCTGTTTTTGCCGACCTGTATGGCAATTTGTGGGATTTAATAGAGCCGTCAGAAAAATGATACAGGTTGAATACTCCTTTAATAACATGCCGCAGTACATTGCCGCCGGATAGTATTTTGTCATACCCTTTCCGCTGCAGCCAGGCTGTATTTAATCTGCCAAAAATATAATACCCGATAAACTGGTCAATATTAGACCTCTTTCATAATTCAGTTTGATTTAGTCAAAGCGGCTCGTTGCTAGCCGGTCAGTACGTGGCCCTGACCGAAGGTTGGGGTTCGTCAGACCGAAGCAGCAGCACATAATGTTGATTTATGAAAGAGGTTTATTGTGTTAATGGCTATCCCTGTAACCGAACCATTTGCAGCAACAGGAATGCGGCCATGGGTAGTTGTGCTGGCAGCTGCAATAAATACCAATGTGGCAACCGGCCTGAAGCCTTCGGGAAGATTGGCAATGATTGCACCATCAGCACCTGCTTTGACCAATGATTAATTACTCCTGCAATAATGCCAATCCAATTTGCATATCACCTGTACCGCATAGATGTATCCATCTATCAATTACCAGGTATGGTCAAAATATTTTCTTCAATACTCAGCATACCTGTTGTATTTTCAGCCACCATTTTAAAATGGTGATACACAGCATTTCCGTCTGCATCCAGTGTGCTGATGTTGCCCGACTGCAGGTCGGTATCAGCTAAATGCAGGTTATTAACTGGATTGTTACTTACCAGTTCATGTATTTTTACCCAGTTGCCACCGCTGTTCATCTTATACAGGTGATACCTGCATTGATAACCCACTTTATCCCATTTAAGTATTACGTTGTTCAATACCCCATTACTGCCGGGCGGGTCTGAAACGTATTGCAGCACCGGAGCCGGTGGATTAGATGCCTCCACTATCATGGATGCCACCAATTTTGACATTTGAGACGGCGCATATTCAATCAGTACATTATCATCAATATCTGCATACTCTATTTTTCTTAATGCGGTAAGCCTGTAAAACAACCCATCGTTGTAAGGTATCTCTGTAAGGTCTTCAAAACGATCTTCCATCGTCCATACAGTATTGCCAAGTATTCCTGCAGCGTCAAGGTCTATTTCTTTCACCAGCTTCATGGTGCGTACAGACTGTGCATCCAGCTGGTTAAAAGACCGGTACACCCGTAATTTCTTCACCTGCTGTATTTCGTTGTATGCATTTACTTCCATTTGTATGGCAGGTGCAATACCCAGTACAGTATTTTCAAGAACCGGCATTATCCGTTTAACTTCCGGTGCTTCCGGAGCATTGGTATTCACCAATTTTACCGGCCCCAAAAACGGGCTGAAGTCACTCATTTTCATTTGAGTATCCAGTTCCCTGACTCCATAAAAGTACAGGTTGTTGGATGTACCATCCAGTGTAAAATCGGTAAAGGAGGTTTCGTTACCGGCACCGCCAGTTATCCTCATCATTGGTGCCATGTCAAAGCCGGGGTCGCCGGGTTTAAGCACATTACCATTTTTATCCCGTATCACCTGTTTTTTGCCAACAGGCTGGTAGGTTCCGCCTTTAATATGCTGGTATATAACCGGCACTTCAGTAAGTGGTACAAAAGCGCTGAAAATGGCTCCTTTTACAAACTCCCTTATTTTATCATCGCCCGCCGGTAACACACCCGGGGCTTCAGCAATAAGAGGTTGCCCCAGGCTTTCCAGTATATCATTTGCCCAGTCAAATAAAGCCTTTTTATCGGGATGCGGAAATTTATACCCGTTCTGCGGATCATTGGGTGGAAATGCCAGGTAATCTCCGTTTGCCTCCAATGCCACAAAGTCGAGAAAATTATTCCAGCGGTTTGCAAGAAATGCTTCATCATTACCTCCCAACGCCTTCAGGCGCTCCTTTATCTGCGCCACGGTTGTTTGCTCATACAGGGCATCCAGCAGCGCTTCGTTATTAGAACGGTAAGAGAGTACTCCATGTGGCCTGTGGGCATACTTTGTTTTAAATGTATAGGTAGAGCGGCCGAAGAAATCGGGCCTTGTAGCATATAAAGCCCCTTGTGGTAATTCGGGGGGAAGAGCCTTCACCTGCTCCTGGGCAAACATCAGTTGCGGCATGCTGATCCTTGAATAAAAATTATCCTGTACATCATGACTGCGCAAGCCAAAAATTGAGTAATGCACCCCTTCACCGGCAGCAGGCAAAATATTGGGCCAGGTCAGTCCTGCAGCAGCATCGGTATATAAGTATACTTTGTATCCGGGATAAAAATTCACTGACTGGGTTCCTGTTTGTATACCTGTCTGGAGCGAAGCCGAATCAGTATTAAAGGATGAATCAAGAGCATACAGCACCAGCCTGTCGGCAGTACCAATATTTTCAATCCTTACCACTCTTAACACTTTCCTTTCCCCAAGGGGCCTTTCGTAAGTGTGCACACGGATAATACCCTGGTACCACTCTACTGAATTGTTATGATTGTTATAAGCACTGTACTGGCTGTGCTGGGGCAGTACCACATTCTGAAAGGTGAATTTGTACAAACCTTTGTGAGCAGTTCCCATTCCTCCACCAGGCACTTCCACCGGCTCCATTACAATCTCAATATCGGCAGCATCCCATATACCTCTTGTTTTTTCAAGATGCAGTTCGGCACTTCCTTCATCATTTATAATGTTAATCAATTCCCGGTTAACCGTCCAGCCTGTACCAATATCAACAGTTAATGCAAGCGGATTGGGAGTACCCCAACTGGAACTGTTCTGCATGTTTTCCACCGCCATAAACAAACCATCGGGAATAATTTCCGGCGACTGCAGATTTTGCGTACCCGGTGCAGGAATATCATTCGTAACAATGCCATTACTCACTTCCTTTTTATATACAGTAAACTCCGGCCCCTGCATGGCACCCGAAGGCAGTGTTACCTGGTGGATAATAAACTGCTGGCTGCCCATGATGAATATACCGCCGGTATAATTGGCAGCAGTACCAGCTGGTATCAGCGGCAGCAATTCTTCTCCCGTACTTGTTAATACATACTTGCCGGTTTGTATTACAGACAAAATGGGGTTGGAAGGATGGTCGCTTACTGAAAGCGCTTTACCCGAAACATTACCCGGCACCTGGTTACGGAAGAATATCTCCACCTTATCAGCAAATATTTCAGTACTGTCAGCCGGAATAATATTGGGGTCATTAATATCAGCACCAGCAGGCACTTTATAATCAATTACTTCCTGGGTATAATGATAGTCAAAAGTGAGGCGTATCAAAGTATGATCCTGTGTACCTGGTATGGATGCGTATCTGTCGTCCTGTTCCTCCTTTGAAGTAAGCAGCAATGGCTTCTCCTCTCTGATAAGTAACGCATTGATATTATTAGGCGGACTTAGTGGATTAAGCGGCTGTATATCAGTTTGGATGGATAACGTAAGGGCACTGGATGCCGCACGTGAAAACCAATTGATACCGTAAGAACTGTAATGATGAAGCCCGCTTATCCGCTGCTTATGGATAAACAGCGGCTTTTGCGGATCCGGCAAAACAAGGGGGATTGTTTCATAATGAGGGGTTGCACCGGCATCCACTTTATTCAGGTATTTGGGATCATTGGGCAGTTCCGGTTTTACCCATTCTGTTTCATTATTTTTTTTATACTCCAGCCCGGCGTAAACAGGGTAAGTAAACAGGGCTGTATTAAATTGCCTGTTGCTGTAATAAAATGGCTTATTCAGTTCATCTTCGGGCAGTTGCTCAGAAAAAAGTGTAACATAGCGCACCCTGCCATCGTGAGAATACCCATTTGCATCAGTAAGATTTACAGGCTCGGGAGATTCGGATCCCCAAAATGCACCCGGTACAATTTCCCTGAGGTTAATGGGTATGGGCAAACGCTGGTCATTTATTGAAACAGGAATGCCCATGGCCAGGTGCTTTACAGTTCTTGCCCCGCCACCATCTTCAAGGTCGCCGGTAGTGATGTATTGCGCTATATATATGTACTGACCATTCATTACCTGGCTGCTTACGTCAAGCGTGCCCAGGCCCATCATACGGGCTGCATGAAAATCATAAGCCGCAATGTTCAGCAAATCAAGGTTAGAAAGTTCCAGCACATCATTTGCCCCGGTACCGCCAGACTGCATGGGCACATTTTCAAGTGCCTTGGGGTTGTTTTGTGCATTGCTGAGGTCAATGTATTTCTGAACGACCATCTGTATATTCCTGTCCCAGCTTTCCCGTGGACCGTTCCATTTATTTTGATAATTTGAAATGTTTACACGGGCATTGTCATTAAACCGCTGCCATTTACCATCCACAAGGCCCGGAGATGGTTCAAGGCGGGCAAATGCGGTGGGCGTATCCAGGGTGAGTGCATACTTGTCAATATACTTCCATGCTTTATTGCGATTAGCTGCAGTAATAAAGTCAGTATAAAATTCAAACCTGATAGAGGTTGGTACACAGGCCTGCCCTTTTAAACGTATACTTCTTCCATTTTCGCACACAAGGCGTACATTACCCAGCTCTGCCGTGGTAAATGTTTTACGGGAAGAAACTACTCTTGAGGCAGCCAGGGCATTTTCTGCCACCGACAAGGTTTCAGTTTTCATACTGGCCGGAGAGCTCGTCACTTCACTGATGATTTCAGCCGCAAAAAAAAGCTCTTTTTTGTTTTCTATTTCAATCAATTCCGGGCAATATGCTTCGATAAACTCCAGTGGCTGTATCAGCGGATTAAAGGAAGCCCTTACTTGAGTATACTTGGCCGCATTTCTGAAATAAACATAAAACACTTTTGTGCCAACACGGTAAAGTATTACTTTATTGGCATCATCCACCAGGTAAGGTGCAGTTTCAAAACTCAGTACTGTTTGTGCCTTAACATAGGGTGCCCGGAATATTTTTACAAAATCATCCGGCTTATTAAAATTAAATGCAGTAGAGGCATAATTACCTTTGGGCAAATGTTTCTGGCCCAGTGCTCCGGAAAAAATCCATCTTACATGAATACCCTTTGCACTGCCGTCTGCCCCGGTTGAGCCTGCAGACTGTATATAAAAATTGGGAGATTGTACGGCAGTGTTCTCATCAATAACAACTCCGCCTCCATCATCAGCCGGGCAAAGTTCCTGTTTGCCGGGTTCGTTAACAATTACAGTAACGGCATTGTCTTTTACGTTTAACGGCTGATTGCTGTACTCATACTCCACTGTGCTGAGAAAAAAATCAGTCTCTTCCAGTACTGACATTTCAATCTCAACGGTTTTGCAACTGTCCATAGCTGTATCAGTATGAACCAGCAGTGACTGTACTACCTGGTTAAAGGCATTAAAAGTTAATTCATTGCTTACAGTATTGTAATTTATAAAACTCACTCCGTTACCGGCACCTTTCGGGCCGGGATAAATTTCCTTAACCCATTCCCTGGTATATGTTTCATCCAGTTTGTGAACGATACCATTACTGTTGTTGTATTGCAAAAAATATAAGGAACCTGAACCACCGGCGCATATTTTCGAGTGATGATTTGCCGTACCGGGAAATACAATCACCCGTGAAGGCCCCCTGCGGTAAGTTTGGGCAACAAACAACATTTGGTCCTGGCTTAGGTATCCCGATAAAATATAATCTCCATAGCTGCTTACTATTACATCGTGCAGTGTAAGCAATGGATAACTGATGCTTTTGGCTGTTACCTGGTTGAGTGCAGTATCAAGATCAAGAATCAGGCCTTCTGAGCCCCCGCTTCGGCCTGCAAGTACTATACCACCGCTGTGCGCCTTTGCAGTATTAACGATAAATTGCCCACCGTTCATAATTGCCAGTCGCCCGTAAAGGAAGTTACCATTAGCATCAAATTTCCCGATAAAAGGAATTCCTGCTGTGTTGGCAGCAGCATCTGCAAGCGCTTCGCCAATAACGGCATCTGCCTGACCTTTATCAGAAATAACGATATAAAAACCACCATCTGCCTGGCAGTGCTCAAGGTAAAACATCACATCAGCATCCGCCCAAAAAATTTGACGGCACCAGTTTGTATCTCCGGCTTCATTAATGCTCATCAACCATTGCTGGCTGCCATCTGATGCATGCAGCACATACTGCAAACTGCCTGGTTCAAGCATTGCATCCTCCGCAGCTTTCAGCGGGTCACCCGTGTAAGTCAATTGTATGATTTTGCGGAAAGCAACAGGTACCCCACCGATATCAAGCTGGTATCTTTTTTCCCATAGCAGGTTACCGGAAGGATCCACCTTACTTATCAATGCCTGGTTGTAAATTTCGCCAACCGAAAAGATAACCTGTCCGCTGTTTTCCGTAAACTCCTCTGCGTAGTAATACCTTGCAGCTTCTTCGTCGTTGATATATTTATTGATAAAGTTCATTCTGTATCACTTTTAGATGTTGAGCAAAATTGGAGGAGTGGTAATGGTGCTGGTATCAACATATGCTGTACCATTCCAGGTTTTATAAATAAAGCGCAGTACCAGGCTGGCGGCCGTAATTTTTTTACTGCTGTGCATGATCAATGCCTGTGCATAATCTTTTGAATGCAGCACTTTATAATCAGGGTCTGCCTGCCCGTTTTGATTCAGCACTGCAATGGTAGCTGCAACTTCCGCCACCGGAATTTTTGGTATATTAAACGGCTCGGGATTACGTATCAGAATACCTATGGTATCGCCGCCTGCACCATCTTTCAGCAGATTAAACTCTGTTGTAACTGCCGGGTCTGCCGGTTTAAAGCCGAGGAACCCTTCCACAGCACGGTCAAACAGGTGTGCATATTTTGCTGCGGCAGCATCACTTTGCGCATCGGGCAAACCTGCTGCAATATTATACACAGTGTTGATATTTGCGGCCGTAACAGGGAGCGGAATTTTAAACACCGCCTGCTTTTGATTGCCTGCATCATCTTTTAACACAAAACTGTTTACCTGGTCTTCAAAGCTGGCATACCTTGATGTTTGAAATACAAACTGGTGTATTTTTTCGCTTTTCAAAACATTATTTCCTGCTGTTTCAAAAGCGTTGTACACCAATGCAGTATACAATTTACGCGGTGCCAGGTTGGTGAGTGTTACTCCGTAAGTGTACGCCTTTGGCTTGATGGGCGCACCTATGGAAAGCAGGCACTGAATATGGCCGGGATGTGAATTTACATAATTCACCATATTGTTCAGCATTTGTATGTTCAATGGTATCCTTGGATCATCATCGCCCGACCATACTTCGCCTTCAGCAGGCAGCGGTACAGTTTCGCTGGTATAACCAACCGGCAGCGGATAAGGTATGATTACATCAGACACCGGGTCTTTTATGGCAATATGTATTTCGCCAGACAGCTCAGGCAAGCCATTGTAAGCCTTCCATGTCTGCAGCATGTGGTAGGCCGTAGCTTTTGCAAAGTAGATGGAAATTTTGCATTGCTCATGCCCGTAGAACAATGGTTTTGCCTGCAGCAGGTTACCATCTGCATTGGGGTAAGAGCGGTTGTAATCAATATACTGTCTCAGCGAAGTAAGCGGAAAGCGGTCGGCATTCTCCCTGATGTATTTGGCTATCGCCTCCGCGTCACCAGTGAAATCACCCTGTACATATTTCACCTGCTGATCCAGGTGGTAATGCCCTACCGGCCCAACTGTTTTAAATCCATAGTAATAATCAAATGTATCTTCGGGCCGGCTCGTATTATCCACTGTATCTTTCAGCCTGAAATGAACATAGTATTTTGTATTGGGCCGCCAGATGGGCTGTGCTGTCCGTTGCATGGCATCCACCATTGCCTGCTGATCGGCAGTGATTGCACCCTGCCCGGGTATGTTGGTATTGTATTCATGCTGAGCCACGGTGAGCCAGCACAGCTCCTGCAATGATGTGGCACAGCGTACTGTTGTACCGGGGTTGATGACCAGCGGGCACACCTCATTATTGATATTGATGTACCCGGAGTTACCGGTTATATTACTGGTATTTTTTATTTCAGTGAACACATGTTCTAATTCAACCGGTTGGCTGGCAAGAGGAAGTACCATTAATGAAAAACTGCCGTCAAAGGTTGCTTTTGTAAAAACACAGCTGTCAAAAAATTCATCAAATACCGAAACTACTTCCCCTTTGTAATAGCCCGGCTGGCCAGAGAGCATAAATACTTCTTTCGATTCCGGGTCATTTTTAATTTCATGTATCTTGATATCCGGTCCCTGCATGGATGGCGGTTTCACAATCCGCTTATTTTCCCTCACCACCAAGCCATTGTCCATCGTAAGCATAAACACATTGGTGGTATTATGGGCAGCAATCCATATTTGACCATCCTGCAGGCTGCTGTTATTAAGGTAAAGCGGCTCCGTACCAAGCCCGGGGCTTGAGTAGGCATAGAGTTTAGAATTTGCATCTACCGGATCAGGGGATAATAGCCCGACAAATATCCGGAAAGGGCCTGTGGTATACAAAGGAGTACTGCCTGTTACCACTATTTCACCGGTTTGCAATACCGTAATATCTTTCAGCAAAGCATCAAAAAAGTACCGGCCGGTGATAGTAATCCTGTTGGCGGTAGTTATTTCTATAACAATAGCAGGGCTGTAGATACTTAACATACTCTGTTCAGTTATAAAAATAAATGACCTTTCACTCTTCGCAACAGCTTTTGAAGCAATATAGCCAGGCACCAGTACAGCATCGGCTATTTGCAGCGTAACTGTATTGATCAGAAGAATACGGGTAGCGTTTACAAAAGCAGATCCCATGCCAGCCGGGCTTCTGTCTATCTGGTTAGAAGTGAACCAAAGTACCTGGTCAGTACCTGCTACAGGAATCAACTGGTTAAAACTTCCGGTAAGTACCGGTGCCAGTTCTGCCGCTTTAACATAATCAAGTGATTCATTAAGCCTTATTAATTTTGGTATTTCCAGGTCTAGGCTTACCTGGTAGCGTTTTGCCACGGCCAGTAACACCTCTCCATTGTGTAAACACATACTGGTAATGATTCCACTAACGGTTTTTTCGGCTACTACATTACCCTGTGCATCCAGTTTAAATATGATGGATACTGAATTGCCAAAATCATCATTAACATTTGACATCTCAGCTGTAACAAAGTAGTTATCACCTTTTTTTACAATATCCTTGAAATAAAGATGCCTGACATCCCCGGCATTGGTTCCATAAAAATTGGAGAAGAAATAGCTGCTGTTACCATTGCTGCACCCCTGCACCTGCAATGCTTCCAGTTGTTTCAGCAGGTTTTGGTATGCCAGTTCATCAGATGGATGGGTTACCGATACCACACCTGAGCCATTTTCGTAAGTAGTGTTGAACAAGGCGGCTATCTGCTGCATAATGGCTGCTATGGCTGCTGCATTGGGGGTAACAGGCGCTATCACCACTTTTGAAATGGGCGACGCCGTATTTACATATTCCACTGCCTGTGTTAGTTCAGCCGCTGTTTTATAAACCGTGCTCACCAATTGGTATTGCGGTTCAATAACGGTATCGCTGATTAGTTTTTTGTAGTAGCTGATATTGGCACCGCTGGCAGTAGTGGTAAACTGCAGTCTAACAGAAATGGAAGGATCGGGCAGTAAAGCTACCAGGCTGTTGTAATTGTTAAAGCTTAGTGATTTTGCAAATCCAAAAGGGTTGTAGTCATCCGTCACCTTCATGTAATCACCATTCAGCCCGGCAATACCGTTCCCCGAAGGGTCGTACAATATCCCGCCCTGCAGTGTATAGTACACTCCATTAATAAAATGTGCCGTGTATTGTGCCGGAGGGTAGTAAATGGTACCAAGGGGCTTGTTGAGTACATTGGAGCAATGACTCAGCTCAGCCTTTGTTTCACAGAACAATGTAGAGGGGTTGATGCCATACTGCTCAGGTATAAACCAACCCGGTTCACCAGACTCGGTGAAGGAGAATGGATTGGTAGCCAGCAGGCGGATGGTATCATATTGGTTGCCTGAGCGCTGCCAGTAACCGATGCGCAATTCATCAATTTTGGGGTCCGGGTCGTTGGGAATGATGGCCCGGAAGGGATGGTAATCCACCCACTGGCTACCGTTCCACGCTTTTATTTCTATGCTCTCAATGGAATAAGTATGTTTTACCTGCCGCAATTGGCGGCCGCCCCGGGATACGCTTTCGGGTGAAACCAGGTCGGTAAAATTTTCGGCAGCACCGGTATGCCCGCCAATCTTTGCATCCACGGCAGTGGGTATTAAACCCTTTGCCGTTTTTATATCAATATAGGTATCCAGCGGGATGATTTTGTCAATAGCGCTTTCAAGCGGCTCAGTTTTACCTAAATACTCAATTTCAAATGCTTCATTGGTAAGCATGTTTACGCCTTTTACCAGTTCATCTGTGGGGTTTCTCCTGTTGGGATTTAAAGGATCCGGGGGAGCTGGCAATGCGATTGGCGGAATCGGGGTGCGGTCAACCTGCTGATCTTTCTCCCACTTCAATTCAATGGTAAAGCTTTTGCACACTTTTACGATGATGCGTACACAAACCCTTATTCTTAATTCAGCATACAGCAGGAATGGTTTTGCCGCTTCTACGGAGAGCAGTGCATCCAGCCCGATGCTGATGCCGATGATCCATATCTCAATATCAATCATGCCGCCAAAGGCAAGATAACCGCCGATTTGCGGACGTTCAAAACTGATATGCCCTCCCACTTCCACATAGGCATAAATATGTACTTTGGCTGGCCCGAAGCGCTTGTTCAGGTCAAACTCCACCCTGGCACCGGCTTCAATACCTTTGGACGAAATCATCAGGTACGACTGTGCAGTAAGTATGGTGAGTATCCTTGCTTTGATAGGGTTTTGTTTGGTACCAAAATTTACATACCAGCGGGAAGCATTGTTGAAGAAGAAACCTGCCTGCACTTCGGCATGCAGATCAATGATCCAGCCATTACTTTGCGGCAATTTAAAGTCGGCACCCAGGCCCAATTCCAGGGAATTGTCGCCCCAGGCGATAAAGGCAAAGAAGGGCGGCTCCTTATCATCGGTAAGACCGAGGCGTGCACTGAGTATGGTGGCCCTGCCTTCAATCATAAACAGGGTTGGGATAGACAGTAACAACATTGCCCTGATTGAAAGCACTGTACCACTGTCGAAGCTGGTACCCAGTACTGCCCCGGCTCCTATGGAGAATGGGAATGAATAATTTTTTGTACGTTCCGGTCCGCTGAATTTATCTATGACAATACCTTTGGGAGGCTTTTTGTAATAATCGTACCAGGTATCCACACCCGATACAAGCCCCACGGCTTCTTTTTCTGCCACATAACGGAAACCAATCAGGCCACGGAACCCATAAATACCCACCGGGCCAATGGGGATAGGTGCAGGCAGGTCAACAAAAGCATCTATGATAAACGCAGGACTTTTGGGCTGCAGCTTCATGGCAGCGCCGCCGGAAATTTTTGCCTTGGGCAGTTTGAGCGATACTTCACCCATGTATTCAGGCGACTCACCAGGTTTTGGTATGGACACGGCACCATGGATAATGGCAATGGCCGATGCAGGATTGGCAGAGCCGGGAATCACCAGGTCAACTTCTATGGTTTCTACACGGAGAAAATTATCCTTGTCGGTGAATTTCGGATTACCATTGGCATCTTTCTCATCATTATCAACGGTATAATAATATTTTATGCCCTTACCTTTTCCATCAATACCCAATGGGTCAATACTGATGGCGCCATCAAAACCAAAATAGTTGTACTTACGCATATTGCCATTGTGCAACTGCTGGTGAGAGCCAAAGTAAATACCGGTGACGGATATGTCAATCGGCCCAAGATGCAGCGACAGGTTGGTCGGGATAAATGCATTACCACCCACAATTTCCATATGGCCATTGCTGTATATCCTTACCCTTGGCAATATAATCTTCTGCTCACCAAAGATTCTTTTCATGATGGCATTCTCAAACTGCACTTCGCAGGAGGTACCCAGGTAAAAATTATCATCCTGCCTGCCGAGCTCAAAGGTAAGGAAGTTGAATTTGACGAAGTTGAAGAGGTTGGCTTTTATTCCTCCAACAACAGATGCCGTCAGGGAAAAATCGCCGTCATCATACAAATGTCCTTCCAGGTCAACCCGCAGTGGTGGTGGATTAGGGCCTGTACTTGAAGGCGACTTAAATTTGGGTATTTCGAGTGCACCTTTGATGTTGGAGGAAGTAACCCTGCTTTGTTTAAAGGTTATATCGAATTTTTCAAAGCCAATCCTGAATCCTCTTTCCCCTCCGATTTTCTTCCACAAAATCTTATTACTGGTAAGGTTCGCAAGGTATAGCTGATATTCTGTTGCACTTGTAAATACTCGTGTTTGGCCGCCAGCAGCAGGCAGTTCAACTAAAGTAAGTGGAAACTTAAACGAATATGGCGGCACGCTGGTCGTTGTTCCAGGGAACAGCAGACTTTTCAGTGTTGCAATATCAGGCACTGAGGTTTCAGTTATTTCATTGGTAGCGGTATTTTTTTGGAATAAGACTATTGGATAAACAAATGCAAACTTGTCTTCATAATAATAAGGCGTTTGTCCGGGCGTAATTACAGGAACAGCTTCGAGGAAGAAAGTACCTGATACGCCTCCTGTACCAACCAATAGCTCATAAGCGCCAACTCGCAGTGTTGTAAGTGTTCCACCTGGCAAAGGATCATTGTGGAACCACCTGCTTGGCAATGTAACTGATATTGCCCTTGCATACACACCGGTAAAATCAGCAGGTCTGCCATCTGCATCTGCTTCAGGAATATTTTTCTTTTTGCTCAGGTCAAGCTTTAAGCTTTCAATCTGTATGAGTATGCCCGTTTTGCCTATTTCGCAATATGTGGGATTGAGTGTTCCTGCCAATTCAAGGTTGTATCCAATGCCAGCTTTGGTATCGGCATATAACAGGGCTTCAGCAAATTGAAACCGTGCTATATGGGTGGGATTTTCATCTCTTTGCAGCACGCCGCCACCTATATCTTTCCACGGCACTAAAATATTTCTTGGAAACTCAACTGCGGCTGTAAGTTTTAATGTAACACGAGCTTTGGGAGTTATAATATTCCTGATGTATCCCTCAATATCGTCAGGAATAAAAGCAGAGAAAAATTTCTTTACCTTTTTCTTTGTTTCTTCAAGGTCGCTTGCGAGCAGGTAAAGTGAAAATACAATAGGGACAATTTTTTTGTTTATTAATTCTATTTGCATCAGCAATTCCTGCAATGGATTATCCGCAGTATTGTCTATTGCAATGGTTGAGTTGCAAAAACTATTAATATCAGCAATTAATTGATCAATTTTGGATATTATCGGGTCATTTGAAACAACAAAAGTATTTATAGCCAGTTGCAGTACTTGTTCGTCAGTAACATTCAATGCCTGCAAAGCAAGGTTATAAAAATCTTCCGGGGAAAAAGAAAAGCCATTGAGGTTAAAATACCTGATGTACCGCATTACCTCCCACTGCCAAAAAACAGTAACGGGGAATGAAGAAATCGTAATATCCTCATAATCGGGGTTCAATACAAAATAAATGCCTGTTCCCGGCAGTTCCAAAGCCAATTTGGTTCGGCTTACCAACTTAAGGCTGTAAAATGCGCTGCTGCCCGATATGCTTTTGGATACCTGGTAATCTTTGTAATAAATTTTATCAAAAATAGTTTGAAGTCCTTCTTTAATAAAATTCAAAAAATCAGGTAGGTCATCCGTTTTAATAACGTCTGAAAGGGCAGGATAATATCTGTATGTGGTGGGCGTCTCTGACATTTTCTTAAATTTTAGAAACTCTTTATAATTTTCAATCGCTCAACTGTTCAAATTGGCTACATTTTTATAAGTCTGATTATCTCGTCGGAAATAGTATTCCCGGTATTTCCGTCTATTTTTATTTCCCTCATGCTTCCAACAAGATCATGAGTTGGGATCATAACAAAATAGATATACTTCTCTGATTCAAAGCGCCTGTCAACACCAACATCTTTTATGGTGGCCAAATCAATCTTGAACTCACTCTCCATTTTATTCATCAAATTGTCAACTGAAAACTTGTAATTTTCTTCCCAATTTTTTGTTTCGATAACTTCGCCCTTATCATTATATTTTTTTGAAATACCAACCGGAAACTTAAAAAAATAATTGGCTTCTGCCATGATGCTGTAAGTTTCTTTGTTGTAAACCTTTCGGTTCTGAAGAGGATTATTTAAAGACTTTGCATACTTAACAAACGAGTCATCAAATTCAGCAGTTTCTATAATGGAATCGTTTTTCACTTCGGAATACATTTGGTTGATTTGAACTTTTTTAGCTCTGAATTCTTCTATATTAAATTTTTCCATGTTATTATTATTTTTATTACTAGTAATATTTTTTGTACCGCTGTTACATGACAATGCAAAAAGTGCAATCAAAAAAACAGAGTGCTTCATTTTATTTTATTTTATTTCATTTTTATAAATGCCCTTTGCCAGTTCCACAATACTATTGCATTAGCCAGGTAACTCATCACATTATCCGTAGCATTTAAAGGATTGGCAAGCGGCGGGTTAAATGCATGTGGAAATACAAATTTTTTCTGACTCTCCACTATAGTTATAAAACTCATAAAAACGCCAGCAGGGGTTGTGTTGATCTCACTGTGTGTGTGGTATAATCCAAGGCCGTGCATGGTTTCATGATTAAGTGTTGTCAAATCTCTTGGAACAGCAGAATTAGCATTAGGATTGTAAAGAACAACAGTAGGCTTTCCAATTGAATCAACGTGGCCCAAAACAGTTGAACGTTGAAAAATCCCATCAAAGGCAAAGACTTGAAAATACTTGGCATAGATTGCATTAGAGGCTGTAAACCTGTCCCTCAGGTATTTATGTATTTTCACCCCTGTAACAGTATTGTTTTGAAGAATACCTCCATTTGAATTGATAAAACCTGAAGCTATAGGTACACCCGCAGTAAATTTCTGCTTAAAATCAGCAACAGCTGTTAAATTCATTGACAAACCAGTATTTACAAGATTGCAGGATGTTAAATCCTGATGCAGAATATTATACAAATTCAGCACTTCTCCGGCCATAAACTGTGCAATTTCAGGTGTGCCGTCGTTGTTTACATCCGTACGTACACTTACAAGCACAATATTGGCTACTTTCCTGGATAAGGAATCGTTTTTATTGAGCAAGATGATACCGGCCAGTTTAGCCAGTTTTTTATCTGTAACACCCACAGGATAAGCCAACAACCTGATTTGCTGCGGCTCGGAAAAATCTTTCAGGCAGGTGATCTTAATGGTTTTATCAGTGCCCTCTGATTTTGCCCTAATTAACTTATCTGCTAATACCGGTTTATCAATTGTAAACAGCAATGGATCATAATCAAACGCCAGTTTATCAAGGTTTTCATCTATTTCTACTAAAATCCGCAAGTTGGCTTCAAAAGGGGGAGCAGGTACCGATGCAACTGTATTGCTGAATGTTTTTGAAAATAGGTTCAGGTAAGGGATACTGTAATAATCATTGTTTTTTTGGGTTGGCAATGAATAATACTCCCGTTTTAGTGCTTTAAATGCCTCGGCAGCCCCCTCATATTCAGTGTTCAGGTCTGCTCCATTGGGTCGCTCATAACCACTTCTGACCGTGCTTTGATAAGAGGGCTCATTATTATCTGCTATTCTAAGCCAGTCAAATCCAAATTCTCCATTGTAAACAGGTATAGCAGGAGAACCGCCAGACGCAGGTATGGCGACCGGAACTGTTCTGAATTCAACTTTGGCTTTTGCGAATACTTTATAAAACCCCTGAAACTGTGAATAGTCTTTTGAGAAAAAATATTTTCCATCCACAGTATATACAAAAACATCGTTGGCAGGCGAAGTTGGTGTTATTGTTACCAATGCGCCCGTATTATCTTCATAGCGCAACCCAACTTTAAACTTCCTTATATCGGCATTAACAAAAGATGTGTCTTCTACCAAATTAAAAAAAACATTATCTGCATCTAATGGAAGAATTTGTGCCGGCGCTATTGCAGGAGGTACAATTGCGGGAACATTGATATTATCGTAAACCAACTTATTATATTCCTCTTCTGTAATACCTAACTGAAAATAGCTGCATTTTTTGGGCAAAGAAGTGTTGTGGAAAAGAGTTAAAGAATTTACAGTGGCAGCACCATCTGTAAAAGTACCCTTGTAAACCGAAAATTCTAAATCGCCATAAAGATTCAACGCATACTCTTCATTTGAATTTGTTTTTTCAGCAAGCCCGGATGTAATAGTATCTATATTTAAATTGTCATATTCTGCATCATGAATAGTATTTTTTTTTAGCACCGCCATGTACAATCTCCGCTTCTTTGTTGGAACTGGTGGCGCACCAGTTACCTGGTTGATTCCATTATCAAAAACAATTTTATTTTGAATGGAAGCGCCTACATTTAATGCGGGGTCAAGGCTAACCATCCTGCTTTTATCATAAGTACACCAGTGTGTTAAATTCAATTCTCCCGGGGGCAGGTACAGGTTAGATGCCAGGTTTACCGGCCATAGTTCATTAAAATAATCTTTCATGGGGAACTCCTGCTTAAGATTGGCATATATAAAAATAAATACCGCACAGGATTTTAATCCATTTACCGGAAACTGTATTGATGCAGCCGGAGTTTTTCCCGTTAGTGTTGCGGGCGGGCTTGCAGGCGTTGGCGGCTTGTATAAAAGCGGGTAGGTATTTGTTTTATTATTAGGGGCAATAAAATCAATTGACACATGTCTGTCAAGTTCGTTAATACTTGAACTAACACTATAATCCAACTGAAGTTTTTTAATACTTTTAAATGTAGTTGTTGCGGCGGTTAGTGTAATTTCTTCAATACTAATGGGCCATCCATTTGTATCATTTAATTTACCTGCTGTAACAAACCCGTAAACTTTTCGTGTAGTTTCAAAATAGTTATAACTCCTGTTTTTTTCGCCCTGAATATAAAGGTATATTTTATTCCTGGTTTGATACTTGCTGATTAGCCTGGTATAAATATCGTTGTTTGTGGTAATGCCCGCAGCATTGTCAAACAATATAATTTTACCGCATTTAATATGCGATCCCCAAAAAGCTGCGGGGTCAATAAATTGGTAAATATACTCTTTGTACCTTTTTACCTTTACTGTAGTAGAAGCTGGTATGGTTGCGGTGTCAAGCACATTTGCTTTCAACCGGGCAAAACCCAGATTCAGTTTAAATAACTCATCCTGATTTACCAATTCATAATCGCCATGGTCAAGAACAATATCTAACCCAATCTGGCCTGAAAAATTACCGATATATTCACCTTTTTTACAAATTGGAATTTGGAAAAAAGTGCTATTTATTTTCCTGGTAAAATAGTGTTCAATTAAATTAGACGGAGCGTCTGTTTCATCATAACCCAATAACTTTGCCGGAAAAACATTAGGTGGAGTTGGTATTAATCCAAGATTAAAGAGCGGCAGGTTAAACGCCAGGAACTTCGCCCAAACAGATTTTAAAAGTGCCGGCTGATTAGGGTCAGCGGCATTTACTGCAGGCAGGTTACCAGAAGCATCTATCCAATCAGCCTTATTAACTCCCCTGTAAATAAAATATTTAATTTTTAATGGTGCAAACGAGGCTGTGGGTTTTAAAATTAAATTCACCTTTGTTGCATCACCTGTTTGGGGTTGTATCAAAATTTGCCCGTCGCATATTGCAAAAAGTTTTACCGGATTGGCAGATGCAGTTCTTACAACCGAGGTAGTTCTGTATTTTGTTGTAAGAGAGCCGGTTACCGGCCCAAAAGCATCAGTAGCATAATTGGCAGCTACAATGGCCGACAACAGATTCTGTTCTGTAAAAAAATGAGTTGAAGGTTCGTACTCTTTTTTTGCTGCATCTGCAATGGCAGCAAATACGGCATCCTGGGCATCTTCCGCATTCAAATTATATGTAAAATCAAAAAGTGTTGGCATAATAATTAAGCATTAACTATTTCTATTTTAACTTCCTGTTGATCCTGGTTCACCTTAATGGTATGCGGAAATTTTGCATTTTTATATCCTGCATATACAGCCGCAGTTTCTTCCGGGGTATCAAAAGTTATCCATGCAGGGTTTCCACTCTCAATATTCCAAACCCCGCCCGATTGACTAAACAAAATGGTTTCTAATGAGTTATCAATCCTGCTCCTTTTTGTCGCTCGTATTTTAACCGTATCAAATACAACAGTTTCAGCATTCTCCATAATGAGGTCATAAGATTTTTCTATTATTTGATCTGTTACTGCAATATCAACTTTGTTGCCTGGAAGGTAAGCCGTTCGGTCGTTTACACCATTATGGGTAACAATTATCTCCCTGCAGGTAAGCTGTTTATTATTTCTTACATCATTCAATTGTACATCAGCCGCAGGGCCATCAAGAGGGGCAACATGAGCAAGCAAATAGGCTCTTTTTCGCCTGTTTGTAGCAGGGTTGAGAGGATTATTGCTATTCCAGTAAGCAAAAATACCCTTCCATTCAATTTGGGCAATATGTACTCCATTAGCAGGAATTTCAGGCAATTCCACCAGTTTAATAAGTTTAACATCATCCTGGTGGTACCACTTAGCCGGAAAAGGAAAAGCAGGGTTTACATCGTCAGTAAAAGCAATATAAACCCTTAAATCGCAGTCTTTGTAACTAGCCCCATTTCCCTGGTTTCTAACTTTTACATAAATTTTCTGATCTGTTGCTGTAATCAATGAGTTTAAGGGCTGGGCAATTGTTGGTTCAGTATTGGTTACATCAGTAAGGGTCTTCACCCAAATATCCGGGCTATCCACTACTTGGTTAGCATCGCCTGCCGGTATATTAAATAAGGGGGTTCCGTCTGGGTTCATTCTGTCTGCCAGCACAAGTTTTGGCTTCAATACTATTTGTGTTGGATTTACGGTATTGTGCCAATCAAGAGCCATCTGAACAGCTCGCCTAGCATTTACCCTGCCTGTGCCATAATATTTGCTTCGGACTGGCGGGGCACTGCTTCTCTGCACATTACTTCCATTGTTATAAACAGCCGTTACACCCAATTGCAGTACCAGCCTGTCTGCCAATACCCTTTCAACAACACTTCTGAAACCGTTACTAATTTCAACAGCGTCATTTACACTAAAAGCAGCAGGATTATTTACAAAAATCTCATTACTGCCCAAAACAGTCGCCTGGGTGAGCGTTACTCCCACAGAGGAATAGTTGATATTATTGCCTGCGGCATCCTTCCATTTTCCGTTAGTCGAACCTTCGTCTAAAGCAATCTTATCAACAGTGCTTTTAAGAATGTGTCTTACTTCCATTGCATTCAATAGCGGATTAGCATTAAACAAAAGCCCGGCTACACCAGAAAGCACAGGTGTAGCTGCAGAGGTGCCACCAAAGCTCGAAGTATAACTGCCATATCCTATACTAAACAATTTAAAATCTACAGCTCCGGGTGCTGCTCCTGCAGTTAATTTTTCTACTATAATACTCCTCGCAGCAATATCAATCGATGCTATATTCCGCACAATTGAGTAATCGGTTGGTGCATTAGTAGTGTCAACCACAGCTACTTTTTCTCCGGCAAAAAAAGCGTTGAGTATGTCTATTGATAAACCAGCAGGAAAAATAAGAACAAGATTTTCGCCTTGATTATTAAAAGTATCTGCCATTGCACTAACCTGGCCGGGAATAGCCTGAAGGTTGGCTGTATTATATCCAGCAGGCAATACAGGATTAAATTCATAATTGTTTACGGCATTCCGGCTGCTTATTACTGCATGGTGATGCACATTATCACTGTTAGAAATACATATTTCCTGACCAACATAGCCAAAACCTCTTGTATTTGTAATAGTAATTCTATTCATTGTGCCTGGCACAATCTGCGCAGCAGTTCGCAAAATCGGGATTCTTACCCTGGCAGGGTTTATGAGGAATGGGGTTGAAGTATAATACCTGTTGCTTACAAATACAATTTTATTATTCGCCCTGTTAATATCTTTTATTATCAGCACTTCATGATTAACGCTACCAGGCTCGCCTATTTCAACACAGTTTCCCGGGAATAGCTGGTTTACATCAGCTAAAGTAAGGTTGGCATTATTACCCTGGCTTGTAATATTCTTTTCTATTACTTCATCGTCAATGCCTATTTCACCACAGTTAACATTAATAGTAGAGTAAATACCATTTTTTCTGCCATTGGACGGTGCGCAAATATCTACCCGGTTCCCAAAGCAACTGTAAGAAGCTTTCTCTTCAGTTACTTTTTCAAAAACTTTTTCATCCGTAATAGTAACAGCCGAAACGATTAATGGATAAGTATAATGCAAGCCAAAATCCTGAGCCGTTACTGTATCTACATTTGCGTTACCGGCAGCCGCAATAAACAATACACCTCTGCCATTATTACCATATGCTTTTATGGTTTTAAAAATAATATCATATGCAGCTATAAACTGCGGCGTATCTATTTGGGAAGAAAAACTTGCATTTATGACCACAGCTTGTTTGGCAGGCGGTGTATAAGCAGTAACGTTAATCTGGTGTATTGTATTTTGGTCGAAGTTGGCATTAATAATCACGCTGCCGCTATTTGCAAAATAGATGAAATTATCTATGGCAGATGCCAATATGTCCCGGAAAAACGCTTCCGAATTCATCAATTCCGCATGCACAATTACTCCCGGTATCGGAAGTGGAATTCCATTGGCATCCTCACTGTTTCCTGCAATTATCCCGGCTACACAAGTGGCATGTGAACTTGGTCTGCCAATGCCCATATCAGGACTATATGCACCACCAGCAGTGCGTCCAATTTGTGAAACCTTTTGAGCATTACCATTGATTATTCTGAAAAGCCCCCTGCTTCTTGCCCTGTAATTTAGCCCATTCAATGGCGGTATCTGGTTCTCAAATTCAATGTCCCCCCCCTCGGCTACCGTAATAACTGTGCGGTTATTAGCAGCGGGTATCAGTGCCAGTGCTTCGTCCAATTTTATCATCCTGTGATGCCAATTCCTCATATTATTGCTTTCTTATTAAAAATTATTGTATTTTGTCAATATTAATACCGTAAACTGAATTAAACATATACATCTCACCACCTGCCTTTCCCGTATTGTCCTTATCATCTAACAGTCCAAGCCCCGCAGACGATCTACTGTGTTTGGGCACAACGAAATACAAATTGCAGATATACTCATTAATAGAAATATCATCAAACATCCTCGCCCTGGCATTTCCAAAATAATGCCTGTCTTCTGTTACCCCATCTTTAAAAAAAATCTGTTCAGGTCTCTGCAATCTTCCAAATTCATAATTATCAATGTCACGCTGATTAACATTCGCATTAATATTACGCTTATAAAATTTACCAAACGAAGCACCGGAAAAAGGGGCATTTGCATAATACTCTATCACCCTGTTTGTCAATGCGGCAGTGGTTAGCCCAAATTCTCTTAAGGCTTTTATTTCAGCACAATTAAACCTGCTGAACCTTGATTGGTCTTTTTTGTGAAAGAAATAAACACGGTAAACTGTTTCAAAACCCGACTTACAGGGGCATTCGTATGTGGTCTTTTCTTCTGCTCCATATTTATTACTATAAAATCCACCTAAAGTAAAGCCGTAGCAATTATAATACAACTGCTGCTCATTACCATGCTTGTACAATGTTTGCTCAAGCAACAGCGTATTTATAATATCCTTTACACCAGGCCTTTCAAAAAAAGTATTATTATCATACTTACTTATTACTGCAATATGATAAGGGTCCTCATTATACAAATACCTGAAGTTTTTATCAACAACTGAATCGTATTTTTCCAGGCGATTTGTAATCTTTTCTATGTACTTACTCTGTTTAATGTAATCTTTTCTTATTTCTTTTAACACGGGTTTCTCAAAACTGTAACTAACATACCTGTAATCCTGCAATTTTAAACTTAGTACTTTTGGCAACCCCTTTACATCCTGGAACCCTTTTTCATTATATTTACTATGATAAACCATAACCGTATTATATCCATCCGGCACCTGTTTAAAATAATAATAAGCCCCTGCCTTTTGATAACTCCCCTGAATAGCCGGTATTTCATACCCCTCAAGTGTCACTTTTGCGTCGGGTATATTCTTGCCTGTTTCAGCATCTCGAACATATACCTTAATTGCTTCTGCACCTTTATTTTTACTTTGTGCAAAACACAAAACAGGGAATAAGAGTACAACGCACATTGCTGTCAGTTTTATTTTAACAATATTTCCATTTTGCAACCACATGGCTATTTTATATTAAGAGCAACCGATAATCTATATTTAACAAAGAGGCTTGTATTGCTTGTACATAAACACCCCTGTTGTTTACAAAGTTATAACTGTCATTATGATGCACAAAAATGATTAATGCATACACACAGTGTTACAAATCGCCACATAAGCAAACTTAACAACTGAATCTATAAAACACCCCCACAACCAATAACTGGAAATATAAACATCTCATCATCAAATGCCTTTAAAAATGAATTTGCAGTAAAGGCACTGTCAACGGAAATAAGGTACGTTATATTAGTGTTATCAGCATCGTTTTCAATCTTTAGTATTCGTTGGTTTTTCTTAAGAATATCTGGTTTGTCGGGTTTATTATCCGGGATTAAATTCATCATAAATCTACGAAACAAAATATATCATTTCCAAATTTATTTTTTGCTATAACAGAAGTTTAACAAATTCAACGGAAGTGATTTATTTAATGCTAAACAAGCAAATTCCATGAAATCAGGTTTAAGGGAATCTGTAATAAAGGGCTGGACTAGTCTATGGTCTGATTTGGGTTACAGGACATAAAAAAATCGGTAGTTTCAATCGTATTGATGATACTGCCGCTTTGCTGGGAGTTACAGAAGTCGAATGACGGTGCCAAGGCCGCCATGCCGACCGAAGCGTCGGCACCTGTGACCGCCCGGCCTTTAATGCCGGGATGCGCTATACCAACGCAAGACCCGCAATCGAGTAGGAAGTAGGGGATTATTTCCCCTACTGTCCTCTCACACCACCGTACGTGCCGTTCGGCATACGGCGGTTTGTCAGAATAATGATGTCTGCTTTTCTGTACGCCAATAGTATGTTTGGTAAAATCCCCGGTA
>JANMIG010000093.1:0-20940 GCA_031375675.1 Chitinophagales bacterium
CCTTCCTGGTAAAGCTTTACCTTTTCACGTTTGAATGCCTCACTGAAATGTTTGATAATTGATACTTTTTGTGTCATAAATTTAGTGGATTTACAAAAGTTATCCACCAAACTTTATGTCAACCTATTTCATGAGACCACAAGCTGTCCACTTTTAACTCTTAACTATCCACTATCAACTATCAACTATCAACTATCAACTATCAACTATCCACTATCAACTATCCACTATCCACAATCAACACTCCGGTAAACTGATAGGTATATTCACCGCAAGTCCGCCATCGGCTGTTTCCTTGTATTTGCTGCTCATATCCAGTGCTGTATGCCACATGGTTTTTACAACTGCATCCAGGCTCACTTTGGCAAAATCGGGCGTACCCTGCAATGCCAGCTGACAGGCAGTAATGGCCTTAATGGCCCCCATGGTATTGCGTTCGATGCAGGGCACCTGTACCAGTCCGCCAATAGGGTCGCAGGTAAGCCCAAGATGATGTTCCATGGCTATTTCAGCAGCCATGATGGTTTGCTGCTGCGTGCCGCCCATACATTCCGTTAATGCTGCAGCTGCCATAGCACTGCTTACCCCTATTTCGGCCTGGCAGCCACCCATTGCAGCGGAAATAGTGGCCCCTTTTTTAAAAATACTCCCTACCTCGGAGGCACAGAGCAAAAACTGGATGATCCTGTCTTCTGTATTACCATCACAAAACGTAATGTAGTACTGGAGCACGGCAGGTATTACACCCGCTGCACCATTGGTAGGCGCTGTAACAACCCTTCCGAAAGAAGCATTCTCTTCATTTACTGCCAGGGCAAAACAGCTCACCCAATCCAGTGTATATTTAAAATTGTTGCCTCCCTGCCGTATAGTGGCCACCCAGGTAGCATAATCGCTGTATGATTTGCCTGCAATCAGTCTTTTACTCAACTCATATCCCCGGCGTTTTACGTGGAGGCCCCCCGGCAGCATCCCCTGTGTATGGCAACCCCTGTAAATGCATTCCTTCATCGCCTTCCAGATGCTGAGTATACCTTCCCTGGTTTGTTTTTCGCTGCGCCATGCCTGCTCATTTTCCATCACCACTTCACTCACCGTCATGCCCGTAGTGCGGCACCAGTGCATCAGGTCAGTTGCTGTATTTACCGGAAAGGGCAATTGTACCGCATTGCTTCCCCCGCCCTCTTCTCCTTCTTTTACTACAAAGCCACCACCAATGGAATAGTAGGTTTCTGCCAGGGCATCGCCATTGCGCAGCTTTACCAGGAAGCTGAGCCCGTTGGGATGAAAGGGCAAGGTTTCTGCATAAAGGAACTCAATATCTTCTGCCGGATCAAAATCTGTCTCCTGCCGGCCATGCAGCATAATTTTTTTCATGGCGGCAATATCTGCCATGGCTGCATCAATGCTGTTCACATCAAAAGTTACGGGGTCGTGCCCGCCCAGGCCAAGCTGTATGGCTACATCTGTACCATGCCCCCGGCCTGTTTTGGCAAGTGATCCGTATAACAGCACTTCTATGCCCACCACCTCATTCAGCAGGCCCTTTTCCTCCAGCATTGCTGTAAAACGCTGTGCTGCCCTCCAGGGACCCAGTGTATGACTGCTGGAAGGTCCAATACCGATTTTAAACATGTCAAAAACAGAAATCGCTTCGTGGCCCATAGTATTCCTTTTAAAAATGGCAAATGATTGATTCAGCCGCACTGCAACTTAAACCGTTCAGGCTTAATATTTACAAAAGTCAGATGGCTTGTGCTACCGGCAGGCACCCATCACAGCCCTGGAAAAACAGGTTTAACGTATCACCGGTATTAAACAGGCTTTGATAAATCATTACCAAAGCCTGTATCAATTTCAATGTGTATATTTTATAACAGATCCAGTAAATCAATATCAAATACCAGGATAGAGTTTGCCGGAATAAGGATATTACCAATACCATCTCTGACAGGATTGGCTCCATATCCGAGCGAAGGGGGTAAAAACAGCCTGATCTTTCCGCTTTTTTGAATCAATGGTATCCCTTTTTGCCAGCCTGCAATCAATGAACCGAGCTGAAACTGTGCGCCTGCCGTTGTATTATTACTGTCGAAAATAGTACCATTGGTAAGGCGGCCGGTATAATTTACCCTTACGGTATTGCAAAGACCGGGCGTATTGCCACTGCCCTGTGTGGTGATGCTGTAAAAAAAGCCGGAAGGATGCGCTGTGGCAGTGATGGAATTGGTGGTGAGATAGGCCTGTACAGCCGCTACTTCTGATGCAGGCGCTGTTATTTGCGGATCGCTGAGGTTGCAGCCATTAGTATCAGCCTTGGAGCAGGAGTTTACAACAAATAACAATGACGCTGCAAAAAACAAACTAACAATCTTCTTCATGTATCCTTTTTTTTGCAAAATTAAGGGAAAGCGGGGCGTTTATACACCAGCATCCCGGTTTTGTTTAAGTTTTAACGATTTATACACCTGCTCATTCTCCTCCCAGCGCAGGTGCATGCGGAAATAGGCGAAAAAAATGGCGATTACAAACACGGCTATTACCACCACCGCAAAACTGCCGGCCCTTGCATTGGAAATACGCATATCGTATTCCGGCAAAAAAAGTTTTACTGCTGCCACAGAAAGCAGCACAGGCAGGGCAAAAAGCATGGCCATTGGCAGGCCGCTTGACAGTTTGCGGGCAAATGTACCTTCCCGCTGCCGTACCTCCTCCCAGTGATGCAAAAATTCAAGTTCTTTTTGTGTGAGCATACCGCAAAGTTACACTAAAGCCAATAATTGCTTTGTAATGTTGGCAAATTCCTGTAGGTTTGTTGCCCGGGGTTCAGGCAATAAATCATCAGCATATGCAGGGTTTTTTACTTCTTAAACCGGGTGCATGTATACTGCGGCAAAGCTCAATAAACAGGGTAAACAATACAAATGAAAATCGAACAACTGCTGGTTCAGCATTTATACAACAGTAAGGAACTTTCGCTGCAGGGCATTGGCACATTCCACCTGTCGGACAGTGTGGTATTACCGGCCGAAAATGAAAAGGATTTTGTGGTACCGGCAGAGGGCATCACCTTTACGTACGACAATAAAGCAAAGGAAGACGAAGCGCTGATAGAGTTTATTGTGCAGCAAACCCGTAAGATGAAGGCGCTTGCCACTGCCGATCTTGACTCCTTCCTGATACTTAACAAGCAGTTTCTCAACATCGGAAAACCTTTCCGCATTGAAGGCATTGGCACCCTCCAGAAAAACCAGGCAGGCCAGTTTGATTTTACGCCCGGGCAATACATCAGCCCCAGGATAGAGCCTGCCACAAAGCCACTGAAAGAAAAATTTGAGGATGATATCTCTTTTAAAACTGCCCCTGCGGCACCCGAAAGCAGTAATGCAAAAAAAATGATTGTGGTGCTGGCCGGTGCTTTGCTGCTTTGTGCTGCCGGTTTTGCAGCCTGGTGGTTCCTTATCAGGAAAGATACTACCCCGGTTAACAGCGAAGCCGTAGTAAAGGCCGACACCAGTAAATTGGTGAGCAGTAAGCCGGATTCAATAAAGCCGGACTCCCCGGCAACCGCAGCACCGGTTCCGGTTGCACAACCAGCACAGGGAAGCCCCGTTTTTAAAGTAGTATTTATGGTAACCACCGATAAAAATAAAGCCATCGCAAGAAAGAGTACCCTTGAGGCAAGGGGCCACAAGGTGATTATGTATACTGCCGATTCAGTTACGTACAAGCTGGCAGAACCATTTATGCTACCGGTTGCTGATACCTTACGGGTAAAAGACTCCCTGGGCAAATGGTACTACGGTAAATCTGTTTTTGTAGAAACCAATTAAACCATCCTTACGCATGGCAACGGGCCCGCTAAAGGTTTCAGAAATTTTCATTCTTTTCTGGACAGCAGCTTTTGTACATTTACTGGGGAGTGTCATCCCATTACCACTGCTGCAGTTTACTACCAAACCATTGCTGATGCCCTTGCTGGCTGCCGCACTGATTGCATCTGGCAAAATTGCTGACAACAACAAAAAACTGCTGCTGGCAGGTATCTTTTTTTCGTGGGTGGGCGATGTGCTGCTCATGTTTGATTACAGGGGTGCTGCATACTTTATTGCCGGCCTGGCCAGTTTTTTATGCGCCCACATCATGTACATCATTTATTTTCTTAAGGCAGGGGGGCAGCAGCCATCACTGCTTAAAAAAAGACCTTTACTGATTGTGGCCGTACTGGCATATACCGTTGCCCTGGTACTACTGCTGTATCCCGGCCTTGGCCCCATGCGCCTGCCGGTACTGGTATATGCAGGCGTAATAGCTACTATGCTCCTGTGCAGCCTGCATGCTTTTGCTCAACTGCCGGTAAATGCTGCCAGGTTGTTTATAACCGGTGCTGCTTTTTTTGTACTGTCTGATTCCCTGCTCGCCATTAACAGGTTTTACCAGCCCTATCCTTTTGCGGGTACACTTATCATGCTTACTTACTGTATAGCGCAGTTTTGTATAGTAAGAGGTGGTGTGGTAAGGCGTTGAACTTTTCAATAAAGAAATATCACTATTGAATAACAAAATTCTCTGGCAATGAAAAAAATCTTACTGTCATTAGTTATTTTCTGCAACATATCCCTTTTTGCTGCCACAGTGGACACCGCCACCATGTACAGCAACAGCATGCAAAAAAATATCCAATGCGTGGTGATAAAGCCTGCCAGTTATAAAAAGAAAACAAACAGCTTTCCCGTGGTGTACCTGCTGCATGGCTACAGCGGCAACTACAGCGACTGGGTGCGTAAAGTGCCCCGGCTGCTGCAATATGCTGATGAGTTTCAGCTGATGATTGTTTGCCCCGATGGCGGCTTCAGCAGTTGGTACTTTGACAGCCCGCTGGACAGTGCCATGCGCTACGAGACTCACGTAAGCAGTGAGGTGGTTACTTATATTGATGCCCATTACCGCACCATACCCGGCAGGGAGCACCGGGCCATTACCGGCCTGAGCATGGGCGGACACGGCGGCCTCTTCCTAGGATGGCGCCACGCAGACATATACGGCGCCTGCGGCAGTATGAGTGGTGGTGTGGACATCAAAACCAGTCCCCGGGATTTTGACATCACCAAACGCATCGGCGATACGGCTGCCTATGCCGCTAACTGGAAAAAGTATGCGGTACTGAATATTATCGAACAAAAACCCGCAGATTCACTCGCCATTATATTTGACTGCGGCACCGCTGATTTTTTTTATGAAATGAATAAACAACTGCACCTGAAAATGCTGCAACTGCACATAGCGCATGACTATATTGAAAGACCCGGACAGCACAACTGGCCCTACTGGCAAAATGCCGTGCTGTACCAACTGGTGTATTTTCACAGCTACTTTACAAAAGGTGAAAATATCCGTAAGCCAGGCAATCAATAAGCTGCGCCTTAATTTTACAGGAGAAAGGTTTTTGGTCGGCGTTTGGCTGTACCTTTACCTTCTAATAAAAAAATATGTACAAAAAACTGATCCTCCTGCTGCTGACAGCACTCAGCTGCAAATTGATGTCCGCACAAAAAATGACAACGAAAGACATTACAGGCAACTGGCAGGTTACCGGCCTTGTTACCGACGGGCAAACAATACCATTGGAGTCGGATGATGCACTGCGCAACTTTATGTATGCACAGATGCTGGAAGAAAAGAAAAAAACCGATACCGCCGGCATTGCATTTACTTCGGATGATTCTTCAGGAGTGGAAATGAGTGTAAAAATACTGGGCATGTTCCGCAACTCCGAAGTTGTATTTAAGGCCAACAAAACCTTTAAATTCTCACTTTCTGTTGCTGGCGCCAATAAAGACCAGGCAGGTACCTGGGCCTTTAACGAAGCTACACAAAGCTTACGCATTACGGAGATAAAAAAAGGCAAGGCCGGCAAAACAGAAACGGTAAAAGTAAAGGGCAGCCAGCTGCTGATGGTGATGGAAAAAGGTAAGGAGGAAGGTTTTTTACTGAGCAAGAAAAAGTAATACCAATTGTAATTATAAAATAGCCCAAAGCTATTTTATAATTTTATCCCGGCATTGTGCCGGGAGTAATGCCAATATAACAAATTAATAGTACAATAAGGCGTAGCCGGGATTGGACTATATAATTTGTATAATCGGTATAAAAGCTGTGAGGGTACAGCGCAACAATTATTCAGGTAACACAAAAAATACAATTATTTGTTTATGCATTTAAAAAATCTGGTCATTTTTGTATTTGCCATGATGCTGTCCTTCAGCCTGGCGGCACAGGAAAAAACAACCATCAGCTCACCGGGTAATATCACCCGCCTCGAATTCTGGCTGGATGCTAACGGTTCCCCGGTGTACAGCTTGTATTACAAAAACAAAGCGGTACTGCAACCTTCCCGGCTTGGTTTTGAAATAAAGGAAACCTTTGAAAACAAGGCATTACCCTCTTTAAGCAGCGGCCTTGCACTTGCATCCTCCGTACAAAAAAGCAGCGACAGCAAATGGAAGCCTGTATGGGGTGAGGTAAAAGAAATACGGGACAATTACAAACAGCTTACCGTTACTCTTTCGCAAAAAGGTGATAAGCCCATTACGTACAATATCATCTTCAAATTATATGATGACGGCCTTGGTTTCCGCTATGAATTTCCACCGCAGAAAAACCTTACCCATTTTATTGTGAGTGAGGAAAAAACACAGTTTGCACTCACGGGCGACCACAAGACTTTCTGGATACCCGGCGACTTTGACAGCAACGAATTTTCGCCCAATATCACCCGGCTGAGCGAAGTGGATGCAGCTGATTCAAAATATGCAGGTGAAATTTTTGCCAAAACATTTTTTGATACCAATGCTGTGCAAACACCCCTGATGCTGAAAACGGCGGATGGGCTGTACATCAATATTCATGAAGCGGCATTGGTCAATTACCCGGCCATGAACCTGGTGATCAACAAAAGCAATTTTGCGCTCCATGCAGTACTGGTATCTGATGCACTGGGCAACAGGGCCTACCTGCAAACACCGGCCAAAACGCCCTGGCGCACCATCGTGGTATCAGACAAAGCAACAGATATAGTTGCCTCCAAAATGATCCTGAATCTGAATGACCCTTCTGTAATAAAAGACCCCAGCTGGATAAAGCCCACCAAATATGTGGGTGTATGGTGGGAAATGCATGTGGGCAAAGCCTCCTGGGATAAGGCCAGTGGCAAGCATGGTGCCACCACGGCCAATGTTAAACGCTATATTGACTTTGCTGCCAGGCATGGCTTTGATGGTGTGCTGGTAGAAGGCTGGAACGAGGGCTGGGAAGACTGGTTTGGCCGCTACAAGGAAAATGTATTTGACTTTGTAACGCCTTACACTGATTTTGATGTAAAGGAACTGCACCGCTATGCGGCTTCAAAAAAAGTAAAGATCATCATGCACCATGAAACCTCAGCCTCCGTAACCAATTACGAGCGGCAGATGGACACGGCTTACCGCTTTATGAAGAACAATGGCTATGATGCTGTTAAAACGGGCTATGTGGGCCATATCATTCCCCGGGGTGAGCACCATGATGGCCAATGGATGGTGAACCACTATGTACGGGTGGCACAAAAAACGGCTGCGTATAAAATTATGCTGGATGCGCATGAACCGGTGCGGCCCACCGGCATCAGCCGCACGTACCCCAACTGGCTGGCCTGCGAGGCTGCCCGTGGCATGGAGTTCAATGCCTGGAGCAGCGGCAACAAACCCAATCATGAAACCATATTGCCCTTTACCCGCCTGATGGGCGGCCCCATGGATTATACTCCCGGCATTTTTGAGCTGAAACTGAATGTATGGGACAGCAGCAAAAAAGAGATCATCCATACCACCCTGGCCAAGCAGCTCGCATTGTATGTAACCATGTACAGCCCGCTGCAAATGGCTGCCGACCTGCCCGAAAGTTATGAAAAGCGGATGGATGCTTTTCAGTTTATAAAAGATGTGGCGGTGGACTGGGACGACAGCCGGTACCTGGAAGCTGAACCGGGCGAATACATTACGGTAGCCCGCAAAGCAAAGGGCAAAAGCAGCTGGTTCCTGGGTGCCATTACCAACGAAAATGCAAGAAGCAGCGATATCAGCCTCGGCTTTCTGGATGCAGGCCGCATGTACACGGCTACCATTTATGCCGATGGCCCCAATGCCGACTGGCAAAACAATCCGGGCAGCTATGTTATTACCAAACAGGTAGTGAGCAGCAAAAGCAAACTGCAGCTGCAGCTTGCCCCGGGTGGCGGCTGCGCCATCAGTTTTGTACCGGTGAAATAATAGTATTCAACTTATATTTTTTAAAACCGCTTCCTGTAACGGGGCGGCTTTTTTGTTTATGTTATTTACGCTATGTGGTCATGCCGGAGGAATGGCCCAATAGACCGCTTTCATCATTCAATGTCATTCATTAAAGGGGCAGGAAGCTGCCGGACAGGCACCCCGCATTGGCTGGGCTGGCTGTGGTCATAGGTGCAACCGAAGCATTGCATAAAAATATTCATATATGAAAAAGGTCTGATAATTCCTGCCTTAACAAAAAAAAGTAATTCGGATAGTGAAGGCCTGTCAACCATCGCAGTTTCACCTCCTTCTTATCTCCATAATATGTTTAATCAGTTTTTCACCAAGCCTCATTACATCACTTATAAGCAGGTGTTTCAGTTTCCTGATATCATCCGGCTCAGCGGAGGTAAGTTCGGGATAGTTATCAATCAGGTAATCCAGTATCGCTTTTTCAAGCCCATCCAAAAATTTATCTCCGTTGATGTAATTATCATGATTATAGGTATCCAGCACTGCCAGTTTTTCTTTCAGTTGCTTTTGCTGCTCAGGGTTGGCAAAAAAAGCCTTTTGCTGTTCAATTTGTTCTGCCACCGCACCGGGTTTGCTTTCTATATACCGGATCATATATGGTTCAAAGTCAAATTCTTCCTCCCTCAGCACCTGCAGTATTTCAAATTCCTTTGGGCCATAGCCGCCCATAGATGTACGCACAGCATCAATATAGCCGGCCACAGAGGGGAATTGCTGGTGTAAAAAATCCCTCAAATCTGCAAAAATTATTGTAAAAAAAGCCTTGCCGACCTGCTGCTCAGCTTCTATATAAAAGCTAATGTACTGTCCGCCAAAAAGCGTTTGTTCCCTTATCCTGAAATTGGAATAGCTTGTTGCTTCCATACTTATATTTTTAGTGTACAAAAATAAATAATTGATTAAAAACCTGCCTTGCAAATGGGTGCATTTCAAATCGCCGCTGGTCACAGACCTGCCTTTGCCGGCAGGCAGGCGCAGGCGGCGGCGGATTACACGCTACCAGCTTCGCATGGCCCCGTCTGGTCTTTGACCATAAGTATTCGGAAGATTTTAAAAAATATAAATAGTTTTCTTTAAAGCCAGAATGGCTGAAATTATTATAGAAAACCCTGTTTTTGAGGTGCGAAAATCCCGAAGGGATGACAGACAATTTTCTGTCACCCCTTCGGGGTTGAGCCAAATCCTGATTTCCTAACTATAATAATGTCATCCCTTCGGGATTGTAAAGACTATATTAAATCTTCCGAACAACTGTGGTCTTTGACCGACGGGTGAGGAAACAGGTTATTGAAGCAGTTTTGCGGCCGCCCCGCTCAGCGAATTTGAAATGCATCCCTTCATAAAAAGGGTATCCCGTTGCCGGAACACCCATTTATTAATCACAATTAAAAAATCCATCTTTATGCAGCAGGCTTCATACCCAGCTCTGTCCGGTTTACCTGCCCCAGCTTAACCACCAGTTCCTCCAGTTCTGCATCTGCATAGCCTTCGGCCCGCAGCCGCACTTTGTAGGTACCGGGTGCCAGCGGCTTAATGGTAAAGTTGCCTGCCTTATTGGTTTGCGCCACCATGGTGGTAGTGCCAATCAGCTCCACCACAGCATTACCCACCGGTACTTTACCATTTGCATTTAATACCTTACCCCTCAGCTGTGTGGTTTGCGTGGCGGGGTTATAAATAAAGCGGCAGTTTTTATACGTAGCCACAAAATCAGGGTTATCCGGTTCTATGGCCATCACCAGTTTATCCAGCTCATTTTTAAGCAGTGCATCAATCTCTCTTATCAGTTGCTTGGCATTATCCGCAGAAGTAATGCGTTCTGATTTTGCACCCCTGGGCCTGGGCACTGCCTCACTATAGCGCTCAATGGATGCTTTAAAAGCCTGCAGCAGGGCATCGGTGACCCCGTAGGTTTGCAGTGCCGCCGCATTGGCTGCTGCTGCCTGGTATATATTGTTTACCACCGGCACCAGCAGGTCGTCTTTAAGGCGGTGCAGATCGCTGTAAGAGTAATTGACCGACTGCTTTAAAGTGTTGTTTTTTGCCTTGCTGGCAAAGGCAAACACCAGGCCGCCAACATTGGTGGCCATTTTGCAAAGATTATTCTTTTCCAGCGCCTTATCCTGCGCCACACCGGTTATCACCTGGCTTTGGGCGGTGGCAGTACCAATCAGCGCTGCATTTTTTGCACTTAGTGCATTGCACCCGTTTTCAAAAGCGGGATAGTTTTTAATAAGGGCTGCATGCTTTTCGCAATGCTGCTGTGTGGTGCGGTACATGTTCAGTTTCGCTTCCTGTTTCGAATTCATGATTTTAAAATTTGTCCTAACCGTTTTCATGGCTAAGATTAAAACGGATCGGGGTTAATAAATAATTGCACCACAAATTTTATTATTTTTTTTATACGGTGTTGTTAAAGAAATGTTTAAAATAGCAGGTGCTTATTACCCATAAAAAAGGCACCGGTAAAAACCAGCGCCGCACTAAATTAATTTTTAAAAACACCTAAACAATGCTAATATAAAAAAGGATTTCTTAAAAAAAAGTTAATGTGTTTTTTTGGGACGTGTGCTAAGGCTGTGCAGATAAATACTGCGTACTGCATTGGTTTTGCCGCAGCCGTTATTAACTGTTGTTCATAAAATATTTTCCCAACCGGGTAGTGCTGATCCATTGATTCAGTTTTGCCCAATCATTTGCAGCTATCCCCGATTGGTTCATTAACAAAGCAAGCTCATTCAATGTATCTGCCATATCCAAAGAAGCTGATAATTCACCTTTATCAAAACTTCATTCATATACTTCACCAGCTTGCCAGTGGGTATCGCCAATATGACTGAGCAAATCCAGATAGAAATTTTTACCAATCAGGATGGAGCCGGTGAAATCAACTTTATGATTGATGTCTTTATACGTCATCTCAAAAATTGCATTGGTGTTGCCGCCCTCATTTATTTCAGGATAAGTACCATAAATAGTATTGGGCTGATATTTGTACACTCCCAATTCCCTGATCTTTTTATCATTTACATCTAATTGCTTAATATACAACTGCCGGTTTATAATGATAAATGTTCTTACAAAACCCCGCCAGCAGGATGTTGAAGTCCAAATGGGCTCAATATTAAACATCTCCACTTTAAATGGTAATTCATTTGTAGCATTTGAAAGTTTATAACTTTCAGCTTCAAAAATCACCCTGTCGAATATTTGTGCTGTCATATTTGTATTATACTTCAAACTTGTCGTTAATGAATCTGCCTTGGCGAGTATACACTTAAGCCCCTTATAGATTACCGACAGCACACAACGGATGGAGAACAACCTGCCTGCTTACTCTTTTTTGATAATTGCTGCATTTAATTTATCGGCCACTTTGCCTGCATTGTTTTTAATAATCCTAATCAGTGGCTGCCATTTGCTGTCAGCATGTAAATTATCAAAACACTTATCCGCTTCAATCTCATTATAGTTGTAATAATTGCCTTTTTCGGCAATGCGGTAAAGCTGAAAAAAAGCACTGTCGTTTTGCTTCAGCCTTGCATAGCAGCAGGCTGCATTGTACCTGTGCTTAACCTGGCCCCGGTCGTTATTCTTTTTAAATGCAGTGGTGTACAGGTTAGCCGCTGCTGCACAGGCTCCCATTTTATACAACGAATCTGCTTTACCTGTAAGCTCCATATAATTGAAACTAACCATCGTTGTTTTACCCTGCGATAGTAAACGCTGGTTTTCTGCACTATCTAAAGCTATTGTGCCGGTGTATTGCGTGGCTTGCTTATTGGCCTTAAAGTTATTATACTCATCGGTTTTTAATACTATTGCAGTGTCGCTTTTGGTTATTACCTGCCCTTTTATCCCTTGGTAAAATACAATTCCTGCAAATAAAAATATTTTCTTCATTACTGAATTTTTAAAAGCTGTATTACCCTGAAGCAATGCAGCCGGTAAATTAGCTTAACAATACGCATTCCCGTCAGAAGGGCAAATACAAACCGTTCCTTCATAATTCTCACTGCTTACAAATGTAAGTGAATAGCCTTCAAAGAAATTCCCGTACTGGTCAATATAGCCGGGAGCATTTAACCTTGCCAGGTGAAAGCACCCATCATTTGCTAATAGAAAATAGTATTCGTCAAATACAATTTTTTTTGCAACTGATTTTGTTTTGGTAATTGAATGGCCATTGGCAGCAGTTGCATTTTGCGATCCCAGCAAACCGGAAAGAATAATAACAATTGAAAAAAGTAATTTCATTTTTTTAGCTTTAGTTTTAAAAAAGTCAGCAGAAAAAGTACTGCACCTACCTTACTATTTTTTTTAACAGGCAAAGTTGTCGGAACTAATTCAAGCCAGGGCCAAGGTTATACTTATACATATTCTTCAAGGCTTTTTGCTGTAAGGGTTTTTAAAGTTACCTTTTATAAAGTGTGAAGTTTGTCACCTGGTATTCTTTACGCCATACTAAATATAAGCAAATAGTTTCACTTTCCTGCTTTGTGCAACGCTTTTTTTAAATTAACTTACGCATATTTATTTTATTAAAATAGCAATGTATTAGCCATTATGAGAACCCTGCAGCAATGTGCCTCCACCAGTATACACTTACACCCCATATAAACTAACCGGCAGCACACAACGGATGTTAAAAGATCGTTTTACGCTGTTTTTTATTGCGGCGGTTTCTTCTCCGGGATAACTGCCAACCTGCTTAGCGTTTCGGCGAGACCCTGCTGGTTTCTTTCTGCAGGAGCCAAACACACGCTGTGATACCCCGGCGATATGGAAATGGGGTTGCAGCAGGCGACTCGTTACGATATTGTAATTGTATTTTCTCTTGTGTCAATGCAAAACTTTGTCCCTTCTAAAAAGTCAAGTCCAAGAAGCCCATTATAGTCAGAAAAAATGCCGTGAGCCAAAAAGTCGTAAACTTGAATTTGAAATTTTTCTTTTATCAGGCCAAGCGATGCAAAAGTGTCAATTTCAAAAACTTCGGTTTCAATTATTCCGTTGGCAGTTTCAATTTCTACAGTTCCGATATTGTCTTTGAGGTCGTGTCCGAGCAAATACAAAGCATTGCTGTCAATAGTTGTGTTTGTCGCACCAGTATCCAATATCATTTTCAACTCATACTTGTTGTCAATTTCAACATTTACAAGTATGAGACCACTTTCTGGCTCCCGTTTGAATTTACAGGTCATTTCTTAATACGATTAAATATTCCCGTAATTTTTCTGGTCGGCCTGAAAGTGCCTGTATAAATAAGGGTTATTTTGTCAAAGTTTGAAGTTTTGTCTCTGCCGATATAACAAACTTCTTTTTTGTCCTTGCTATGAAATAAAGGGATGCCTGAAATAACATCAATTTTGCTGTCGTCCATAATTGGATTTCCAAGTAAGACCCATTCATCTGGGTAAAGGGCTATGATGTCTGCAATATTTATTAATTGTCCCATTTTGTTGCCTGTTTTCGATGCAAATTTAAGCTTTTTTATCTGTTTCTGTATAAAACAAACCGGCGGGACACAGCGGATGGAAATTAACCTGCCTGCATAAGAAAACCCCCGCAATTGCCCTTTTCATTCTCTTACCTAACCCGTACACAACTTGTACCGCCTGAAGCGGTAGTGTGGCAGCATTATAAGAGACCAGTGGCCCTGCCGAATGTTGGAGCCGGGTAGTTTGAATGAGTATTTTTTTTGAATAGGTTACGTTATTTATAGATCGCTGATTATCAATTGACAATATAGTTATACCTGCCAATAAGAGCCAACCAGCTTATTATCGTGTAAAAAGCCAATGCCATCAAAATAGTTTTTTTTAGCATCGAACCATCTTAACTTATACGTACCGTTTCTTTGTCGTGTAATTTCTAAATCTGTCCTGTCATCCACATCCCTAACTTCAAGCCAAATAGTAGTGTACATTCCTTCAAATAAATCTGCAGTTTCTTCCGAATCCTTTTTTCTTTTTGCAGTTTCAGGGTAAGGTTCTGTTGCAATATTATTATGGTAAACACTGCTCAATACCCCGTAGCCCTGATTGATAAATACAAAGCTTCCGATTAATTTTACTGTCATAAATTTTGATTTAATATTATTTCTCACTCAGGTAACCATGATGTATTTCCATTAGCTGAAACACCTAATACCAAACTCGCCGCATTGCTTTTTGAATTAAATAAAACGTCCCGTGTAAATACAAAATCAGTATTTATTGAACCGTCATTAATTAAATTTGTCCTTCTTACAGCCGCTGCTTTGGCATTTTGTTCAAAACCATCAGAAACGAATCTGGAAATTGTTGATCCTTTAAGTATGCAAAACTTCTGTGTGTCTGTAAAAACACCATGAGCATTTATTCCTTTACTTTCATTTTCAATTTTATACCTGCCACTTTCAATTGTAGTAAAAATTTCAGTATCTGAATTTTCAGCTTCTGCAAGCAATTCCAGAGTTTCTTTCCATTTTACATAAAAATCAATTGCAGCTTGTCCTTTTGGATGACATAATTTATGCACGGGAACACCATTATCGAGAATGGTTTCACCACCGTGCTGATGCTCCTGTAAATGATGAATTTCAAGGTCGTTCCAATTTATTTCTGTTTCACAAACAACACAACGCTTCTTATATTGAAAGTATAAAATTTCACGTTCCAATTGTCCGTAAATTCTGGTTTGATCTTTTTGAACAGGCTGCAATATTTCCTGCATCTTTTGTGAGAAGAAATTGTGGCGTGCCTGTAAGGTATTGGCATTAGTTGCCTGCGTCATGGTGAGTGTACCATATTTATACCAGTAATCGCCAGCCTTTGCCTTTTTATCTTTGGCCGCATTATGTCTGAACTGATCGAAAGCCGCTATAAAATTCGCTTGCCAAGAAACAGTATAGTCTTCCAGCAAACTATCGATTAAAAGTATGATATGAATTGCTTCGTGTACCTTAAGTTTCGGCCCTTTATATCCATCAAATAAATCAACAGCAAGATGCAATACTTTGCCAAACTCCATAACCTTGTCAGAGTATATATCAAAACTCAGATTCTGATAATAATAATCGTCAATTGGTTTTGTCCCTATGCTCATCCAATTGCCTTTCGTTGCTTCTTCAAAAAACAGCATTCCTATTTGTGCACAAAGTGTTCTTATTTCGCCCCGGTCTGTAGTGGGATTTATAATCCATTTTCTAAAGAATTCATGGCCGGGAAATTTGACTAATTCTCTCTTACCTCCATACTTCAATGTAAACTCGGTATAACCTCCAGGCCAAGCATCACGTTTTTCCTGTGCATTTAAAGGAAGTCCAGCCTGTAACCTTATAAAAAGATCCCTTGCCTCATCCTCATTATCAGTTGTTACTTTTACTATATAAAGTTCGGTATTGTCAAATTTCTGCCGAAGTTCACCTGAAAGAGAATGATAGTCGCATCTAGACCATGCACATGGTTTGTCTTTAATAAATTTAGGAAACCTTGCAGCTTTGTCATCTTTTTGTGGATCGAATAAAGTGAGTGCATTCTCTCCAAAAATGTATAAAGCATTTAACCGCTGCTGGCCGTCAATAATTTCAAAATCTTCTTTGGGTATGCCCCCAACAACACGCTTTTCATGGTGCAGGTATATAAGTGGCAAAGGATATCCTCTTAAAACACTATCAACCAGCTTTTTTTGTTGGTCTTCTTTCCACACGGCACCTCTTTGATATTCCGGATTAACGGAAAGAATCCCTCCACGTTTCCAATCCAAAAAATCTTTTATTTTTACTTTATCAGAATTAAGTTCCATATAAAAATCTAGTTTTTATTCATTGTATAAAGAAGTAACGCCAGTAATCCACTTTCAACATTATCTGCAACATGTTCTTTTTTTAACTCCCTGTAGTATGCTTTATAATACAGCAGTATCAATTCTAAATCATTCGTATCTGATACTTTTTTAAGAATGTTAATTTTCGTCTCCATATCAGTATCATCCCATTCCGAAGAGCCGGGGTCAAGGCAAGTTCTTAATGTTCGGTGTGAATACATATTGTGGCCCATGGCCTTATCAACTATTTTGCAATAATCCTTCATAGTTTTATTTTTTACTCTTTACTTTTTTTTCTTTTACAAACAACCCCGCCGTGTATTTATCGTACAACTCAAATAAAAAACTCAATGCGCTTTGTTTCGTTGATGAAGGGTTGCGGGCGGTAACAAAGATCAACTGCTTTATCTAATTGCTGGTGTGCCTTTACCAATGCAGGCGGCATTGTATTGGGGTCGTACAAATCGGCCAAACTGCTGTTGGGATATTGTAACCTTGCATCTAATACCTGCTGGGCTGCTTTTTCTACTGCTTCTTTTTGTTTGTCGGTAGGGATTTCGGGCCAAGGGAAGTTGTTGTAGACAATTGAATTGGAATAAATATAATCACTTTTCATCCTGCCGCATACAAAACGCATCCATGACATGTGCATATCACTTTGTAATACAGCAAATGAATATAATGATGCGTCTGGCATATAAGAAGCAGTATTATTAACAACGTATTCAGGCTCCAAATAAGCGAATGGAATATATTTTCTTCTTTCTGATGAAACTTTTGGAAATAATAAATACTTTAATAAAGGTTGTCGGTCTTCTGAAAAAAGTGTAGGGAAATTGGCCCATTTTCTAGTTCTTTCCTTTGGACTGTTTAGCCTGAATTTTTTTACATTTTCAATTTTCTCCATTATGAGAGGAACATTTCTGAAATCTTGTGGTTGTGCATCTTTTAACCATAAGCACCACCTTATATTGCCTTTTATAAAATCCCCTCCTCCTATGAAATGACGTATAAATTTTTTAGTTGTTGGAAAATGAATGTTTAAATAATCCACTTCTTCAATAGTTAACAGTAAATGTCCATCATCAGTTGTCTCGCTACCTTTAATTATTTCTGGCACATTGCAAATTGGCTTATTCCTTGTGCTAATAAAAATATCTTTCCCCTCAACCAAATATGGGTTGATATTTTTCACCAATACTTCGTGTGGCTCAGACCTCACATCGTCATATTCATAAATCATCTTCTCATTTGTATCGCAATTGCTAAATCCAATGATTACAACATGAACAGCAGCATTTGCCTTAGCCTCATTACCCCACTTAAAAGTTCTGTGGGCAAAATGTATTTTGATTTTATACTTATTAAATAACTCACCCCATAATACGCCAACTTGTTCTCCTTGTGAAATTGAATTGGTACTTACAAATGCAGTTTTAGTTTTCGGAAAACTATTTTCTTCAATTTTATTTACCTCATTCATGTATTGGGATGCTTGAATATACCATGCTGTAACATAATCTAAAACCCCTGAACTCTTCACACCATAAAAGACCTTTTCAATATCTTCTTTTTGCTTTGCATCTTGATATTTACTTCCTATAAATGGTGGATTACCTAATATATAATGATACCTCGTTTGTTCCTTTTCCCATGACATCGGCTCTATCAAACTCTGCCAGTCTGTTTGTAAGGCATTGCCGTGTTTTATGGTGGCGCTTTTGCGCAAAGGCAAACGCACGTAATAGTCGCCAAAGGTTTGGCTTACCAATTGGTTCATCTGGTGATCTATCAGCCACATGGCTACCTGGGCTATTTGCGCCGGAAACTCTTCGTACTCTATGCCGTAAAATTTGTCTACATCAATTTGTACATAAATGCTTATATCGGTAATTGCCTGCTGGCTTTTTATATTTTCCTTTAACAGTATTTTTATTATTTCTATTTCAAGCAAACGCAGTTCCCTGTAGGCAATAATGAGAAAGTTGCCACAGCCGCAAGCAGGATCGAGAAAGCGCAGCTTGCTTATTTTATCGTGCAGCTTTTTTAAGGTGCTGTTATTGTTTTTTGCTTTTTCAAACTCGGCCCAAAGCCCATCTAAAAACAGGGGTTTAATGAGTTTGAGGATATTTTTTTCGCTGGTGTAATGGGCACCCAGATTGCGCCTTGCTTTTTCGTCCATCACACTTTGAAAGAGGGAGCCAAAGATGGCAGGAGAAATTTTACCCCAATTGAGCAGGCAGCTATCGAGTAATATCTTACGCATTTCGCTGTCGAAACTTGCCAGTGGTAAATTTTCTTCAAAGAGTTTTCCGTTCACATAAGGAAAGGCAGCGAGGCTTTCATCGAGGTTTTTAAAACGGTTGTCGGGTGCTGTATTTAATATCTGAAAGAGTTCGGCGATAGCCCTTGCAAGGTCGCTGCCATCTTCATTCGTTTTAAGATCGAGATAATCGTATAAGATTCCTTTTTCAAAAATGTTTGTATCATCGGCAAACAAACAGAACAGCAGGCGAACAAGATATAATTCCAGATGATGGCCTGTGTAACCAATGGCTTTTAGCTTGTCGTGCAGCTTGCCCATCAGTTCGGCTGCTTCTATATTAACAGGGTCTTGCTCTTTGTAGCTGCGTTTTTGATAACCGGCAATAAAACCAAAGAGGCTTACATTGTTTACAAGTTCGTTTAATTTAAATTCCTGTTGTGTATTTTCTTCGAGGTCGAACAAACGGAAACGCTCAAAATCGCTGACGAGAATGTAACGGGGGAGTTCCTTGTCTGTTAGACCAGGGAAATAGTCTTTAGCCTGTTGGTATGCTTTGTCTAAATCTTTGCCCCGGCTTTTATGCTCAATTAGTATATTGCCTTTCCAGAGTAAATCTATGAAACCAGTTTTGTCGTCAATCTTTTTTACCTGCTGTTCAAAAGTGGCAACCCTGCGCCTTGATATTCCAAAGATGTTGAAGAAGCCATCCCAAAAAGATTTTGCTTCTGCATCTTCGCTTACTTCATCTTTCCATTCGTTGCTAAAGGCGGTGGCTCTGCTTTTGATTTCGTTCCAGCTTAAGGGCATAGTTATAACTTATATATTTTGCTAATTTAACTAAATAATTATTGGGAATTACTTTTATGAAATGAAGAAGCAAAAACTGGCGCCATCAGTCTGATTTTTTTGCGTCTTCCTTTTTTTGCTTTTTATCGTCTAATTAAAAAACTGTTTGTAGTGCGTTGGCATTTTTAGCTCTTTGTTACACCGAAGGCGGAATTGGCTTTGAACCGGGGTTTTGTGTGCCTTGTCCCACAAATAACTGATGCTAAAAAAGCTTGAGGCAGGGCAATTAAATTCCTATATGTTAAATTTGTTCCGTACACTTTATTACAACCCGTTAATTACTCCACCTTTTTACCATTATATCATTAATAATCAATGCACATCTAATTGACACAATAATCATTCTCACCACCACCCCACAAACCTAACCTATCTCCCCCATCCAAAAAACAGGAAAAACCCCTTTTTTAATCACCCAAAAAGTATTCATGAATATTGGTATTTAAGGCTAACGCAATGCTGATAAGGGCGGTAGCGGTGCTAAAGTACTGATATTTTTATTTAATCCCCTGTTTTTTATCAACTAACAGTGGTTCAAATACAAAATATTTCTACCTTTACAAAGTCAGTTTGCTTAAATTATAATCATGAAGTGCATCCATCCATTAAAATTATTGGGCAGGCACACGGGTGAAAGTCCCGGAGCATTTCTATTGCACTGCATTAGGCATTCTGACGGTGACCTGCCCATTTTTTCAAACCAATTTTTTTTCAAATGTCAGAATGTAAAAAAAATGCTGGTCAAACGAACAACAGTAGTTTGTCCACAGGACTCAGTGAGACCACAGGCCCCAGTGGGCCCACAGATTCCGCAGCATCAAAAGGAGTAAGTGACCTTCACGCTGCCGAAGTTATCCGCAATTTCACTTTGTTTTACCCGCCCGAAGTGGCCAAAGAAGCCCTTTGGCAATTGCTGAGTACCTGTATGAGCGGCCCTGGTGCCGACGACTGGAATGGCTACGAGCGCAGCAATATGCTGCTGTTTTACCGGCTGGCGGGTGAGCTGGTGGAGGTACTGCCCGGGCTGCTGCCCAAAACCAGCAATTGATGATAGATACAACGATTAATGATGTGCCAGCCTTAGGGCTGGTTTTTTATTGGGCAACAGACCTCAACCTGCACCCTGCCCCGATAAAGCATTTGCCGACCCGACCTGTCATGCCGACGAAGGAGGCATCTGCACCAGCCAGTTACATACGGCAACCCGAATGTGCAGATGCCCCGCTGGCGCTGAGTCACACTGAGGTACGAAGTGGGCATGACAGGTCGGGTCGGTACGCTGCTATTCGTTACCACTGTTTACGGGATTGTCTTTCCTTAAGGAGGATAGAAAGTGAGGTATTTTCACCCTACCCAGTTCTCTAATCAGTTTTCACAAGCTGGTAATACCCCAAAACAAAGCATACTTGCAGCCCTGCAAAAGCCCCTTGCATTAGTACAATGATAAGTAACAGCCCTGCAACTAAAAGTGGCAGGGCTGCAAAGCAGATTGTCTGCTTAACAATGCAGCGTGTCTGTAATGCAATTGAATCTGTCTGCGAGACTGTAAACCAGATTGTGTAAACATAGTTTTAGAGCCTGCACCTGGCATTAAAGATAACTAAATATTGATGAAGAATAATTCCCCAGTTTATAATAGCTCCCGTCCAGCTTTTTTCGATATTCACTATTGACAGAAAA
>JANMIG010000097.1:0-45109 GCA_031375675.1 Chitinophagales bacterium
CTTCCGTTCCGCTACGCTCCACTACAGCGCAGGGGCGGGGGGAAGACCCCAAAACAGTTTACACAATCTGGTTTATACTCCCCAGACATAAAACCAGGGTGCAATCATAATCGATCATTGATTGCCTGCCTGCTGTGTAGTGAACATTGGAGGCAGGCCGCACGGCCTCATTTTTTCCAGTATTTATGCACATGCAAAAAACAGGTATGCTCAAATTGATTTTTTTATTAAATTTGTTCTCTAATAATGTACTAATACTCAGACTGTATTAGGCTACCTACAACCCGATAATAAAACCCACTGTTGTCACTTTTGTGAGCCGGTGGGTTTTTGCGTTGGTGGGTATCTTTTACCGGCGCAGGGCTGCTCACCGATGCCTGTTGTTACTTTTTTTAGTTACGATGGTTTAGTAATGTTGGGCAGCAGGACAGAGTCCTGCGCCAGATGAAATACTTAAAAACAGTAACTGCATTTGCCGCCTTTGCACAAAAAAAGGCAACACATTGCTGTATTGCCTTATCTGAAATTATTTATTGTTGCTTATTTTTTCACCTCTCTCTGCATGGGGTTTACACCAGCGCCACCACCACCACGGGGATTGCCGGCCCTGGCTTTAAACAGCTGAAATTTGCTGGGCACATCAATGGCTGGCCAGCTGTTATTCTTTTCGTTGATATCAGCAGTTTCCCTCATGGGGTCGAGCTTTACAGAGGCTACTTCCTTGTTTTTTACAAATACACGGGTAACTTTGTTCTCGTTTTTGCGCCATATCTGTACGGGCAGGCGGTCAATTTCTTTGGTGCCATCTTTAAAGGTCCACTCAATAATGATGGGCATTACCAGGCCGCCTTTGTTGCTGAAGGTTAATTCGTAGATGTTCACATTGCCGGCAATCTTCAGTTTGTCTTCAGTTGTAAGCGTATCAGCGGAACCGGGTGGGGTGGTTACTTCTACCGGGGTAGAATCTACTTTGGCCAGTCCCCTTGCATAGCGCCAGTAAAAATCCCTGATTGATTCATCAGCATCCGTTGCAAATACAATCTTTTTATCTTCCCTGTTACGCACTTTAGAAATATCATCAAAGCTGTTGAGTATGGGCTTGCCAACAGGAATTTTTGCAGTACCTCCTGTTGAACGTGGAGCAGTGCTGCCTTCGGTACTGAGGTTGGCCCACTTTACTGTATCTAATGAAATATCTACGGGGTCGGTGCCGTAAAACCAGCCACGCCAGTACCAGTCCAGGTCTTCGCCGCTGGCATCTTCCATGGTGCGGAACAGGTCGGCAGGAGTAGGGTGCTTAAAGGCCCAGCGCCTGGCATATTCCCTGAAGGAATAGTCGAAAAGATCACGGCCCATAATGGTTTCACGCAGTATGTTTAAGCCGGTAGCAGGTTTTGAATAAGCATTTGCCCCAAAGTTGATGATGTTTTCGCTGTTGGTCATAATGGGCTCCAGCTGATCTTTGGGAGCTTTCATGTAATCAACAATCTTGTATGCAGGTCCCTTGCTCACAGGAAATTTATTGTCCCACAGTTCTTCGGCAAGGTATTCGCAAAAGCTGTTGAGGCCTTCGTCCATCCAGGTCCACTGGCGTTCATCACTGTTGATGATCATGGGGAAGAAATTATGCCCCACTTCGTGTATCACCACACCCAGCATGCCATTTTTGGTGCCCTCGCTGTAAGTACCGTCTTTTTCGCAACGGCCAAAGTTGAAGCAGATCATGGGATATTCCATGCCATTGGCCGCCTCCAGGCTTTGTGCTACAGGGTAAGGGTAGGGGATGGTGAATTTTGAATAGGTTTTAATGGTATGGGCCACCGCTTTTGTACTAAAAGTGCGGTACAAATTGTAGGCCTCCTTACCATATCCGCTCATACACATTACTTTTTTACCTTCCACCATCGTGGGCATGGCATCCCAGATAAACTTGCGGCTGCTGCCCCAGGCAAAATCCCTTACCATATCAGCCTTGAAAATCCAGGTTTTTTTGGCGGCAGATTTTGTTTTCTCTTTTGCAGTGGCTTCTGCAAGGGTAACAATTTCAACCACATCTTTGGCTGTTTGTGCCTGCTGCCATCTTTTCATTTCATTGGCGCTTAACACCTGTGCATAGTTCTGGCACTCTCCTGTGGCCATCACCACATGATCGGCAGGAACCGTCATGGCTACTTTGTAATTGCCAAATGTAAGAGTGAACTCACCTGTTCCGGTAAACTGGTGATTCTGCCAGCCCTGGTTATCGCTGTATACACATAAACGGGGAAACCATTGTGCCATGGTAAACAGGTAGTTGCCGTCTTCGGGGAAAAACTCATAGCCTCCACGGCCGCCCTTGCTCATCCTGTCGGCAAGATTGTAGTACCAGTCTATCTTAAAAATCATCTGCTGCCCGGGTTTCAGCACTTTGGGCATTTCCACCCGCATCATTGTTTTGTTGATGGTGTACTGCAGCGGCTTGCCTGCTCCGTCCGTTACTTTTAAGATGATATCACCATACTCTTTATCATCCTTGCCGGCAACACGGTTCAGGTCGGCAGCGCTCACAGCTCTCTGCATGGTGGTACTGCCAAGGTACCCTGAGTTGTTTTTAGCGCTGTGCTGGTTTTCATCCAGCTGCAGCCACAGGTAAGTTAATTCGTCAGGCGAGTTGTTGTAATAAGTAATGGTTTCCCTGCCATTCAGGCGCTGGATGGTTTCATCCAGTTCGCAGGTAATGTCGTAATCACATCTTTGCTGCCAGTACTTTGGTCCTGGCGCACCACTGGCTGTGCGGTATTCGTTAGGTGTGGGTAATATGGTACCCAATTGCTCAAAACGGTTGCCATGGTTGCTGCCGGGATTGTTTTTTATATCCTGTGCAAAACCGGTAACACTCATTGCTGCCAGTAAAAAAAACAAAAGAAATTTTCTCATGTTGATATGTGTATTTTTTAGTGAATGATCCGTGCCTGTAAATATACAATTTAGCTTTATCTGCTGTCAAAATTTTTTATGGAAGGCGCTGAATGGCCATATACCCGGCCCATACAAATGCCGTAATGCTCAGTGCCCACACCCACCACTGCCGCCTGCAGTGCAATTTGTTTACCACGATATATGCCAGCAGTAAAATGGCTGCCATTACCACCAGCTGCCCCAGTTCAAGCCCGATATTGAAACCGAGCAGGGGTACCAGCAGGGTTTGACTGCCCGCCAGCATAAACCGGATGGCAGCCGCAAATCCCAGCCCGTGTACAAGGCCAAAAACCAATGCCAGCAGGTAATTGAGCTGCAGCGACCTGTTGCTGAAATTCTTTTGAGCCAGGTTGAACACAGCGGTAACCATGATGGTGCAGGGAATTAAAAACTCCACCCATTTGCTGCTGATGCTTACCAGCTTGTACACACTCAATGCCAGTGTAAGTGAATGGCCAATGGTAAATGCGGTAACCAGGATAAGTACCTGCTTGCGGTTTTCGGGAAGGTAAATGGCCGCCAGTGCAAGAATGAAAAGCAGGTGATCTGCAGCAGACCAGCTGATAATATGTTCCCAGCCTGTTTTAAGGTAAAATGTTAAATCCCCCATTAACGCTTGCAGTTGTCTGTTTTGGCTTTACTTTTGCATTTCAAATATCTTTCATTCTTTTCAAACAATAAAAAACAAGTGCTGAATGGCTGCTGTATTGTATAAATGGTTGTTGCTGTTGTCGTGGACAGTTTTTGGCAAAATAGCTCCTGCCCCGGCACCGGCCAGCCATCCTTTTTTTATCAGTGTAACTGAAATTGAGCACAATGCCGGGGAAAAATCGCTGGAAATCAGCTGTAAAATGTTTACGGATGATTTTGAAAAGGTATTGCGCCAGAATTATCCTGCTACTCCTGTAGATTTGATCAATGTAAAGAATAAGGCATCTATGGACTACATTGTTAATGACTATGTACAAAAGCATTTTGCCATAAAAGCCGATGACAAAAATATAGCCCTTAAATTTATCGGGTTCCAGCGCCAGGAAGAAGCTGTTTATTCTTTTTTTGAAGCAGGAGGAATACCCTCAGTAAAGAAAATAGCTGTTACGGATAACCTTTTGTATGATTATAAAAAAGAGCAGGTAAGTATGGTACATGTTACGGTAGGAGGCACCCTCAAAAGTACAAGGATGAATAACCCCGATGATAAGTATGTATTTCAATTTTAGCGGGGCGGATGTAAACATCCGGCCCATGTATCCTAAATACCGTATTTCCTTTTTACCTCACGTTCTGTATCCCTTTGCTTGATGGTTTCCCTTTTGTCGTAGAGTTTTTTACCCTTGCCCAGGCCTATTTCTAATTTGGCCAATCCTTTATCGCTGATGAATATTTTGAGGGGTACAATGGTGTATCCTTTTTCGGTCATCTTTTTTTCCAGCTTCAGCAGTTCTTTTTTATTCAGCAGCAGCTTGCGTTCCTGCATGGGTTCGTGGTTGGAGTAGGTGCCAAATGCGTACTCGGATATGTGCAGGCTTTTTACAAACAATTCCCCCTTGTGAAACTGGCAGAAACTGTCGTTGAAACTTGCTTTGCCCAGCCGCAGTGATTTTATTTCGGTGCCGGACAGCACAATGCCCGCAATGTATTTTGCCTCTATAAAATATTCGTGGTATGCTTTACGGTTACTTAAATCCATTTTTTTAATGTGCAAATATGCAAATGTGCTAATGTGCTAATGAAGCAATGTGCTAATGCGATGATGTGCTGCTTGATACAGTTTTTCACCTGCTTAACACTTATAACTCATAACCCATCACTCATCACTTATAACTCTCTGACTAATTTCTAAAAAGCACCAGCAAATTGGCAATCTTCTCCTTCAGTTTATTGCGATGAACGATAAAATCAAGAAAGCCATGTTCCAGTAAAAACTCACTGCGTTGAAACCCTTCGGGAAGGTCTTTGCGAATGGTTTCCTTTATTACCCTTGGCCCTGCAAAGCCAATCAGGGCGCCTGGTTCGCCACAGATGATATCACCCAGCATGGCAAAACTGGCTGTGGTACCGCCAAAAGTAGGGTCGGTGCAGAGGGAGATATATGGTATCTGCGCATCGCTCAGTTGTGATAGCTTGCCCGATGTTTTGGCCAGCTGCATGAGTGAGAAAGCACTTTCCATCATTCTTGCGCCGCCGCTCTTATTGATGATCATGAATGGAATACGGTGCTGGATGCAGTAGTCGCAGGCACGGGAAATTTTTTCGCCCATAACGCTGCCAAGGCTGCCGCCGATGAATTCAAAATCCATACAGGCCACCACCAGGTCGTTGGTATGCACTTTGCCGTAAGCCACAGTTATAGAGTCGTGAATATCGGTTTTGGCATACGTTTCCTCCAGCCTTTTGCTGTAAGGTTTTAAATCAACAAAATTGAGAAAGTCTTTTGATTTGATGTTGGCAAACAGCTCGGTATATTGCCCGTCATCGAATAAAATGTCAAAATACTCACCACTGCCTATGCGGTGATGGTGTTCGCATTTGGGGCATACAAAGTTGTTTTCGCCCAATTCGGTAACAGTACAGGTGTACTTGCAGTTGGGGCATTTAGTCCACAAACCATCCGGGGCTTCCTTTTTATCTTTAGTAGAAGTAAGGATGCCTTTTTTTATGCGCTTAAACCAGCTGCTTTTGGTTTCCTCGGTTTCCCCTTCCTCACCGGCCAGGTTGGCATCAAAATTTTCTTCTTTTAACATGTTTGCCTTTTTAAAAATTAATCATCAGCAATGATTGATTACGCATTCCTGTTGATGCAATTCAGGTCGTCAAAAGCAACTTCCAGCCTTTTGCTGAATGTTTCTTCACCTTTGCGCAGCCATACACGGGGGTCGTAGAATTTTTTATTAGGCTTGTCGGCACCTTCGGGGTTACCAAGCTGGCCCTGCAGGTAAGCTTCATTTTTGATATAAAAATCTTTTACCCCTTCCCAGAAGCTCCACTGCAAATCGGTATCAATGTTCATTTTAATGGCACCGTAGCTGATGGCTTCCCTTATCTGGTGCTGGGGAGAGCCGCTGCCTCCATGAAACACAAAGTAAACCGGCTTGGGGCCTGTTTTCAGTTCCCTTTCAATATATTCCTGGCTGTTTTTTAATATTTCCGGGCGCAGCTCCACATTGCCGGGCTTGTACACCCCATGCACATTGCCAAAAGCTGCTGCTACAGTAAACATATCGCCCACCTTGCCCAGTTCGGTATAGGCATAGGCCACATGCTGCGGCTGGGTATATAATTTATCATTCTCCACATCGCTGTTGTCCACGCCATCTTCTTCGCCACCCGTTACACCCAGTTCTATTTCAATGGCCATGCCCAGCGGCTTCATCCTTTTGTAAAACTCAACGGATGTGGCAATATTTTCTTCAATGGGTTCTTCCGACAGGTCGAGCATATGCGAACTGTACAGGGGTTGACCCTTTTCTTTATAAAACTGCTCACCAGCATCCAGCAATCCGCTGATCCAGGGCAGCCATTTTTTAGCAGCATGGTCGGTATGCAATACAACCGGAACACCATAGTATTTAGCCACATTGTGTATGTGCAGGGCACCGGAAACGCCACCTGAAATATTGGCCTGTAATTTATCATTGGGCATGCCTTTACCGGCAATAAACTGGGCACCTCCGTTGGAGAACTGTATAATTACCGGGGAATTTACTTTGGCGGCTGTTTCCATTACTGCATTGATGGTGTTGGTACCAATGGTATTTACAGCAGGCAATGCAAAATTATTGTCCTTTGCATCCTTTAAGAGGGCTGCTAATTCTTCGCCAAACAAAACGCCGGGTTTATACTTATTCATACTGATTATTTTGGTTGATTTAATGTGAAAAATCCGATAAGAGGGCAAATATACGGTATAAAATAAAAAAAAGGACAGAATACAGGTTGGCAGGGAGAGGGGGTGGTCGTTTAGGTATTTTTTGCCACTCTGCCAGCAAAATAGTAGTATTTAATGGACTAATTGTTCAGTTAAACGGGGAAATAGTGCGGCTGAAGATGAATTAGGGATATTCACATAGTACCAATAATTTTCTCTTTGGCTTTTAGATATAATATTTTTTTTTCTAAAAGCCTCTTTTCTTCATTAAGTTTATACCATCCCCTTGGAGTTTTATCTGTTGAATTACCGAATCCCATTTCAATAAGTTGCTCGTTTAATTTTTCAAGGGTTAAACTTAGGGGCTGAATCTTGTTTTTTAAATAAATATTATCTTCAAATGAATAATAATTGAATGCTTTAATTGTTCCTATTTCTTTTTTCAGGTTAATAATTTTAACAGACAAGGCTTCAGTCTTTCTTTTGTAGTCAAAATACCGTTGAGGAAAGTTATAATTAAATATTCTTTTCTTTTGAAATTCCATCCGACTGATATTTTCTTGTAATTCATAAAACTCAATGGTTAGTAAATCGATTTCTGTTTGCATGGTAAAATGGTTCTTGTAGTAATCTTTTGAATTGTGAACTTTTGAAGTTTTCAGAAAAAAAAGAGTGTAAACTAACCCCCAACACAGGCAAATCGATATTAATGTTGACATTATTAATTAAATTCTTGTTGAAAGTTTGATAAAGTATTTTTTTGAATTATACTAACTCAGTTAACTGATAATGTTCAATACTTCACCGGGAGTGAATACTGCAACAGCATCATTTTTAAATCCTTTCGCATCTCTTGTTACAATAGCAGTAATTTTTTTAACAGATATGGCTGTGTTATACTGGATAGCATCTTCAAAATCTTTAAAACCTGTATTGAGCGAATCTGCTATAACCTGCTTTGTTACATCAAGTGTTGTGGTAATAGCCTCCAAATCCCTGAGTAATGAAATCATTTGCCTGTGTGTGCAGGTTTTTCTTACAATGTAGTAAATATTGGAATATGATAAAGCAGAAATATACAAGGTAATCTTACCTTTTTCTGCAAGCTCAAAAAGCTGTGCAACCGGCTCCGAAAAGGGTTTCCGGTCGATAAGCAGGTCAATAATTACATTGGTGTCCAAAAAAAGGTGCTTCATTTATTGTACTTTTTACTCAATTCCGCTTCAAGATTTTTCTTATAATCAAAGTCTGCCGGCAGTCTTATGGCTCCCCTGAGCCTTTTTACACGTGGTGATACGCCTTTTTCCTGGTTATCTTTAGTGTCAAGAGATACAAGATAGTTTTCAACCAGGCTGGAGAGGCTGCGCCCTTTTTTTTGAGCATAAATTTTGGCCTGCGTAATCACTCTCTCCTCTATTGTTAATGTGAGTTTTGTTGTCATATTACACGTGTTTTTGTGTTTCCAAAGATACGTCTTTTTCAGTGACAGGCAAAATTGATTTTAAATCAGTTTACAGCAGTCAGGTAGGAGATGGATGGGGCTCCTGCTTCAGCATTCCTGCCTCGTAATTCGTAAAAGAGCAGGTATTCACTCTTCATGATAATCTTCTTCCGTATTAATCTCCCAAATAGCTGCTTTATTGGTAATACCATTTTTAATATGCTGTACAGCCTGCATGGCAGTAAGCATGGAATGATCCTGGTTATTGTATTTGTGCATGCCGTTGCGGCCAATTAAAAACAGGTTGGCATATCCGTCAATGTATTTCCGGATGTTGTCAAACTGTTCGTAAGCGCCAATATAGCTGGGGTAGGTTTTGGGCATGCGTATCACGGTGCCATCCAGCACATCCTCCTGTTGTATGATGTTGATGTCTGCCAGTTCTTTTTTAGCAAATGCCAGCATCTCGGTATCGGTTTTGTTCCACAGCGCATCGCCTTCATTGCAAAAATATTCCAGGCCCAGCCATACGGTGTTTTTATCGGCTACCATGGCAGGGCTCCAGTTGTTAAAAATCTGCAGGCGGCCAAGTTGTACCGTTTTTTCCTGTATGTATATCCAGTTGTCTTTTACCGGGCTTCCATCAGGGTTTTTGATGAGGAGGTTTTTCAGCAGCAGGCCCACAGTAATAAAATCACGGTATACCAGGTTATTGCTTACCGCAAGCACTTCGGCCGGCGCTTTGGTTTCAAAAGCATTCACCAGGTCTTTTACCGGCATGGTGGATATGAAGTAATCGCCCTGGTATACGGTAGTGAAGCCCGTTGTGCTGTCAGTTGCCGTAACGGCAGTAATGGTACCACCGGTATTGGCAATGCTGCTTACCTGCTGGTTATAAATAATCTGCCCGCCTTTTTGAATGATGAGTTTTGCAACCTTTCCCCACAAATGGCCGGGGCCGAATTTGGGGTACAAAAATTTTTCAATCAGGCTGGTTTCGGTACCGGATTGGGCAATATCCTGCTGCTTTCTTTTCTTTTTAAAAATGGCATGCCGTATAGTTTTTAACAGCGACAGGCTTTTGATGCGCTGCGCTCCCCAGGCCGCACTGATGCTGCTGGTGGGCACGCCCCACACTTTTTCGGTATAATCCTTAAAAAATGTACGGTACAGCTCCTTACCAAAGCGGTTGATAAAAAAATCTTCCAGCGTGGTTTCGTTCTTCCTGGGAAAAAGCTTTGCCCATACATAACTGCAACCTGTGCGTATGATGCGCAGCAGCCCGAGATTTTTGATAGTGGCTGCATTTAAACTCAGCGGGTAACCAAAAAATTTACCAAGAAAGTAGATGCGTGACAGCCTGTTGCGTACCAGCATTACATCATCAGCACCTGCAGCGGCCTGCTTCAGCGGTTCTATGGTAGTTTGCCGGTTATGGTAAGTGATGGTTACCTTATCCTCACCGCCTTCCACAGGCAGTATCTGCAGCCACCAGTCCATTACTGTTTTGCTTTTGGAAAAAAAACGGTGCCCGCCAATATCCATACGGTTGCCCTTATAATTGACTGTTTTGGAAAGACCACCCGTGTCTGCAGAGGCTTCCAGCACAATGGGTATTACATCGGTATGCAGCAGCAGTTCAAAGGCTGCAGTTAAACCTGCGGGCCCGGCACCTATGATGATGGCTGTACGCATAATGGCCGCAAATATAGGCCATCAGCTATTTACCTGTTTGTTTAATTGCAAAAAATAAGCAGGGGCCAGCAGCAGCCGGCTTCCGTACCAGCTGAACATTTCGCCATCTACCAGCAATATTTTTGTATGTGGCAGGGCCAGCTGCAACTCGTTGATATGGGCCTGCTTAAAAGGGTAGGGCTCGGAGGAGAGCAGCAGCAGTTCGCAGCCGGCTTCTGCCAGTTGCCCGGGCCTCACTTCCGGGTAACGTGGGCTGTCTTTTAATATATTGCTAAAGCCGCAGCGTGTAAGCATATCATCAATAAATGTACCGCCTCCTGCTGCCATATAGGGCTTACGCCAGATGAGGTAGGCCGTTTTCAGGCGGGTATACACCTGTTTTTGCAAAATGGAAAACCGTTCAGTTATTTCATCTGCCAAAACCCGGGCTTTGGCTGCGGTACCGGTAAGCGTGCCAATATCATTAATCATTTGCAGGGCATCTTCCAGTGTATTTACATCGGTTAGCCATACCGTAAATTTATCAGCAAGTGCTTCCACCTGTTCTTTTACATTTTCTTCCCTGTTGGCAATAATAAGGGTGGGGTGCAGGGCTTCCACGGCGGCAATATCAACAGTTTTGGTACCACCAACCCTTGCTTTTGTGGTAAACCAGTGACGGGGGTGTATGCAGAATTTTGTAATGCCTGCTGTTTCTGCCTCAAGGCCAAGGTAATGCAGGAGCTCCGTTTGTGAGGGAACCAATGATATTATTCTTTGCTGCGTATAGTGATGCCCTGTTGCCGATGTCAAAATCATGCAACAAAAATACAGCGAATCTCAGGCGGCTGTGCAACGGCATAAAAAAAACTTCCATAGCTGTTTGTTTCGGTGCAAACTGTATGGAAGTTCATTCTTGTTTAGAACCATTCGTGGTTTTGAATAGCTTCAATAATCTAATTCTTTGTGGGTTCGTCCTTGGATCAAATTTTTACTTAGTAATTATTTAATCACTTTTTGTTTCAGTTTTTAATTAATAATAGGATTTAGCCCGGTGCTTTAACAGGTTTACCTTGGTTTTTAGTATTGGATATTGGTTCAGGTGGTAATACAACGGTTTGGCAACACAGTTTTTTAAACTGTTGGTTCATTTTTTGGATATTGTCTTTTGATCGCTTTCCCCAGGGTTTGGGATTGATTGTTTTTTTTGGTCATTCAGGTGAAGAACATCCGGTTCTCTTTGGTTTTTTGGTTTTTCCGTTTTTGGATATTACATTTTAAAACGGATGGATTGGATATTAATTTAAAGTAGAAGTTGACTGATATTGGATTGTTTGTGGACTTTCACAATATTGGATTTCTAATTTTTTGGTTTTGTCTGGATCTTTGGATATGATTGATATTGTAATCTCTATCAATCAACTTCTGACACAAAGATGGTACTATTTCATTCCCAAAACAAGAGCAATACTGCTCTATTTACAGGATACAGTAATTACCGGTCGGCTCGTATAAATTCAGTTTTGTTAAAGGCTGCGCTGTGATTACTACTATCGTAAAACTACGTGCTTTAGATAGGTAATACTCTTAGGCATAATGACAGAATACGGCTGAAACCCTTTACCGTACAGTGTTATGTGATTTTTTGAAAATATGTGGTAAAACTACTTTGCCAGCCCCTGGATGATATCGTATTTGGTTACGATATGGTAATTTCCACTTTCATCACGGCTGAGCACAGCCCCGTTTTCACGGGTAATTAAGCTGCTCAAACGCTCCAGCGGGGTGTCAAAACTCACCAGTGGATAGGGCTTTTCGAGTACTGTTTCCACAATTTGTTCCTTGATGGAGGGGTTGGAGAGTATCTGGTTAAACAGTCCGCTTTCTGATATGGATCCGGCAAAGCTGCCGTCCTTCATAACGGGTATGTTTTCTATATCATATTTCTTCATCAGGTCAATTACAGCGGCAACCGTGCTGGAAGCATCTGCAGTAATCAGGCGTTTGCTGCCACGGCCTGCCACCAGGTCTTTAAAGGTTTTAACTTCCAAAAAGCCCCTTTCCATCATCCACTGATCATTGTAAATTTTACCAACATAGCGGCTGCCATGGTCGTGAAAAACACAAACCACCACATCATCCTTTGTAAGGCTGCTCTTGAGTTGCATCAGCCCCTGCAGGCAGCTTCCTGCGCTGTAACCGCAAAACAGGCCTTCTTCTTTTGCAATACGCCTTGCCATTACAGCACCATCCTTATCCGTAACCTGCTCAAAATGGTCAATTACGCTCATGTCGTAGTTCTGTGGCACAAAATCTTCCCCAAAGCCCTCTGATATATAGGGATGTACTTCCTTCATATCAATTTCGCCTGTCTTAAAATATTTGGTGAGCAGGGAACCATACACATCAATGGCCCAGATTTTAATGTTGGGGTTCATTTCCTTGAGGTACATGGCGGTGCCGGTAATGGTGCCACCGGTGCCGGCTGTGCATACAAAATGGGTAATCTTACCTTCCGTCTGCTTCCATATTTCGGGTCCGGTGCTTTCATAATGTGCCAGCCTGTTAGATAAATTATCGTACTGGTTGCAATGGAAGGAGTTGGGCACTTCGCTGGAAAGCCTTTTGGCCACACTGTAGTAGCTCATCGGGTCTTCGGGCAGTACGTTGGTGGGGCATACAATTACTTCGGCACCCACGGCCTTTAGTATGTCAGCTTTTTCCTTGCTCTGTTTGTCGGTGGTTACAAATATGCACTTGTAGCCCTTTACACAGGCTGCCAGTGCCAGTCCCATACCGGTATTGCCGCTGGTGCCTTCAATAATGGTTCCTCCGGGTTTCAGTTTGCCCTCTTTTTCCGCCACTTCTATCATTTTCAGCGCCATGCGGTCTTTTATAGAGTTACCGGGGTTAAAATAATCCACTTTAGCCAGTATGGTTGCTGGTATGTCTTTGGTTATTTTGTTCAGTTTTATCAGGGGAGTATCACCAATCGTTTCTAATATATTGTTTAACCACATAGCAGGCTGTTTATATTTTTTGCAAAGGTAGTATTTTGTTTTGGGGTAGGGAAGCAGAATCGGCCAAAGTGCAGGAAAGCATTATGGGACTAGTGATAAACAGCCGTATGCACCCATTGTATGCTGTGTTGTGTAAAGGAGTTGGCGGGTATAGTACACTTTCCACGGTGAACTCCCTAACTTTGACCCGGATGAAGAAAGCATTGTTCCAGTTACATGCAGCGGTTTTTTTGGCAGGCTTTACAGCCGTGCTGGGTAAACTGATAGCACTCAATGAAGGGTTGCTGGTATGGTACCGGCTTTTGATTACGGTTGTTACCCTGGGCATCCTGCTCCCTGCTACCCGGCAGTTGCAGAAGATCAGTGTAAAAGACGCTATTGCACTGGCTGGCGTGGGTACCATTGTGGCCATACACTGGGTTACTTTTTACGGAAGTGTAAAGTATGCCAATGTATCGGTGGCGCTTACCTGCTTTTCGGCTACCGGTTTTTTTACAGCCATTTTTGAACCGCTTATTTTAAGGCGGCGCATCAATTGGGTGGATATGCTGCTGGGCCTGATGGCCATTGCAGGTATTTACGTCATTTTCGATTTTCATCCGCAGTACAAACTGGGTATTTTATTTGGTATCATAGCGGCAGTTGGCAGCGCCCTTTTTCCTGTATTTAACAAAAAACTGCTGGTAAGGGTAGCTCCCCGCACCCTCACTTTTTATGAGCTGGGTGGCGGCTTGCTTGCCCTGAGCATCATGATACCTTTTTACCTGCAATATTTTCCGGCTGCTTATTACCTGCCCACAGTAAGCGACTTTGGCTGGCTGCTGGTACTGGCCTGGTTCTGCACCATACTCAGTTTCGACCTGCAGCTGAATGCATTAAAGAAAATATCAGCCTTTACTGCTAACCTTACTTATAACCTGGAGCCGCTGTATGGTATCCTGCTTGCGTTTATCTTTTTCCGGGAAAACGAGTTTTTAAATAGTGGTTTTTATATTGGCCTGGCACTGATCATTACGGCTGTGGTGCTGCAGATGGTGAGAGTTGCAAGGGTTAAGAATTAAAAATGAAGAATTAAAAATGAAGAATTAAAAATGAAGAATTGGATGAGCCGGGCGAAGTGGGGAGAAATTGCGAAGTGTGTAGACAAACCGCAGGAGCAGAGCGAAGCCTGTGTATGTGGAATGTGTGTAACCCGGAACATTAAACTTTGAACCTTCTGCCAACGCCTTCTCCTCACAAAAAAACAATCTCCCTGCTTAATGTGGCAAATTTTTGAAACATGGCCGATACGCCGCAGTATTTATCCATTGACAGGGCCACTGCTTTTTCCACTTTTGCCTGGTCGGCTTCAGCTACTTTAATGGAATAAGTGAGTTTTACTGTATGATAGGTGGCCGCATCTTCATCCGTAAGGTCTGCATCCACATCAATGGTAAGGTCGCTGTAAGATACCTTCATCTTTTTAAGTATGCTCACCACATCAATGCCGGTGCAGCCGGTAAGTGCCACCAGCATCAGCCTTTTGGGCCTGAAGCCGCTGTTTTGCCCGCCTCCATCGGTATCAGTGTCCGTTACAATTGTATGCCCGTTGAGGGATGTGGTAAAAGCCAGCCCCTCTGTGTTTTTGGAAGAAATATGATGTGATGCCATTTTGAATCCTGAGTTATGCGGTAAATATAAGTGGTAAAATTAATGATGTATGGCAGTGGCACAAAATAAAAAATGAACAGAGTGGCAGGCCGTTTCTTCCTGTAGTCAGTAATTGATCGGCTGTTTCTGCGGTTTTTGGGTCAAAATGTGTACAAAAAACCTCAATTTTGACTTTTGGGGGCAGTTTGTACACATACCTTAATAAAATAATCCGGTTTTGATGGCAGATATTCAACAGCTTTCCTTACCTTTGCACTCCAAAAAAATCAGTACAATGGCAAGAGTATGTCAGGTAACGGGAAAGAAACCTATCACAGGTAATAAAGTTTCTCACTCAAATATTAAGACAAAGCGCAGGTTCTTACCGAATTTGCAAACAAAGCGTTATTTCCTGGCGGAAGAAGATAAATGGGTTACTTTAAAAGTATCCTCTGAGGCTATCAGGACTATCAATAAGAATGGTTTATTGTCAGTTGTAAAAAAACTGCGTGCCGCCGGAGAAAAAATATAATTACTGTAAAATAATACTACAATGGCAAAAAAAGGAAACAGGGTTCAGGTTATATTAGAGTGTACCGAGCATAAAACGAGCGGACAGCCCGGAACCAGCCGTTATATTTCTAATAAAAATAAGAAGAATACACCCGAAAGGCTGGAATTGAAGAAGTACAACCCGATACTGAAAAAAGTAACGGTGCATAAAGAAATCAAATAATAATGAGCCAATGTGCTGATTAGCTGATTAGCTGATTAGCTGATTGGTGCAACATCAGCACATTATCAAATTATCACATTATCAAATTAATTTACAATGGCAAAAGCAGCTAAAACGGCGATTAAAACCAAAGACCAAAAGGCAGCAGCAGAAGCTAAAAACTGGACAAAAGTTATACGCACTGTACGCAGCCCTAAATCTGGTGCTTATACCTTTAAGGAAGCAATCGTTCACAAAGACAAGATTAAAGAGCATTTAGGCCAATAATACGAGGCATGAGAATTTTTTTCAATAAAGCTGTTCCGGTTTAAGCGGGATGGCTTTCTTTGTTTTAACCGGTATGGGCAAAATGGCTCTTCCGGTCTAATTTTAACCATTTATGGGACTTTTTAATAAGCTTTTTGGCAAAAAACAACAGCAGGAGTCGCTTGACCAGGGACTTCAGAAAACCCGTGAGGGCTTTTTTGGTAAAATAACCAGGGCCATTGCAGGAAAGAGCACGGTAGACGAGGAGGTGCTGGACAGCCTTGAAGAAGCATTGGTAGGCGCTGATGTTGGCATTGAAACAACTGTAAAAATCATCAGCCAGATTGAAAAAAGGGTGAGCAGGGATAAATATGTGGGCACAGGCGAACTGAACCGCATACTAAAAGAGGAAGTGCAGGCGGTACTGGTGGATGCACCACAGGACAGTGCTTATGAAAATTATGAACTGCCCGCAGGCCATAAGCCACATATTATACTGGTAGTAGGGGTTAACGGAGTAGGTAAAACCACCACCATCGGAAAGCTGGCGCATAATTTCAAACTGGCAGGAAAATCGGTACTGCTGGGTGCAGCTGATACTTTCAGGGCTGCTGCGGTTGACCAGCTAACCATCTGGAGCGAAAGAACCGGGGTGGCCATTGTAAAAAAGGAAATGGGCAGCGACCCTGCATCAGTGGCTTTTGATACCGTAAACAGCGGGCTGGCAAAAGAGGTGGACGTAATCATCATTGATACGGCTGGCAGGCTGCACAATAAATTGCACCTGATGGAAGAACTGACCAAAATTAAGCGGGTAATGCAAAAAGTAGTGCCGGATGCCCCGCATGAAGTACTGCTGGTGCTGGATGGCAGTACCGGCCAAAATGCCTTGGAACAGGCAAAACACTTTACAGCGGCAACTGATGTAACCGCACTGGCCATTACAAAACTGGATGGAACAGCAAAGGGCGGGGTGGTATTGGCCATTGCCAGCCAGTTCCAGATTCCTGTAAAATTTATTGGCGTGGGCGAAAAGGCTGAAGACCTGCTGGTATTTGATAAAAAACAGTTTGTTGATGGCTTATTCAGCCTGGAAAGCTGAGTTTTGCATTGTACAAAATTATTTCTGTGTTAAGTAGAATAAAATGAACAAATCAAACCTTATAATGTTCTAACTTTATAACTATGTTTAAAATCCTGTTTTATTATCCGCAATAGTTAAGTAATGATGAAAAATCTGCTAACATTTCATTTTATTTTCTTCTGCCTCTTTGCCGCTTCTGGTCAAATAGCATCATTTCAACTGGAAAGGCCAGAATTTAAAAATATCCAGTTTATTGAGAAAAAGATGCAGGGCAAGAAATTTGATTACAATTTTCCCATAACTGTTTCAAAAGATTACTTTCCCGGGGCGTCCACTTACCGCCTTGCCAATCCCCTGGTGTATTACAGGCCCGATGGAACAAACAGGGCAGAAGTAAGTTATTTTTACTCCGCAGGCGATAAAATTGTACGGCTTATTGAGTACAGTTTCGACAGGGCTGCAGCTGATACGGTATTGCTAAAGCAGCAATTTGCTTCAAATGACAGCAGTTTTTCAGCTTATTTTAAACAGAAACCTGCAGTAACCAGCGAAGTTAATCCTACCTGGTGGCAGCAAATGAATACATGGCAGAACGAAAAAGTGCACCTGAAACAATTCATCGTAATTGGTGAAAATACCTACAGGCTCAGGGTGCTCATAAGCTGGAAGGGTAAAGAAACCAGCAGGTGATACCCAATTGGTATTCCGGAAACTTATCACAACTTTCTGTCAGTCAATAGTTTGTGCAAATGCAGGCACTCAGTTTACGGTACTTCTCTCACTCCGCTGCTTCCGAATTCTTAAAAATTAGTTAATATACTCCGTTTGCATTGGTTCAGCAGCTCAACAGCCCTATCTTTGCATACTTTTTTCAGGCAAAAGGCTGTAGAGAGTAAAGTATTGCTAAGCGCTCAAAACAAGAACATATCACTTAAAACATATCATATAGGAAATAACATTTACACGAATCAGATTTTTTAAAGTTTCTAAAATCCATATAAAGCCATGAACAGATCAGGTTTAAAAAAAGTGTATTTGTTTTTTTCTTCCGCCGTCATCTTTCTGATGCACCTGCCATTTGTATTTGCAAAAGCGAAACCTTACGTTAATGTACCCGCAGGTACAGCAGCAACAGGTAATCATATTATTCTGGCAGACAGTGCAAGTAACGAAACTCCAACAGCCATCAATCCCACCGGAAAAAATTTGTACGACAGTTTAAGGCTCGGTTCTATGGGGCTTGCCCGCCAGGCTTACGAGTACGCCATGCAGGGCTTTAATTACCTGGTAGAAACAGGTAAATTGACCAACCAGGCCATCATATCCATCATCGATTTTACAAAGCCTTCTTCGCAAAAAAGGCTTTTTATCATTGACCTTGAACATTACAGGCTTTTGTTCAATACCTATGTGGCACATGGCGTTAATTCCGGCAGGGAGTATGCCAACGATTTTTCTAATACACCAGAGAGCAATAAGAGCAGTCTTGGGTTTTACATCACCAGTAATACCTACATTGGCAGCAATGGTTATTCGCTCAGGTTAAACGGACTTGAAAGAGGCATCAACGACAATGCAAACAGCCGGGACATTGTAATGCACGGGGCAGATTATGTGAATGAAAATTATATTCACAGCCAAGGGTATATCGGCCGCAGCTGGGGTTGCCCTGCAGTGGAGCCCAAGTTGAGCAAGCCTGTAATAAACAGTATAAAAAACGGGACCTGCCTGTTTATTTACAGCAATGTAAACAGTTACCTGCAGCGTTCAAGAGTGATCAATCACGGGTAAAAGCAGTTATTGAAAAACCCGATTCTGATATTCGGTTAAAAGACCAGTTCCCCCTCAACAGCAGGGGGAATTTTCATTTAACAACTGTGTTAAAAAACCACCCTGTAATTGGGCAAAATGCCTGCTTAGTAATAACTTCACAAAAATTTTTTGATACATGCGTTTAAGGAACCAGCTGGGAGGAACCGGGGTGGCATTGGTTACACCATTTAATACTGCACAGGATGTTGATTTTGAAGCACTGGGCAGGCTGATCAATTTTGTTATTGAAGGTGGAGTGGAGTACCTGGTAACATTGGGTACCACCGGCGAAACTGCCACGCTGGGTGAGGCTGAAAAAAAAGACATCATCTCTTTTACTTATCAAAAGGTTGCCGGGCGTGTACCGGTAGTGGTTGGTATTGGTGGTAATAATACCCGTGAAGTAATCAAAGCACTGGAGTCCTATCCGCTGGATGGAGCAGTTGCCGTATTGAGTGCCAGCCCCTATTACAGTAAACCCTCGCAGGAGGGCATATTCCAGCATTACAAGGCGCTGGCAGCAGCATCACCCAGGCCGCTCATTTTGTACAATGTGCCGGGCAGAACGGCCAGTAACCTTACTGCCGCAACTACTTTGAGGCTGGCACAAGAGCCCAATATCGCCGGTATGAAGGAGGCAAGTGGCAATATGGTTCAGTGTATGCATATCCTGAGGGACAAACCCGACAATTTTCTGCTGGTTAGCGGCGATGATCATGTGACATTGCCATTAATTGCCTGCGGAATGGATGGGGTGATAAGTGTGGCAGCCAATTGTTTCCCGGCTGATTTTTCTCAAATGGTGCGGCATGCCCTGCAGGGTGATTATGCGGCAGCGAGGCAACTTCATTATAAGTGCCTGGAAGGGATAGATCTTCTTTTTGCCGAAAATAACCCTGCCGGTGTAAAGGCTTTTTTGTATGAGCTGGGTATCATACAAAATGTACTGCGCCTGCCCTTAGTGCCTTTGAGCCAGGAAGTACACAGCAGGGTGAAGGCATACCTGGACCGAAAATAAAATTCCGTGGCTGTAAACAAATGATAAAGTGTTCAGATGAAATTATACTTGCTGCTTTTAACAATATGCTGTACAGCCGCACTGCAGGCACAGTACAGGGTAAAATTTATTCTGAAGGAAAGACCCGGGCTGCACCAGCAGGAGCAGGTATTTGCCGCCGGCAACTTTAATGGCTGGAACCCGGGCAGCGGGCAGCATAAATTTGAAAACAGGGATGGTAGCATGCAGCTGGAATTGCTGTTACAACCCGGTTCGTACGAGTTTAAATGTACCCGTGGTAACTGGCAAAAAACGGAAGGTGGCAGCAATGGTAAAGACATCAGTAACCGTGTAATAGTGGTACAGGGTGATACAGTATTTTCCATCAGCATCGCCTCCTGGATGGATGACAGAGGTTCAATGCCACCACGGGCAAGCACCGCATCGGCTGCCGTAAGCATTCTCAGCGAATCTTTTTATATACCACAGCTCAGCCGCAGCAGGCGTATATGGCTGTACTTGCCTGCAGGCTATGCCGCTGGTAATAAGCGCTACCCGGTATTGTATATGCATGATGGGCAAAACCTTTTTGACGAACTGACTGCACCTTATGGGGAATGGGGACTGGATGAATGTCTCGACAGTCTCATCAGTAAAGACGGCAAGGGCTGCATAGTGGTAGGCATCGACCATGGTGGCGATAAACGTATGACCGAATACAATCCTTACCAGTTCAGAAATTTTGGAGTAGGTGAAGGGGATCAATATGTTGATTTTTTGGTCAATACTCTAAAGCCATACATGGATAAAAATTACCGCACCCTTGCAGGCAAAGAGAGTACGCTTATTGCAGGCAGTTCCATGGGTGGGTTAATTGCAACCTATGCAGTGTTGAAATATCCGCAGGTATTTGGCGGTGCCGGTATTTTTTCACCTGCTTACTGGACAGCCCCGCAACTGGATTCTGTTATCAACAGCCTGCCCCGAAAAATAAGCGCCCGGCTGTTTTTTTATGCCGGGGAGCAGGAAAGCGCCGAAATGGTGACCGATATGGAACGCATTGCAGATAAGCTGGCACTGCAGTCGGATTATTTTATATACAGTGTAGTGGATAGTGATGGCAAACACAATGAACCCACCTGGCGCAAATGGTTACCGGTTTTTTACCAGTGGATGCTGAACAACAGGGCTGAATAGCTTCAACCAGGTCTGCTTACACAGCCATGCTGAAGCGCTTACCCAGCCAGCTTTGCTTTACCGGCACAATCCAGTTACTCACCAGCTCTGCTTTTGTAAGCACGGTATTATTAAAATACAATGTATCAGGGTTAATGATATTATTGTCAATGGCAGTTGCCATTTCGGGCAATGGCAGCGAGATGATTTTTTCTGCTGCTGCAAATGCCAGCAATTGCCTGTTGAAAAGCGAAACATCAAATTTTTCCTCCAGCTGCTTCATCAGGCGTACAGAACTGTCGGTGCTGCAGCCGCTTACACCCGTGTGGCTTTCATCGGCCATTACAATGATGAACTGATTAAAAAACAGCCCGGCATACCCGGTTACTGCATCGCCATGGCTTTTCCAGGTGGCGGCAAATTCATCCAGTATTTGGGTAACCTGTACTGCTTCATCTGTTAAAAAAGGCCGGTTACACTGGTAAATCCACACTTTTGACGATGGGCTGAAATGCGGGGGCAGTAAATTTTTATATTCCAGGTTCATACAGCAATTATTATAATGAGGCCGCTACTATCTCGGCAATATCCAGCACTTCAATTTCTTCCTCTTTTTCATTTGTTTTAATGCCATCCGTCATCATGGTATTGCAAAAAGGGCAAGCTGCTGCAATCACTGATGCGCCGGTTTCTATGGCTTCACGGGTACGTTCAAGATTCACCCGGGTGTCACCTTTTTCTTCTTCCTTAAACATTTGTGCACCGCCTGCACCGCAGCAAAGGCCATTGGAGCGGCAGCGTTTCATTTCCACAAGAGCTATATCCAGGGCCTCCAGCACTTTGCGGGGTGCTTCGTAAATATTATTGGCCCTGCCGAGGTAGCAACTGTCGTGATACGTTATTTTTTTACCCTTAAACACACCACCTTCTGCCAGCTTTATCTTCCCTTCATCTATCAACTGCTGTAAAAAACTGGCATGGTGTATTACTTCATAATTTCCCCCCAGCTCAGGGTATTCATTTTTTAGTGTATTGAAGCAATGCGGGCAGGCCGTTACAATTTTTTTAATACCATAGCCGTTCAGTATCTGAATGTTTTGGTAGGCCATCATCTGAAACATAAACTCGTTACCAGCCCTGCGTGCCGGGTCGCCGGTGCACATTTCCTCCTTGCCCAGTATGGCATAGTTGATGCCTACTTTGGTTAAAATGGTGGCAAAGGCTTTGGTGATCTTTTGAGCCCGCTGGTCAAAACTGCCAGCACAACCCACCCAGAACAATACTTCCGGAGATTTTCCCTCACTCACCATCTGCGCCATCGTTGGTACATTCATATACAATAATTTTCAGTAAGCAAATGTACTGGTTCTTTGTTAAAAACAGCTGTATTGTAATGAGTGACCGGGTATATTATGGCCATGTCTGCATCAAAATTGAACAGGAGTAAACCCGGCATAATAATTCCACAGTGTAAGGATAGTTACAAATAAGGCATTACTTTTGGGCATATTAATGTTGAGTGAAAAAACTGTTGACTAAAATAATAAACTGGGAGCAATGGCCATTTAAGCTTTTGTATGCGCCCATCAGTATTTTCTGGCTGATGTACATTATCCGTGCAAGGGCAGTATGGTTTTTTACGCCCAGCAACCCGGGGCTTACGTTTGGTGGTATGGAGGGCGAACCCAAAAAAGAAATGTACGACCTTTTGCCCCCGGGCTTTTACCCGGCAACTTTTAATGTATTGCCCGGTGAAGCAATGGCTTCCATTCAGCAAAAATTACATCAGTTTCAAATTACATACCCATTTGTAGTAAAGCCCGAAGTGGGGGGCCAGGGTGTATTGTTCAGGAAGATTGATACTGAGGCCGAACTGGCGCATTACCACAGTAAAATGCCGGTTGAATACATCGTTCAAAACCTGGTGCATTATCCCATGGAGGTAAGCGTGTTTTACATCCGCCATCCGCTGGAGCAAAGGGGAACTGTTACCGGCTTTTTGCACAAAGTGCCCCTGCAGGTTACCGGTGATGGCATGCATACCCTGGAAGAGCTGGTGCTGCAGCATCCCAAGGGCAAAAAAAGGGTGGGGGAATTGCACAGCAAGCACAGGGAAAACTGGAATAAAGTGCTGCCATCGGGCGAAAGATACATGCTGAGTTATGCAGCCAACCATAACCGGGGTGCGCATTTTATTGACCTTAAAGACCAGATTGACAGTAACCTGTCGGCTTTGTTTGACGGCATCAGCCACCGCATCAACGATTTTTTTTACGGACGCTATGATATCATGTGTACCAATGTGGAAGACCTGAAGCAGGGAAAAAATTTCACCATCCTTGAGTACAATGGCTGCGGTGCAGAACCCAATCATTTTTACGATACCGGCTATACGCTGGGCGGGGCTTACAGGGAAATACTAAAGCACTGGAAGGCATTGTACCGGATAAGCATGTACAACAGGAGCCAGGGTATTGAGCCATGGCCGGTGATGAAGGGCAGGGCTTTTTTAAAAGCGGCAAGGCAGCATATGGACAGGATGCGGGAAGTGGATAAAACTATTCAATAAGAAGTAATGGGCAAACTGGTAAAAATATTTGGATGGGGTTTGATGATCAGCTTCCTGGGCTCACTGCCGCTGGGTACGCTGAATATTGCCGCCATGCAGATAGGCATACAGGAAAGCATACGGGATGCTATTTATTTTTCGATCGGCTCCTTACTGGTTGAAATGATTTATGTACGCATATCGCTGGTGGGTATCGACTGGATACGCAAGCGTGAAAAGCTGATGAAGGTAATGGAATGGGCCACACTGGTAATTATACTGGCACTGGCAGCAGGCAGCTTTGCCGCAGCTTTGAAGGATAATCCCGGTGCCAAAAATATACTGCTCAATAACAATATGCACCGTTTTTTACTGGGTGCTTTTATGTGTGCCATTAACCCGGTGCAGATACCGTTTTGGTTTGGCTGGAGTGCTGTTTTGTTTACCAAGAAAATACTGGCGCCTGTAAATGCCCAGTACAACAGTTATATCGTGGGCATAGGGCTGGGTACCCTTATGGGCAATTGCGTGTTTATTTTCGGCGGACAATGGGTGGCCAGCCGGGTGGCCAATAGCCAGCAATACCTTAATTGGGTAATCGGCGGCGTATTTACCATTACGGCAATCATCCAGCTGGTGAAACTGATGCGCAAAAAAGATGCTGTTACAAAATTTCACAGTCAGCCCGTGGAAAAATAAGGCGCTAATTTTTCTTTAAGAGCTGCAGGCATTTCGCAGCGCTTCATCGTTTTGGCATCCACAAAAAATAAGGTCACATCTCCTGTATTCAGCAATTCATCCTGCTCGTTGAATATTTCTGTATGAAAAACAATTTTTGGGTTGGCAGGCAACTCCTTTAATGTTGTTTTTACTGTTATCAGGTCATCATATTTTGCAGGCCGCAAAAAGCGGCTGTGAATATCCACCACCGGCATAATGATGCCCATGGCCTCAATCTCCTTATATGTATAGCCTATCTGCCGGATGGCTTCTGTGCGGCCTATCTCGTAAAACTGTGCATAATGGCCATAGTATACGATTCCCATTTGGTCGGTTAATGCATAGTGGATGCGTATCTGTGTTTGTGTTGTGTACATGCGGGATGAAAAGTTTATTGTTGTTCGTTGATGTCTGTCCCGGTAATGCCATCAATATCCTGTTCTATCGTTACAGTTTCTGCGGCTCCCTTTTTTGTAAGATATGCAGCAAGTTCTCCGGCATAAGCCGTTAAAACAGCAGCAGGTAAAATGGTTAAAACCTTTATTATTAAGGAAGCCACAAATGACGGCTTCCCGTTCACCTGATATTGAGGCTGCTCACGGAATTCATCAATCAGGAAGTTGAGTATATAAGTGATGTTGAGAACAATGAAATATACACCAATGGCAATAAGTATAACTTGCAGCAATCCTTTACTGGAAGTCATTATCTTGAAACTTTCATTGGCACCAGTTTTCTCAGCAATCCGCACTGACAAATTCCCGGATTTCATCATCAGCCACCATGCGGCCAGAAGCTGTACAGCCAGGTATAGGTAATTAATAAGGCTTGGAAAATACTCACTGTCACCCCTTCCACCTCCTTCGGTAAACCATAAGCCCAGGTACAGGATGCTTAAAAACAGTGTTTGTAAGGCATTATATGCCAGCACAATGCCGGTAATAATCAGGGCATAGTGCAGTACATTTCCTTTTTTCATGCTGATTAGGTTTTGTTCGTTTATTTTCCAACCATTCCGTCCACACTTACTTTGCCGGGGCCGCAAAGCAGCAGTACGATGTAGCCGGTTAAGAAAAGAGTCACGGTTTCACCATTTCCAAATAAATCCATATTGTGTTGTTTATATAAGGCCACACACATAGTTATTATCAGAGGAATGGTAGCCATCCTTGTAAACAGGCCGATTATAAGAAAAAGGGAGCAGAAGAATTCAGCAAATACCACCAGGGCAAGGCTCATGGTTCTGCCAATGCCCATAAAGTTCATAAAATCAACCTGCTTCGTACCAAAATGCACCAGCTTGTCATAACCATAGTGCAGCATTAATGCACCTAAACCGATGCGTAAAATCAGCATAGCAGCGTTAAAAGCACCTGCTGAATACTTTGTTGACAATAATTTTTTCATCTCAAACAATAATTTATGTTTTTTTTAACAGTGCTGTAAATATACATTACGTTTACTTTACGCAATTATCCACTTATTCACAACCTGTTTGGAACGGTGTTTGCAAAAGACGGTTTATAGTTACTTTTACAACTGGCAAAATGAATGAATTATTCAATATGACGAAACAAAAATTGGTATTGCTTTTATCAGCAGCCTTATTTTCCCTTGCTTCTTTTTCGCAGGCTACTTTTGTGGTTACCGATCCGGAAAGAAATTTCAAGGACGCAAAAGAGCTTTTTGTAAAGGGCCAGTATGCATTGGCCTACCCGCTTTTGAGGGAACTTGCACAACAATATCCGGCCACCAGCATCAGCAATCATACTTATCTCAATGACGATATCGCCTATTTTTATACGGTATGCGGCCTCAAGCTGGAGCAGCCCATTGCGGTGGATGATGCGCAGCAATACATTGAAGTGGTAAACAACGAACCCCGCCGCCAGCTGATGAGCTATCACCTCGGTAAGTATTATTTTACCAAAGATGAATTCAGCAAGGCGCTTGACAATTACGAGAGGGCAGGGCTGGATAACCTCAGTAATGATGAAATTGCAGATGCAAAATTTGAAAAAGCCTATTGCTATTTTAACCTGAAACGTTTTGACGAAGCCAAACCCCTGTTTGATGAAATACACCAGTTGCCGGATAACAAATATTACATACCTGCCAACTACTATTATGGTTTCATTTCTTATTATGAAAAACGGTATGCCGAAGCATTAAAATCTTTTAAACTGGTGGAAACTGCTGAAGCATACAAAGGTGTGGTGCCCTATTATATTGCAGAGATATATTATTTCCAGGGAAAAAAAGAGGAGGCATTGCGCTATGCGGAGAGTGTGCTGGCAAGAGGCGGCTATTTGTATTATTCAAAAGAGTTAAAACTGCTGATCGGGCAGATGTATTTTGAAAAGAAGGACTTTAACAAGGCTATGCCGATGCTGGAGGAATATGTAAACAGTACCGGTAAGGTAACAAAGGAAGTGTTGTATGAGCTCAGTTTCTGTTATTACCAGGCCAACCTTTTGCCCAAGGCCATAGAAGGTTTTAAACAGCTCAGTAATGAAAAAGATTCACTGGGCCAGAATTCCATGTACCTGCTGGGTGATTGCTACCTGCGCACCAACCAGAAGGCGAATGCCCGCAGTGCATTTCAATATTGCGCTTATAACAGCAGCAACGCGGTGCAGCAGGAAATTTCAAGATTCAATTATGGCAAGCTGTCGTATGAACTGGGTTACCAGGATATTGCGCTGAATGAGCTCAAAAGCTTTATCAGTGATTACCCCAATTCGGCGTACAATAACGAAGCAAGGGAGATACTGGTAAACCTGCTTGCGAATACCAATAATTTTGCTGATGCATTGACCATGTATGAATCTTTTGATAAACCCACTGCCAGTATGCAGAAAGTATATCCCAAGATATTATACGGCAGGGCGGTTGAATATATTAACGATCAACAGACTGACAGGGCAGATGCACTTTTAGCAAAAGTGATCAGCCACCCCAGCGCAGGCAGCCTGCTTCCCTATGCCAATTTCTGGAGGGGAGAAATTGCTTACCGCAACAGCCGGTACGATGATGCCATCAGGCATTTGGGCCTCTACCTGCAGGCGGGCGCAGGCACACAAGGCGAAGCAAGCCCTGCATCAGCCAAATACATTTTGGGATATTGCTGGATCAAAAAAGAAAATTACAGGCAGGCACTGGGTTATTTTGAACAGGTTACCACCACCGCTTCCGCAGTATCCAGCCCCATGGTGCAGGATGCTTATGTACGCAGTGCAGATTGCTACTACATGAACCGTGATTTTACAAAGTCAAATGCCATGTACGACAATGTGGTGAACAATGCGCTGCCGCAGAGCGATTATGCCATGTTTCAAAAAGCGATGATAGCCGGAGTGAAAAGTTCGGCTGATAAAATAAAGGTACTCAACACGCTGGTGCGGCAGTACCCGCAAAGCAGCATGGTACCGGATGTGAATATGGAAATAGCGGGTACTTATATGGCTGATGAAAAATTCAGGGATGCCATACCTTACCTTTCTGCTTTGTTAACGGCACCGGGTGCTGCATCACTGCGGCCTAAAACCTACTTGCGCCTTGGCCTTTGTTATTATAATATTGACAAAAACAAGGAAGCACTGGAAAATTACCAGGCACTGATTCAGAAGTATCCTGAAAGCGGCGAAGCAGATGAGGCCCTGGACAATATCAAATCAATTTATGTGGAAGAGGGCAGGCCGAATGAGTATGTGGAACTGATGCGCCGTTATGGCAAAAACATCTCAGTAAGTGAGGCCGACTCTCTTACTTACACTGCTGCTTCGCTTAAATACAATGCTGGTGATTGCGTGGCCGCCATTGCAGGGTTTGATAATTATCTTTCTCAGTATGCCACTGGTGCTTTTGCACTGGAAGCAGGATTCTTCAGGGCAGAATGCTATTACAAACAGAAGAACTGGCCACAGGCCGTGAGCAGTTATGATTTTGTGGCCGCCAAAGGGCAGAGCAAATATTTTGAAAAGTCGGCATTAACTGCTGCTCAGCTCAGTTATTTTGAACTGAAGGACTATGCGGGTGCCAAAAAATATTTTGAAGCGCTGCGCAATGGTGCTGTAAACCAGGACAATCAGCTGGAAGCGCTGCGTGGTCTTGTGCGATGCTATTACCAGCTGAAGGATTATGCGCAGGCCAATGATGCCGCCAAACAATTATTGACCAAAAAAGGTATCAGTACCGATGATAAAGCCATTGGTTACTTAGTGCTGGGCAAATCACAACAGATCAATAACCAGTGCAGCGAGGCCATCACTTCCTTTAAATCCTGTGCTGCAGTAAGCAAGTCAGCCTGGGGTGCAGAAGCAAGGTATGAGATTGCCAGCTGCCAGTTTGGTGCCGGCAATATTGCAGCAGCAGAAAAATCTGCCCTGGCCGTTATCAAGGAAACCGGGTCATATGATTTTTGGGTAACCAAATCCTATATCCTGCTGGGTGACATCTTCATGCAGCAAAAAGATTATTTTAATGCAAAGGCAACTTACGAAAGTGTGGCCAAAAACTCAGCTATTCCCGAATTGAAAGCAGAAGCGCAGGCAAAACTGGATAAGGCTGTGGAAGAGGAAAAAGTGGGGAGTAAGGTAGGGGGGTAGGGCAATTATGAATTATGAATTAAGAATTAAGAATTTGGAATGAAGAATGTGGAATGAAGTGGCATCTGTCTGTAAACTGTCCACTGTCAACTGTTCACTGTTAACTAAAATAAAAAAATGAGTGTCATCAGCAAATATAAAATCAAAACTGTTTCAGCTGTACTGCTTTTGTTGAGTGTGTCAGCAGTAGCAACAGCGCAAGTACCATCCGATACCGGTAAGAAAAAACCCGTGGTGGACATCACTTCCAGTTACAAGCCTGTGCTGCGCAATGCTGTTAAGATAAATTTTTCAGCGGCGCTGCCGGAAGCTGATACCAACAGGCAGGTGGGTAAATACAATATACCCTCTCAAAACCTGTTTTTCAGTTACCAGCCGGTGAGTTTAAAGCCATTGGCCCTGCAGCATGATACTGCACTTGACCTTGGTCAGCGCAACTTTGTAAAGGTTGGCTTTGGTAACCTCTCCACACCGTTTGTGAGTGCCGGTTTCAGCTTTGGGGATGGCCGGAAGTCTTTACTCAGCCTGTATGCTGATTATATTGCTTCAAAAGGTACCATCAAAAACCAGGATTACGCACAATTGCGCATCAAGGGATCGGGCAGTTTCTTTACGCCTAAGAATGAGTTTTATGTGGGTGCAGCACTGAGCAGCAATGATTATTACCTGTATGGCTACGACCATAACATCCGCAATTATAAAAGAGACAGTGTACGCCAGCGCTACCAGGATATTACGCTGCAGGCGGGCCTGCGCAACCTCAGTACGGGTGATGTGCGTTTCAAATACAACCCCAATGTGCAGGTGAATATTTTCAACAGCGATAAAAGGGCTTCTGAAAGCAACCTGCTGGTAACAGCACCTGTTGAAACAAAATTTGGCGATGCATTTGCACTCAAAATAGAGGGCAAGGCAGATATTACATCTTACACCACAAAAAATCTTGCCAGCAATATCAAGCTCAGCAATAATGTATTTTCTGTTGCGCCCTCACTGGTCATCACCACGCCAAGGTTCTCCATTAATGGCGGCATCATTCCCACCTGGGATAATGGAAAGCTGGTACTATTGCCCAATATACATGCAGAGGGGCAGCTGCAGGAAAAGGTTTTCATGATACAGGCCGGCTGGGTGGGAACCTACACTAAAAATACATTGAGGCATCTTACATCCATCAATCCATGGATACAAACCATCAGCACACAATTCAATACCAAAGAAGTAGAGCTGTATGGTGGCATCAAAGCTACAGTGGGCAAGCATTTCAACTTTAGTGCCAAAGCCGGTGTGGTTACTTTTGACAATGCTCCTTTGTTTGTAAATGATTCACTGGATGGCAACAGTTTTTATGTGCGCAACGAAAGCCGCATGAATGCATTAAGGATTCATGGTGATATCAGTTATATCAACCAGGATAAATTTACGTTTACATCGGGTGTTACATTTAATGGATACACAGGCCTCAGGAATAATGCAAGGGCATGGGGTACAGTACCGATGGAGCTGAATGCTTCCCTGCGCTGGTGGGCCTTTAAGCAGGTAATGCTGAAAAGCGACTTCTATATGTTTACAGGCGGTGCTTATCTGCAAAAAAATGTATCCGGCACCGGCACCGGTGGTACGGATTTGAGCGTGGGAGCCGAATTTAAAGTAAATAAGATGTTCAGCGCATGGGTTGATTTTAACAATGTATTTAACAGCAAATACCAGCGCTGGCATAATTACGAAGTATATGGCCTCAATATCCTGGGCGGTGTACGGGTTAATTTCTAGTAAATGGAGTTGGGGTGCGGCGTTTTTCAGCAAAAGAACCTTTAAACAGTGGTTTTTTAAAGAATGAAAGCTATTTTGCACAGAATATTTTTATCATTGTATTAAAAAGGTATTGTGCAATCGCATATAGCATCATATTTATTTCAACTCAACAGGGTCAGTCTGCCCGGACTGGGTAGTTTTTTTGTTACTGAAAGCCCGGCTGTTCCTGATTTTGTTAACAAACAGATACTGGCCCCGGTTTTATCCGTTGCATTCAATACAGAAGCGGATGAAGATGCGGGCGATGCTTTTCTGCAGTATGTATCCAAAAAAGAGGGCATCAGCCAGCAGGAGGCAGGAGAGAACTATAAGACCTGGTATGATGATATACACCGGCAACTGGAAGCCGGCCAGCAGGTTACATTGGCAGGCATGGGCACATTGAAGCGACTGAATGGAGCCATCTCTTTTGAAGAGGAGCATATCCCCGACGTTTTTTTTCCAGCGGTACATGCCGAAAGGGTGATACACCCGGAAGCAGAACATACCATGCTGGTGGGTGATAAGGAAACCACCAATGTGGAAATGACAGATTATTTTGCTGCCGAACCTGTAAAAGCTGACCGGTGGTGGATATGGGCCCTGGTTTTGGGACTGCTGGGGAGCGGTATTATCCTGTTCCAGCTGATGCAGCATGGTTCAGGCATCTTTGGTACTGGCAATGCCTGCCCGGTTGAAACCGGCGATGCCGTCACCTTGTACAGGCTTATGCAGTAGCAAGTTTTCTCCATCATAGCCAGCTCATTCCCGGAATATTGCCGGTTTGTTTTGATTTAACCGGCATTTGACCGGATTACTTAACAGGCAGTATCTGTATTCCACCGCTTTTTCTTTTCTTTGCAACTTATCGATTTACCAGGAATGATTCATTATACACAATGTCCTGCCTGCGGCAGTGGAAATATTTCAGAACTTTTAAAGGCTGCAGACTATACAGTTTCCAACAAAAAGTTTGCCGTATGGCATTGCAGCGGCTGTACCCTGCGGTTTACGCAGGATGTACCCGGTCAGGATGAAATCGGGCCTTATTACCAGTCGGAAAAATACATTTCTCACAGCGATACAAAGAAAAGCCTTGTAAATACACTGTATCATTTTGTAAGAAAGAAGACCCTGCTTTCAAAAAAGAAGCTGGTGATGCAGCAAACAGGTCTTTTAAAGGGAATTATGCTGGATATAGGCTGCGGAACCGGAGCTTTTTTAAACACTATGAAGCTGGCAGGGTGGGGTATTACCGGGCTGGAGCCGGATGCTATTGCCAGGAGCAAAGCAGCTGAATTGTACGGCCTGCATCCTGAAATCCCTGAACAATTATTTACATTAAAGGAAGGTAGTTTTAATGCCATCACTATGTGGCATGTACTGGAGCATGTACATGACCTGCACGGGTATATGGCACAATTGCACAAAATACTGTCGCCCAGCGGACGTTTGTTGATAGCTGTGCCCAACTATACAAGTTATGAAGCTGCTGTGTACGGGGAATACTGGGCATCATGGGATGTGCCGAGGCATTTGTACCATTTTTCACCCGAAGCCATGAAAGCCCTGCTGAAGCAGCATGGTTTTGTGCTGCAGGGCATCAGGCCAATGTGGTTCGACAGTTTTTACATCAGTATGCTGAGCGAACAATACAAAAATGGCAAGGGTAATATTGTAATGGCCTTTATCAGGGGCCTGCAATCCAACTTTGCGGCCTGGCGCAACAGGGGAAAATGCAGCTCTGTCATTTATATCATTTCTAAAGGGTAGCTTATCCGTTTGGTAACAGCATAAAAAAAACCTGCAGTTTGCGCTGCAGGTTTTTTAGTATCAGTAATTCAGTTTTATTTTTTTACTACTGCTTTTGTATCATTACCACCCAGCAGATCAGCCTGGCCAAGCGGTTTATCTTTTGCAAAGTCAACCAGTATTGGAGCTGCCACAAAGATGGAAGAATAAGTACCGGTTACCACACCGATAAGCATTGCAAAGGCAAAACCACGGGTAACTTCACCACCGAATATAAACAGGATGAGGATAGTTAAGAATACTGTCAGCGAAGTCATGATAGTACGGCTCAGCGTATCATTAATGGCTTTGTTGATGATGGTACCCTTGTCAGCACCCTTCATATCCCTGCTGTATTCCCTTACACGGTCAAATACAATCACCGTATCATTCATCGAGAAACCGATTACCGTCAATACCGCTGCAATAAAGTGCTGGTCAATCTCCAGGGAGAAAGGCACAATATTTTTGAGGAAGGAGAACACTGCCAGCGTAACCAGTACGTCGTGCAGCAGGGCCACAATAGTACCCAGTGAGTACCTCCAGTCACGGAAGCGGAGGAAGATGTACACAAATATGATGAGGATGGCAAAAACGGTTGCCTTGATCGCTCCTTTTTTAAGGTCATCAGATATACTTGGTTCTACTTTGGCAGAGCCCTGGATATTTGATTTTGCAAATTGCTCAAACGTGGTGGTACCCAGTACTTTCTTAAGGCCCTGGTACAGTTTTGCTTTTACAGCGCTGTCAGCACCCTCCACACCTTTCAGGTATGAAGTGGTAATGTTCAGGTGTTTATTGTCGCCTATTGTTTTAATAACAGGGAAGTCACCAAACGCTGCTTTCAGGTCGTCCTGTACATCGCTGTTTTTAACCGGCCTGTCAAAAGCTACGGTAAAGCTGCGGCCACCTTCAAATTCCACACCTTTGTTAAACCCGTTAAAGTAAGCGCCAATACCGGCAATCAATACCACAATGGAAATACCGTAAGCCACTTTCCTGTACTCGATAAATTTAAAAGCTGCATGCTTAAACACACGTTTTGAAATACCGGTAAAGTAATTGAAGTGACGTTTTTTATTGGTCCAGAAATCAGTGATTAAACGGGAAACAAGGATACCGCAGAACAATGAAAGCAGGATACCGATGATTTGTGTGGTAGCAAAACCCAGTACCGGTCCGAGACCGAAATAGGCCAGGATGATGGCAGTAAGCAAAGTGGTTACGTGCGCATCAATAACAGGAGCCAGAGAACGTTTGTAACCATCGTTCACCGCCTGTTCGTAGCTTTTTCCCTTGGTCAGTTCTTCTTTGATGCGCTCAAATATGATTACGTTGGTATCTACCGCCATACCAATGGTAAGTACCAAACCGGCAATACCTGCAGCGGTTAAGGTAAAACCAAAAGTGGCCAGTACACCTACGGTAAACAGCAGGTTCAGTATCAGTGCAATATTGGCCACCCAGCCGGCTGTGTTAAAGTACACCAGCATCAGTATAAAGATGATAGCAAAAGATATGATGAAAGCCAATTTACCACCTCTTACTGCTTCAGCACCCAGTGTAGGGCCTACTTCCGTTTCCGCAACTATTTTGGCAGGAGCATTTAATTTACCTGATTTTAATATTTGCGAAAGATCCTGTGTCTGCTCTACTGTGAACTTGCCGGATATCTCTGTGTTGCCACCTGAAATAGGGCCGTTTACATTAGGGGCAGAATATACAATATCGTCCAGTGTGATGGCAACGGGCAAACCTGTATTCTTTGTGGTCATCCTTTCCCAGTTACGGGAACCTGCCGGGGTCATGCGCATGGTAACAATAGGCTTACCGTCCTGGCTGAAATCATCCCTTGCAGACTCAATGGCATCACCTTCCATGGGTGCCTTATCGGTGCCTGCCTGTGTTTTAATGGCGTATACGTTGAAGAAACGAACTTCTCCACCGCCTTTAGCCGCTTTTTCCTTTTCTTCTTTACCCAGCAAAAGTCTGGCAGTGGGTAACAGCCCGCTTGTGAAAGCAGGTGAATTGATGTATTCAAAAAACTTACTTGTATCCTTCAGCATAACCTGTCCTATTTCAGCAGGATAGAAGTATTCTTTCGTTTTTTTATCCTGGTAAGGCTGCATCGGCATCATGATGCGGAAGAACGGGTTCAGTTTGGTAGAGTCAATCTTCGCACTGTCTCCGTATAATGATTTGTACAGGTTTTCGTCAGCTTTTTTCAGTGATGCTACAAAGGCTGCATTGCGTCCTTCTTTATCATCTTTATCGCCTTCATCCAGTGTGTACATTTCCCAAAATTGCAGGTTGGCAGATGAAGTAAGATAATCACGTACCCTTTGAGGATCTTTTACGCCAGCCAGTTCAACGTTGATGATGCCTTTTGCCTTATCTAAATTGATTGTGGGTTGCGATACCCCGAATTTATCAATACGCTTTTGCAATGTGGTATAAGTAAGTCCAATGGCATCGTCTGCATTCTTTTGTATCCATTTGATAACTGCAGCATCAGTATCGGTTGTTTTGATCTCTTTGCCAGCACCTGCAAACAGACCGGCCAGGTTGGCATTGGGGTTTTGTAATTTGTAGGCGTTGGTAAAAAGCGTAACAAAACCAGCATCACTGTTTACTTTTTGAGCATTGGCAGTTTTTAAAGCAGCCAGTAATTGGGGGTCGGTAGGGTTGATGCTCAAAGATTTTATCAAACCTTCCAGGCTTACATCCATGGTAACGTTGATACCGCCCTGCAGATCAAGCCCCAGGTTGAGTTCGTTCTTTTTGCAATCCTGGTAGCTGGTACCAACAATGGGGTAGGCTTCCTTGTCACGCAAACTATCGAGCAACTGTAATTTCCTCTTTTCAATTGCGGCTGTTTTTTCATCACCTTTAAGTGAGGGGGCCGTAACTTTTACGTATCTTTCGGCAGCTGAATGCTGTTTGTTTTCAAAGCTGTGAACGGCCCAGGTGTAAGACAATTCCCATAGTGAAACAATGATCAGCGCAATAGCAAAAAACCAGACCAAACCTTTCAATTTCATAACAATCTACTTTTAGTAACTGTTTTAAGTTTTTTTTAAGAAGTGTGCAAAGATAGGGGAAAAAGCAATTGGCTATTTAAGATTGTATATTTAAGAATTTTACCCATTTTCGTTAAAAAATCAACAATATGACCCGGTTCCGCCTGTTTTTAGGTATAGCAGTTCTGCTTGGTGCCTGTTCGCCTGTTAAAAAGATGCAAAACGATATACAACCCGCAGCGCCGGTTACTACCGCCGTGCCTGCCGATTCTGTACGAACTGATGCCTTTTTGGAGGATTTGATGGCCAAAAAACCCGAATTTTTTGCCGAAATACTCAAAAACCGCCGGGAATGGAATGTGCAGGTGATATATACACAGGTAGACAGGGGAGCCAATGGTATACCAGCATTAAAAAATTATTACTTTAATGTAAACCCTGCCCGCTATTTTTATCCTGCTTCCACGGTTAAGTTTCCTGTGAGCCTACTTGCCCTGCAGCGGCTGAACGAACTGAAGGATAAGGGCATCAGTAAAAACACTACGATGATCACCGAAGCTGCCTACAGCGGTCAAACACCGGTGTACAACGATCCCACCACCCCGGATGGCAAACCTTCTATAGCCCATTATATTAAAAAAATACTGATGGTGAGCGACAATGATGCTTACAACCGCCTGTACGAGTTTTTGGGGCAGGAGTACATTAATGCCGAGCTGCACAAAAAGGGCTACCAGGATGTTCAGCTGCTGCACCGCCTGCAAACAGCATTAACAGAGGATGAAAACCGGCATACGAACCCGGTAAATTTCCTGGATGAGGGGGGTAATTTGCTGTTTGCGCAGCCCATGCAGCACAATACCACGCAGTATATTGGCCGCAACGATTCAATGGGCAATGCATATTACAGCGGCGGTAAACTGGTAAACGGCCCGATGAATTTTTCAAAAAAGAACCGGATCGGCCTTGAGGACCTGCACAATATCCTGGTTGGGCTGGTTTTTCCGATGAAGGTAAGGGCTGAGCAGCGGTTTAATATCACAGAAGAAGACAGGCTTTTTGTATTGAAATACATGTCGCAGTTTCCCGGCGAATCAGTTTATCCTGCCTATGATACCGCCAATTATTGGGATGCGTACTGCAAGTTTATGCTGTATGGCTCAGAAAGAGGCCCCCTGCCCAAAAATCTGCGCATTTTTAATAAAGTAGGAGATGCATACGGTCAGCTGCTGGATGTGGCTTATGTTGTGGACTTTGAGAAAAAGATTGAGTTTTTTGTATCAGCAGTAATGTATTGTAACAGCGACGGGGTGCTGAATGATGACCGGTATAATTATGATGATATTGGTTTTCCGTTTATGAAGAACCTTGGCCGGGTTTTATACGATTATGAACTTGCAAGGCCCAAAAAGAATGAGCCGGATCTGTCGGGTTGGCTGTTCAATTATGACAAAAAGTAAATGCGCCAGCAGCCTGCTTTGCCATTGGTAAAGCTATTGTTAGCCACCGTATTTTTTTAGTGAATATGCAGCAGGGCAATAGCGCATAATTAATTACATTTGCTTCTTTTTAAAAAATCATCATGCAACTATCTTCAAGACTGCTTCGTTTTAATGAACCTGAAACACTAAAGATGGCTAAACTTGGCCGTGAACTCCGCAGCCAGGGAATCGATATTACCGACCTGAGCCTGGGTGAGCCTGATTTTGATACACCAGTTCATATAAAGGATTCAGCCAAAAAAGCCATTGATGATAATTACAGTCATTATACACCGGTGGCAGGGTATATGGACCTGCGGCAGGCCGTTTGTGATAAATTAAAGAGAGACAACAACTTAGATTATAAGCCCGAAAATATTGTGGTGAGTACAGGTGCCAAGCAAAGTATTGCCAACCTGGTGCTGAGCATTGTTGATATAGGCGATGAAGTGATTATTCCCACTCCCTACTGGGTTACTTATTCAGAAATAGTAAAGCTGAGCCAGGGAGAAGTTAAATATGTAAATACCTCGTTGCAGAACGGGTATAAAATAACCCCTCAGGAGCTGGAAGAAGCCATCACTCCCAAAACAAGGCTGTTCATGTTCAGCAGCCCCTGCAATCCTACCGGTGCTGTTTATTCCAGGGAAGAACTGGCTGCGCTGGCGGCAGTATTTGAAAAGCATCCGGATATCTTTATCATGAGTGATGAGATTTATGAGTACATCAACTTTACCGGTAAGCATGAAAGCATAGCACAGTTTGAAAGCATAAAAGACAGGGTGGTGATTGTAAACGGGCTGAGCAAGGGTTTTGCCATGACAGGCTGGCGCCTTGGCTATATTGCAGGAAATGCAGAGCTGGCAAAGGCCTGCGAAAAATTCCAGGGACAGTTTACCAGCGGCCCTACGGCTGTAACGCAAAGAGCGGCTATTACAGCGCTGAACTCAGACTTAGCATCAACCTGGGAAATGGTGGCAGAATTCAGGCGCCGCAGGGCAAGGGTGCTGGAACTGCTGCACCAGATACCCAATGTGCTTTGCAACGAGCCAGATGGTGCTTTTTATGTATTTCCCATGGTGAGTTATTATTTTGGCAAATCAGATGGGGATGATATGATTGACAATGCAGATGAATTGTGCATGTACCTGCTCAATAAAGCCCATGTATCCACAGTTACCGGCAAGGCTTTTGGTGAGCCCAACTGTATCCGTATTTCTTTTGCCAACAGCATGGAAAATATTGAAAAGGGATTGCTGAAACTGACAGAGGCGCTTAAGAAACTGAAATAAATCTGTTGTTTCTCTTCCTGCGGCACATGGTTGTTTTTACAGAAAAGATACCTGCAGGTTTTTGCTGAGTCATAAACGGTAAACTGCAGGAGAGAGTGTTCCGGTAGTAACGGGATTGAGAGGGATTGTAAAGCCGGTAATATTTACGCTTTGCAGCAGGATATCAGGCAGTATGCAGACAAATGGTTTAGCTAAACTTGCAGCTGTTTCAATTTGCAGCATCAGGTCAGTGAAGAAAGCCATCAATTCCATTAAGCGCTCTGTTTATCATCAGGTTAGTTCCATTACTGTTATCTCCGGTAAAATGCCCAGGCGCCCGGGATAGCCTATAAAGCCAAAGCCGCGGTTTATATATAGTTTTTGCTGACCATCTTCGTATAAGCCGGCCCATTGCTTGTATACGTATTGCACGGGGCTCCATTTAAAGCCGGGCAGCTCCAGCCCGAATTGCATGCCATGTGTATGGCCGCTCAGCATCAGGTCCACACCGGGGTAATATTTTTTCACTTCGCTATCCCAATGGCTGGGGTCGTGGCTGAGCAGGATATTAAAATGATCATGGCTTACACCGTTGTATGCCTTTTCCATATCACCATAACTGTGAAAATTAGCTTTGCCGCTGATGTTCTGCACGCCAATGAGGTTGATCTTGTGTTCACCTTTTTCCAGGGAAATATTTTCATCCAGCAGCAGGCGCCAGCCAAGGTCGGCATGTACTTTTTTCAACCGGTCTAAGTTGGCCTGCTTGGCTTCAGGGCTGTCCCATTTTACATAATCGGCATAGTCGTGGTTGCCAAGGGAACTGTAAACTCCCAAAGGTGCTTTCAACTGGTTAAATACATCCATGTATTCATCCATTTCTTCAGCCAGGTTATTTACCAGGTCGCCGGTAAAAAGGATGAGGTCGGGCTGTTGATCCAGTATTTTTTGCACACCTTTTACTACCGCTTTTTTATCGGTAAAACTTCCGCTGTGTATATCACTGATGTGTACAATCTTCAGTCCTTTAAAGGAGGCGGGCAGGTTTTCAAAACTAAGCTGCAGTTTTTTTACATTGTAGGCGTATTTATTGCTGAAGCCATACACCAGGCTTCCAAAAAGCCCGGTGCCTGCAGTAATGCCCAGCCAGCTTAAAAAGGCAGAGCGGTTGATATTGCTGTTGATAATGCCATCAGCTGCAATGCGGGGTTTGGATAACTTTGATATGGCCCACTGGATGAAGCGGCGCAGGTCGTCGATTAAAAAAAATGCAGCAGCAATAAGCTTACCCAGGAAAAGCCCGATTACGGTAGCAAAAAGGTAGGTACGTACTTTTTTGGGCATAAAATCGGGGTCAGTTAATGCAAAAAGTAAAAAGCCGGCTAAGGCAAGTATACTGATTCCCCAGTACACACAAAAAATAATGGTTTTTGATTTGGGGCTGGCTGCCTGGCTTACTGCTTTTACTGCCTGGTACATATACAAATCAAGCAGCAGCATCAGGGATATAAAAATGGATACACCAAGTGGTGAGCGCATAAAAGCTGTTTTGAATGCAAGTTAGCCCTTTATCAGTAATAAATGATACCATACAGCACCGCTATACTACCGGCAGTCAACCGGGATATTAAGGCAAAAAATCTTTGTAGCATTTGCTTGATATTGAGAATGCTCATTGTTTTATTCAGTTCAACGGTCTTTATTGTTTAAAGAAATATTTGGAGTTGCCGTATTAAGATTTTAATTTAGGTATTGCAAATTCACTAAAAAGCATAACTATGGCACAAATAATCACTTTCAATTTCGACCGGGAGTATGATATAAAAAACGATGGCTCAACTATCAAGCTGGATGTAACAATCGGGGATGCAAAGCAGAGTTCAGATATGACTGTTAAGCTGAATTCAAAAAAACTGCTGTCTGAGTTCAAGCAATCGGTGAAAGGCCTTGTTCTCGGTGCGGATACTGCACTCAAGGGTTCTGTACTCAGGATCAATGGTAATATTGCAGATACATCAAAAGATTCCAACAAGGTGAGCCTGTCTGTAAAAGTGAGCGGCGGGGTATCTGTTTTTACAAAAAAGTTCAGTGTAAATGTGGATGATGAAGGGGAGACGGTAATTTTTTCATTTATTATCCGCTTTACGGTGTAATCCTTTCATTTGCTGAACCGGCTGCTGAACAAAATACTGTGCGGCCTCAAAACTTCCATCACTTTATACCTTATTATATGAGAAAATTTCTATCCGTTGGTATTGCCCTGGCAATATGTGTATTGTGCAGGGCACAGCAGACTACAGAAAATGACCTTGATTTGCTGAAGTCCCCATCTTCCCCCGCGGCGCAGTTACTCAATTTTGCACCCAGCAGCATTGAACGTCCCACCGATCTTTCCAGTTTCTGGCTTTCGGTAAACAATGCCACCAGTAATTTTACCAAATTGCCATCCAGCTATGCAGTTGACTTTTCTCCGGCAATGCTTTTCGGAAAAGCTTCGGTTACATTGTATGATCTTAAAACCGATAAGAAAAATGAAAAGGAGAAAATGGGTAAAGTTATCTGGCAAACGCTTGATGTTTCGCTTGGGTTTAAATCGGAGGACGATACATTGACAGGACAGAGTTTTTCCCGTGCTGCATTTGGCGCAAAGTTTTCGCTGGTGCGGCCAAGCTGGAGCAGCAGTACCCTTGAGAATTACAAGAACCTTTCAGATTTGCAAAGCAGGCTTACTGATGCTGTAGTGCTTGCCCAGGGAGATTATGAAAATGACCCCTTGTATATAAAAAAACTGGCTGATAATGAAAAGATAAAAAAAGATAAGGGCAAGCAAAGCCCCGAGTACAAGGCTGCCCAGGACGAACTGGATGCCCTGCAGGGCCAGTTGCTGCAGAAATATACCAAGGAAAGAATTGCTGCTGCTGCCACCGATACTGTAAACCTGTATGATAAAATTAAGCGCAGTGCCCGTGACTTTACCATTGAAAGGGTGGGGTTTTTTCTTGATTTTGCAGGAGGTGTTGCAGTACGTTTCCCAACCAATGAACTGGGCTATTCTTTTGCCGACAATGCAGGTGCATGGCTTACTGGTGGCTACGAGGGCGGTAATGAAAAACTTAGTTTTTATGGCATTGCCCGTTACCTGTACCAGCCTGAAAAAATTTATGCAGATACTACTGGTACAATTTCTAATAAAAAGATATCAACTTTTGATATGGGCACCCGGCTGCTGTATGCCACCAAAGACGATAAGTTTAACCTGAGTGCGGAAGCCATTTACCGCAGTGTACTCAACAAAAGTATTGTTGACCCTTCCTGGAGGGTGGTTTTTGCTGCTGAATATGACCTTGGGCTGAATAAGAAACTCACTTTTAATTTTGGCCGGGATTTTAATGGTGTTATAACCAAGGGCGGCAACCTTATTGCCGGACTCAACTTTATTACCGGCTTTGGTAATAAACGTGGCATAGGCAGTGGAGCGGCCGGCAAATAGCAATTGTTAGTATACGGTCTTCCTTTTTCCGCTTTCAAAATCACGGAATATGAACGCCCCCAGCTTATCCAATGAGGCGAAAAATGCCTTGCCACTGTTTGTTTCGGTAAATTCCTGTACAAACTTTTGCAGGTAAGGGTCGCTGGCTATCATAAAAGTGGTAATGGGTATTTTCAGTTTTTTGCATTGGGTGGCCAGGCTCATGCATCGGTTCAGTATTTTTCTGTCTACCCCAAAACTGTTTTTGTAATACCGGTTGCCCACTTTAAGGCAGGTAGGCTTACCATCCGTAATCATAAATATCTGTTTATTGGCATTGCGGCGGCGGCGGAGTATATCCATAGCCAGTTCCAGCCCTGCTACCGTATTGGTGTGATAGGGGCCCACCTGCAGGTAAGGCAGGTCTTTTACTTCAATCGTCCAGGCATCGTTGCCAAATACCACAATGTCTAAGGTATCTTTAGGATATTTCGTCTGAATCAGTTCGCTCAGCGCCATGGCCACTTTTTTAGCGGGGGTAATCCTGTCTTCGCCATACAGTATCATGGAGTGAGAAATATCAATCATGAGCACAGTAGAGGTTTGCGATTTAAAATCGCTTTCTTTTATTTCCAGGTCATCTTCCTGCAGGCGGAAGCTTTCCACGCCGTGGTTGATCTGCGCATTGCGTATGGAAGAAGTAAAGTCAATCTGCTCCAGCGAATCGCCAAACTGAAAGGGCCTTGATTCCGGATTTATTTCATCGCCCTGGCCGGGTTTAAAAGTGCGGTGGTCGCCTTTTTTTGTTTTCTTCAGCTTACCAAAAATCTCTTCCAGGCTGCGTTTGCGGATGCTTTGCTCCGTTTTTGAGGTTATTTTTATATCGCCATTCTGCGGGTTTTCGTTGATGTAACCTTTGTCTTTCAGGTCCTCATAAAAATCTCCTACGCCATACTCATCATTGGTAAGTTTATATTCCTTATCCAGTTCGTTGAGCCATTGCATGGCTTCGCCCACATCGCCATTGGTATAGGTGAGCAGTTGCATAAAAATATCCAGCAGCTTGTCAAAAGGGCTTTTGCCCTGCTGGCTGGGATCGTATTTTGAAAAGTTAAAACCGTGCATTTGTGATGTGTTTAGCCTTAAATGATATGCTACTGTAAGGTACAACAAATATGGATGTAATTGGTTGTGCCAGCAGGGCAAACGCATTAAAATCAGGAATGAGCCACTTAGCCATTTTATCACAACATTACAAAGGTTGTTAGCTTGTGCATGCCTCAAGCCGGCGGGCTTCGTACTCGCTGCACCGCTGCATTTAGCCCTTATTTGGGGCCCCTGCCCCAAATATCCCACGCTAAAGCGTGGGAACTGGCTAAATGAGGCGGCTCCGCTGAGGACTGATAAGAGATTTGGCTCTTTTTAACGGGAAAAAGTAAGCTCAAATACAAATGTTGTTGAAAAATATTATAGTGCGTTTGTACTCGTTGTACCCGCTACAAGTGTTGTAACATGCGGGTTCTCCAATAGAATCCAGCCCCAAAACCTTCCTGAACAAAAAAATAAGTTTCGGGAATACCCGAAAGCTTCCTGAACGAAAAAACCAGGATTCTGGAACACCAGAAAGCTTTATAGCAAAAAAATCCCGCCGTTTTGAGCGGCGGGAGATATTATTTACAGGAGACATTATTTATTTACCTGCCTTTCCGGGTGTATCTTTTTTGGGCGCTGCCGGTGGTGGTGAAACCGGTTGCTGCTGCGGCAATTCAAGACTTGGCCCCGCAGGCTTCTGGTTTTTAAACTGCGCCTCGTATGCCTGTATTGTTTGCAATATGTTTTTTGCCTGGCTAACTTCTACCGAAAGGTTATCCAGCTTATTTTCATCAAGGCTGTTATAGTAGCCCATTTGCTGATCCAGGTCTTTTTTCAGGCTTTTGGTCACTTTTTCAGCCAGTACTGTATCTCCGGCAAGATAAGCTGCCAGTAAAAACTGCCTGGATATATCATTGTGCTGCTGGTAACGGCTCACCATGCCATAAGCAAAGTTTTCCTCCAGCATCATCTTATCGCATTTTTCCAGTAATTTTTTAGCATCTTCCATTTTGTTGTTGGTGGCGAGGCTGATGGCAGCCTGGGCATAAGCGCCACGGATGCTGTTCAGGTGCCTGCGGTTTTCTTCATCGTAGTACACACCGGGCTTGTCAGCATTGCCAAATACAAACTTATTCATCATCTTATCCTTTACCCACTCATCATTTACAGCTGTCATCCTGTTTACGTCTTTATTTTCTACCGGCACAAAACGGTAAGTAAGTCCGTCCATACGCAGGTATTTTTCAAAGCCAAGGTTACCGTAAGGTGAGGTAAAGTAAATGGGGCGTTTCCACTTGTTGCTGGCAATGATGTTTAAAATGGCCGCATCATTTTTGTACAATGTGCGTTTGGGTATTTCAAACCTCAGTTCATTTACAATGCTGTCACTGGCATTTACCGTACCATTGCTTTTTACCAATGCTCCATCTACAGGCACGCTTACAAAACGGGTAGGGTAGGCATTGGCAGTTTCACCATTCTGGAGGCTGATCATCTTATTGGGATCATCGCTGCCTGCATATTCCTTCATCAGCTTGTACAGGTCCATATAAGCATTGGGATCAACACCCGGGATGGGGCCATTCACTATATAATCCCTGTTGGCACCTTCAATCTGCTCTGGCGCCCATATGGGGTCAACAGGGTCACTCTGGTTTAATTTATAGCGCAGCTGGTTAATATACCAGTCGGTACCCAGCAGGCTGGAGTTAATTACCCTGATATCCGGGCGCACACCCTCTACTTCCTGTGCATACCAAAGCGGGTAGGTATCGTTATCGCCAAAACTAATTACAATGGCATTGGGGGCACAGCTTTCCAAGTAATCGGTAGCCAAATCCCTTGCCAGTACTTTTTTGCTGCGGTCATGGTCATCCCATTCCTGGCTGGCCATCAGTACCGGTACAGCAAGCGTACATACTGCTGCTGCCACAATATTGGAAATTTTCGGGTTTTTGGTAAGGTTGGTAAGCATCTCTTTTACCCACAACACACCAAGCCCTATCCATATGGCAAAAGCATAAAAAGAACCTACATAAGCATAGTCACGCTCCCTGGGCTGGTTGCCTGCCTGGTTAAGGTACAGTACAATGGCAAAGCCGGTAAAGAAGAAGAGCAGACCTACAATCAGGCCATCTTTTTTATCCTTCATCAACTGGTAGATAAAACCAAGCAGCCCGAGAATAAGTGGCAGCATGTACAGGTTGTTATTGGCTTTATTATGCTTCATGCTGTCGGGCATCTTATCCTGGTTGCCCAGGCGGATATTATCGTAAAAGCCGATACCTGTTTTCCAGTTACCATCCCTTACATTGCCCATGTTTACACCCTGCACATCGTTTTGCTTACCGGCAAAATTCCACATAAAATAGCGCAGGTACATCCAGCCAACCTGGTAACCCAATGCAAACTGAATATTCTCACCCATTGTCGGGGCCCTTTCCCAATTGCCTTGCTGATCTTTTCCTATCTGCATCCAGTTGGCATAATAATCGGCATGGCCCTGGTCGTTGCTTTGATCCCACATGCGTGGAAAAATATGCATGTCTTCGGGTGCGTACACATAATCTACTTTTCTTCCGTTCTTTTCATACTTACCATTACTTCTTATATAAGTCTCAGTTACTTTAGTGTCTTGTATCTGTGCAGTAAAATCCTGTCCGTATAAAATTGGC
>JANMIG010000010.1:0-50679 GCA_031375675.1 Chitinophagales bacterium
GCAGTAGCTTAAATCAAGGCTCGTCAAGGATTTCAGGTCTTTCAGCGCTTCTAAGTTTTGCAACCTGTAGCAGTAGCTTAAATCAAGGCTCGTCAAGGATTTCAGGTCTTTCAGCGCTTCTAAGTTTTGCAACCTGTAGCAGTAGCATAAATCAAGGCTCGTCAAGGATTTCAGGTCTTTCAGCGCTTCTATGTTTTGCAAGCTGTCGCATGAGCTTAAATCAAGGCTCGTCAAGGCGGTCAATCCTTCAAATCCATCTAGTTCCTCTATTTTATCGTTATTGGATGCTATTATTTTTTTTAATGAAATAACCTTACCCAACCCATTAAAGTTATTGCATTGTGTAGCTGTGTCATTAATAAATTTTAACTCCAACGTATCGGGCTGCAATTCTATCAGAGCGGGCAATATCAATCGAAACACACTATCGGTTAGTTTTATTTGGTCTATAGAACTTACCGTTCTTGTATTGCCGTCCCAAGTTAACTTAGCTTTGTATATGGTGCTGAGTGCCTCCTTCTTCTTCCACTCCCCAAAAACACCCGCATAACTAGCGCTCAGTATCAGCAATAAACAAGTCAACCCCGGTGCCAACCATGGCCTTGCCTTTTGCCAAAGGGTTTTTCCAATGCCATGCACCACTTTTTCCAGTTGCAGGGCCACAAAGTCGTGCGCCACCTGCCATTTTCTTTTGGCGGGGCTGGGTTCGGTAATATCAAGGCAGCGTACCAGCCCACGGTTTTGCAGGGCCAGCATCTGGTTGTCCAATTCCGTTACATTTAGGTGGCTGTTTTGGGCCAGTTCTTCTAAGCTGCGGGGCCGGGCCGTGTTAAAATCGGTGAGCATGGCTTTTAGCACGGTGGCCCTTTCCTGCTGCAGGTCTTTGCCCAGGCTGCCCAATATATAGCGGCGTATCAGGCCGCCTTCCTGCCTGGGCAGGCTGGGCTGCCCCGCCATTTGATGCACAATAATGCCCAGCAGGTTCAGCACAATGGGGCGCAGGGCAAGAGGGGTATCAATGGTGGTGGCTTCTTTTAACAGGCGGTTCAACTGCTGTTCAGGTATGGTAAGGCCGGGGCAGCCCTTTAAAAAAGCCGCTGCTTCGGGATAGCCCAGCAGCTTTACCTGCTCAAAATTGATATGCTCGGTACGGGCGGGCAGTTCCAGTTTATCAATCAATTGCTGAAAATCATCCCGGTACGATAGCAGGATATGCACCCCCTTGGGCGGCTGCTGTATAAACTGCTGAAAAAAGCCTTTCAATGCCACGGTATCGGCGTTGGTTTCGCCACCTTGCTCTAAACTTTCGGGTGTGTTGCGCAGCAGAAAAAACTCTTCAAACTGGTCCAGCACTATCAGTATCTGCTCGTTGTGTGCCAGCAGGCCACTGGCCTTTTGGATAGCGGCCATTACGCTGGCGGCATCAATGGGGGCATCGGTAGCGGCTTCCATGTTCAGGGCCTTGTGCAGTTCCTGCAAAGGGTCGTGGTAAGTCCTTACCACAAATACATTGGTCTTGGGTCGTTGGCCCTGCGCCAGTTGCGGCGCAATATAGGCGTTGATAAGCGATGATTTGCCGGATCCGGATGGCCCGGTGAGGTACAGCACGGGTGCCTTGGGCTGGCGCAGCCAATCCACATACTGCTCATAGCCTTTGGCAAAGAAATGGTATTTGTCGTCGGTACGGGGCGAAGTGGTGAAATAGCCTTGTTCGGGGTTGCCGGTGGGTTTCAGGTTCAAGGCACGTTTTCTGCGCCATGCGGGTAAGATGGTATAGAAAAAGGCGGAAAGGATGGTAATACTAACGATGGCAATCACAATCCATTTCAAATACTTGTATTGGTTGGGTATGCCTTTTAAGAGTTTATCAATGTAATCATTTACCCAAATCGCCACCGCTATTGCACCCCCAAAGCCAATGCCGTGCTCCTTAAAATGGTGCCAAAATTTGCCCAGGGGGCTTTGTTGATGTGGATCATGTTGAGACATAGGCTCAAAATGGTTTAGGTTTGTTTTTTACGAGGCTTGTGTTATCAGCCTGAATGCTGGTTAAAGATAGGGATTATTGGTATTGTGTGCAAGGCCGGTTTGCAAGAGGGTATATTAAATTTTATTTTCTCACATTATTTTCGCTTAATTCTTCGCACCGATATAGAATTATTTATGCTGAAGCTACAGCCCGCAGGATGCTGCGCATAGCACAAAAGCTAAATTCACTGGTGCAGGACGCTGTCCTGATGCCCTATTTAACCAGCTTAATGCAGCCTAAGTAACATGGCAGGCACAGGGTTAGCTAGAATGGGTGCTTATTCACTATAAAAAGTATCTTTAAAAAAATGGATACTTTGATTGTTAAGTACAATTATTTTCTTTTTGCACTTTTCTACCCTAAAAGTAGCTTTGGCGTATAATGGTTTTTCTATTCCATCCTTAGGTACTGTTCGAAAATAGAATTCAGCGTCATAAGTTTCGGCATCTTTTGAATCATAATTTACAAGAAGTCCGGGAGTGCAATTCGTTTTATTAGCAGCCAAATAGAGGGAGGTAAATCTAATGTAACTGTCTTTACTTTTAATACCGCTTTCATAAATGTATATATCCTTTCCAGTTTGATTGTCAAAGCATAGTATGCCAGAGTAATATTTATACGCTTGGTCATAGCATTCACTTAATTTAAGGTCTGCCTCCTGAACATCTTCGGATAGTACGACATTTTCAACCTCTTTTACCAATTGGTTTTGCAAAATATCAAATTTCACTTCTTGCGGCCCGTAAAAACTGTGTGTAAATAGCAAATTCACTTTTGTATTAATCTTTTCTTTAGGTACCTGAAAGGAGTAATCTCCACTGGCAGATGTTTTTATTTGCTTTTTGTAATCGCCAATGGTAAGGGTTACGGTTACATTACTCACCCTTTTGCTGCCTGCTTTTACTATGCCATAAATGGTAACCTGGTTAGCTTTTTCTTTTATTAGTTCGATTGAAAAGGTATTGTTAAATTTATCAGTGGTGATGTTTATTTCTTCTTTTTTGGGCAGATAACCTTCCTTTTGTACCTCAATTGTAACCTGCCTTACGGGTATACTGGGGAAACTTGCCAGCCCAAACTGCATGGTTTTGCTTACCATCATAATTTCCTGTATCAACACATCGGCATTCTCAATTCCGGTTTTGGTTTCGCTGTCTATCACCCTTACTTTTACTTCGGTGAGCGGTTGGGCAAAACTAATTGCAGCAACAAATAGTAATAAGCTAATCAATACTGTCTTTTTCATTTGTAATATTTTTTTGTAAAAAATATAATTGTAATCCAGATTTGTTATAGACAATTGCTGGGTTGGGTTCTGTTTTATAATCTGGGTGCGATATGGTAACAGATAATGTAGTTAACTCCTTTATTGGTGAAGGTATCTCAATAGAAAAATAACCATCTTCGTTGGTAATACCCTGACCCTTACCTAAAATGGATACTTTGGTTTCGGCAACAGGATTGCCGTTGAAATATACACCACCCGTAATTATATTTTTTGAGTTTTGCGCTTGTGGTAGGCCTGGTATTACCATATTTCCTGGCTTGTTAGTAACTTTTTTGGGAGTTGTATCTACTTTAGTTTCTATACTTGGTGTTAAAGGGGTATCCGTATGCGTAGGGGAGGGATTTGTTGTATTTTGAATTTTTAAAAGTATGTATAAAATTGTGGCAAAAAGCAGAACGGCTACAAAAAAAAGCCACATCTGGTATTTATTTTTTTTTGGAGAAAACTTAGTTATTGTAGTAAAGGGTAATCCAGTATCAATTTTTATCCGTTCTAGAATGATAGAAGCAGTTTCAGCGGGCGTTTTATTATCACCATCAATATAAGTATCCAATGAAGTTGAAAACCAATCTGTGACTGCATTGCCAAAACGTACCGGAATAATGCCTTGCCCGTTTTCTGTATGAATTCTTTCACGTATAGCCCTTCCCTCAATACCGCACCATACTTTGTCTTTATAAGTGGGGGATATGAACACGACTAAAAAGGCAGAATCATCACGGTAGATTTTTTGCAGATACTCATCTGTCCCTATTCTGGCAAGAATACTTTGGTGATATTCATCATAGAAAATTTTAGTGTTATCAATTGTGTTGCATAATTCATCTGCAACAAGTCTTACATAATCTCTTTTTTCCCCCGAAAAAGATAGGGCAACTAAGTACTTTTTATCAATAGCTTTATTTTCTGATTCCTTGGTATTCATTTGATGGTCTTTGCCTTACAAAGGTAATCAGGTAATTATTGCCTTCGGGAGGGGATTTTTCCGGTTTTTTTGCATTTCATGTCTCATAAGCTAAATATCACATGCATTCCTTAAATTTACTTTATTAACGTGAGCAAAACTTATTCAGCATTACGAAAAAACATTAGGTGCCTATACCTTGAGTGGACACCGGATGATTATTCCAACGCAATCGGCACAAATACTTATTGATAAATATTTTAAATCATAGCAATATGGGACATATAAAGGAGCCAAAAGGAGTTGATTTTGTAATAAAAAGTGAGCCACTAACCGACAAGGCCCGCCAGGAAATCAGTGCATTTATCCGGAACTACAAAAAAAGGAACACCGGTAAAAAAGCAAAACCTGTTACGGCCGCAAAAAAAGCAAAACTTGCCCAGGTTTAATTTTGGCAGGCTTAGCAGTGCCTTTTTCCGGCAATCTCATAACAGCATTTCTTGCTTAACTGTCATTAACCCCCATTTAATCCCCAAATGCCCTCAAGCCGGAAATTAGTGCTAATTTTAGCCCATCAACGATACAATACATAGCTAATTATTATAAGTGAGTAAAAAACGAATTGCCATATTTGGGTCAACTGGCTCCATAGGCACACAGGCACTGGATGTAATACGGGCTAACCCCGACTTGTTTGAAGCCGAAATATTAACCGCACAAACAAATGATGAACTGCTGGTAAAGCAGGCGCTGGAGTTTGCACCCAATGCGGTGGTAATTGGGGAGGAGGCCAAATACCAAAAAGTAAAGGAAGCACTTTCTAATACTGATATAAAGGTTTTTGCAGGTGAAGATGCGCTGGTGGAAGCGGCTGATTTTGATACTTATGATGTGATGCTGGCCGCCATTGTGGGCTTTGCCGGCCTTAAACCCACGCTTAAAGCAGTAGAAAAAGGTAAGCTGGTGGCCCTGGCCAATAAGGAAACCCTGGTAGTGGCCGGTGATATTGTGATGCAGAAAGCCATTGAAAAGCAGGTACCCATCCTGCCGGTGGATAGTGAACACTCTGCCATATTCCAGTGTTTGGTGGGTGAAACCAGGAACCGCATCGAAAAAATCATCCTTACAGCCAGCGGAGGGCCATTTTTGGGTAAAAAGCCCAATTTTTTGGTAAATGTTAAGCGTGACCATGCCCTGCAGCACCCCAACTGGGCCATGGGGGCCAAAATAAGCATTGATTCTGCCACATTGATGAACAAGGGGCTGGAAATGATCGAGGCCAAATGGTTGTTTAACCTCAGGCCGGATCAGATTCAGGTGGTGGTACACCCGCAAAGCATCATACACAGCATGGTACAGTTTGAAGATGGCAGTATGAAGGCACAAATGGGCTTGCCCGATATGAAGCTGCCCATACAGTATGCCCTTGGCTTTCCGCAAAGGATAAAGAACGATTTTCCCCGGCTCGACTTCCGCAAGTACCCCAGCCTGGGTTTTGAGGAACCAGATGTTAAAACTTTCAGAAATTTGGCACTGGCCATAGAGGCGCTGAATAAGGGTGGCAATATGCCCTGTGTGCTCAACGCTGCCAACGAAATTGCCGTGTGGGCCTTTCTGCGCAACCGTATCGGCTTTTTGGATATGACGGCTGTGGTGGAAAAAACCATGGCCAATATAGCTTTTATTGAAAAACCGAGCTTGCAGGAATATTTTGACAGCGATGGCGAAGCCCGTAACTTTGCCGCTTCGTTGATGCAGTTGTAGTTTCCGTGCAAAATTCAGGCATAGTAGCAGGAAGACACATATTCAACTCAAATTATAAACAGAAAAAATATCGCCCCGGCGGATACAGGATATATGAATACAGCATTATTGGCTATTAACTGGAGCAGCGTTGGGTTGAAAGCATCCCAACTGCTACTGTCGTTATCTATATTGGTGATACTGCACGAATTCGGGCATTATATCACAGCAAGGTGGTTCAAGTGCAGGGTGGAGAAGTTTTACCTGTTTTTTGATCCCTGGTTTTCTATTTTTAAAAAGAAGATAGGCGATACGGTATATGGCATTGGCTGGCTGCCCCTGGGTGGTTATGTAAAAATTGCCGGTATGGTGGATGAGAGCATGGATAAGGAGCAGATGAAACTGCCGCCGCAGCCCTGGGAGTTCCGCAGCAAGCCTGCCTGGCAGCGCCTGATTATTATGCTGGGAGGTGTAACGGTAAATGTGCTACTGGCGTTTTTGATTTATGCCATGATACTGATGGTATGGGGTGAAAAGAAGATTTACAGCAACTCACTTAAATACGGTATTGAAGTACAGGACAGCCTGATGCTGAGTATGGGATTTGAAGATGGCGATGTACCTGTTGCGGTAAATAACAAGCGGGTTGAAAATTACAAGGATTTTATACCTAAGCTGGTGGTAGGTGAGTCGGCAACTGTATTGAGGGATGGTAAAGAAGTGATTATAAAACTTCGTCCTGATTTTATTGGTAAACTGGTAGAAAAGAAACGGAATGATATACCACTCATCAGCATTCGCAGTCCTTTTTGGGTAGGAGCTGCCGCAGATACGGGTAATGTTGCGAAAATAGGAGCCAGGCGCTGGGATAAATTAGTAATGGTAGATTCTGTTGCAACACCCTTTACTGCTGATGTAATAAAAATGTTCGACAAAAAAAAGAACGGTACGGCCAATGTTATTTTTGAGCGTGATGGCAAGCAGATCAGTGCTGTATGGCCAATTGATAGCAATGGTGTTGTTCAGGGGATGAAAATAATCGGACTGGAAGAATCTCTGGATAGTGCAGGAGTAATTAAGTTTGAAGTGAAGAAATATGGTTTTTTTGCAGCATTTCCTGCAGGTGTAAGGATGGCTGGAGAAAAACTTGGTTGGTATATTGACCAGTTTAAAAAGATATTTACACCCAGTACAGGTGCCTACAAAGGCCTGGGAGGTTTTAAATCCATGGGGTCAGTATTTTCAGGCAGGGGATGGGATTGGGAACAGTTCTGGACCATTACCGCCTTTTTTTCCATAATACTCGCCTTTATGAACCTCCTGCCCATTCCGGCACTGGATGGAGGGCATGTATTATTTACATTGGGTGAAATGATTACCGGGCGCAAGCCAAACGAAAAGTTCATGGAATATGCGCAGATAACCGGCATGGTACTGTTACTGGCATTAATGTTGTACGCTAATGGTAATGATTGGTTTGGATGGGGGAAAGGGAAGTAATATGCCGATGTGCCAATGTACAAATGTGACAATGAAATAATGTGATGATGGGATAATGTGCTGATACCGCTAAGGCGGTACAAGTTGTGCTAATGAATTAAAAATGATGAGTTAAAAATTAAAAATTGAGGAGCATGAGTTTCGAATGGTATTGCAACATATAATGCGTTCGTCATTCTTAATTCATAATTCTTAATTCTTAATTGTAATACGGGGCTGACCGGTTTTGACAGCATAGTTCTTTGTAAGTGTAAGCATGTGGTGCGTTGGATAATTAGCACCTTAATCTGAATATTCAACAATTTAAATGGCAATACACAGTATGCCATGGCTGCTTAATCAGAGATTAGGTATCCATTAGGGCCGTTGAACAGGTTGGCCTGTTACCATGTTCTTCCGCCGACTCAAAACAAAAACGGGATGCTGCAACAGAAGGCTGTGACTGTTGCTTAAGACCATCCAGCTAAGGATACAATTGGTTTGTTGTGCCCCGGTTGTATCCCGACAAGCAATGCGCAAATAAACATGTAGAAAGCTTATGGCGGATATGTTTGGACGCGGGTTCGACTCCCGCCAGCTCCACCAAAGCGGCAGATTTGTTGTCATCAACAACACTGCCGCTTTTTTCATGCCCTGTAATTCCCACCAGTGTGGAGATGTAGCGGAAAAAGCCGTTTGCTTTCGGGGTTCGACACTCCTCATTTTTTTCGGTAATAATATATCGCTTCAGGAAAAAACAGATTTTGCAGTACCTGCTTGTCTTTATTGACGCCGCATTTTTGTGCACCGCTATTTTGTAATAGTCCTTATTCCCTTTGTTTTAGTATTTGCCACAGAAAAATGAAATAATCCAGCTGGTTTACTTGCCTTTAAAATTTGTATCCTAATTTTCTGGGCCATATGGATTGTGGGTAAATGAATAAGTTTACAGGCACCTATTTCATCGCCCATAAAAATGGTGATCCACTTTTGGCCATCATATACATCAATGCTGTATTCCTGTATGGCAAATAAATGCAGTACAGAAAAACCATCTCCCAATTGTTTTTCATTGTATTTCTCAAATAACGAAATACGGTTGAAGGTGACAGGTTTTTCAAAATCAATGGTTAAAATGGCGGTGTCTTTTTCTGCCATCCAGCAGGTTTCTATGCTGTAATCGTTGGCTAATGCAGCATTATATTTTTCCTGTGCATTGCTTGCAATAATTGGCTTGCCAAACGTTAAGTTTTGAGGTGCCGATGGAAATGTATGTTTACCACCTCTTATGCCCAATCGGTCGGCTAAAGCCAATAATTGGTTTACCTCATGCTGCCTTAACTGCCCGGTTTGGTCGGGTGGTACATTTACAACCAAAACATTGTTGCTGGATGTACCCCAATAAAACAACTCTTCCAGTTCATCAAGACAACGAACCGGCAAATTGGCTTTTTTCTGAAACCAGTTCCAGCGATCTGACAGGCAAATAGTGTGTTCAAAAGGTAAATAGCGCAATGTGTCTTTGTACAAATACAATTTTGGGTCATCCCATCTTGCCATGTTAGGGTCTTTGGTTCTAAAATCAACAGGGTAGTACCTGATAGAATCTCCATGCTGCATATCTCTTGGCAACATGGCCTTGTTTTGTCCTGCCACTTTAATAGTGTGATTAACCGTAACCAAACAATTGGGTTGCCATTTTTTTATGTGCTTATATACTTCTGCTAAGTGCCAGGCAGTATCTTTTTTTGCCCAGCCACCATCAAACCACAGCTCGCAAATTTTTCCATAACTGGTTAGCAATTCGGTAATTTGATTTTTCATATAATCTACATAAACCTGTGGATTTTTATCGTTATGGCTTGGCTCATGCCTGTCCCATAATGAATAATACAAACCAAATGCCAGTCCATATTTTTTACAGGCTTTGCTTACTTCTTTTACAATATCTGTTTTTATAGTTGCTGATGCCACATCGTAACCGGTGTATTTGCTATCCCACAAACAAAAACCGTCGTGGTGTTTGGCAACTAAAATTACATACTTAAACCCTGCTTCCTTGGCTGTTTTAATCCATTGATCGCAATTTAAATTTACAGGATTAAAAGATAGCGCCTGTAAATCACCCTTTGACCATTCAATTTCATTAAACGTATTTATGCCAAAATGAATAAACATGCCATAGCCACGTTCAATTTGTGAAAGTTGCCCTTTTGATGGTTTTTCGTAAACAGTTTGTGCCGTACTTTTTTGTACCGGCACACTTAAAAAAAATATGATAACGGTAAAGCAGATATATTTCATGACTATTTATTAATGATTGTACCCTTAACCAATATTTTGCCCAAATAGAAAACCTGCTGATTGTATTTATTGGGGTTTTCCTGGATATCGGTCAAATCCTGGCCCTGTAAGATGGCCAGTTTATCAGCTTGCACATTGGATAAAGTAATTGTTATTATATGTTCCCCATCGGGTACATCAAACATTTCAAATTGGCCCCTGTACCGGTTATTGCAATTGGCATTGAATCGGTTGTTGATACATTTGAAACCTGTTTCATTGGGTAGACTGTTGGCAGCATTGCCTGCTTTCCTGGTAAGTGCTGCGCAATTGCCATCTATTTCCACAAGTACCTGGCCTGCTTCCGGGCCACCGATGTCAAAAAAGCCAAAAGCGGTACCCTTAAATTTAAAAGTGAAACTTGCATTGGCCTGTGCTGCCTTAAATATGGTTGAAAACCAGGGGGCAAAGCCCTTTAAGTTGGGATATTCTGATGGATTAATATTTTCCCAACCTTTACTAAAAGTTCCAATTGCTGCTGGTGAATACATTCCGCCATCTTGCCAATTGTCGGTATGTAAGGGCGCAGGCATTTCAAGTTTTTTGGCAGCACCTGAGTTTTTTAATGCACGAAATGCCCGGGCAATGGCTTGTGCGTACAAGTTGCCACCCGCTTTTGCAGGGTGTGTGCCATCTTTGGAGAAAACGATTTTGTCGCCAGCTTCAGATGAACTTTTCCAAATCAAATTTCCCTGAGCGGCTAATGCTGAGGGATACAACCCCATGTGGATAGAGGGGATTTGATAGCAGTCGGCAACTTTTTCAAAAGCCTGAATTTTTGCAGGTACTTCATTTTTAGCATAGTGCAGGTATTGCTCTCCGGCGATGGTATATATAAAGCAAATATCGGTTTGTGGATTATGTAAGATGATTTGCCGCACAATACCTTCCAGGGCCTGGTTGCTGCCTCCGTTTACGGCAAACTCTACAAAAACTAAATCAGGATTATATTGTAATACCTGTTCATTTACCCTGCAAGCCCCAAGCTCTGTACCTGTACCGGATACGCCGGCATTGATACCTTTTATCTTTGCATTCGGGTTGAGGGACTGTATAAACGCCAGCGTTTGATTCCGATATTGATCTTCAGCTTTTGTAATACTGCCTCCTAAAAAACCAATGGTCAGGTTGGGGCTTTGCTGATTTATTTTACGGAAAAAATTTGGCAACCCATTGCGCAGGTAAAATTCTTTATCTGAATTAAACGCAGCCATTTCAGTTACAAGATATTTTGGCTGAACATCAAACAGCAACGGCATTGCCGCCGATTGGCTTGCTTCTATTAAAGCCGCTACTGAGGGTATTTCCGCTTTTTTGATGGTGAATGTATGTGCAACGGGTAGTGCTTGTGCATAAACAATATTCCTTAAAGAATCGGCTTGTTGCAGCAACCTTGTTATTTGTGGTTTATAGGTAATGTATTTGTCAAATGCGTTACGGTAATAGGATTGCCCCTTAAAGCGAACAGCGAACAAAGAATCCAAATATTTTTTTGCAGCAACCATATCGTTTTTTTGTGCAAATGATTGCAGGCAGGTGTATTCAACAAACCTAACAGCCCTGTAGCTGGCTTCATTTTCCCATAGCAATTCTAAAGTCTTTTGCACTTTCAATGCCTGTTGATACTGAGGTGTTTTTTTATACATGGCTAAGTTGATACCCTGCTGCAATGCTTCGTTTGAAAAATCATCAATCACTGTACTGTCAATAAAAAGCCGGTAATTACCTTTTTCTAAATGCAATACCTGCAACATTTCATTATTCAATTCTTTTGTGAATGGTACTAACGCTACAGCCGGTTGCTGGTTATCTGTAATGGGAAAGGGCAGGGCATTTTCTGATACTTGCAGTGTAAGTATATACTGCTTGTCCATCGTTGCTTTTACACTGCAATTGGTATTAGCTTTTTTGTCAGTTAGTTTTTTTACATCAACCACTATATTAGCCACTGTGGCAGGCACCTTTGTAGTTTTCAAAAACTGGTAACTCATAATGAAATGCCCCATACTGCCTGGGTGAACCCTGTCATTGACGGTTAATGTGGCTGCTGGATTTTTTTCCTGTATTTGCCTGGTAATACTGGTCATTATAGTGCCATAATCTATTGTTGGCAACCTGTATTTATCTGCCAGTTTTTGCATGATTATACCACACTCAATTAAAGCATCGTTAACTCCCAAATTATTAGGATACTTTATAGTGGATGTTTGGTCGTAAGCGGATGGCTTTTGCAGTATTACTTTAACGCCTTTCTTTAATAAAATACGTACAATACTATCCAGGTTGGTGCGGTACAAATCCAGCGCTGCTTTTCTTCTTGCTACAGTATCTGCATTTTGTGTGATGCTTTTTCCATATAATTCCCGCTGAACATCATTCATGCCAATCATAATAACAGCATGTGTTGGCTTATGAATCATTACATCGGTGTCAATTCTTTTTAAGATGCCGGCAGTTACATCGCCTTTTATACCCGCATTAAAAAAGCTGATGGGTTGCTTTGGAAACCTTGTGACATAGTACTGCAGAATGTTATGATGAAACTCGCCATTATGAGTAATGCTATTCCCTATAAAACATACCCTGTCACTTTTTTTAAAAAAGGGAGTTGGTTGCTGTGCATTCACAAGAATGTTCAACAAGCAAAAGAATCCCAATAAAATTGCAGCATTTTTTTTCATCAACATCTTTTGTATTCGATTATTTGGCCAATGGCAATGCCTGCTTTTGCTTATCACTTATTGCAAACAAGTTAAAATTGTAAAAGCAAATACAAGTGCTTGTTGCCTGCTAATTCCTGCTCTTATAAACCCTGATGTAATCTATATAGGCTTTGTCTGTATTGCCTTGCTGAATAAATTCATTTTTGCGTATATCGCCATCCACCCAATTGTTTTGCCCAAAGCAACTCCCCGAGAAATAAATATATTCGGCCACATGCGGTATAAGTTTAGGGTCTGTCATGGTCGCTACCACTTTGCCGTCAAAATAAAATTTAAGAAATGTTGGCGTCCATTCAAAGCCGTAAATATGGTATTCCGTGTCGTGCATGTTAGGAGCCTTAATCAACCTGCCATTCGATTTGTGTGCAGGTTTGGCATATCCGTCCCAATGCAGCCCCAACGAATAGGCATTTGCCTTTGTACCTTCGACGATGTCAATTTCTGCACCATCATTGGCTGTGCTGTCTATCCCTTCATTACTCATGCCTTTGCCCTCCGGCATCATCCAAAAAGCCGTTTGGTGGCCATTGGGTTTTACAACATGCATCCGGCATTCTAAGAACCCATATACTGGTGCATATTTGCCTTTTGAAGTAAATCTGCCTGCATTGTAAGCTGTATCGCTGATGGGAGATTTCCGGTAATAGATGTACATGTTGCCATCCTTCTCTTCTACCTGGTTTATGTCTGCATACAGTGTAACATCCACTCTTTTTTTTACAGATGTTTCAATATTCCATTTTAGTTTGTCAATTACGCCGTCATTGAATTCATCACTAAAATCTAATGCCCAGGTTTTTTGTAAACTTTCTTTTGTGGCAGAATCGTTTACTACAGTTGGAGTGACATCTGCTGGAGATGCAGGATCTAAGAATTTTAAAGATGTATTATTCTTTGCAATTTTATTTTGCGAAGAACAGCTGGTAAAAAGCACAATGGGTATAATAATAAGTACTGTTGGTAAAGAAATTTTTCTCATTTTTTTTATTTGATTTTTATCTTTTATTTATTCAATCGTTTGAATTGTTTATTTGAAATATGTATGACTTTAACTCAGTTAATAATTCCCAAAACAAAAAAATTACCGATACATCATTATTAAGTATGAATATTGCTAAATGGAATACCGGACAAGGCATTCACTATTTTGCAAAAAAGTAAGTACGATAATAAAAAATGCACAAGTTATTTTTTTCGTTTAAACAATACTTTTTATTCATGCCAACAGCTTTTATTCATATATGGGTTCAGTTAGTGTAATTTCCAATATAGTTGCTGCTGGATTCTGTGTATAATCCACTCCACTTACAGTAATAGTGTTGTCTTTATTCTTAACCCATTTAAGCTCCTTTCCATCAAATAAATTGATCACTTTAGATACTTTTTTCTTACCTATTGATTGTGTAGTAAACTGATTAGATATCAACTCACGATAGCTTTTATAAATGTGGCAGTAAATTTTATTGGCATTATAAGTAAAACCATATTCACCATAAAGGGGCTGCCAGGGACCACCTCTTGTATTATAAATTCCACGGCCTGTTTTATTTAACCAATTACCCAACTTTAGCAGCACTTCCTGCTGGTTTTGAGGAATTACACCTTCTCTATCTGGTGCAACATTTAAAAGAAGGTTTACATTTCTTACCACACAATTAGATAAATACATAACAATATCTTCAAAGCTGTACACTTTTGAATTGGGCTTATACCCCCAACCGCCTTTTTGCAGACTAATGCATTTTTCTGTAATGTCTTCATAACGAATATTACCTGATGTATAACCACCTCCTTCATCAGAGTAAACATCACCAATCCAGGAGAATCTTTTGTTTACAATCATATCTGGTTGGTATTTACGAACTAAGCCCATTATGCCCAATGGCTTGCCGGTTGCTGCTTCTTTGGTAATATATTTCTCATTGATTGGCCATTCATTGGTTGAATCCTGGTACTTACCCGGATTCCAAAAACTTCTGTCTAATGGTCTGTTAACTGTTTGGGCCAGCCATGCACCATCCCAAAACATATAACTGATGTTACCATAATCTTTCAAGAGTTTGGTAACCTGCTCATATACTTCTTCCTTCATTACGCTTGCATCTTCTTTATGCCATTTAGCAGTTTTGTAACCCCAAACATTGGGCTTGCAATCGTTGCCAAATACATCATAATAACCCGGATATCGCCAACTCATAGGGGAGTAATATAAACCTGTACGAAGGCCGGAAGCCCTTGCTGCGTTTGTATATTCTTTAATTAAATCTCTGCCCAAATCTTTTTGGCTTGTCCAGCTTGCAGGGTGTTTGCTGTCAAACAATGCAAAACCGTCGTGGTGCCTTGCAGTCAGCACCATATATTTCATGCCTGCTTTTTTAGCCAAATCAGCCCACCGTGTTGGGTCAAATTTTGCGGCTGTAAATCCTTTTGCAGTATCTCTTGCCCTGCGTTGGTAATAATCTTGTCCCCATGCTTCCTGATGTCTCACCCACTCATTGCCTTCTGGCATGGCTGCATATACGCCCCAATGAATAAACATGCCGAACTTATCATTCAAAAACCAGTCAATTTTTTCGTCTGGTAATTGACTAACGCCAAGATCCTCCTGGATGACTCTTTTCTGTAAAGGCACAAATTCCTGCAGTACAGGTTCAGGTGCTTCTCCTAAATACATCAATTCAACCTGATCTGCATAAACACTTCCTGCACCACCAGGATGCACAAATGATATTAGTATGGTATCAATACTAAAAGCTGTTTGAAAATCTATACTTATTTTAGAATAAGATGTGAGACTACTTGAAACCGATTTTGGTGCTCCACCATAATTACTGATGATTAACTGTACTTCTTCTGCACCAGATTCGGTTTTTACGTAAGCTGAAATTCTGTACAGTGCGTTTGATTTTATTTTAGCTTCCTGATTACAGAAGGCTCTTTCTGGCCCAATTTTTACTGCATAAGTACCCGAATAAGGCTCTTTTACAACAGATGAATATCTTGTACGCCAATGCTTCCACCCATCCATGGTTCCTGTTTCAAAATCGCCATTTTTAATTAAATGCGTTTCATTGATTGCTGTTTGTGCTTTCACTTTTGTTTGCAACGTTAACACTAACAAAGCTAAGAAAACACACTTTACCAGAATTTTTATTTTTCCATTGAATAAACAGTTACTTGTAAAATGGCTCATAGTAAAAAATATGTTTTGTAATATTGAACTGTTTGTATGAACAGGCTGATGCCGGTGCGTTGCTATAATTTGGCTTTATATACTCTTACATAATCGATGTATCCTTTTTCTGTCCCTCCATTTTGGATAAATTCATTTTTCCTGATATCCCCATCTACCCAATCGCTAAAACCCCAGCAGCTTCCGGAAAAAATAATATACTCATCCACATATGGTATAGCTTTAGGATCGTTGATCTCTTTCACAACTTTACCATCACAATAAAACTTTAAATAAGTGGGTGACCACTCTAATCCAAATACATGATATTCAACATCATGCAAATTGGAAATTTTGTTTTTTCCACTACCTGCTCCTTTATGCACGCCTTTTGCATAACCATCCCAATGCAGGCCAAGTGAATAAGTTTTCAGTCTGTTCCCTTCCACAATATCAATTTCTGCCCCGTCGCCAGCAGTTCCATCATGCGGGCCTGCATTGGACATTGAAACGCCACTGTTTGGCATCATCCAGAATGCTGTTTGGTAACCATTAGGTTTTACTAAGTGTATTTTTGCCTCTATAAACCCATAGGTAGTTTTGTATTTATTCTTTGAATTGAATCGCCCAACATAGTATGCAGTATCACTTTTATCAGGTGCCTTGCGATAATACATATTGATGTTGCCATCCTTTTCCTCTACCTGATTGTCATCTGAGAAGAGTGTTACATCTGCTCTTTTTTTAGTTGATTGCTCAACTGTCCACTTACTGGTATCTATTTTATTATCGTTAAACTCATCAGAAAATTCCAATTCCCACATTTTTTGCAGGTCTTTTTTTGAAACACTGTCGTAATCAACAAATGGAACAATATTCTGTGGTGTTTGCTTGTCCACCATTTTTCTGGTTTGCGTTTGTGCTGAACAGTGTTGTACACCCACCGCACCGGATAACAAACAGATAATGCCGAAAAAGAAATATTTCATTTTTACTGATTTTAGAAAGTTTTAATAATAACATTTTGAGTTTAGTGAATTGCTTGTCCTTCTCTTTGTGTGATTGTACAGGCCAACAATTTACCAATCATCTGTTCTGAAAGATGAGGCCGGTAATCCTTGTATATTAAATAAGCTACCCTGTAACCAGTTTTTGAAGCCATACCGAACACTGATTGGGTTTTTAACACTATCGCTCCAAACCGAAATCCATTCCTTACGTTCTTTGGTAAACATTGCCGTAGCAGGGTAAAAAACTTTATCGGCACCCGCAATTTCAAAATCGGTTAAGGGTTTGCCAAAACTGTTTAATCCCAATTCTGCATATTTAAAAGAAATGGTTATGGTATCGTTCTTATTTTTTTCTATCCTGTCATATACCGGCCCGCTAAAAGCAATACCTGCGATGTTGTAATCCTTTGCCAGGGCCCAATAAGCCAACCTGTTACCCACCAGTTCTTTTTGCGCAGGATGAATCATAAATTGTTCCCCGATATCCATTGTAACAGCCATTCCGGTATTTTCAACTGTTTGCATGGTTGTAAGCTGGGCTTCTCTTAAAAAGGCGCTGTTGATTTGATTGTTGGGTAAACCGGAATGCGGGGCAATTTGTACAAAGTAAAAAGGGAAATTGCCCTGCTGCCATTGCGTTCTCCATGACCTGATCAAAAGCGGGAATAAACTTTGGTACTCTTTTGCTCTTTCCCGGTTTCCCTCACCCTGGTACCACAGTACCCCCCTGATGGTATAACCAATAAAAGGATGCAGCATTGACCGGTACAACATCGTATGCGTGGTGTTAGCTTGCTTAATGGTTACATTTTCAGGGATTTTTACTTCTTTAAAGGATGCTAATGTGGCGCTGTCCATCCAGCTCTCAATATTGGAGGCACCCCAGGAAGTATGGATAATGCCAATGGGAATACCCAAAACAGCCTGTACTTTCTTTGCAAAAAAGTATGCGGTAGCGCTAAAACTACCAGTGGTGGCCGGTGTTGCAGCTTTCCAGGCCCCTTCCACATTATGGGCAACCGTTTTGCTTACTGCTCTTGCCGTAGTAAAGAAACGGATATTGGGGTTGGTGGACTGCAGGATGGTTTCATTACTGCCGATAACAGGCTGGTTCATATTGCCTCTCACGGGCATTTCCATATTCGACTGTCCTGAACAAAGCCATACTTCCCCAATCAATACATTGGATAAGGAAATTTGGCTGCTGCCCTTAATAACCAGGGTATAGGGGCCGCCGGCCGAAGGCGTTTGTATTGTGAGTTTCCAGTTTCCATTTTTATCGGCAGTTGTTTTGCCGGAGCTGCCCCAGCCGGCTTTAACAGTTATTTTAGCCAGAGGCTTGTCTGTGCCCCAAACCGCAGCTTGGGTTTGCTGTTGCAGCACCATATCGTTGCTAAAGAAATTTGGCAATTGCGTTTGGGAAAAAGAGGCATATGCTTGGAAAAAAATGAACCCTGTAAGAAAAACTAATTTTCTACTAAACATATCAATAAAAATGTCTGTTTAAAAATGAACATCCTTTTTTCATCAAAGCGGTACCCTTTATTTTACACTAACTCAATGCAAATAGCCCCTCTACTTTCTCATCGTTGATTCTCTTTCAACAATAATGGGTTGCAGAACAATGGACTCAACTTTGGCATAAATATCCTTTTTGTCTATCAGTTCAATAAAAAGTTTAGCCGCTTCTTCCCCCATGTTTATCGTTTGCTGATCAATGGTGGTGAGCGTAGGCGAAATGTATTTCCCGAACGATTCGTTGGCAAAACCAATTACGCCCATTTCTTTGGGAATTTTTATGCGCTTCTCCTTTAATACCTGGATGGCACCCAATGCAGTAAAGTCTTCTACACAAAATATGGCATCAATTTTTTTGTTGCTGGTGAGCAAATGCAGCATACCTTCTCCACCACTTTCAATGGAGTTTTTTCCATAATACACCATGTTTTCATCGTATTTCATTTTATTGGCCAGCAATGCATCCCTGTAGCCACGGAAGCGGTCTTTAAAAATCTGTACATGTTGCAAACCCGCTATATGGGCTATATGTTTATATCCTTTTTTTATGAGGTGTTCAGTTGCCATGTATCCGCCCTTATAATCATCAATTGTTACAGAATGTACACCTAGTGATTCTTCTGCCCGGTCGAATATTATCAACGGTATGTTGCGCTTTTTTATTTCAGCATAGTGCTCATAATGCGTGGTCTCTTTGGCAATAGAAGCGATGATGCAATCTACATTTGCCTGTAAGAAAGTGTCAATACCTTTTACCTCGTATTCTATGGACTCATTGGTTTGAAACAGCAATAAATTAAACCCCAGCGGATTGATTACCTTTTCAATACCATGTACTACCGATCCGAAAAATAATTTTTCTGTACTGGGTATCATTACCCCTATAATATGGCTTTTACCAGTTTTTAGCGAAAGCGCAATTTTGTTTTGCTGATAATTGAGTTTACTCGCTGTTTTCTTCACCATATCTTTTGTGGCTTCACTCATACCAGAGTGATTGCTCAAAGCCTTTGAAACGGCAGAAACAGTAATATTTAACTCTTTTGCTATATCTTTTAAAGTTGCTTTTTTAAACATCAGCATTTTTAAAATTGGGGCTATTTTTGAAAAAAAATTTGGCAGAAACAAAAATAGTACTATTTTTATTCAATCGTTTGAAAATTTTATTCAAACGTTTGAAATGTCAAATAATTGCTTTGCTATAAATGAATCTGTAAGTCACAAATACGAAGTGCTTCTATATGGTCTGTTGGCTGTACACAGCAAAAAGCAATTGTAAGATACCGGAAAATTTAACTTTTTACCCTCATGTGCAGCATGGGACTGTTTTTTTTATATAATTCTTAAAATGTTTCCTCATGAAATGTAGTTTCACAGCAGGGTTGCTTACTAAAAGTATTCCGCTTTTGGTAATGAGAACAGGGCTTTTACTGGCCAGGAAAGCCTGTTTACTAACAGTCCTCTTTTTTGCGTTTACCACTATTAAGGCAACCGCTCAAAACAATACGGTTAGCGGTACAGTAAAAGGTGACAATGGAGAACCCATTTCCGGGGCAACCGTAAAGGTTAAAAAAACGCAAACGCAAGCCATAACTGATAACAAGGGCAATTTTTCTATCAAAGCCGCTGTTGGGCAAACATTGGTATTTTCTTCTGTTGGCTACAATGATGTAGAGCTGGCTATTAAAGATAATAGACCCATTACGGCTGTGTTAACTATAAAATTCAATGAAAGCGATGAGGTAGTAATGGTAGGTTATCTCAATCAAAAAAGGCCTGATGTTTCTACTGCAATTTCTACCATCGCTCCTAAAAATGCTGAGAAAGGCGGTTATTCAAACTTTCAGCAAATACTGGCAGGCAGAGCAGCCGGGGTAAATGTAATGGAAAACAATTCCGAGCCAGGTGGTGGAATCAATATTGAAATACGGGGTGTTAGTTCTATCAGTGGCTCCACACAACCGCTGTATGTAATAGATGGTGTACCTATTGAACAACCGGATATGAACCTGAACGGAAGCAGCCAGATAAGCAGCTTGTTTGGCAACAACCTTACAGCCAATCCTTTATCCATGCTCAATCCCAATGATATTGAAAATATTGAAGTGCTGAAGGATGCGGCCGCAACATCTTTGTACGGCTCCAGGGGCTCCAATGGAGTGATTGTTATCACTACCAAAAGCGGCAAAGTAGGTAAGCCAAAAATTGTAATCAACTTTAACCAGTCGGTTAACATGCCACAAAAAAGAGTGGATATATTAGATGCACAGGAATTTGCAGCGTATGCAAATGAAGCCTGGTCATTAAGAAAACTGCGGGGCCTAGCCACAGCTACTGCCGATACGCCTTATTTGGCCAGGGAAATACCGGGATTACAAAATTATAACCATCAAAAGGCATTAGAGGGTTCATCTGTAACAAGAGATGCTTCTTTAAGTATCAGCGGTGGTGCCATAGGCGGGGCCAAATATTTTGTATCGGGTCAATATTTCGATCAGCGTGGTGTTATTACCGGCACGTATTTAAAGCGTTACAGCGGCCGTATCAATTATGAAATGCCACTTACCCCTAAGTTAACCCTTAATGTAAATTTGGGGGTTACTACAACCGACCGCTTTGGCACACCAACCCAAACATTAACTTCAAGAGCATTAAACTGGTCGCCTACAACACCTTTAATTAACCCGGATGGTGATTTCAACTATTTGTGGGACTATCGGTATGGTAGCGGGAATGCCAGCTTTGTTGATCCCCGGTTTGGAACTGTATTTTATAACAGCAGGTTTACATCAGCAGAAATCAATGCAGCCCTGGGTGATGTAGAATCAAGCCAGAGCAGGCTTAATCCGTTGCTGCTAACTTCCACAAGAGGTGTACGCAACGCCAATACCTCCTCGCAAACATCAGCAGTTGCTTCGCTGGGTTATAAATTTAACGAGCAATTTAGTGTACAGGCCAAATTCAGCTATATCCAATTCAAATCATTGCTGCAAACCTTTATCCCCATCAATATTCCATTACCATTTACCAATTACAGGGGCGAGGCCAACTCGGGCAATTCGCAAAATGGCAACGTGCTGTACCAGGTTAATTTCAATTACAAGAAGAAGTTTAACGCCAGTCATGCTATAAATACAGCTTTGGTTTTTACTGCTGAAAAATCTGTTCAAACTTCGCAAAGGGCTGTTGTAGGTAATTTCAACAACAATATTACCGGGTTCAACAACCTGGGGGCGGCAATACCACAGTCAACTACCTCATCCTATACAGGTATGCAGATGGTGGGCAGTATTTTGCAATTCAATTATTTGTATAAGAAAGGTGTAGTGGTCAACCTGTCTGCACGCTATGATGGAGTTTCTAAATTTACAACCGGCAAACAATTTGGCTTATTCCCTGCTGCCAGTGCAGCCTGGAAAATGGAACAGGAAAAATGGTTTCAGCCTGTAAAGAAAGTTATAAGTGCAGCTAAATTCAGGGCAAGTTGGGGGTTGGTGGGTAATCAGGCCATCAATGCTTATGAAACACAGTCCACCCTGATACCCAATTTTTCTGTATGGGGTAATAATTTTCAGAGTATTGGCTTTTCGCCAGCCAGGTTGGGCAACCCTAATTTAACATGGGAAACAACCAGCAATACGAATATAGCGATGGACCTTGGTTTTATGAAAAACAGGATTACCACAACGGTAGAAGTGTACAGGAGAAGAACAAGGAACCTGTTATTCCAGGTACAAACAGCTCCGTCAACGGGCTTTACAACTATTTCAGACAATATCGGAACCTTACTGAATGAAGGACTGGAACTAACGCTGGGTGTAAAAATCATCAACAAGAGAAACTTTAAATGGAGTGTTGAAGGCAATATCAACTTTAATAGAAATTTGGTAGAAAAACTCCGCACCAACAGCCCCAATGAGTTTTACTCTGCCGGTGCTTTGAGCAATAATGTGCCTACAGTAAGGGTAGCTGCCGGTAAAGAAGTGGGAGCGTTCTATGGTCTTAAATCCATTGGGTTATGGGATAGCGCCAGTATTGCCAATGCGCCTGTGGGGCTAAGGGGCAATGCCAGGGAGGGCGAAAGAAGATTTGCTGATTTGAATGGCGATGGCTTGCTCAATGATTTGGACAGAACCTGGCTGGGCTCAGCTTTGCCCAAGGGTTTTGGCGGGGTTAATACCACCATCAGCTACAAAAACTTTGAATTAACCGCCTTCTTTAGCTATGCATACGGTCACCAGGTATTTAACCAGTTTGAAATAAACTGGGGAACCATGACAGGTTTGAATAACGTAAGAAAAGATACCTACGAGCGGCGCTACAGGTATGTTTTTCCCGGAACCGATCCCAAAACGGCTGAAGAAATCCGTGAATGGAACAAGACGGCTACTGCAGTTGTTGCAGGTACTACTGCCGATCAGAGAGAGTCAACAGACTATTTTATAGAAAATGCAAATTTTTTCCGGTGCCGTGATTTAAGCCTTTCTTACAAAATATCTAACCGCATAGCGCAACGATTAAAATTAAAAGACATTCAGGTGTATGGTAATGTTCAAAACCTGTTCATCATTACCCGGTACACAGGGTTTAATCCGGAGATAGGCGCCTCTTCGGGCCGGGGCTTTGCCAGGGGTATGGATAACGGTTCAGCGCCATTGGCTAAAGCCTTTCGTTTTGGTATTACCGCAACACTATAATTGTAAAACTATACTAGTATGTTAAAAAATATTTTCATAGTACTGATACTTACCTTAAGCATTACTTCCTGTAAAAAGTTTTTGGAAGAAGTGCCTAAAGACCAGGTAACCAATGCTACGTTTTATGCCACAGAAGATGATATTGTGGCAGGTGTGGATGGTATTTATAATGCAGCCCGGTTTGAAGCCAGCAGCGGGTTGCCCATTATGTTTCCATTGGAACAAATTTCTGATGATGGCGCTTACTCCACCAATACCAATTTTGTGGCGGAGCGCTCACAACTGGATATTATGACTTTTACATCGGCCAACTCTGTTATCGGCGGTATGTGGAGCAGGGCTTACACGGTTATTAACAGGGCGAATAATGTGATTAAATTTGCCAGTGATAGTGTAAAGTTCAGCCCTAAAGTAATACGCTTAGCACAAGGGCAGGCCCGCTTTTTCAGGGCATATTATCATTTCAGGCTGGTACAGATATTTGGTGATATACCATTGATGATGGCACCGGCAGATGTAACAGTGGGCAATATTTATCCGGCCAAGACTGCCACCAGGATTGTTTACGACTCTGTAATTAATGACCTGAAATATGCAGCAGCCAGTTTGGATAGTTCCTATGGCTATAACAGCAGCAACGGTGGAAGAGTAACTGTTGCCGCTGCAAAAGCATTGCTAGGTAAAGTATATCTAACCATGGCAGGCTACCCGCTTAATGACGCATCGGGATACCAACTGGCCATTGATGAATTAAAAGACCTTATTGACAATAAAGCACGCTACAGCATTGACCTTAACCCGGTTTTTGCCAATGTATTTACGCCAACGTTGGGTACAAAACAGGTTGACAAAGAACGTATATACTTTATAAGGGGTACTAACGGCCTGGCCAATAGTTTGCAGGCGTTTACACGGATGGGATGGACCTTCAGAACCTTCAGATACACCACACCATCAAAAGACTATGCAACAGATGCAGTACTTGCACGCAGGGTGTACGAAACCGGAGATTTAAGAAGAACTGTTTCGGTAAGTAATTTTGCGCTGTCTAATTTCAGCAGTTCTTTAGTGAGTAAATATAATTCTGCCAACAATGATGATGCCAGTGATGACCTTATTTTACTCCGTTATGCCGATGTATTGATGATGACCGCAGAATCATTAATCGAAATTGGCGGAACGACCAATCTTAATGCAGCCCTGGCAATTGTGAACAATGTGAGAAGAACACACGGCGGTACCACACTGTCATTACTTACTTATACCGACCAGGCTGATTTGCGTACAAAATTCAGGCAGGAAAGGCGCAGGGAGTTTGCATTTGAATGTATGCGGTGGTTTGATTTAAAACGGTGGGATATTATGATACCTACCATCAAAGCATCACTGGCTGATTATTACAATAAGCCACTTGCTGATTATGATTTTTTAGACAACCCGGATCCCAATCGTTATAAGGTATTGCCAATTCCCATCCAGGAAATTGCCAATAATCCTAATATGACACAAAATCCCGGTTTCTGATAATAAAGGGGTATTATAGCCCAATAACTATACTGTTGATGAAATATGCAGTAAGGAATGGAAGCAAAGTATTGAGTATTTATCTGTATTAAAAAAGTAAGTTCAAGGCAGTCGGATCTTTCTGAATATACCAACGCTTCAGACAGCCATTTGCCGGACATTAAATATTAGAATGGCTTTATGATTATAGATTCAGCTACAGAAAAAAGAGCATTAAAGACTGAAAATATTCAGGCTGACCTTATTGTTATTGGCGGTGGCCTTGCGGGCACCTGTTGCGCCATAACAGCAGCAAGAGCAAATGTTAAAGTAGTATTAGTACAAGACAGACCTGTACTGGGCGGTAATGCATCCAGTGAGGTACGTTTGTGGGTATTGGGTGCCACCTCTCACATGGGAAACAATAACCGCTGGGCAAGGGAAGGTGGTGTGATTGATGAAATACTGTTGGAAAATGCCCGTAGAAACCCGGAAGGCAATGCGCTGATATTTGATACGATACTGCTTGAAAAAGTTGTAATGGAGAAAAACATTACGCTGTTATTAAATACAGCAGTATATGATATTGAAAAGAAAGATGCCGATACCATCCGGTCAGTAAAAGCATTCTGCTCACAAAACTCAATTTCCTATATTTTAAACGCACCCTTATTTTGTGATGCTTCGGGTGATGGCATTGTTGGGTTTCTTGCAGGTGCTGCTTTCAGAATGGGTGCCGAATCAAAAGATGAATTTGGTGAAAAATTTGCCCCTTCCAAAGTGTATGGCGAGTTGCTGGGCCATTCCATTTATTTCTACTCAAAAGATACCGGTAAAAAAGTAAACTACGTAGCGCCCTCTTATGCAATTGATGTAACCAAAGAAATTCCCCGCTATAAAAGCTTTAACACAAAAGATATTGGCTGCCGGTTGTGGTGGATTGAATATGGCGGAAGAATGGATACCGTACATGAAACCGAAGCCATTAAATGGCAACTGTGGAAAGTGGTATATGGTGTATGGGATTACATTAAAAACTCCGGCAATTTTCCCGAGGCAGAAAACCTTACGCTGGAATGGGTGGGCCAAGTTCCCGGTAAGAGAGAGAGCAGAAGGTTTGAAGGCGATTACATCATCAAGCAACAGGATATTATTGGACAAACAACCTTTGAAGATGCAGTGGCATTTGGTGGATGGAGCGTAGATCTTCACCCTGCAGATGGTGTATTTAGTGAAATGAAAGGCTGCAACCAATGGCATTCAAAAGGAGTTTTTGGTATTCCATACCGCTGTTACTACAGCCGCAATATCAGTAATCTCTTCCTGGCCGGGCGAAACATCAGTGCCACGCATGTTGCGTTTGGTTCTACCAGGGTAATGGCCACCTGTGCACATGGTGGCCAGGCAGTGGCCATTGCTGCCGCTTTATGTAAAAAATATAATGTGAACCCTAAAGTTTTGGGCGAGCAATATATCAATGAATTGCAGAACGAGTTGATGAAAACCGGTCAACATATTCCTGGTTTATATTTAAACGACTCCAGCGACCTTGTGCAGCAAGCAATCCGTATAGAAGCAAGTTCCACTTTGTTGCTTTCTGAAATTCCGCAATCGGGAGAATGGCAGCAACTCAACTATTCAACAGCCCAAATGCTGCCCGTTGGCCAACATCGAATGCCTGCTATTCGCTTTTGGGCAAGGGCGCAAAACCCGACAACACTTTCAGTTCAGTTGCGGGTAAGCAGCAAGCCATTCAACCATACACCCGATGTTACGATTGCTGACAAAACATTAACGATAGCGGCAGGTACCAATGAATATTGTATTGACTTTGATCATTTTTTTAATGAAGCACAATACGCATTTGTATGCTTTACGAGTAATGCCGGAGTAGAACTGGAGCTAAGTGAAAAAAGAATCAGTGGTTTGGTTACGGCTTATAACGCCATCAACCCTGCTGTTTCAAACTATGGAAAGCAGGAGCCAGCCGGTGATATTGGAGTGGATGCATTTGAATTCTGGTGTCCGCAGCGAAGACCCGGTGGTAAAAATATAGCCATGAAAATTGAACCTGCATTACAGGCATTTTCCCCCGAAAATTTAAGAAACGGATTGCAACGGCCCGTGAGCAGTACCAATGCATGGGTGGCGGATTATAATAAAAGGGACCCCATCATAAAAATTGTTTGGGCCGAACTGCAAACAATTAACAGGCTGGAACTGTTTTTTGATGCCGACTACGATCATCCGCTGGAATCGGTTTTGCTGCACAACCCTGAAACCAAAATGGCTTTTTGTGCAGATGAGATAGAAGTGTACAACTGCAACAACGAACTGGTTGGCGCCATTTCAGGGAATTATTTGTCGCACCGCACAATTGAATTTGATAAGCCGGTTACAGTAACAGAATTAAAAATAAAAATTGCCAACTCAAACAGTACCGCTCCGGCATCACTATTTGAAGTAAGATGTTATCAATGATGAAATTAATTACCAGCATACTTGGACTTTTTTTGCTTACGGCCGGCCTTTCCGTGCAGGCACAGGAGCTTTCCCTGAATGGCGAATGGAGTTTTGCATTAGACCCTTTATCGAGGGGCGAAGCCATGGGATGGGACCAGCCATGGAAGTACAATGAAAAGGACAGCAGCTTTTCGCCAGAACGGTTTGATAAGGTAACCGTGCCACATTGCTGGAGCACCGATATACGCTATAATTTTGTTGGCAAAGGGTGGTACAGGAAAGCATTTAAACTTTCTGAAGCAGCAAAAGACAAATTGACCAGGCTTAAATTTGAAGCGGTTTTTTACAAATGCAGGATTTTTATTAATGGCGAACTGGCAGCCTATCACGTTGGCGGCTATACCCCATTTACGGTAAACATCACCAAATACATCAAATACGACCAGGTAAATTTTATAGCGGTTGAGGTAGATAATTCCTGGACTGAATTAACGGTTCCCGGTGCAAGAATGGGCGATCTTCCATCGGCACAGTTTTTTCCCTGGTACGAATTTGGCGGTATTACCCGTGATGTGAGCCTACTGGTCACCGATAAGATTTATATCAAAAATCAAAAAATAGAATCCATCCCTGATTTAAAAACCGGGAAAGCGCAGGTTAAAATTATTACATGGGTGGAGAACCGCTCTTTGGTTGATGCGGTGGTTACCGTAAAGCCAGCCATAACAAACAGAACATCAGGGCAAAAAGTAAGCAGCACAGGAGCACAGGAAAAGTCAATTGCTATAAAGGCGTTTACCATAGAAAAAATCATTCAGCAGTACGATTTGCCGGCAACTGAGGTAATGCTTTGGGATTTTGATAACCCCAATCTATACGATGTAGTCACTGTGGTTACAACGGCACAGCGCACAAACGATACATACGAAACTTATTTTGGCATCAGGGAGTTTAAAGCGGTGGGTACGCAATTGCTCCTGAATGGGCAGCCCATAAGGGTAGCAGGCAGCAACCGTCATTCTGACCACCCTGTGTATGGCTCAACCGAGCCTGCAGCACTGGCAAAGACAGATATGGAACTCCAGCGAAACGGAAACATGATTTTTGCAAGGATGAATCACACCCCGGTGAGTAAACATTTTTACAAATGGGCCGATGAACATGGCTATTTACTCATTGCAGAAACGCCCAATTGGCAGATCAGCCCTGTATTGATGGCCAGCCAGCAGGTGAAAGCTGATTTTGAATCTCAAATGAAGGAGATGGTGGAAGCGTTCTGGAATAGTCCTTCCATTGTGGCTTACAGCACAGGTAATGAATACCCCAGTTGGACCCCCGAAGGCGATGAATGGACAAGGGAGCAGATTGAACAATACAGAATGCTGGATACAACCAGGCTTTTGACATTTGTGGCCATTGGAACGGCTGTTAATCCTGCTAACCTCAAATTGCCACACGATGCATTCAGGTATTGTGATTTTTTAAATTTCAATAATTATTCAGCCGTGGAAGGGTTAGAAAAAAATATTAACGCCTTACATGCGAAATATCCGGACAAGCCCATTTTTATCAGTGAAACGGGCATGCGGTCTGATGAGGTAAAGAATGAACAGGTAAGAATTGACCACTTAAAAGGCGTGATCAATGTAATCAATAAATACCCTTATGTGGTAGGTTTTTCCTACTGGAGTTTTAATGATTATCTCAGCCGGTTCTCTGGCACCAATAAGAATGGTTACCGTCCATGGGGCATTGTAGATGCCAACCGTAAGCCCAGGGAGTTGTACACTGCATTCAAAAAGGAACTGTCGCCGCTTACAGTTACTGTTCAAAAAAACAAGATTACTGTAACTGCCAAATCAGGATTTCCTTCTTATACCATCAGCAACCATGTCTTAAAAATTATGGAAGGTGGTAAAATGACTAGCAGTTTTCCAATACCCGAAATTAAGCCGGGAAGCAGTGTTGAAATAAGTGCAAAAAAGGCAGTTGAGAAAAGTCGTATCACCATAGAAAATAAAGGAGGGTTTATCATATTTGACAATTCGTTATGAGTATAATAGAGTAAAAAAAGTAGGATATTTAAAACTGTTGATTGTATCAATTACGCAAAATGGGGAAGAAAATTAAAGGGTTACGCTGGTGGATTGTGGCACTGTTGTTTGCAGCAGCGGTATTGAACTATATTGACAGGCAAACACTTTCTGCGCTGGCTCCTACCATACAGAAAGACCTGGGCATGACGGATGGCGATTATGCCAATATCGTAAATATATTTCTGATTGCTTATACCATTGCTTATATCATATCCGGCAGAATTGTTGACAAAGTTGGCACAAGGGCTGGCACACTTTTTTTTGTTATCTGGTGGTCAGTGTCAAATATGCTTACGGCGGCAGCAAGGGGGATGACATCGTTGGGTTTTTATCGTTTCATGCTTGGATTAGGAGAAGCAGGTATCTGGCCTGCTGCCTCAAAAGCGGTATCGGAATGGTTCCCTGCAAAGCAAAGGGCTTTCGCCATTGGCTTATATACAATGGGGGCAACCATTGGGGCCACCGTAGCACCTTATATAGTGATACCCCTGGCAACCTATGCCTATGTGGATAAATTGCCGGCAATAGCCAGTTGGTTGGGGCAGGGTACAGGTTGGCGATTGGCATTCATCATTACCGGTTTTGCAGGATTGCTTTGGATAGTGCCCTGGCTTTTGTTGTACAGAACGCCGCAAAAAAGTAAGCTCATTACAAAACAAGAGCTGGACTATATTGAACAGGATGGGGAAGTTGCTGGAAATCAAGCTGGCGCCGCATCACAAACATGGTCGTGGAAAAAAGTATTAAGATTCCGTGGTACCTGGCTGTTATTGCTTGCACGCCTCATTACAGATCCTGTATGGTATTTTTTCCAATTTTGGTTTCCCAAATATTTATCAGCAGAACGGCACTTATCGCAAAATGACTTAACCATTACCTGGATTATTTATGCCGCAGCAGGGGTAGGCAGCTTGTTTGGCGGCTGGCTTTCCGGCAGATTTATTAAAAAAGGCAACCTGCCCGTATCAAGCAGGATGAAGGTAATGCTGCTCTGTGCTTGTATCATGCCGATTGCTCCATTCATAAGTAAGGTAACGGGCTTGAATTTGTCATTAGTTATTTCAGCGGCGGTAGTACTGGCCTCTTTGGCCTGGTTGATTAACCTGAGTTCAATAATTGTAGATATTGTACCCAATCATTCTTTGGGTACGGTGTTTAGCATAGTGGCCGCAGGCAGCACACTGGGCGGTATCATTATGAATATGATCGTTGCGGCAATGGTGTCAGGCCCTTCAACCAAAGCTGCTGGCTTTTTGGACCATGCTTTTCAAACAATATTATCGCCTGTTTTAGATTTTGTACGTGGTCATGGATATGCTTCCTGGTTTTTAATCATAGCATTTCTGCATCCGTTGGGATGGCTGTTGCTGAAATGGGGAGGTATTACAAAACTGCAGCCATCAACAAAATAGGGGGACTAGACTAATAATAAAGTATGCGCAAAGTATTATACATCATTGGTTTGTTTATGGTTTGTTGTTGCACTAAAGCGGCGGCACAAGGGCGAAGTGTTCAGTTGTTAGATACCGGCTGGCGTTTTTACAATAATGACATCAGTATAGCAACACTTGCGCAGCTAAATGATGCCAGCTGGCAAAGGGTAGTGGTGCCGCATGATTGGGCTGTGGTGCAAAATTTTGACATGAACATCGACAAACAAAAAGTGCAGGTGGTTGAAGATGGTGAAACAAAAGTGCAATTAAGAACCGGGCGAACCGGTGCTTTACCCTGCTTTGGTATTGGCTGGTACCGTAAACTGTTGCCTGTTACAATGGCTGACCAAGGTAAACGCATTTTTATTGAATTTGACGGAGCTATGAGTCGCTCAAAAATTTATCTCAATGGTTTGTACATCGGTGAGTGGCCTTATGGCTATTCGTCTTTTGCTTTTGAGCTCACAAAATTCATCCAGTTTGAAAAAGAAAATATTATTTCCGTACGGCTGGAGAATAAACCGGAATCTTCCAGGTGGTATCCCGGAGCAGGCATATACCGGAATGTACGATTGGTGAAAACAGCACCCATTCATATTGCGCAGTGGGGCACTTTTATTACAACGCCAACCATTACAGAAAAAATGGGTGAGGTGAATATTAAAACTACTATCAATGCTGGTGACAACAATCAGTCAGTTATAAAATTGGTTACGGAGATTTTTGATGCAGCAGGAAATAAGGTGGGTACAATTACTTCCGATAATAAGAAAGATAGAAAAACATTTTTTAACCAAACTGTAAAAATAAAAAAGCCACAGCTTTGGGGTGTGAACACACCTGTGTTGTACACGGCCATATCAAAATTATTTACAGATAAAGGGCAAACTGACGAATACAAAACTGTTTTTGGTTTCAGAACCATTCGTTTTGATAAAGACAAGGGTTTCTTTTTGAATGGTCAATCGTTGAAACTGAAAGGAGTTTGCCTGCACCACGACTTAGGTCCCATTGGTGCCGCTGTTAATTTCCGTGCTACAGAAAGGCAATTGGTGATGATGAAGGAAATGGGCTGCAATGCCATCCGTACATCGCACAATCCGCCATCACCCGAATTACTGGCCATTTGCGACAGCCTGGGCCTGTTGGTACAGGTAGAAGCATTTGATGAGTGGAAAAATGGCAAGAACACCAATGGCTACGGTGAATATTTTGATGCCTGGGCCGAAAAAGATATCAGTGCCATGATACGTAGAGACCGGAATCATCCTTCTGTAATCATGTGGAGCATTGGCAATGAAATAAGGGAGCAGGGTATGGCTACCGGTTATGAAACAGCAAGGTATCTCACAAACATTTGTCACCAGCTTGATTCTACAAGACCTGTTACGGCAGGATTTAACAATCACAATGGTGCTATAAAAAATGGGCTGGCGGCCGAAGTGGATTTGGTGGGCTTTAATTACAAACCGGAGGACTATACAGCAAAGCACAAACTTTATCCTGAGTTGACCATTTACGGCAGTGAAACATCTTCTACGGTCAGCACAAGGGGTGACTATAAATTCCCGGTAGTAGAAACAAAAAAGCCATGGCACAGTGATTACCAGGTTTCCAGTTACGATATGGAATGTCCGCCATGGGCCACCACACCCGATACTGAGTTTGAAAAACAGGATGACCTGGATTTTATTGCAGGAGAATTTGTGTGGACGGGCTTTGATTATTTAGGTGAGCCAACTCCCTACAATGAGGGTACCCCCGCTAAAAGTTCCTATTTCGGGATGGTAGATTTAGCCGGTATTCCCAAAGACAGGTTTTACCTCTACCAAAGTAAGTGGAGTGATCAACCGATGCTGCATATGCTGCCACACTGGACATGGCCCGACCGGTTAGGCCAAAACGTTCCTGTTTATTGTTATACCAATTACCCCAGGGCTGAACTGTTTGTGAATGGTAAAAGCATGGGAGTAAAGCAGAAAGACAAAAGCAGTAAGTACAACCGTTACCGCGTGATATGGAAAGATGTGGTGTATGAATCTGGTGAAATAAAGGTAGTAGCTTATGACGCTGATGGAAAAATTGCCGCCGAGCAGGTGATGCGTACAGCGGGTACTCCTCATTCCATCAAGCTAACTGCCGACAGGAACACCGTAAAAGCCGATGGCAAAGATTTGATTTTTGTTACGGTTGAAATACTGGATAAGCAAGGCAACCTGTGCCCAAGGGCCGATAATTTTTTATTCTTTAAAGTAGAAGGTTCAGGCAGGTTAAGGGCATTGTGCAATGGCAACCCTATTGACCAAACAGCATTCACGTCAAACTACATGCATGTATTTAACGGTAAAATGGTTGCGGTAATTGAACCTCATCATATTGCAGGCGAAATACTGATAAATGTATCTGGTGGATTATTGCCAGCTCAAACAATAAAAATTAATACAACCACGGCAAAGTAAAATACATGATAGTTATTGATATAAAAGAGATACAGAGGGCATTTTTTATTCAAACGTTTGAATTGCTTAGATGATAAAAAGCATTGTCCATATTATATTGCTTTGCATAATAGGGAACGCAGGCATTGCGCAAACGCTGCCTAAGCAGCCCAATATTGTATTGATTTTGGCAGACGATTTAGGTTGGGCTGATTTGCAATGTTATGGCAGTACTTTTTATGAAACACCCAATTTAGACAGGCTGGCAGCGCAAGGTATCCGTTTTACCAATAGCTATGCTTCCAGCCCGGTATGCAGCCCAACCCGCGGCAGTTTACTTACCGGCAAATACCCGGTTAAAACAGGCGTTACCGATTGGATAAAAGGCAGGCAGTTTGCTGGTAAAGGGGAGGCTTATGAAAAACTTGTAGCGCAACCGTTTAATTATTTCCTGCCAATGGCAGAAGAAACAATTGCGGAAGCGGCATTGAAAAATAATTACAAAACCTTTTTGGCGGGCAAATGGCATTTGGGTGAAGAAGAAAAAGACTGGCCCGAAGCACACGGATTTCAGATTAACAAAGGTGGTTTCAGTAAAGGATCGCCTGCCGGGTATAAAAATGATACTACCGGTGGTTTTTTTACGCCTTATAATAATCCCAGGCTTAGCGATGGTCCAAAGGGTGAATACCTCACCGACAGGCTCACCAATGAATGTATATCTTTTTTGGAGGAAAATAAGAAAGCACCATTTTTCTTAATGTATTCATTGTATGCAGTACATAATCCCATGCAGGCTCCGGCAGATTTGATAAAAAAATACCAGGCAAAAATGAAGGCTTTGCATGTGCCGGATAGTGCCAGGTTTAGAAAAGATGAGCCATGGATGGCATATGAAAAGGGATGGAAGCAGCGAATGGTACAGGACAATCCTGTTTATGCTGCGATGGTTGAAAACATGGATGCAAATATTGGCAGGATACTCAGTAAAATTGATGTATTGGGGTTAAGCAATAACACCATCATTGTGTTTACATCAGACAATGGTGGCCTGAGTACCGCAGAAGGAAGCCCCACCGTCAACGGCTCATTAAGGGCCGGGAAAGGCTGGCTCTATGAAGGAGGAATCAGGGTGCCGTTGATTATCAAATGGCCGGGCATCATCAAAGCAGGGCAGGTATCCGAAATGCCTGTAAGTTCAGTGGACATTTTTACGACATTGTACAAGGCCATCAATAAAAAGGCAGTAATGGATAAGGAGGTTGACGGGAAAGACATTGTTAAACTGCTGGCAAATGAAAAAAAGAGTCTCAACAGAACCATATTCTGGCATTATCCGCATTACAGCAACCAGGGTGGCAAGCCAGGTGCTGCTATGGTGAAAAATGGGTATAAACTCATTTTGAATTACGAGGATGAAAGCATCGAGTTGTACAACCTTAACAAAGATATTGGCGAGCGCAGGAACATAGCAATTTCTGATAAAAAATTGGCAATGGCATATAAAGGAGTTGTAGAAAAATGGCTGGCAGACAATAAAGCAAAATTTCCTGTTCCGAATCCAGCGTACAAACCGGGTTTGGCAATCAATGCAGCAGGCAAAAATCAGGAATAATGTTGCAAAGTGTATTAATGTTTTAGAAATATAGAAGGAGCAGTAGTAATAAAAGGGGAGTAGCAGGGGCGGCGAAAGCAAGAGAAGAAAAGGGATGTAAAATTAAACTAAGTAAAAGGAATGGCAGCAGCAATGATTGAGTCCTTAAAAAAGAGTTTTTTTGATTCGCATGGATCAGAGCCGTTGATTGTGCAATCGCCGGGACGTGTAAATATAATTGGTGAGCATACCGATTACAATGAAGGGTTTGTGTTGCCAGCAGCCATTGATAAAGCTGCTTATATCGCTGTGTCTTTAAGAGATGACAATGAAATCCATTTGACAGCATTGGATTTGAATGAAAAATTTACCATATCAGTTGAAGCATTGCAGCCTGTTGGCGATATAAGCTGGCCCAATTATATGCTCGGTGCAGCGGCCCAGTTTAAAAAGAAAGGCATTCCTTTAAAAGGCTTCAACGCCATGCTCACCAGCAATATACCTATCGGTGCAGGATTGTCTTCCTCTGCGGCCGTAGAATGTGCAACCATTTTTGCATTGAATGACCTGCTGCATGCAGGGTTGGAAAGAATTGAAATGGTAAAAATGGCCCAAAAAGCCGAACATGAATATGCATCTGTGATGTGCGGCATCATGGATCAGTTTGCTTCCATGATGGGAAAGGAAAATCAGGTGATTAAACTTGACTGCCGGTCGTTAGCGTATGAATATGTGCCTTTTGAAATGGAAGGCATTAAAATCCTGCTGCTCAATACCAATGTGAAACATTCATTGGCCTCATCTGAATACAATACCAGGAGAAATGAATGTGCACAAGCCGTAGCATGGGTTCAGGAGCAGGTGCCCGATGTACTCAGTTTGCGAAATGTAACTGAGGCCATGCTGGATAAATATGTATTACCCAAAGATGGTTTGATAGACAAAAGGGCAAGGTTTGTGGTGCAGGAAATACAACGATTGGAAAAAGGGTGCGAAGATTTGCAGCAGGGCAATATTGTTGCCCTGGGTAAAAAAATGTTGGCCACACATGATGGCTTAAGCAATATGTATGCAGTGAGTTGCAGGGAACTGGATTGGCTGGTAGATGCTGTAAGGTATGATGTAAAGGTACTCGGCAGCCGGATGATGGGCGGCGGTTTTGGAGGCTGTACCATCAATTTGGTAAAAGAAGATTACATAGATGAATTGGTGGCAAAAATTGGGCCGGCTTACCATGCAGCAATGGGGCTGCCTTTAACGCACTATTTGGCTACCATTAAAAACGGAACAGCGATAATTGAGTAATATGTTTGATTTGCAAGAACATCCTCATACGAGGAAGAATATTTTAACCGGCGATTGGATCTTGGTTTCGCCACATCGCATGAAACGCCCCTGGCAGGGTAAGGTAGAGGATTTGCCCGTTGATGAACGACCTGCTTATGAGCCCACCTGCAATTTATGTCCCGGTAATAAACGCTCTGATGGTACTTTGAATCCGTCCTATGAAAACTCATTTGTTTTTGCGAATGATTTTTCTGCCCTGTTAAAAGAAACAGCACCTGGCGAAATAAATATGGCTGATTTGATTGTGGCCAAAAGCGAAAGTGGCATTTGCAGGGTGATATGCTTTTCGCCCGACCACAGCCTCACTTTACCCATGATGGAAGAGCCGGACATTATTAGTGTAATTGAATTGTGGCAGCAGGAATTCAGGGAACTTGCTGCTGATCCGGCCATCAGGTATATTCAGATTTTTGAAAATAAAGGCGAAATCATGGGATGCAGCAATCCTCATCCGCATGGGCAAATATGGGCATCATCTTCCATTCCTTTGGAGCTGGCAAAAGAAACCAATGAGCAAGCGAAGTACTATGATTTAAAGCAAACAAGCTTACTAAGCGATTATCTGAAGCTTGAGTTGCAGTTGCAGGAACGCATCATTGCAGAAAATGAGCATTTTGTTGCGCTGGTGCCTTTTTGGGCAGTATGGCCTTATGAAACCATGATTGTAAGTAAGCGTCATATCCAGAATATCCTGCAATTTACTGAGGAAGAAAAAAAGGCTTTTGCCAGTATTTTAAAGCAGCTCACAACCAGGTACGATAACTTGTTCAATGTTTCTTTTCCCTATTCAGCTGGTATGCACCAGGCACCGGTGAATGATGGAGCTCATGAAGCCTGGCATTGGCATATGCACTTTTACCCGCCTTTATTGCGCAGCGCCAGTGTTAAAAAATTTATGGTGGGCTACGAAATGCTGGCCAATCCGCAAAGGGATATTACGGCAGAAGTTGCGGCCACAACATTAAGAAACCTTTCTGCCACTCACTTTAAATCTACAGTAAGCTATGCTTAAAGCAACCATTTTAGTTACGGGAGGATTGGGCTTTATTGGGTCGCATACTGTGGTTGAATTGATCAATGCAGGGTATCAAGTAGTGATCATTGATGACCTGAGCAATTCGCAATTATTTATACTCGGCAATATTGAAAAACTAACTGGAGTAAGGCCTTCGTTTTATAATATTGACATGACCAATGAAGCCATGCTCAGTTCTTTTTTCAGCAACGGGCTTACAATAGATGCTGTCATTCATTTTGCCGCAAGCAAAGCTGTGGGAGAGTCCGTAACCAATCCATTGAAATATTTCAGGAACAACTTGTTTTCCCTTATCAACCTGTTAAACTGTATGCAGGCTGCGTCTGTAAGCAATATTGTTTTTTCTTCCTCTGCTACAGTATATGGTAATCCCGATAGCTTGCCCGTAACAGAGGGTACAGCTACCAAGCCTGCCTTGTCGGCTTACGGAAGTACCAAACAGATGGGGGAAGATATTTTGCAAAAAACGGCGGCAGCAGGCCTGGTGAATGCGATTGCCCTTCGTTACTTTAATCCTGCCGGTTCGCATGCCTCTGCTTTGCTTGGCGAATTGCCCATTGGTACGCCCAATAATCTCCTGCCATTTGTTACACAAACTGCAGCGGGCAAAATAGAAATGCTTACCGTATATGGCAATGATTATGATACGCCGGATGGTACCTGTGTTAGGGATTACATACATGTGGTGGATCTGGCCAAAGCCCATGTTAAAAGTTGCGACCGCTTGCTCAATCAACAGCAAAATGACAGCTTAGAAGTTTTTAATATTGGAACAGGTAAAGGATGTAGCGTACTGGAACTTATACACGCATTTGAGCAATACAATGATGTGCAATTGAAGTATACAATTGGCCAGCGCCGGAAAGGTGATGCAGCGTCAATGTATGCCGATGTCTCGCTTGCACAAAGTGAATTAGGCTGGAAGGCAGAGTTGGGAATAGAAGAAATGGTCACCAGTGCCTGGCAATGGCAAAAGCAATTGTAGGCCGGATGGTAGATCAAAATGTTGAGGTTCAGCACATCGTTTTCTGCAGGTGTACTGATCGTATTGGGGTTTTGAAATCATTGGGTACAATTTTCTGGTGATAGTAAAATGTTGATGAATGCGGATTGTTTAATATGATTTTAAAAATATTGTTTACAATAAAAAAAGGGTTTATGAAAAAACTATACATATTGTTTGTAATGATGGCAACTGTTGGTTGCTTGCATGCACAGTTGGTTATATACCAGGGCCTGAACCAGACCGGTACCAGTGCCACATGCGTCACTAATACAGTGTACAAAGGCACAAGTATTCCCGGAGGGTTGAACGATGGCATTAAATCTATCACACTCAGCCAGGGGTATATGGCTACGCTGGCGGCAAACGAAAATGGCACTGGTGAAAGTTTTTGTTATGTTGCCGCTGTAAGTAATATAACTGTAAATCTTGCTTATGCTTTGCAGGACAGGGTTTCATTCATCCGTGTGCTGCCAATCCAGAATACAAAGAAGAAAGGTGCATGTACGCAAATTGATGTGTTGCCCGATTCTTTAAAAGCAAGCTGGTTTTATGATTGGGGCACCAACGATACATCTGCTATTAACAGGGAGTATGCCCTGATGGCATGGGGAACGTCGTGGATTACCGAAGCTAAAATTGATGGATATATCAGCAAGCCGCGGGTCACTTCTTTGCTCACTTTTAATGAACCTGATAATACCGGCCAGGCCAATATCATCGTCGCAAACGCAATACCTCTTTACAAAAAAGTACTTCGTACCGGCTACAGAATGGGGTCACCTGCACCCACTGAAGGAGAGTGGGACAATTGGCTGCTTGATTTTATGAAGCTTGCCGAACAGGATACAACACGGGTGGATTACATCGCTGTTCACTGGTACGACTGGGGCAACTGGCTGTCAGCCGGTAATGCAAGTCCTAATGTAAATGATGTACTCAACCGGCTTAAAAGCTATATCAATAATGTATACAACCTGTATAAGAAACCTATCTGGCTTACGGAATTTAACTGTAATGTAAACAGAACGGCACAAACGCACAAGGACTTTATGGCCATAGCGCTCCCGTATCTTGACTCTGATCCACGCATTGAACGGTACTCCTACTTTTTTGAAGATCATATACCGGAACTGGTTGGTGGTGCTTTAAGCGATATCGGGAAGTTGTACGCCAATCATGCATCAGTACCAGCAATCTCTCAAAATATTGTTGATACCCGTAGTGCATCTCCTGAGCTCGTTTCCTGGAATACAGCTGCAATTGCAGGGGGAGGGCAATCCGTAGCTAACTTTATGCCCACTTTTACAGCGCCCAACTTAACAGTAGTAAATGGTTTGCAAAGAGGTGCCGGCACATCATTTTCACCAACATCTGTCTCCAACGGTTTTTGGGGTAACAATGGTTTTGCAAGACTTACAGCTCAAAATGGAATTGATTCTAATAAAATACTCACATTCAGATTACAGTCTGCCAATGGAAAGAATGTTAGTTATACATCGATTGACAGTTTTAAAATTCGTATTGCAGGCAACGGGCCGATAAAATACCAGGTTGATTACCAGGTTAACAGCGGGGCTTTTATGCCTGCAGCATTAATATCAGGGCCACCCCGCACTACTGGTAATTATAAACTTAACCCGGTTGATTTGTCTGGTATTGCAGCCTTGCAAAATGTACCTCCCACTTCAGTGGTTACTTTTAGAATTACACCATACGATTGTACGGGTGATGGGGTGTTCTATTTTGGGGCAGGTACTGCTGATGCAGCAGCCGACCTTAGCTTAACTGGCAGACTGACTGATAACGTTTCGCTGCCGGTGACTTTAGTTTCATTTCAATCACAGCAAATAAATAAACAGGTAAAGCTGAGCTGGCAAACCCAGTCAGAAACTAATTTCAGTCATTTCCTGCTTGAGCGAAGTACTGATTTGCGCAACTTCCAGGTTGTTGCAACTATCCGGGGAGCTGGTAATGCAGGTGGCAGCACCTATTTGTACGAAGATGCCCCCAATACGAACAACCCTGAATATTTCTACCGCTTACGAATGGTTGATCTGGATGGAAAATTCCAGTACAGCAAAGTGCTTGCAGAATATTTTGGCGGTAAAAATAAACTCTCTGTATATCCCGGCATTGTTTCCGGCAATCAACTTACTGCGCTTTATGATAAAGTAGCCGGTAAGGTAGAAATGAGCATTTTGTCGGGTGATGGCAAAAAGGTGAAACATATAAGCCTGAAGGAAGGTACTGGTTATGAGCGCATTGACTTAACAAATCTTGCTGCTGGTATGTATATTTTGATTCTGCGGGACGCCAATGGTATTCAAACCAGTAAGTTCATCAAACAATAAACTGCAGTATCATGTATCAACCACCACTTCATAAAATATTTCACCCTGGTTTTCAGGAAAGGGCATTTGCTTTTTTTGAAAAGATGTTGACTGTTAAAATAATAATGGTGAAGCCGGTTTTCTTTTTGATAGCAGTGGTGTGTTTATTGTTACTCTCTTTTGGCATGAAAGGTCAGGCAATAAAAGTGGCCAGGCCCAATATTGTTTTAATTTATACTGATGATGTGGGTTTTGGAGATATCAGTTGCAATGGTACATCCGCAGTTAAAACACCCAATATTGACAAACTTGCTGCCAGTGGCGTAAGATTTACCAACGCACATACAACATCCGCCACCTGCACACCATCCAGGTTTTCGTTGCTTACCGGTACTTATGCCTGGCGCAAGCAAGGAACCGGCATAGCGCCCGGAGATGCTGCATTGATTATTCCAACCGACAAGGAGACATTGCCTGCTATGTTACAGAAAGCAGGTTATACCACCGGAGCCGTAGGAAAATGGCATTTAGGTTTGGGCCCTAAAGGTGGCCCCGACTGGAACAGCGAAATAACGCCAGGACCAAAAGAAATCGGCTTTGATTATTCGTTTTTGCTGCCTGCAACCGGCGACAGGGTACCTTGTGTGTTTGTTGAAAACCAAAAGATGGTAAACCTGGATAAAAATGATCCGGTTACAGTAAGCTACTCAACACCCATCAACCCCACTGACCCCACGGGTAAGAAAAATCCTGAGTTGTTAAAAATGCAGCCATCGCATGGCCATAACATGAGCATCGTAAATGGCGTTAGCCGGATTGGCTATATGACCGGCGGAAAATCGGCTTTGTGGGTGGATGAAGAAATGGCAGATGTGCTGGTTGAAAAATCGGTTAAGTTTATAGACAACAATAAGCAAAAGCCATTTTTTCTTTACCTGGCTACGCATGACATACATGTGCCCCGTATGCCACATTCACGTTTTGTGGGCAAGAGTGGTTTGGGGCCAAGGGGTGATGCCATCCTGCAACTGGACTGGACGGTTGGCGCAATTGCAGCGGCCTTGAAAAAGAATAAATTACTCAACAACACCATCATGATTTTTACCAGCGACAATGGAGCCGTACTGGATGATGGATACAAAGATGATGCAGTGGAAAAATTGGGCAATCATCAACCTAATGGAGTATTCAGGGGTGGCAAGTACAGTGCTTTTGAAGCAGGTACCCGGGTGCCTTTTATTTTGTCGTGGCAGGGCAAAGTGGCCAAAGGCAAAACCTCCGGTGTATTGATAAGCCAGGTGGATCTGTATGCTTCACTTGCAGCACTTACCGGGCAAAAAATCAACACCGGAGATGCACCAGACAGCAAAAACTATATAGCCAGTTTTTTAAATAAGTCAGATCAATCCAGGCCTTATGTTATTGAACAATCCATCAACAATACACTTTCCATTATCGCTGGAGAATGGAAATATATTGAGCCTTCTGACGGTTCTGCTATCAACCAGAATACCCGTACCGAACTGGGGAATCTGAAATTGCCACAATTGTACCACCTTAAGACAGACCCTGGTGAGCAAAATAATGTAGCAGATAAATTTCCAGAACGGGCTCAAACATTAAAGGAAATGCTGGGAAAAATAAAAAAAGAACAATAGCATCATATTATCCATCAATTATACAATTATTATTCGCAAAAGGCAATTCAAATTTTAACACAAATAAAAATCGGCACATGAAAAGAGTTTACTTATTTATTTTTTCTGTCCTTCTCACCACTGTTGGTTGGGGGCAATTTTTAGATGACTTTAACTATACTACTGGTTCCAACCTGACAGCCAATGGCTGGACTCAACTTTCGGCAGGCAGCGGTCCCCTTACCGTAAATAGCGCTGGATTAAGTTACCCATTGTCTCCTTCATCCGGAGTAGGCTTTGGTGTAAATATGGTGCCGGGGCAACAGGTTGTAGGCAGGGGTGGGGGTATTCTATCTGTTTCACCATCTACGGCCGGTGCTACTGCTTACATGTCCTTTTTTGTGAATCTGAGTGCTGCGGGCAATACCAGCGGCGTAAACTTTGCGGGCATCATGTCCGGAACTTTTCCAACCCCGGGCGTTGCGGTAAGGGCTTTTACGAGATTAAGTGGTACGGGATTTAATTTTGGTTTAGGAAAAACCAATCTTACAGCTACCTACGAATCTACTGTAAGAACACTTAATACGACTTACCTTGTGGTATTAAAGTACACAGTGAATGCAGGAAATACTACCGACGACATTGTTGATATGTGGGTAAATCCGGTATTGGGATCAACAGAACCGGCATCAACACTTTCCATGGGTAGCGGTGTGGCAGATGCAACATTATCGCTTTTCGGGCCAACCTTCAATCCAAGAACAGCACCAGCAGCCCCAACACTAGAAATTGATGCCGTAAGAGTAGGCACTACATGGGCTTCGGTAACGCCTTCTAACGTATCGCTTACAGTATCATCTGCCACACTTAATTTTGGCACAGTGCCTGTTGGCTCACCATCCACTTCATTATCCTTTAACCTTGGCGGAACAAATTTATCACCAGCACCCGGCGTGGTTACGGTTACTGCACCGGCTTCGTACCAGGTATCAAACGATAACAGTACCTGGGGCAGTTCAACCACCATAGCTTATACTACGGCTGCGCTTGCTGCAACACCTGTGTATGTACGCTTTTCACCCACCGTTGCAGGTCCGGTAACAGGTAATATCACCTTAAGCGGTGGGGGAGTATTGGTGCCACCTGTAGTAGCACTAAGTGGTGCTGGCGGTACGCCTTTTTACAGTAAAGCTGCGGGTAGTCTTTCCACGCTTGCCAACTGGGGCACTGCGGCCAATGGTTCGGGTACCGTACCGGCAGATTTTATAAGTGATTACCAGATATTTATTGTAGCTAACAGGGCCAGCTACACACTGGATGCCGATTTCCAGGTTATTGGTGTTGGTTCAAAAATTATTGTTGGTAATGGCACCGATGCTACCAAGCTCATTCTTCCAGCAAACTTTACCATACTTAGCCCGGTGGATAACAAAGTAGATGTTAGTAATAATTCAACAGTAGAAGTTGCCAATAAAATAATGCGTCCAGCTTCTACAATACCTTACCCGTATTTTGGTACAACTGCAACAAGCAGTACTGTAGAATATACCTGGAATGGGACCGGTACAACTGATACTGTTCGTATCCCTACTGAAATTTTTGGAAATTTAAAATTAACCAACGGGCTCAAGTATTTTTCACCCGGCTTTGTTTTTGCAAATGGTAACCTGGATATTACTGATGTATCAGGCATGAACGGCACTGGTACATCGTCCAGTGTATTGGTAAGGGGCAATGTAACTTTAAGCAATTCATTTTTTGATACGGATGTTAGTGCAGATGCAAACAGGGTGTCTCTGAACCTGGGTGGTTCAGGTACACAAACGCTAAGTGGTGGAGATTTTTATGTTAACCAGCTCAGAACCCAGGCTGTATCGGCAGTTGTTCCGGCATCAACTATAGATATTGTGCTGGCCCCCAATACCAATGTATTTACAGGAATTGCTGCAGGGGGAGGAGTAAACCTGCAACAAGCCACACACAATCTTTCTTTGAATGGAAACAGCCTGTATGTTCAAAGCGCAGGGGCATTCCTTTCCACAAATGTGGGTACAATCAGCGGTAGCAGTACTTCCAGCCTGTTTATTGCTAAAACGGCAGGTGCAGCGGCTGTGGGTTCCTTAACCTTTAAAGCTGGCGCACAAGTACTCCAGAATTTCAACTACAGTTCTGCTGGTTCAGGCAGCAATAACCTTAACCTGAATTCATCATTAACCGTAAATGGCAATGTGGATTTAGGTAATGGAAATATTCTGCTGGGCAATAATACATTAACAGCTGCTGGTACGATAAGCGGAGGATCTGCTGCCGGCTATATCGTTACCAATGGCACCGGGGCATTAAAAAGAAACGGGATAGGTGCTGCAAGTACAGTATTCCCCGTTGGGCCCAGTACAACGCTTTATCACCCTGCCACCATCAGCAATAGCGGTACGGTGGATAATTTTTCAGTAAATGCAGCTTCGGCAGCCCCTCCCTGCGGTGATGCAACAGCCAGCGTAACAGCCACATGGAATATTACAGAACAAACAAACGGCGGTTCCAACTGCACGATTACACTGGACTATACCGGGGCAGCTACAGGCGTTAGCTATTCTGCAGTGGCTGCCAGGGTGGTGCATTGCGGTGGCTCCAGCCCGTTTTACAGCAATGGTTCGGTAACGGGTACCACCGCTACCGGCACAGGATTTACCACCTTCTCTCCCTTTGGTATTACCAGCAATATTGCGGTATTGCCGGTAACCTTTATCAATTTTTCGGGTAACCGCACAGGCAACCGTAATCAACTTAGCTGGACAACTGGCAATGAACAAAATAACCTTGGGTTTGAAGTACAGCGCTCAACAGACGGACAAAATTATACGACTATTGCCTTTGTGAACACGCTGGCGCCAGGTGGCAGCACAAGTAATCTTACCTATAATTTTTCTGATGCCAACCTTGCAGGAGCGGTTCAATACTACCGTTTGCGCCAGGTAGATGTCAATAATCAAGGCAGGTACAGTGCTGTTGTGAGAATAAGAGGTGCACAAGGTACTGTGCTGACCATTGAGGGCATTGCGCCGAATCCGGTACACAACAGTCTCATAGCCAGTATCAGCAGCCCTGCTAAAAATTTCCTGAATCTGCAGGTAGTTGATATGACGGGAAGGATAATACTCCAGCAAAAGGTTTCCATCCTTGAAGGCACGAATGTCATTCCAGTCAATGTATCATCGCTGGGCAGTGGAATATATTTATTGAAAGCCGTTTCCCCTGATAACAAGCAAATCCCTGCTGTTAAGTTCATGAAGCAGTAAGCATCACATATGGTGCCGATAAAACCCTGAATGAGCAAAAAGTGGGTTTTTTTTAAGGAAGGGTAACAGGATGTTGAAATGGTATTGATATATCATTCTTCAACTTGTTACCTTTCCTTTTTTATGCAGTATACCCGATTTACATATTGGCTAATATTTGCATAATTCACCTAAACACTCTCAATCCCTCCACTGAAAAGTTCGATATTTCGCCGGTTCTCTCTACCAGGGAGTTGCTTTTCACCAAGCAGCCTTTTTTTTATTCCCGCCATTGCTTATACAGATGAATACTTAAGCCTGCCGACCAGGGGCCGCCAGTCAGCACATGTTACTATTTTGCTGGTACTGCCCTGCAACAGCTAATGCTGCATCTTTGCACAAGCTTTAAACAAATACCTGCCTCTGCTGTTAGTGATATGGTTTAAAAATGAGCGCAGTAACAATCATATTCCCACACCAGCTTTTCAAAGTACATCCCGCAGTAGCTGCAGGCAGGGAGGTGTACCTGGTGGAGGAGTTCCTTTTCTTCAGTCAATACCGGTTTCACCAGCAGAAACTGATGTTTCACAGGGCTTCCATGAAAGCCTATGCTGCATTCCTGGTAAGTAAAGGCATAAAAGTACATTACATTGAAGCAACAAGTCACCTGCATGATATCCGGAAATTAATCCCTCATTTGCGTACACAAAACACAACAGTACTGCATTTTGCCGAACCGGCAGATAACTGGTTGTATAAACGCCTTATATCAGCCTCAGGCAAAGAAAATATACAATGCATACAATACAGCACCCCGAATTTTTTAAATACTCCTGAAGGGGTTAAGCCTTATTTTGACCGTAAGAAATCCTATTTTCAAACGGGGTTTTATACGGAGCAGCGCAGGCAAAGAAATATTCTGCTGGATGAAGCAGGTAATCCTGCTGGTGGCCAATGGACTTTTGACAGCGATAACAGGAGTAAGTTCCCAAAGAATGGATTGGTGCCGGTTGTACCAATACCGGATGAAAATGATTTTGTACAAGAAGCCAGGAACTATGTGGCACAACATTTTTCCGGGGGCTATGGCAGTACAACACAGTTTATGTACCCCACCGATTTTGCTGGGGCAGAAAAATGGCTGGATGATTTCCTGCAAAACAGGTTTCAGCATTTTGGTATATATGAAGATGCCATTGTAACCAATGCTCTGGTGCTGCATCATTCTGTCATCAGCCCGCTGCTCAATGCCGGCTTGCTGCACCCGCAGCAGGTGATTGATAAAGCCATTGCTGCTGCTGCCCAATATGATGTTCCGCTCAATTCGCTGGAGGGTTTTATCAGGCAGGTGCTGGGCTGGCGGGAATTTATCAGGATAATATATGAACGGGAGGGCAGCAAACAGCGCACCACCAACTACTGGGGCTTTAAGCGTAAAATACCTGAAAGTTTCTGGACGGGGAACACCGGCATTGCACCGGTTGATCACACCATAAAAAAAGTATTGAAAACAGGCTATTGCCACCATATTGAGCGGCTGATGGTGCTGGGTAATTTCATGCTGCTGTGCGAATTTGATCCCGATGAAGTGTACCGCTGGTTTATGGAACTGTTCATTGATGCATATGACTGGGTGATGGTGCCCAATGTATATGGTATGACGCAGTTTGCCGATGGCGGGCTGATGACAACCAAGCCCTATATCAGCGGCAGCAACTACCTGATGAAAATGAGTGATTATGCCAAAGGTCCATGGCAGGCAGTATGGGATGGGCTTTTCTGGCGCTTCATGCATGTGCACCGCAGCTTTTTTTTGCAAAATCCCAGGCTGGGTATGCTGGTACACACATTCGATAAAATGAGTGCTGAAAAGCAGGACAGCCACCTTCGCCATGCTGCACAATTCTTAAACAGCCTGGATCAGCATGGATAAGCCGTTGATCAACATAGTATGGTTTAAAAGAGACCTGCGGCTGCTGGATCATCAGCCATTGCAACAGGCAGCCGAAAGCAAAATACCGGTATTGCTGCTGTATTTCTTTGAGCCTTCATTGATGCAGTATGCCGATAGTGATCTGCGGCACCACCGCTTTGTGCAACAATCCATTCATGACCTGAATCACCGTTTGCAGCCTTACTGGCACAGTATTTACGCTGTACACAGTGAAGTGATTCCTGCTTTACAGCAATTACTGGCACAGTACCAGGTTGGCACCATTTTTTCTCACCAGGAAACCGGTAACGGGCTTAGTTACAAGAGGGACAGGGATGTATCAATTTTTTGCAGCCGCAACGGTATCGTATGGAAGGAATATGCCACCAATGGCATCATTCGCCCATTGAACAACCGCAAACAGTTCACTCAAAAATGGCTGCAAACCATGACCGCACCTTTTTTTACGGTAAACCTGGACAGGTTAAAAACAATCAACCCGCCTGATGGTATTTTACCGCAGTACACAACCATTCATGCGGCAGACAACTTGTTTCAACCTGGCGGTGTTACTGCTGCGGAAAAATACCTGCAAAGTTTTTTGTACCATCGCAAAGCCAACTACAGCCGGCATATATCCAAGCCGGAACTGAGCCGCAGGAGTTGCAGCAGGTTGTCGCCATACCTGGCATGGGGCAACTTGAGTATGAAGCAGGTGTACCAGGCCAGTTTGCAAGCCATTACTGCTACAGGCGACAAAAGAAACATTTCATTTTTCATCAACCGGCTGCACTGGCATTGCCATTTCATTCAAAAATTTGAAACGGAATGCCGTATGGAATTTGAAAACCTCAACACGGGCTTTAACGCTATCCGTACGCTTATCAACCCGGCATGGGTATGGGCCTGGCAAGCCGGGCAAACGGGCTACCCGCTGGTGGATGCCTGCATGCGCTGTGTCACCAGCACCGGTTACCTTAATTTCAGGATGCGCAGCATGCTGGTATCTTTTTTCACACACCAGCTTTGGCAACCCTGGCAGGCAGGTGTACATTTTCTGGCCAGGCAGTTCCTGGATTATGAGCCGGGTATTCATTACCCGCAGTTTCAGATGCAGGCGGGTACTATGGGGGTAAATACCATCCGCATATATAACCCGGTAAAGCAGGCGCAGGAGCATGATGCAGAAGGAACATTTGTAAAAAAATGGGTGCCGGAATTGGCCAATGTGCCGGTTGAACATATCCACCAGCCCTGGCTGATGACGGCGGCAGAACAATTGATGTACAAAACCGAAATGGGGATAGATTATCCGCTGCCAATAGTGGATTTGAAAACCAGCAGCCAGTATGCAAGGATTCATTTATGGGGTACAAAAAAATCAGCTGTGGTGAAGGCAAATAATGACCGGATATTAAAAGTGCATACCAGGCGCAAAACTGAAAAGGAAGCGCCATTGCAATTAAATTTCAGCAGTAAAGCATGAAGCAGGTAAAAAAAGAAAACCTTCCGGTAAAAATATGTGTGGTGTGCAACAGGCCATTTACCTGGCGAAAAAAATGGGAAAAGGTTTGGGACACTGTAAAATACTGCAGCGACCGCTGCCGGAACAATAAAGCAAAATAACAGTAAGCCCGAAAGGCCAGTTTGTATTTACACAGAATATTTCCGGGTAAATATGCAGGGCGTAGTGGCAGCATACAAGAGCTAAAAAAAAAAATGGAATTTCCAACCGATTATGCCAGTATCCTGGCACGTATTGCCCGGGCAGATCCGGTAAAATATGCCCGTACCAGAAATTATGTTGACGGTGCCGTTACCCGTTTATCGCCCTACCTGTCAAGGGGCGTAATCAGCCTGCCACAGGTAAAAGATGCCATACTGGCTAAGTATACATTTTACGAGGCTGAAAAGCTGGTACAGGAGCTGGCCTGGCGGGAATACTGGCAACGGGTATGGCAGGCTGCCGGTAACAGGATATTTACTGATTTGAGGCAGGAGCAGGAAGCAGTTGCGCACCATAAAATACCGTCAGCATTGCTGGAAGCGGATACCGGTATAAAGGCTGTGGATGATCAAATAAGGCTGCTGTACCAAACCGGGTACCTGCACAATCATTTCAGGATGTATATTGCCTCCATCGCCTGCAATACCGGGCGGGCACACTGGCTGCAGCCTTCCCGCTGGCTGTATTACCATTTGCTGGATGGCGATCTGGCCAGTAACGGCCTCAGCTGGCAGTGGGTGGCAGGTACATTCTCTGCAAAAAAATATTATTGCAACCAGGAAAACATCAATCAATACAGCCACACCCATCAAACGGGTACTTTTCTGGATACAGCATATGACAGGCTGCCCCGGCTGGAAGTGCCGGAGGCGTTGAAGCAAACGGCTGATTTTACGGCATCTGTAGTATTGCCGCAAAACAAGGTGCCGGATATTGATAAGGATTTACCAACGCTTGTTTACAATTTATATAATCTTGATCCCCTGTGGCACAGCGATAGTACGGCTAACAGGATTTTGTTACTGGAACCATCCCATTTTGATGAGTACCCGGTAAGCAGCAGGGTGCTGGATTTTATCCTGGCACTTGCGGTCAATATCCCGGGGATACAGGTGTTTACGGGAGCATTCAGCGATTTGCAACTATTGGTGAATGCAAATAATATTGTTTTTAAAGCACACCCGGCATTTGCACATTATACAGGCAGGGCAGAAAGTTACGACTGGATGTTCCCTCATGTAAACGGTTATTACAATTCTTTTTCGGCTTACTGGAAAAAATGCCGGCAATACCTCCGCTGACAGGATTTTTGTAAAAGATATCAGCAAAGTACTGCCTGGTGAACGCAATACCATCTTTTTACCGGATGATGCCTCCGCACATCAAGCCGCTTTACAGCGATTTGCCATGCAGCATAAAGGCGCCAATATGTGAATCATACAACTTATTTGAGCAATTGTATAACCAAAAGCAGCTTTAAACAACTATCTTTGAACAAAGGGCATGCATCAATTTCCCCTTTCAGTATTTTAAGCTGCGGCTTTTTCAAACTGCGGAAAAATGTTCCGGGATGAAGTATGCAGCATATTTATTAAAAATCAAAACATAACAAAATGAGTAGTACAAGAAAATTTCAAATGATTCTTCTGGGTTGCCTGATGGCTTTTATGATGCCCTTACAATCAGCCGCTGCATCCATATTGCCTGCAGACAGTGTTGCAGACAGCAGGGTGGCTGCCAATATCATCAAAAGGGTGACTGAAATACAGAACATGGACAGGTCTGCACTCAGCAGCAGCGAAAAAAAAGAAATGCGCAGGGAATTGCGTCAAATGAAAAAGCAGGCAGAAGGACTTGACAAAAGGGTGTATCTTTCAATCGGTGCCATCATCATTATCATTTTACTGCTGATCCTGATTTTATAATGCAACCGGGTATCAGGTGATACCGGTATATTGAAAAGTACAATTTCCGGTACCGTACAATCAAAGTACAGGAACTGCATAAAAGGAGGGGCAGGGGCCCAAAAGATAGAGGCTGTCTCAAAACTAAAATGAGGCAGCCTTTTATTTTTATTTTTTTCGGTTGCCAGCATTTGCTTTTCATGTTTCTAACCCAGACCGCAGCGTCTGCGGGCATCATCGTTGTGTCACTCACTTTTACTGCACATCT
>JANMIG010000056.1:0-32238 GCA_031375675.1 Chitinophagales bacterium
TGCGGCTTTTGCGCAGGCTCATTCGTTTGTTCCACTTGCACCATTTCTCAAGCCGCCGGTTCACAAAGCGCCAAAGGTCATTCAGGTTCCGTTTTATAAAATGACAATAGTAGTTTTGCCAGCCACGCACCAATGGATTTAAAAGATTTGCAACCACATATATACTACCCGTTCGGGTGTGTAGTTTCAGGCTGCGTATCTTTTCCATTATCGCTTTCTTCGATGCACCTGGTGGCGAGGGCAGTATCAGCAGTTTACGTTCTTCCCCGTCTTTTACCCATTGTGGTGTAAATACAAAACCGCCCATTTAAAAGCTGCAAACTTTTGTTACGTCTTTGTTTAGGGGGTCTCTTGTTAAACATACAATTTGGGTTTTGGTGGAATGAATGGTTAGGCCACATTCTGTGAAACGCTTTTGCAGTTTATTCAGAATGCTTTGTGCTATCTGCTCCCGCCTTGCATGAATGATGATATGGCGCCACTGAAAATCTGGAAATAATCCCGAAATATGTATCGCTCAGGTTGAAAAAGCGACCTCCCTTTGCCGGCAGGCAGGCATAATAAATCATTAATATTCAATCAGTTATAAAATAGGGCTGGGGGCAGGGATGCCCTGCGATACAAAATGTTGTGTGCCATTTTTGACGACTGCACTAATTGGCAGGAAACAAAGCGGATGCAAGGCTTACATCATATCGTGAGACTACGAAATTATTATTTGATACCTTGCAAAGGTACTTTAATAGCCCTTCATATTCCAAAATGCGGGAATTTGCTGCATATTTTAAAATTCACAAAGTAATGCTCAAAAGAACTGTACTTTCATTTCTCCTGGCCTTAACAACTATTTCAAATATAGTTGCACAGCCTTCAACCCTAAGTATCAAACAACAAAATGAAGATTTTACAATCTTTAAAGGCGGTCTCCGGGAAGGACATTCAGGGCTTTACTATTTTATCAGCAAAGCAGTATTTGACAAAAAGTGTGACAGCATCCAAAATACATTCTCTGAAGGTTCAGGCATTGAAAAGTATTACCTGAAATTGCGATATTTAATTACTGCATTAAACCACGGACATACAAGAATATCATTACCGGCCAATGGAAATATAAATTACAAAATGGCAGCTCTTGACAGCTCAGGATTGTACTTGCCCTTTGAATTCATAATCATTAATAAGCAACTCATCATTAAAGAAGATTGCAGCAAAGAGCAGTTGTTTCCCAAATATTCTGTTGTAAAAAGCATCAACAATGTAAGCGCAAAAAGCCTTATAAATACAATGCTGCAATACATGCCTGCCGATGGGGTAAACCAGACATTTAAGTACTACAATCTGTACAATTACTTTTATTTTAATTACCTGTTCAACCTTTTTTACCCTGAAAAGAAAGGTGTAAAAATTGAAATGGAAAATAGCAATACGCATTATTACATTGAATTATTGAAAGCAAGGGAAATAGAAAGCCGCTATTTTGCTAAAAACAAAAAAAGCATCAGCCAGTATGATAAGCAGCTTGCATACAAATCAACTTTACCCAATCAAACCGCTTATTTAAAAGTTAGCAGTTTCTATAAAGGGCTTATTGAACAATTCAGGCAGCAATATGAACCTTTTCTAGACAGTGCTTTTGCCGACATCAAATCAAAAAAAATACAAAACTTAATAGTAGATTTAAGAGATAATGAAGGTGGTGGCGATGGTTATGACAATATTCTTGTGTCAAACCTGATAGGGGTAATGCCAAAATCAAGAGCTGTAATACAAGTGCCGGGAAGAGTATTTATGTATAACAAATATGCAGTTAATTTGAGTGACGATGTTAAAGGATATATTGGAAATCCAACAGAATTTTTGAGAGACGACAGCACTTTATATCTAAAGGATATGTATGCAGATATGATGTCGGAGGGTAACACCTATACCCCAAAAAATAATTTCACAGGCAACATTATTGTACTAACCAACGGAGGTTCGTTTTCAGCGTCAACATCTGTAATTAGTCAACTTTACAAATTCAGAAAATCCTCTAAAAGGAAAATACTTTTTGTTGGAGAAGAAAATGGAGGAGATATTTTTTCAGGTGCAGGATGTGCAGGACAAGGATATACAATTAAATTGCCTAATAGTTCAATACAAGTTGATATGCCTTTTTTATGTTTTGGTGAACTTAAAAAGGACTACCCAAAAAAGAGACTTCCAGATTACGAAGTATTTGACAAAATAACAGACTTAAAAACTAATAAAGACAGCGTTTTAAACTTTGCAATTAAGCTTTGAAGCGAACAATAAAACGACGAACAATACAAATGGTTGTGCCATTACAGACAGACCTCAATCATCAAAAAAACATGACAAAAATCACTTTACTTTTATTGACACTTTTTGCAGGACAGACTTTTGCTCAAAGCAAACAAGTGCAAGACAGAATTTTGCAAGTAGAAAACAACCTGATTCCATATGTGCCTGTAAAAGGCTTCAAAGGCTGGAACATCATTGAGAGAATGAAATACTACAAAGTGCCAGGGCTAAGCATTGCAGTTATTAAAGACTACAAAATTGAATGGGCAAAGGGTTATGGTTTAGCGGATACACTTAAAAAAACACCTGTGACTACCGAAACAATGTTTTCAGCAGGTTCAATCAGTAAATTTTTAATGGCTGTTACAGCTATGAAAATGGTTGATAATGGACAGATTGATTTAGAAAAACCAATCAACAACTACCTTACATCCTGGAAAATTAGCGGGAATGATTTTACAAAAAAGACACCAATAACATTAAGGATGTTGTTGAGCCATTCAGCAGGAACTTCACAAACTTCCTATTTTGGTTTTACACCAACAGAACCTTTACCAACGATTGTAGAAGTTTTAACTGGTGCAAAAATTTCACAGACAAGAGCAGTAGTAGTAAATAGTGAACCTAATGCAGCGTTTCGTTATTCAGGTGGAGGGAGTATGATTGCACAGTTAGCATTAATGGACGTTTCTAAAAAAAGCTTTTCAAACCTGACACAGGAAATACTTTTTGATAAACTTGGAATGAAAAACTCAACCTTTGAGCAACCAGTTCCGGCAAAATTTTTAAAGCAATGTTCCCGGGCTTATTCTTACGCTTCCTGGTTTAAAGGTATGCCCTATGTTTACCCACAACAAGCAGCAGCAGGGCTTTACACCACACCAACAGACCTTGCAAAGCTTTTTATTGATGTTCAAAAATCATACTTGGGCAAAGGAAGGATTTTGAGCCAGGCAATTACTAAGAAAATGCTCACACCGCAAATAAATGTTTCAGACGGTGGCTATAAAGAACAAATGGCAATTGGACCGTTTTTAATTCAAAGAACAGATAACAAAGACCCCAGGGGAGTTTTCTTTGAGTTCACAGGAGTTAATGCAGGTTTTTTAGCTTACGGCATGGCAAGTATTGAAGGTGGAAATGGTGTAATTGTAATGCTCAATTCAGGCGATAACCAAAATGGAATTGGTAAAGAAATAAGAAGAGCAGTTGCAAAAGTGTATAACTGGACAAATTTTTTACCAACCGAAATACAGCCAATAAGTTTACCCGATACCGAATTAGATAAATTGGCAGGGCGTTACAGAATGGGAACAGACGAAGTGCTTTATCTGCGGAAAGAAAAAAACTATTTAGTTGAAAATATAAATAATGGCCTTGAAATTTACTGCTTCCCAATAACAAAGGACACTATTGTTTTTACAGATTTCAACATAAAAGGTTTCTTTAAAAGAAATGAAAAAGGGGAAGTAACAGGGCTGCAAAATATTTACCAGGAAAAGCCAATGCCGAAAATGAAAGAGGATGAATTTTCGCCAACTGAATACCTGAATATGCAACAATATGATGAAGCAAAAAAGGCATTTGGAGCAATGAATATGAATGAAGGGCAAATTACCTATTTAGCTTACGACTTAATGAATAAGAAACCCTTAAACGAAAAAGCAGTAAAAATAATTTTGGATGTAGCTATTGAGCAACACCCAAATTCATCAATGGTTTACAGTCGCTGGGGCGACTATTATTTAAAACTCAACGACAAGCCAAATGCAATTAAGAGTTATCAAAAAGCACTTGAACTTGACCCTGACGACCAACAAACAAAAGATTTATTACAAACTTTACAATAACAGATTACACAATGAAAAAATGCAAATCATCACTGCTCATTTTAGCTTTGTTTTTTGTTGCTGTAATTGCAAAAGCACAAAGCGACTTAAAAACTTATGACTTAAAAGACTTTGACAAAGTTCAAATAGAAAACATAAATGGCGAAGTTGAAATTGAGATGGGTAAATCATACAGCATTACTGTTTCAGGAAAAGACAATGCACAAGAGCAGGTTCAAATAACCAAATCAGAAGACTTGTTATTGGTTAAATTGGACAGCAAATTTGTAATTGATTGGAAGAAAAGAAAGGCAGTTAAAGTAAAAATTGTAATGCCAGAGATTTCTAAACTATTCAATTTTTCAAACGCAGATGTGAGTGTTCAAAAATTCGCAGGCAGATACTTTGGAATTGAGAATAAAGGAAATGGCAATGTAACGGTTGCAGGTTCTGTTGTTGACCACATTGAAATAAGCAACAATGGCAACGGTAACCTTGAAACTAAAAACATCATTTCAAAAAAAGTGGACATTTCTAAATCAGGCAACGGAGATGTAAACATCAGGACAGACAGCGATTTCATAGTTGAAATGGCAGGCAATGGCGACGTAGTGAATTACGGAAAAGGCAAAGCAATTATAAACAAACAAAGCGGAACAGGAAAAGTGGTTTACAGAAATTGAAAAGGCATACAGGCAAACAACATTTAGCCGAATAGCCATAAGCCCCGCCAACCGAAAAGATTTTGAATGAAAATAAAAAAGCCCCGATCTGTTTGAGACCGGGGCTTCCCGTTCTGCAGGACAAGTTGTGCTATACGCTGTACAGCTCCATCCAATACCCATTAACCGTAACTATCGCCCTCTCCTGTACCCCTCCCCTCACCAATTTATAGAACCCCAGTCCAGATTATGGAAAGAGCCGGCACCCCTGCCTTAGGTAAACCACTGATTTTCAGCTACTTAAAAAATGGCATTGTATTGGAAAATGGTATGCCAAACATAATTATATGAAAAGTAGTAACAAAAGAATTTTTATCGTTGACGACGACCCTTTTTGGACAGCCGTACTCACACAGCAACTGAATGAACTGGGTTACAACGATGTTTCAGCTTTTAGCGGCGGCGCCGACTGTATTCAGCAGCTTCACCGCAATCCCAATATGGTATTTCTCGATTACCAGATGGAAGAGATGGACGGACTGGATGTACTGGCACGCATAAAAGAGTATTACCCCGGAATTGGTGTGGTATTCTGTACCGCCCACGAAGACCTGGAAGTAGCAGTTGGCGCTATGAAATCAGGCTCATTCGATTACCTGCTAAAAATCAATACCACAAAGAATGAGCTGGCCACTACCATTGAAAATCTTGCAGCATCACAGGTTTTTACTGAAAAAGTTTATTGATTACCATGCCTTTTACATTTGCACATCCCGCTATCATACTACCCCTGGTAAAATGCAGGTACAGGCTCTCCCTTACAGGGCTTGTTGCCGGCAGCATGGTGCCCGATTTTGAATTTTTCCTGACCATGAAAACAGGCGAAAATACCGGGCATCATTTGTTTGGCTTTTTTGTGTTTGATATACCGGTGGCAATACTTATTTGCTTTGCATACCACAATTTGGTACGGGACATGTTCATCAGCAATTTACCTGTACCGCTTAAAGCACGCTTTATAAATATTACGGGTTTTAACTGGAATGCGTATGCCCTGCAGCACAAAGGCATGCTCCTGGTATCCATCATCACAGGTATTGCATCACATCTTTTTTGGGATGCATTTACACATTATGACGGTTTTTTTGTAACCACTTTCCCCGTACTGGCAAAAAAGCTGGTACTGTCCGGTAATACCATTGCTGTGTACAGCCTGCTGCAGGTAGCCAGCAGTATAGTAGGCCTTTGGGTGATGCTGAGGGTGATTGCAAAAATACCTGCAGCACCGTCCACTCAGTCTTGTACCACAAAGCAGCCCGCCTTCTGGATGCTTTGGATTACAACAGCTGCCACCATTTTTACCGCAAGAATATGTACCTGCACCGGCTACCAGGGCTTTTGGGACATTTTTATGGCAGCCATGGGCAGTGCGATATATGCCCTGCTGGGCATTTCCCTCTTTTTTACAAACTTTCAATTCATTAACCGCCATGTACAACAGCAGTAGCAACAAACTTACCAAGCCCGGTGGTTTCAACCCATTTTTCAATTACAGAATCTTTCCGGTATACAAAAATGAGTTTTCTGCCCGCCTTATCAAGGGTATAATGCGCATGTATGATCTCGTTAATACCCGAAAGATCAGCTTCGGCAATGGCAGCCGCATCAATGTAAATGTTAAGATAAATACCATGAAGGCATTCTTCCACAGCAGCACGCAATTCTGCTGCGCCGGCACCATCCAGCACGCCCTCCAGTTTAATAAGCAAACCATCCTCCGTCATATCAGGAGTTCTGAAAACTTCATTACTGATTATCATACAGTTAAATTTTAAAATAATAAATAAATATACATGAACTGCCTCAGATTTATACCACTGCTTACAGCGATGATTACCACTACAGCCACTGCACAATTACCGGCTCAAAAACCATTATCAGCCGCAGCAAGAGAGGAGCATGTGCAAAGAGCACTGCAATTGCGCAAAGCCGAAAATTATTCAGCAGCAATTCACCAACTGGACTCAATCTTACTGCACCAACCGGCAGATGCAGGCATATTGCTTTTTAAAGGCGACCTGCAATTGCAAAGCAAATTGTATAAAAAAGCGGCTGCTACCTACCAGTTGCTGCTGCCCCTCAATTACGAAACCACCACAGCACGCATCAATCTTTCCTACGCCCTTTTTATGAACCACCACCCTGCCCTTGCGCTGCAATATGCAAAAAAAGCCTGGGAGCAGGACAGCAGTAATGTTAACGCCATTGTAAATTACTTTAATGCACAGCTGTGGAATATGAAGACCAATACAGCGAATGCATTTTTACAGAAACAACAGCACCTGCTGGCACCTGCACAACAGTTGGTGTTACAGGCAAGACTGGCAACTACAAGTGGCGATTACAAAAACGGACTGCGCTTTTACGACAGCCTTGCAAACACCTATCCCGGCAAATACTATGTGCAGGAATATGCTGATGTATTGCTGGGCAAAAAAGAAATAGAGCAATCTGCTTCTGCAATCAGGCAAAAAAAAGAACTGTTTTCGGCAAACGAATTTACTGCTGCAACAAAAAAAATTAGCGCTGCAAAGCAGCAGAACGCAGGCACCGGTTTTGTATATTTTAAAGATATTGCGGGTAATATACGCATCGAAAACTTTGCCTGGTGGCAGCAGGGAGAAGGCCGCAGGTACCGCATCAGTACCAATGCGGGCATCTCCACCATCAGTTCGGCACAAAACGAAAAAACAAAAGCACAGTTTGCACATATTACCATCAACGAACGCTGGAACCTGGCCTGGAGCGGACAAACCGACCTGCATATCCAGCGCATTCAGCCAACGGGCAGCAATGGCTTTACCGGCATCACCGGCAAACAAACCATCTGCTACCAACCCAACGACCGCCGTATGATTGGCCTGCAGTACAGTACCGATATACTTAATTTCACCGCTTCGCTGCTGCAAAAAAATATCCGCAGCAATAATATTGGCTATATCACACACCTGATGCTGAGCGGCAAAACCGGCTTTTACTCACAAGGCAGCCTGGGAGTACTCAGCGATAACAACAAAAACCTGCAATTCCTTGGTTCGCTGTACCACGTTTTTAAAACAGAACCCCTGCTTAAAACCGGCATCAATTTTTCGGCACTGCACTATGCTGACAGCAGTATCAAAAATTATTTTGCTCCCAACCGCTATCTGAGTACAGAAATTTTTACTGATTACAGTACCGCCATACCCGGCTTTTCAAAACTACGTATACAACTGCAGGCTGGTGCAGGTGTACAGCAAATTGAAAGACAGCAATGGCAATCCTCATACAGAGTTCAATGCGAACTGGCATTAAGGCTTACTCATTTTGAAAGTTCCCTTAAATACCAAACCAGCAATGTGGCGGCAAGTACCGGCACAGGTTACCAGTTTGACTGGATTACTGCAAGAGTAGCATGGAACTGGTAATGATTTCAATTATATTACCCGGCAATTTCAAAGAACAAAATATTCATTTCAGGCAGCAGTAATATCGCTGCCTTTTTGCTTTACCCTGAAGGTGAAATACTTCTGCAGCAGGTAATTCAGCACCAGTACAATCACCGTTGAAATGATTTTAGCAGCTGTTGGATGCATACCTGCATACACCACCAGCAGCTTGAGCAGCAGGTAATCCAGCACCAGGCCCTGGATCACCACTAAAAAATATTTTATGAACTGCCTGGCGTTCTGTTTTGCAGCAATGCCGTGCTGGCCAAAGGCAAAAGTTTTACTGAGCCAGTAACCAGCTGGTACAGTAACCACAAAAGCAATCAGCAGGCTGATGGTATAAGATGCCACCAGGTAACCATTTACCATAATACCCGGTTGTGGCAGCACAAACTGGTACAATACGGCAAACAACACAATGTTCAGCACTGTATTGGCTGCCCCCACTGCCAGGTAGGCATACAACTGGTATGGCAGCAGTTTTTTAAAGATTGGATACACCAGGTCAAGAAAATATTTAATTACGCTTTTCAACATACACGCAGGTTATTATTCAGCTGTTTTTTCTTTCAATGACTTTAAATGTGAAAGGTACCATTGCGCCAGCTCATTCATAGGCAGCCCCTTTGCAGCAGCATAGTTCTGGTCCTCAATCCTTCTCCGCTCTTCCGGATTTTCCATCAGATGAGCTACAGCATCTGCAAGGCTTTGTGCATTGTCGGTTTCAAAATAAGCGCCACCGTATCCTTCTTCTTCCACCACACGTTCCAGGTCGTCAATCTTTGGCAGTATACAAGCCCTTGCATAACTGCCGGCCTGGTGCAGTATACCGGAACTGCCGGTAGTAGTAGTGTAGGGAAATATCACATAACTGCTTTCCTGGAATATCCCTGCTACATCCTCTTCAGCAACATACCCGGTAAACACTACATTCTTCATATTACTGTACCTGCGTTTAACATCGTCCAGGTAGCCTTTTACATTGGGGTTATCCGTACCTGCAATGGTGGAAATAAATGTATGACCGGGAAATTGCTTTTCAAGCAGCTTCACTGCATCCAGCATCACTTCCACTTTTTTATAAGTACCAAATTTTCCAAATGCCATAAGGTTTACCCGGTTATGTGATTCATCCGTGTATACCCTTTCCGGCAATTCAAAATTTCCATGGGGCAGTAGTATTACATTGCCGGCCTTATATTTTTCTTTTAATATATCTACGTATTGCGAAATGGTAACACCTACCAGGTCAGCCTTCAGGATAAATTTGGTCAGCTGTTTACCTATCCAGAGAAACAGGCTGCTCTTCCATTTGCTGCTGGCCATACCGATTGTATCCAGTTTTACTGTTTCGGTGATATTGTGCAGTATTACAATGGAAGGGATACGAAGCAATTTACAAACCAGCGGGGTAAGCAGGCCCAGAGCTGCCGGTATTTTTCCTTCTCCAAAAGTCATAAACTGCAGGTTCATTATCACTGCATCCGGCTTAAGCTTTTTAAGTGCTTTACGGATACTGAGAAAGCTGAACCAGCCATCAAATTTCCAGCAGGGAACAATATTAATGCCATCCATTGCATAACGGCTGTACTGGCTGTTATCATCAAGGTGGTTGGTAAGTACATATATCTTTTCCACCTCCGGCTTACCCGCAAAACTCCGTATCAGGTGATAACCATATTCATTAAGTGTAACCTGGCTGGGCGGATAAGGAGAAACAAATGCGATTTTCATTGTATTACTGATTTTGTTGTTTGATTGAGTTTGCAAAAGTTTGTGGCAGTATGCGCATTGCATCTATGCGCCAGTGATCGCCCTGGTAAAGCAATACCATGGCCATATGCTGTGTTGCAGATGAATCCGGCATACCGGGATACTGATAATTAAACACGATATTGCTGTCAATAGCAGTGCAAACCAGTCCATCCCTGTCCCAGTTGATGATATTCAGTTCATGCCGGGTATCCGTTCTTGCAACCAGCTGCTTTTGAATGCCCTTATAATTTTTGCAAATGGTATTAAACCAGTTGCGGGTATAATATTCCTTTCCGGCTTCCACATCATTGGTAGCATATAAATGATTGAGGTGCGCCCACAGCGCACTGTAGTCAGCCTTAAGTAAATCAAGCTGTGCCTCAACAGGCCTGCAAACCGATTTAACCCTGATGTCAATTTCGGTATGATGTGCTGCGGCAATGGCATCAGTCCGCAGGAATGCTGGTTTTTCCTGGCTCACCAGCAATTGGCTGCTGTTAAGAAAAAGGAATCCTGCTACCAGGCTTATCAGTAATATGAAAAGAATACGCATCACCTGGTTCTTAAATTAACGGGTTGTGAAACAATATTGTTAACTGTTGCAAGCAACCGGCAGCCTTCATTCCCTTCCACAGGTATGCTTACAGCTGCAAAACCATTGAGCAAAGTTGCTTCCATGTGTGCAGCGCTTGCTGCTTTATCGTAATTGAAACTAACCAATGTACCATCGGCAACCGTATTACCATATTTATCCTTCAACGGCCCTGCTGTTACATAAAAAATCTTTTCTTCCCTGCGGAACACAGCCTGCAGTGGTATGGCAATACAGGAACCCGGCTGAACATAATAGGCAGAGAGCGCATCATCCTTTACGGCCCTTTCAACTGCAGCCCGGGGAGCCAGCTTAATTTCATCTTCAAAAAAATATACTGATTTGCCCCTTACTGCCAGCAGGTTACAATTGATATCCCTGCTGTAAATAATCCGCTGCTGCACCAAGCTTGAATCAGGATTAACTGTTTTGGGTGAACGGAATTCTTTATAAATTTCAGGTGCTGCAGCTTTATTTTTAAGATATACAGGATAATAAAATAACTGCTTGCCATATTCAAGACAAATTTGAGCCGGACCCTCAACTACTGCTGCATCCCCAGCAGCACTAAGGGTAAGTGAGTTATTACTAAAAGAAGTATGCAGCTCCAGTGGCTGTACACTGCTGTACAAAACAGCTTTCCATTTGCTGCAACCTGTTGCAAACCTGGGTTGTAAATCCTGTATAATCAGAGTGTCTGCAGGGTTTACCCATACAGCTTTATCAACAGGCTGCCCGCCGCAACCGGTTGCCAATAAAATTACGCAGGTATAATATAACAGTATTCTCATTGCAGGTAAATTTCCTGTGATAAAAAACAATGGGGAATAATAACCACGCCCTTATTCATCTTTGCAATGGCATCCGGCTCCACAGGCAACACACTGCGCCGCTGGCCATTGATGAACAGGGTAATGGGATGCTGAGCCATCCTTACAGCCTGTTTTTGTATCTTATGGAATGGCTCCTGGAAATTACCAGACAGGCCACTGCGTACAGCAGCAGGAAACACTGCCAGCTTTGCCTGCCAGATATTACCAGCCGCATCCTTTTCTGCCATCAATATACCGGGTATGGTAAGTTCTGTGGTAAGTTCATTGTACATCTTTCCTTTTACCAGCACATCTTCACCGGCACCAGCCGCTACGGTATAAACAGGTGTACCACCATGCATATACCCCCTTTCGCTTACATCTGTTTCTGCATACAATTCAACAGAAAGAATTTTCAGCGCATCCATCCTTACTGTACTGTCCAGCTGCACCTGGAAAAAACTGGCGGCTTTAGGAGACAGGTTGTACTGAAACGCATTTCCGGGATAATAATCTTTTACAATATTTTTTTCATAACGCACCGTCACCTTCAGGGCAATATTAACAGGTATATCATCTGCATTCAGTATCTCCCCGGCAATAAAATTCTGCTGCCCGTTACGGATAAAATTAGCCTGCTTAAACACGGCAAAAGGCTTTTTAACCCTGTCGTCTTTTTCTGTTGGGAAACTGCTGATCACCCGCTTCCCCATTTTTTTAAACAAAGTATAGGTATAGCTCTTCATCTGCTGCTCCGGTATTTCAGGCGAAAAAACTGGTGGCAGTATATACCATTTTTTATTCAGCTTCTGCAGTTGCAGGGTATCCGTTTTTTCACGGTGACCCAGCGATGTACGCCACCTGGTATATACCTGCAGCGTGGCAGAATCATTTTTACTGTTAAGCTTTTTTACATCAATACTGTCCAGCTTGGCAAAAGAAGGCAGCAACCCGCCATCATTTACCGATTTTCCCAGCAGGTACTGGTCAAGTGTATAAGCGGGGCCGGGTTTAAAAAAATGAAACGCATTTTCAAACCTCTGAAAGTCGAGATGGTTATAGTAATTGAGTACTGCTGTTTGTGGGCTGTCCTGTTCTTTTACCAGCAATAATTCATACACCTGCTTACCGATAAAAAAAGTAAAAAAGATAACCGGTAACAATGCCGAAGCACAAATAACCGGCCCCGGATAAAAATCATCCGCTACGGGAACATTGTCGAAATAATCCTTTTGCTTATACCTGCTAAGATAAAAAACGGTAAGCAGTATGGTGATACCCAGGGCTGAAACCGGGATATACCCCCAGGCTTTTTTCAGCAAAGGTGAGAGTTCTTTTGGCACTACAGGTTTAATGGTGGAGATGTTTCCTTTTTCCCAAACCATGATGCCATTCTCAAGCCTGATGGTTCTGCTCCAGCCATTATAATACAGCAGCGGGTCGTAATACCGGTCGTTACTAAAAACATATTTAAGGCTGTATTTTTCTGCATTCATCAAAAAATCATTCAGTGAAGCAAGCCCCTCATCACCTGCAAACTTTGCATTTTCCAGCCTTTCCACCGGCCTTGTTGTCAATTCGGGCAGGCGCCTTGCTGAGTGATAATTTCCATCCACCGTTGCTGCCAGTGAGTTGGCACTCAGCCATGCCATCTGGTCGCCAAAGCCAAGTGTAAGGTAGCGCCAGCGCATATGATCATCCCTGTTGAGGAAATTCAGCATGGGCTGTATTTCAATTTCTTTGGGCTGCAACGGGCGAAAAGCGGCCAGGTGAAATATGAACACAATAAAAAGCAGGTAAGTAAATCCAGTAACGGCTGACAGCACAAAATGAGCCGGCGCACTGAACCTTTTAATCCACCAATCTCTTAGCGGCCCTGCAAGAAAAGAGCAGATGAATTTAGCCATAAAGGGAATGGCAATAACCGAAGCCCAGAAACCAAAACGGTCCAGCGTAAGAATATTGAATGCATTTTTACCCAGCAGCATTTGCGGCAGTGGCGTTGTACCCCCGCTGCCCAGCAACAGGCACAGAAAAAAGGATGCCGCCCAACCAATAAACCGTTTTTTTCGGGTGATGCTGAATGCAATAGCCGGCAGTAATGCAAAAATAAGTGCCAGGGGTATTATAAAAAATATCAGGCCAGATGAGGCATGTGTAATAAAACTGTCCCTTGAACCATGGGGTATGGACACCTGGGTTATCGGGTCGCTTTTACTCCAGTACCAGTAAGGAAAAATAAGCCCGATGGCAAAACTGATGATCAATCCACCCAGCAAGATAAATTGCTTGTATTTCCTCAATGCTGAAAACACAATCTGCAGCAGGTACCGGAAAAGATTACGGGGCTGCTTGTTGGGTGGTAAACCATCTGCCAATGCCATAAATACAGTTGGCGCAATAAAGAATGCCATACCAAAAATAGCTGTTACATGATGTGAACTGATCACTACGGCCAGGAAAGTCAGTGTCATTACCAGGCTGATGAATTTACCCTTTACAATATACTGGTACAAAAATGGCAATGCATTCAGTAAAAAAGCCAGGCCGGTAAGAGTGGGCATTTGCCCGTACACATGCAGGGTTTCCACCATTGATGATAACACTACAGCCAGTAAAGCTGCCACCCCTGCCGTAGTTTTATCAAAAAAGATTTTACTGAACCTGTAAACACCAATAACAAGTATTTCAAAAATGGAAATGGCATAGATACAGAAAGCCACTTTAAGCGGAAATAATTTACTGATAAGGGCTATAGCCTGGTGCACCAGTGGCGGATAACTGACAGTTAAAAAACCGGTGTACCAGCGGTACTCCCATGGTTCAAACCAGTTTCTGGCATAATGATCGGCAAAGAAAATATGTACAAAAGCATCGTAGGTTTTGGGCAGTGTAAAATAAATTATCACCCCATGTGTAAGTAAAACCAGCGACATGGCGATTAACAGGAGTTTCTTTCCCATGTAATCGTTCCAGATAGTGTGGCTGATTTTTTTCACAGTTAATGCTTTTCAAAGTTGATTAAAGATACGAATCTCCGCCGGTTTGCTTCAGTTTTTCAACATATAGCTTTATATGCTGCTCATTTTCTTTTTTGCAGATGAGCAGGGCATCCGGAGTATTTACAATGATCAGGTCATCAATCCCCCCCACCAGCAGCAGTTTTTTTTCGCTGGAATGCACCATACATCCCCGGGAATCAACAAGCAAAGTGTTATCGCCTGCAACAGCATTGCCCGCTTTATCCCTGTGCAGGTTCTCCCAGGCACTGTTCCAGGTACCAAGGTCGCTCCAGCCAAAATCTGCCGGTATTACATATACATCATTCGCTTTTTCCATAATGGCATAATCTATAGAAACTGATTCACAATGTTCATAGATATGATTAACAGTAGCTTTTTCAAACGGTGTATTGAAGCCGCCCATACCGCAAACAAACAGTTCATGCATATCCGGCATATAAAAACAGAAGGCATTCAGTATATCAATCACCTTCCAGATAAAAATACCCGAGTTCCATAAGTAAGCATTGTCTTTAATAAATAAAGCTGCGGTAGCTGCATCCGGTTTTTCAGTAAATCTTTTAACAGGATAGATTCCCTTTTCAACAGCAACAGCTTCTCTTTGTATATAGCCGTAGCCGGTATTGGCATTAGCAGGTTTGATACCAAGGGTTACAAATGCCTTATTTTCCGCTGTAAATTCCAGTCCCTTTATACAATCTTTCTGAAATTGCTGCTCATTGCTTACCAGGTGATCGCTTGGTGCCACTACCAGGTTGGCTTTGCCATTCATTTTGCGCAGCTTGAAAGCGATCAGTGCAATACAGGCTGCCGTATTTTTTCTTGACGGCTCACCAATGATGTTTTCGGGCGGCAGTAATGGTAATTGCTCCCTTACTATCGTTACATATTCCTCAGCGGTAACAACGTATATATTGTTACCGGGTATAAAACCTGTAAAGCGGTCGTAAGCAGACTGCAGCAGTGTTTTGCCCGTATTTAAAATATCAAGAAACTGCTTGGGGTAACCTGCCCTGCTCACCGGCCAGAAACGACTGCCTATACCTCCGGCCATTATGACTGCATAATTGTTACTGTTCATGGATTTTTTTTTTAGAATTATTGAATAAACCTGTGACTATTTAAACTGTATTTGCCTGTTTGCTTAACTGTACTAAGGGTTTCGACTGCCTGCCTAACTTTGCCTGTATATGGTACTGGTAATACAGTTTTGCCAGCTGAAAGGGAATTTTAACAGCATGTTTCATTTTAAGCCTGGAGTCGCCCACTTCAGTCCAGTTCATCAATGGAAACTCCAGTACTCCCTTGTGCAGGGTGGATTTACCGAACTTCTTCTGCAGCCGCAAAAAGATTTCCACATCAAATAACCAGGGTGTCATAAAAGACTTGCTGAATAAGAAAGGGACAAGGCTGCGGTGAAAAATTTTTGCCCCGCATTGAGTATCCTGGAAAGGTGTTTTTAAAATAAAACGGATGATCTTTTTAATCACCATACTGAACAAGGAACGGTTATCATCTCTTTTGATACTGGCCCCAAGACGCTGTATGCGGCTCCCCACCACTACTCCAAACTTAGGATGCTCCTCCTTGTACTGCGCCATCTGCAGCCACTCCTCAGCGGTAGTGGCAAGGTCGGCATCAAGGAAGCCGAGCAGCTCCGCATTAAAATTCATTTGCATGTAAAGCATCCCTTGTCTTACTGCTTCCGATTTCCCTCCGTTATGTTTCAGAGAATAAACACAGATATTACCCGGGCATTCAAACTGTATACCTCTTAATACCGCCAGGGTATTATCACGGCTTCCGTCATTAACGAAACACAGTAAAACTTCGGGATGCTTTTTTGCAAATGAAAGAAACTCCTTGTAAGGGAATCTCAGGGCTTCATTGTAACAAGGTACAATGATGGCATAGTTTTTCACGGAATTGGATGTTGTTTGGTTGAACATTGGATTTTGTGGTTGACCAGACATTGGGTTAGAAGATTGGTTGAACATTGGATCTAAATTTTGGTGATAAGACATTGAATTAAATTTCCCCGTTGCTTGAGATTGATTTGGATATTGGAATTTAAAACGGGACACCGAAACATCACTCAGAATACTTTTTTGGAGCATGGCATTTAAACCGACTGACACCTTGCTGCCAGTTGATTGTAAAACTTCGTCTTGCTTAAAAATTGTATTCATCATTTTATTTCTTCGTTGTGCCAAACTATTTCCAAAGCAGATGCCAAAACATAAATCATTGATAATCAGTTTTTTAAAAAACAAGCTTAGCCGTTTTAATTCCATAATATGGAATTAAACTAAAATCTGGAAGATAATTGAACCATTAAAAAGAATTATATACAATGGAAAAGCACACTGTTTCGGGAGATTTTATATACTTTTAATAAAACCCTGAGCTATGAGTGCATACAATATATATATAGTAGAAGATGACCCCTGGTACGGCCAGATACTTGAATACCACCTGGGCCTTAACCCGGATTACAATATTACCAGGTTTAATACTGCAAAAGAATGCCTGGCAAAAATGCACCTTCAACCCGACTTGGTTACAGTGGATTTTTCCCTCCCGGATATGCAGGGTGATAAATTGTGTCAGAAAATTAAAGAGCAGTATCCATCTGTTCCAATTGTGGTAATCAGTTCACAGGAAAATATAACAGTGGCTGTAAACCTGCTCAAAATGGGCGTGAATGATTACCTGGTAAAGGATGATGCCACCAAGGACCTGCTCTGGAACAGCATTGTCCGCATCAGGGAAAACCAAACACTAAAAAAAGAAGTGGAACACCTCCGTGAGGAGCTGGGGCAGAAATTTTCCTTTGACAAAACCATTATCGGCCAGAGCGAAACCCTGAAAAAGGTTTTTAAAATGATGGAAAAAGCCACCATAACAAATATCAACGTATCTATTACTGGTGAAACCGGCACAGGAAAGGAAGTGGTTGCTAAAGCTATCCATTATAACAGCGAGCGGAAGAAGAAGAATTTTGTTGCGGTAAACATGGCTGCCATCCCTAAGGAGCTGATCGAAAGCGAACTGTTTGGACATGAAAAAGGCGCTTTTACCGGGGCTATTGGCCGTAAAGCAGGCAAATTTGAAGAAGCCAATAACGGCACTATTTTCCTGGATGAAATTGCTGAAATGGACCTTAGCCTGCAAAGCAAACTGCTGAGGGTGCTGCAGGAAAGAGAAGTGGTAAGGGTTGGGGGTAATGATAGTGTAAAACTGGACATACGCCTGATTGTAGCTACACATAAAAATCTTGCCGAAGAAGTAAAGCAGGGTAATTTCCGGGAAGACCTCTACTTCAGGATAATGGGTATGCCCATTGAACTGCCCCCCCTTCGTGAAAGAGGCAATGACATACTTATACTGGCCAAACATTTTGCCGATGAGTTTTCAAAAGAAAACAAACTGGGCACCATCCATTTTTCAAAAGAAGCAAAAGACAAATTATTGCGCTATTATTTCCCCGGTAATATAAGAGAGCTGAAGGCAATGATAGACCTTGCCGCTGTAATGTGTGATGATAATGAGATAAAACCCGATGATATTACCTATACGGCAGCAAAGCGTGACGATTTGTTTGTAACAGAAGAAAAAACACTGCGGCAACATACCTGTGATATCATTAAATATTACCTCAAAAAAAACAATGATGATGTACTTGCCGTAGCAAAGCAGCTGGATATTGGCAAGAGTACTATCTATAAAATGATGCAATCCGGTGAGCTTGGGTAGCCGAAATATTCCATAATTTGGAATTTTTTTCCATTTTATGGAGCCTATTTTCCTTTGCTGAATTACTAAACTGTTGATAATCATCTTATTAAGGAAAAAATAAATTTGGTATAATTTTCCTGTTATCATACGATTACACAACTAAGTAAACCATTTTTATGTACGGTATTGTAAATAAAGCAATTGAAGAACTGGTAAAAGAAAACTTTGGAGAAGATAAGTGGGATGCCATTAAAGAAAGAAGCGGTGTGGATGTTGATTTTTTTATCAGCAACGAACCTTACGATGATGACCTGACTTTTAAACTGGCCAATGCAGTTTCCGAAGAAATGGATATCCCCCTCAGCGGAGTTTTTAATGCTTTCGGCGAATGGTGGATATTAAGAACCTCCAAAGAAAAATATGGTGGCTTGCTGGAAGCTGGTGGTAATTACCTGAAGGAATTCCTGGTTAATCTGCCTGTTTTTCACAACAGGGTGATGCTCATTTATCCTAAATTGACGCCTCCGGAATTTAAGGTAAGCAATATCGAAGAAAACAGTGTGCATGTGCATTATTTTTCAAAACGTACCGGCCTGCAGGATTTTGTATACGGGCTGATGACCGGGCTCGGTAAAATGTACAATACACCCACCACAGTTGAATTGCTGCAAAGCAGGGATACAGGTGCCAGTCATGAAGTATTTAAAGTAAGCTGGTAAAATATATGAGTGACATATCCTTCAGTTTTGAATCTTCACAATTCAACCGTCTTTTCCCGTTTTATATTCTTGTTGACAAAAACATGAATATAAAATCAACAGGAAACAGCCTGGAAAAGATATGCCCGGTAATACCCGGCACAATGCTGAATGACTATTGCGTTTTAAAACGGCCATATATTGATTATATTACCAATGAGCATCTGTCAGAGCTTGACGCAGGGATGGCAGTACTCGAATTAAAACAGAGCACCGAAACGATCAACCTCAGGGGGCAGTTTGAGTTTCTTGAAAATACAGGTGAATGGTTGTTTGTAGGTACTCCATGGTTTGGATCGATGGACCAGGTAAGACACTACAATCTCACATTGAAGGATTTTGCTGTACATGATCCAATGATTGACCTGCTGCACGTACTTAAAACACAGGAAATAGGCACAGAAGACCTGAAAGAATTGCTTGGGAGAATTAACCAGCAAAAAAATGCTTTAAAAGCAGCCAATAAGGAAATACATGAAATTGCACTATTTCCGATGCAAAACCCGGATCCGCTGGTAAGGATTGATATGGAGGGTAATATATTGCGCCAAAACCCTGCTGCCGAAAGTTTTGATTCGTTCGAATACAAGCAGCAATTGTACACTGCCGCTGCATTCTGGAAAGTGATAGCAAAAGAAATTGACATAACAAAAGACCGCTGGTATTTTGAAGCTGGTGCAGGTGACCAGGCGTATTCCTTTGTGTGCAGGTACCTCAACAAAGAAGGCTATTTTAACTTTTATGGCCGCAACATTACAGCTCAAAAGGAAACTGAGCAGGAATTGCAGCGCTTATCGCTGGTGGCCAGTGCCAACGAAAACGGTGTGGTGTTCACCAATGGTGCAGGGCAAATTACCTGGGCAAACGAAGGCTTTGCAAAACTGACGGGGTACAGCAAGCAAGAAATACTGGGCAAAACCCCCATCGGGTTATGTGCCGGACCATTATCAGAACGGGAAAGTTTGAAAGAAATGGTGAACCAGTTCAGCCTCGGAAAATCGTTTAATATTGAAGGCATCCACTACCGCAAGGATGGCTCATGGTTCTGGGGCAGATCAAAAGGACAATCTGTGCCGGGTAACAACACTACTGCAAGTCAGTACTTTACCATTGTAGAAGACATATCAGCAGAAAAAAAGCAGCAGGAACAATTGAATATACTGTCGCTTATAGCAGCCGATAATGCCAATGGTGTGGTAATTGCTGATAAAGAGGGAAAAATTGAATGGGCCAATAAAAGCTTTGAAAAAATTACCGGATACAGCCTTGCTGAAATACTTGGTAAAAAACCGGGACATTTACTGCAGGGGGAAGGAACCAACCCCGAAAAAATTGCTTACCTGCGCAAACAGATACACAATGGCGAACCCTTCAACTGTGAAATACTCAACTACAACAAGCTAAAACAGCCGTACTGGTTACGCATACAGGGACAGGCATTAAAAGATGCTAAAGGTAATATACTCAAGTATTTTGCCATTGAACAGGACATTACTGCCGAAATAGAAAACCGGCTGAAAATACAGGAGTTTGAAAACAGGTTCAGGATGGCGCTGGAGCAAATAGGTGACAATGTGTGGGAACATGATTTCAGAACGGGTAAAACATTTTTTTCCAAATCGGAAAATGACTTTATAGGGGAAAAAACAAGTGACCTGACGCATAACAATACATTGTGGTGGAACAGCATTTTTGCTGATGATCTGCCGCTGCTGAAGGAAAATGACAGAAAATACAGGGCAGCTGAAATAGACCACCATGTGCTGGAATACCGTATGCGGCATAAAAATGGCGAGGTAAAATGGGTGCTGGACAGGGGCGTAGTTATAGAAAAAGCAACCGATGGCAGGCCGCTGAAAATAGTAGGAACACATACCGATATTACCAGGATAAAAGCAACAGAAAATGCATTAAGGGCAAGTGAAGCCGAGTTCCGTTCCCTGGCAGAAAATATACCCGGTGTACTGTATAAATATGCGTATCACAAAGATGGCTCTGAAAATTTCATATACCTGAGCCCGCTTTCAGAAGAAAAGATAGGCATATCAAAAGAGGAATTCAATGATTTTTACAAAATCCTTTCGCCTGAAGACAGGGATGCCGAAAAAGCCATTGCCGAAGCATCAAAAAACAATAAAACCCCTTATCATTTTGAAGGCCGCTTTAATGTACCAGGCAAGCCAGAAATATGGCTGAGCATATCATCTGCCTATACACAAACAACCCCCGGGGGCAGCATTATCCACACCGGCATTATGCTGAATGTAACAAAGGAAAAGGAAGCTGCAAAAGCACTGCGCAATAACGAGGAAAAATACAGGGGCATCATCACCAATATGAACCTGGGCCTGCTGGAAGTTGACCTTGAAGAAAATATACAGGTAACCAACCAGAGTTTTTGTGAAATGAGCGGCTATTCCGCAGAGGAGCTTATCGGTAAAAATGCAACCAGCTTGTTTGTCCGGCAGGAAGAAGCAGGACTTCTGACAGAAAAAAATGAAATCAGGAAAAAAGGAATTAGTGATGCCTATGAGATATCCATCCGCAATAAAAATGGTGACCAGCGCTGGTGGTTCGTTAGTGGGGCTCCACGTTACAACCAGGAAGGTAAACTGATTGGTTCCATTGGTATTCACCTGGATATTACAGGACGCAAAAAACTGGAAAACCAGTTACGCAAGGCCCGGATGCTGGCTGAGGAATCTGTAAAGGCTAAAGAAGTGTTCCTCGCCAATATGAGCCACGAAATAAGGACCCCGCTGAATGCCATCATTGGCATGAGCAGCCAGATGAACAGAACCCTGCTTACCGAAAAACAGAATTTTTACCTCAGCACCATCCATACTGCCGCAGATAACCTGCTGGTAATTATCAACGATATACTGGATCTGTCTAAAATAGAAGCAGGTAAGCTTTCGCTGGAAAAAATAGGTTTTGAACCAAAAGAGGTGGTAAAAAGAGCCATCCAGGTTTTAAACCACAAGGCAGAGGAAAAAGGGCTTGCACTGACCAATGCTTACTATGACGAAAAACTTGCGCCAGTTCTGATTGGCGACCCTTACAGGCTCAACCAGGTATTGCTCAACTTACTTGGCAATTCCATTAAGTTTACTGAAAAAGGCAGTGTGGATCTCTCCTGCCAGGTACTTACAGAAACCGTAACTGCGCAAACAGTACTTATTTGTGTAACGGATACCGGTATTGGAATGGAAGAAGAATTTATTAACAGGCTGTTTGAAAAATTTACACAGGAATATGAATCGGTAACAAGGCAGTTTGGCGGTACCGGTTTGGGTATGAGCATTTCAAAAGAGCTGGTAGAACTGATGGGTGGCAGCATTGACGTTCAAAGCAGGAAAGGAGAAGGAACCTGTATAACCATCAGTATAGCATTTGAAAAAGGAACTTTAGCAGACCTGCCAGTAGCGGCTGCATTGCCTGCAGATTCAGGAATACTGCGTGGCAAAACCATACTGGTGGCAGATGACAATGAAATGAACAGGCTGGTTGCAAAAACTGTGGTAGAAAACTACGGGGCCTGCACCCTTGAGGCTGCCAATGGCAGGGAAGCTGCGGATATGCTGGAAGCTGTGCATAATATCAGCCTGGTGCTGATGGATGTGCAAATGCCGGTAATGAACGGCTTTGAAGCCACAGGTTATATAAGGGAAAAACTGAATAGTAAGATTCCCATTATAGCGCTGACGGCCAATGCCATAAAGGGAGAAAGCAATAAATGCATTGCAGCAGGCATGAACGATTATATATCAAAACCATTTAAAGAAGAGGAACTCATCGGCATTATCGCTAAGTGGCTTTCAGGAGCATCAATACTGCCTGAAGAAAATGCCCTGGACAATGAAACCGATTTTATATATGATTTTTCAAAGCTGGAAGATATAGGCCACGGCGATAAGGCGTTTATTTTAAAAATGGTAAAAATATTTTGCGAACAAACCCCTGTACTCATTGAAGGGATAAAGCATGACTGGCTGCAAAAAGACCTGGAAGCCATGAGCGCAAAGGCACATAAAATGAAACCCTCAATAGACACAATGGGCATCACCTCACTTAAACAGGTGATAAGGGATATTGAAAGAATAGGAAAGGCGGGAGAATACAGCACACTGCTGCCGGCATTGATACAAAAGGTGGAGAGAATTATACTTACGATTATCAGCAGACTAAAAAACAAATACAATTTATCATGAAAGTAGCTTCCTGCTTATATAAACAAAACGGGTGGCTTTACAGTGAAAAAAACAGCACAGTAAACGGTGATTCAGTACAGCTTGTATTAGCTTTTGGCGAAAAGTCACTGATTACCGGTGACAAAATATACAATCAACTCCGGCAAAAATATCCTGCCGCAGCAATCCTAATGTGTTCTACAGCCGGTGAAATTTACGGAAATACTGTGCTGGATGATACTGTTACCATAACTGCTGTAGAATTTGAAAAAACAAATATCAGCACTGCATGCATCAATATTGCTGACTATCCGGATAGTTTTACTGCGGGGCAAGCATTGATAGCCGGATTTGACAGAGAGCAGCTTTCATATATGCTGGTACTTTCAGATGGCAACAAGGTAAATGGCAGTGAACTGGTGAAGGGTATAAATGACAGATGTGATAAAAAAGTACTGGTTACCGGCGGTCTTGCTGGTGATGCCGCAAATTTTGCCTCTACGCTGGTTGGGTTAAATGGTAACAATGGAAATGGCAATATTGTTGGAGTGGCATTTTATGGCGATGCTATCAGGATTGGCCATGGCTGCATGGGAGGCTGGGACATGTTTGGACCCGAACGTACAGTTACCCGGTCTGCAGACAATGTACTCCACGAAATTGATGGCATCAATGCCCTGCAGTTGTACACCGAGTACCTGGGCAGCTTTGCAGCACAACTCCCTGCATCTGCATTGCTTTTTCCATTATCGGTAGAGTTGCCCGGCACCAATACACAGGTTGTAAGAACTATACTTTCAATTGACAGTGAAAATAAAACCATGACATTTGCCGGGGATGTTCCTGTAAATGCCAGGATAAGGTTTATGCGGGCAAATTTCGACAGGATAGTGGATGCTGCCGCAGAGGCTGCTGCTCAAACATTAAAAAATGGGCTAACCAATCCGCCAGCCCTTGCGCTGCTCATCAGCTGTGTTGGCCGCAAACTTATTCTTCAAAAAAGGGCAGAAGAAGAAGTGGAGGCGGTGAATGAATCCTTTGGCGGCAAAACCATCTTAACAGGATTTTACTCCTATGGAGAAATTTCGCCACTGCTGAATGAGACCAGTTGCCAGTTGCACAATCAAACCATGACTATTACTACATTTGATGAACAATAATCCTTTTTAAAAACCATGGAAAGAAACAAATTACTGGAACGCCAGTTAAAAAAACACCTGCCACAGGTGGATCTGGATGATGAAAAATTCAGCCAATTTATTGAGGCTGTGAACGATTCTTACAATTCATTTGATAAGGACAAGCAGTTAAGCGATCATGCGTTCCGGCTTAGTGACAGGGATTACAAAGAAATCAATGAAAGGCTCAACAATGAAATAAAGCTGCGCAATAACAGCATTGAACAACTGAAAACAGCGGTTAGAAACATCCAGGTAGACGATAACGGCCACCCGGTGGATAATGGAGACGACCTGCCCGGAATTATCAGCTATCTTGATCAGCAGATTACCAGGCGAAAAGCGATTGAAAAAGAACTGGTAGCCGCAAAAGACGCAGCAGAAGCGTCTACAAGGGCAAAGGAACTTTTCCTTGCCAATATGAGCCACGAAATAAGAACCCCCATGAATGCCATATTTGGCATGGCCAACCAGCTTGGCAAAACAAATCTTGACGACAAACAGCATTTTTTTCTCGACACCATACTCACTGCTGCGGAAAACCTGCTTATTATCATCAACGATATCCTTGACCTTTCAAAAGTGGAATCAGGAAAGCTATCCCTGGAAAAAATCGGGTTTGAGCCAAAAAAAGTGATAGAAAGGGTGATGAATGTGATGATGCACAGGGCAGAAGAGAAAGGTTTGAAGTTTACCAACTCCTTCTGCGATGCATCATTGTCTTCAATTTTGCTGGGCGATCCGTACAGGCTGAACCAGGTATTGCTGAACCTGGTAAGCAATGCGATAAAATTTACCCAGGAGGGAACAGTAGATATTACCTGCCGGGTAATATTGAATACACCCGGCAGGCAGAAAGTGCAGGTAAATATCACTGATACAGGCATAGGGATGGATGAGGAATTTGCAAAAAAACTGTTTGAGAAATTCACCCAGGAAGACAATTCCATCATGCGCAAATACGGGGGAACCGGCCTGGGCATGAGCATCTGTAAAGCATTGATTGACCTGATGGAAGGGCAGATAGTTGTAACAAGCAAAAAAGGTGGCGGCACTACAGTATCATTTATTATTGAAATGGAAAAAGGTAGAACAGCTGATCTGCCGCAGAAGGAAATTGAACAGACAGATACGAGCATTCTTACCGGAAAGAAAATACTGGTGGCAGATGATAATGAAATGAACAGACTGGTAGTGTCAACGATGCTGCAGTATCATGGAGTGGAGATAACCGAAGCTGTCAATGGAGTGGAAGCACTGGAAAAACTGAATGAAAAAAAATACGATATTGTGCTGATGGATGTGCAGATGCCGTTGATGGACGGGTTTAAAGCCACAAAACTGATCAGGAAAACCATCAGCACCGAACTTCCGGTAATAGCGCTTACGGCCTATGCCATAAAAGGTGATGACCGCAAATGCATTGATGCAGGTATGAATGACTACCTTTCCAAGCCTTTTGAAGAAAATCAGCTGCTCCGTATGATGGCACACTGGCTGGATAAAAAAGCCCTGAATGTTATATCAGAAACTGAACAAACGGCTCAACCGGTAATTTTATATGACCTTACAGGATTACATGAGATTGCCCGTGGCAATGCAGATTTTATAACTAAAATGGTTGATATATTTGTACAGCAAACTCCGGCAGCAGTAGAAGCAATAAAAACAGCCTATTTTACAGGCGAATTGGAAATAGTAAAGAAAACTGCACATAAAATAAAACCGTCAATAGACAATATGCGGATTACCTCTTTGAAAAATGAAATACGGGAAATTGAGCTTTTAGCAGAAACAAACGATAAATCTGCAAGACTGGAGGAACTGATTTCGCTATTGGAAAAAACAATTACCAAAGTGGTGGACAGTCTTAAAAAAAATTACAACTAAATACAATTATATGAACAACAATGTAAGCGCATTTGAAGAAGCCGGTGCATTATTAAAAAAGGAGAAATTTGAAGTGGTACAGCAGGATCTCAACCGTCCCTGGGGTGGATTTTATGTAATCAACGAAGCACAGGCTGCTGCCTTTGCAGCACACTTTTTTCCGGAAGAAGATTTTGAAGCCCTGAAAATATCAGAGAAACTCAGCCCCAAAATACTGATGGTGGCACCGGGTAAAAGGCTGAGCTGGCAATACCATCACCGCCGTGCCGAAATATGGCGCTGTATTGGAGGAACAGTAGCCGTGGCTACCAGCCTCACAGACGTTGAAGAAAAACAGGAGGTCTTGAACCCGGGTGATAAAATTATACTGCCGCAGGGAAAGCGCCACCGCCTTATTGGCCTGGATGGATGGGGTATTGTGGCTGAAATATGGCAGCATACCGATGCAGATAACCCATCCGATGAATCAGATATTATCAGGTTACAGGATGATTTTGGCAGGAAAAGCGGGTAAAAAGAAATGGGGGATGTGATAATGTGCTGATTCGATAATGTGCTGATCCACGCCTCTGGCGGGACGGGTTGTGCTGATTTCTTGAAATTGTTATCGCATGCAGAATTTGAGGCGCTCAACGAATTTGAAGGCGATCAACGCCCATCGCCCAACGGTCATCGGTTTATAAACTATCCACTATCAACTATCCACTATCAACTATCAACTCACCCAAACCACAGATAACATATAATAATTGAAGCAATAATACCCACCAGGTCGGCCAGCAGCATGGCGCCAATGGAATACCTGGTATTTTTAATGGCAACTGAACCATAGTATACTGCAATCACATAAAACGTAGTGTCGCTGCTGCCCTGCAGCACACAGGCCAGCCGTCCGGCAAAGGAATCGGCCCCGTAAGTAGTCATTGACGATGCCATCATACCCCTTGCCGCACTGCCGCTGAAAGGCTTTACCAGTGCCGTGGGCAGGCCATCCACAAAGCGGGTATCTGCACCAAACATGGCAAAAAACTGCTTGATGCCATCTATCAGCAAATCAAAGCTGCCGCTGGTGCGCAGCATACTGATGGCGACCAGCATACCCACCAAATAGGGAATGATTTTTACTGCCGTATCAAATCCATTTTTTGCCCCCTCAATAAATGCATCAAATATGTTGATCTTTTTATACAAGCCGCCCAGCACTATCAGCAAAAATATCAGCAGTATGATGCCATTGCCCAGCATACCCGAAAAAATATCCACTCCCTGCTTGCTGAGGGTACTGATATACCACACCAATGCAGCAATAATACCCGAAATGCTCAGCACCCAGGCAAGCACCACCGGCTGTATCAAATTAATTTTTTGTTTGATGGATACAATAATCATTGCCGCCATAGTAGCAATAAATGTAGCAATCATACAGGGTACAAAAATATCGGTGGGGTTTACGGCCCCCTTTGTACTGCGCATGGCAATAATGGCCACAGGTATCAATGTAAGTCCCGAAGCATGCAGGCACAAAAACATGATCTGGGCATTGGAAGCAGTAGTTTTATCAGGATTAAGTTCCTGCAGGCTTTCCATGGATTTGATGCCAAAAGGCGTGGCAGCATTGTCAAGCCCCAGCAGGTTGGCGGAAAAATTCAGCGTCATATGCCCCAGTGCAGGATGCCCCCTGGGTACATCAGGAAATATACGGGAGAAAAACGGCCCCATGATGCGTGACAGCACCCGGATACCACCAGCTTTTTCTGCAATACTCATAAAACCCATAAACAGGGCCATGATACCAATCAGGCCGATACAAAGATCAACCGCATCCCGGCAGGTAGCCAGTACCCCGTTGGCCGATTGTTCCTGGAAATTGGTGACAGTACCATCCGCATTTTTTACGTATTTGTCATCCCCCTTTTTGTAGTCTTTGGCCGTTAGCAGGGCTGCCTGCACTTTGGCAGGCACCTGCGCACTATCCAGCACACGGGTATGAGATGTATCCCCCGTTTTACCCACCATTACCTTACTGAACATATTGTTGCCATAAGGGCTGAAAACCGTTTTAATACCAGCTACCAGCAATGCAATGATGATAAATGCGCTCCATATCCTGCTAAGGGCCATAGTAGATAATTTAGGTTGAAAGATAATACAAATGTGCTGATATGCCAATGTGATAATGTGCTGATTTATAAATATGCTGATATGCTAATGTGCTGATGTGCTAATGCAAAAAAACTCCGTAATTTTTGTTATAAACAGGCGAAAAAGGTGTTTAGCAATAAGATTTGCTCCAAACTTATCAACTATTCAACTTAACCGCCGCAACACAAGCAAACAAATCAATACAAGCTTCTTAATTCTTCATTTTTAATTCTTCATTCTTAATTCCTCCTTCTTAATTCCGCTTTCCCTTACCTTTGCGTCCAATTTTTTATTCTTCATTTTTAATTAAAGAAATGACTTTAAAGGCAGGAATCGTGGGCTTACCCAATGTGGGAAAATCAACCTTATTTAACGCAGTGAGCAACAGCGCCAAAGCTCAGGCCAGTAATTACCGGTTTTGCACCATCGAACCCAATACGGGCCTGGTGGATGTACCCGATCCACGGCTGGACAAACTGGCAGAACTGGTAATACCCGACCGTATTGTACCCACTCAGATAGAAATTGTGGATATTGCCGGCCTGGTTCGTGGTGCCAGCAAAGGCGAGGGCCTCGGCAATAAGTTTTTGGCCAATATCAGGGAAGTAGATGCCATTATACATGTAATCCGCTGTTTTGAGGATGAGAACATACTGCGTGAAGAAGGGGCCATCAACCCCGTAAGCGATAAGGAAATCATTGACACAGAGCTGCAGCTGAAAGACCTGGACAGTGTGGAGCGCAAAGCCGCCAAAAGCGAAAAAATGGCCAAAACCGGCGGCGATGCCAAAGCAAAAGCCGAATACGAAGTGCTGCTGCGCTGCAAGGAGCACCTGGAAAAAGGCAAAAGCATCCGCAGCCTGGGGCTGGATAAGGAAGAAAAAAATGCCATTGCCGACCTGTGTTTGTTAACCGAAAAGAAAGTGCTGTACGTGGCCAATGTAGATGAAGCAAGTATGCACACAGGCAATAAATATTCAGATACGCTTAAAGCCGCTGTGGCGGAAGAAGGCGCTGAAATCATTGTAATGACCAACGCCATTGAGGCACAGATAGCCGAGTTTGACAACCCCGACGACAGGGCCATGTTTATGGAAGAATACAAAATGACCGAACCGGCACTGGATAAATTGATACATGCCGCCTACAAGCTGCTGGATTTGTACACCTATTTTACAGCAGGCGTGCAGGAAGTAAGGGCCTGGACGATACAAAAAGGCTGGAAAGCACCACAGGCTGCCAGTGTAATACATACCGATTTTGAAAAAGGTTTCATCAAGGCCGAAGTGATTGCTTATAATGATTATGTGCAATATGGCTCAGAAGCCGCCTGCCGTGATAATGGAAAATTAAGGATTGAAGGAAAGGAATACCTGGTGCAGGATGGAGATGTGATGCATTTCAGGTTCAATGTATAAAAAAATAACTGGATACAATTAAAGGGACGGCTTACACCGCCCCTTTTTTATTATGACCAAAAACAAACATTTTTAAGCAATGCCTTACAAACAGCTACACTTACATTGGCATATTGGAGTAATGTTTCTATCATTTGCAGCCCGGTTAAAGGGCTTTATGCCGTTTTAATAAACTTGTACGCTATGCCAGCCAGTGCAGCACCGGCAATGGGAACCACAATAAAAAGCCACAATTGCGATAAGGCCCAGCCACCGGCAAACAATGCCTGGCTGATACTGCGGGCAGGGTTAACCGAAGTGTTGGTTACAGGGATACTCACCAGGTGAATAAGGCAGAGTGCCAAACCAATAGCCAGCCCGGCAAATCCTTTGGGAGCCTGCTCATCAGTAGCGCCAAGTATGATAATCAGGAACATGAATGTCATCACAAATTCTGTTATTACCGCCGCAGTTAAATTATACCCGCCCGGAGAATGCTCCCCATATCCATTGGCAGCAAAATTGCCAATTTCTGAACCATTCCCTGTAACTATCAGGTACAAAACCCCGGCAGCAGCAATGCCACCCAATACCTGCGAAATGATATAAGGTAACACTTCTTTAGCACTTATCCTGCCTCCCATCCACAAACCAATAGTAACTGCGGGGTTGAGATGTGCCCCGGAAATATGCCCTAATGCATATGCAATGGTAACCACCGTTAATCCAAATGCCAATGAAACACCCATCAGGCCGATACCTGTATCAGGAAAAGCCGCAGCAAGCATAGCACTGCCGCAACCGCCAAAAACCAGCCAGAATGTGCCGATAAACTCAGATACATTTTTCTTCATCGTTGTTAGTTTTATAGTTGAATGTAATTGTTACCGCTTCTATTTACAAGCCGGAGTAAATAACCGCACTTTATACCCTGAAAAAGCGGATGACCAGGCTCTTTCAATCCCATTCATATACAGTTACACTGCAGGTTACTAAAAAGTAGTCGCATAATTAAACCAAAAGGATGCAAATACTGTTAAAAGAATCCAAAGCAGCTTAACTTTACAATTAAAACAAAACAAATATGGCAATTACCACCGGGCAGGCAGCCCCCGATTTTTCATTGTATGATTCTGACAAAAACAAAGTAACCCTTAGCGAACTGAAGGGGAAAAATGTTGTACTGCTTTTTTTTCCGCAGGCTTTTACAGGCGTATGCACCAAAGAGCTTTGCTCCATACGTGACGGCATAGCCGACTACAACAATGTAAATGCACAGGTGCTGGGCATCTCTGTTGACTCAGTTTTTACCCTTGCAAAATTCAAAGAAGCAGAAGGTTATAACTTTCCTTTGCTCAGCGACTTTAACAAAACTGTTTCTGAGCAGTACGATACCATTTATCATGACTGGATACTGGATATGAAAGGTGTAAGCAAGCGCTCTGCATTTGTGATTGATAAAGAAGGCATTGTACGCTATGCTGAAGTGCTTGAGAGCGCAGGTGACCTGCCAAACTTTGAAGCCGTGATGGCTGCTCTACAGGGGCTTAATTAAGAAAATAACCGCAGATTACAAAAACAGGCATTCAACAGGTGCCTGTTTTTTTTCGGGTACGGTGTTCCACTACCTGTGGAGAACATTTTTTTGCAAATACCCATTATTCACTAACTTTATCTCACTAAGGAAAAAGACTTTCAGAACCGGAAAATCAACTTCAGAACATTTTAAGCAGCCTGATCACCCTGTTACCACTTATCAAGCATAGTCAAATAAACTGCAGTCAACCGCAGCAGGTTATTCTGTATATGTTATTCATGTTTATTTTTTTATCATCTATAAATTAAACACAATGAAAAAATTAAGTAAAAAAGAACAGAAAAAAATCAATGGAGGTGCTGCCGCTGCAAGCTGTGCTGCACAATGCCGCCCTTTGCTGGCCTTATGCACCGGCCCGGCTAAATCCGACTGCCCGGACTATATGGAATGCATCAACAATTGCCAATATTAGTGGGGTTGAAAAACATCCGTTTTACAAAATTGCCATAAAAACACCCGATAAGTTTTCTGGCAATTTTTGAACAGGAATCGAAAGCATAAAATTCAAAAAAGTAACAATGAAAAAATTATCCGGGGTCGAAATCAAAAAAATCAAAGGCGGTCAGCCCCCGTTTTGTGAGCGTGTATGCAATTATGAATACCAGGCCTGTGTGCTGAATGAGAATGCGCTTCTATTCGCTGGGACTGTATTGATTGCGGGTGCAATGGCTCATGTTAATGTCCTTGCTGCAGCTCTGTATCCTGCTAAAAGGTTACAGCACAGCAACATCTTGAAAATGTAACTAACGTGAGTTTTGTGTCTTATAGGTTGATTATCAACACCTGTAGATAAAAAGTTCTTTGAAATAACCATGACATGGGTAAAAATTGTAGTGACCAAACTACCCCCATGCCATGATTATTAATGAGTATAAAGTTATAC
>JANMIG010000073.1:0-14100 GCA_031375675.1 Chitinophagales bacterium
TAACCGCTATTAAAAATTATTGGACTAGAACAATACGTCGCAAAATGCCAACGGCCAACAAAATGGGCGGAAGGGCGAAGCTGTGCCAAAAATTATAGCCCCATGTGAAAGTAAGAAATATATTTACTCCCGGAATTGCTGTAAAAGGGCAAAAAATACAGTTTTTCAGCAAAAAATACCTACTTTTGCACATTATTAAATACAGTACGGCAAAATCCGTACACAAAACATTGATTATCATGAAAAAAGGTGTTCATCCTGAAAGTTACAGGCCGGTAGTGTTTAAGGATATGAGTAATGGTCATACATTTTTGAGCCGCTCTACCGCATATTCAAAAGAAACAATTAAATTCGAAGATGGAAATGAGTATCCGGTAATAAAACTGGAGATTTCCAACACTTCACATCCTTTCTATACAGGTAAAAACGTACTGGTAGATACTGCCGGTCGTATCGATAAGTTTAAAAAGCGTTACGAGAAGCGGGCCAATCAGTAATTCTGACCGATTCACGTTAAGTATGTTTTTCATGGCTATACTTTAAGTCCCTTCGGTTCTCCGGGGGGATTTTTGTAAAAGGCTTATTTTATTAGCGAGTAAACTATTTCTGATGAAAAAAATAATATTCCTCCTTGCTGTTTCCCTGCTGTCTGTTACTGGTTTTAGCCAGTTGGTTATCAAGGCTGAAGATGCCATCAAACATGTTGGCGAAAAAGTAACGGTATGCGGTAAAATTTATGGTGGTAAATTTATTGAAACTGCCAAAAAGCAGCCCACACTGCTCAATATGGGTGATAAATATCCCAATCAGCATCTCACCATCGTTATCTGGGGCGACCTGCGCAGCAAGCTCAGCTACAAGCCAGAGGAGCGCTATGCCGATCAGCAGGTATGCGTAACAGGCACCATTGTGTTGTTTAAAGAAAAGGCACAGATTGAAATTTCAGAAGAAGGGCAGCTGAAGTTCCAGGTATTGTAATATTTCTGTCAGTGCTATCACCACAAGATCCTCGTAACTCACCCTGGGTTTAAAAGCTGTTATACCATTTTGACTTATAAATCAGGGCAATGATAAATGGTATAATTTGATGACGAAGCAGAGCTTGTCACACCAAGACCGAAGCGTCTTGGCCGGCATGCATTGCGCTTTACTCTTTATCTATTGGTCTGTTTTCATTGCATCGTCGGTATTACTTTAAAGGGAATTTCAGAAAAAAATAATAGGGAGGCACATTCTTTAGTACTGGTGTCCACCGGATAACGTAATTTGTTAAATAGATAAAATTATTCTTTTCGGCTGCTGTAGTTTTAGCACTGATATGAATTGACGATTGCTGTGTGTTTAACGGCATCAGCTTACCTGACGAATTGTACAATTTTACGTAATTGTTGCATTCAAGGCAAATCATGTTATAATAAACACTGTCGCTGCCGGCTGGTACATACACTGCCAGGTACTGGTTTGTATTGTACTTATTACCCGGCTCATCCAGCAGCATAATGGCATTCATTGGTATGGTTTTTTTATTAACGTACAACAGGCTGTTGCCCGGTACAACAGTAAATGAAATGGCTGTTGAATTATTTTGTGCCAGCGTAAGCAGGTAATGACCTTTTTTGGGCAGGTTAAAACTAAGTACACCTTTTTGTTTTTCCGGCTGTATGTATTCTTCCGAGATATAACTGTAATCTTTGTTCATTATTGAAATAAAGCCACTGGAAGGCATTTTGCTGTTTGGCCTTTTACTTTTCCCGGCATCATACAGTACCGTAAACTTTCCCGGAGCCGGACAGTATACTTCCAGTGAATACCTGAAGTAGGCAAATGCATCCTCGTCAAACAGCCGCAGCTTTATACTGTCAGGACTAAGTTGGGCTGTTTTTTCAAGAAAGGCATCGGTAACAGGAAAGTCAGGGGTGGCTTTGGGCAGGTAAGCAGCAAGTGCCTGTTTGTATTCATTATCAATAGCTGAAGATAAGGGCCGTGTAATGCCTTTAAATACAGTACTTGAATAATAATTCCACCGTTCCGTAAAAGCTGCATCATCGGGGAAGTAGGAGCGCATTACATCATTCAGTTGCGTATTGTGAAAGATCTTGTTGTTGTACAGTCCCCAGGTGTAGTTTAGTATAGCTTCTGCATTTTGCTTACGCAGCCCGGGTGTTCTCTTCATTGCGTCTGCCTTTTGTATGTCATTGCAGAATTCAAAATGTTTTGTAAGATAAACAGTATATGCTTTCAGCTCATTCAGCCTTGATTGTACTGCTTTGCTGTTATCAGCGCTGCCTGCCTGCTGCAGGTATTTAAAAAACCGCCCCAGCTCATCTTCATGAAAAGTAGGCTGGTCGTAATTAGTGCCCAGTTTTACGTTTGAAAAATACCACTCCTTCATCAGACTGGCCACTGGCGCAGCAGCATTGCCAAAGCAGTTGCGGCAAAAGCTTTCAAATTCCTTCTGTACATCTGCATAAGGTTCGCTCAGGTACCTTAAAATGAAATACTGCAAAATTGCAGACGAAAACTTTGCAGGGGCAGCTTCAAAAGTAAATCCGTCAATTTTTAGGGTCTTGATATAATTCAGGTATTTCAAATAGCTGTCAAGGTTAAAAAATGGTTCTTCTCTGCTCCAAACACCCAGGTTGATGTAATCATAAATACTGAGGTTGCTGGTTTTTTTTAGCCATCTTTTTACCAGGGCAGCAGGAGTGGCCACATTATGAAATGCACTGGCTACAACTTCAACATGCACATTCGGGTCTATTTTTACTGATGGGGTATCGGTTCGCTCTGTATAAGCGTACAGGCTTACGCCTGCGCCGGGGTAAGCCGCCTTTATTTTTTTAGCCGCAATGTTGGCCATGTAAAATACCTGATCAGATACTGTTTTAAATTTTTTTTCGCATTCAGGCGTATGGCAATATCCCAGCCCGTCGCCGGGGTCAACCGATTGAAACCCCTGCCTGGGCAGGTAAGAAGGAGTGCTTTTGCTGTTGATTTTGTATTGCTCCACAATCCAGTTGGAAAACATATTGACACCCTTGCTGTTCATGGGGTCGAGCTTGGCAGATGCGCTGTACCTGCGGTTAATGCCATCTTCAGGCGCAAGTATGGTAGGGTCCTTTTCAATTTCCTTCTGGTGTTCCATATTGAACAATTCGCCTATATGCCCGCCAACGCCCATGTATTCGCTGCCCATTCTGTTCCGCCGGTACCATTTAAACCAGTCGATGGCAGCCTGCCGGTTATCGTCTAAATTTTTTACAGCAGGCATGCCGCCCGACATACTGCAGAAACGCTGCCTGAACCAGGGTTTCCATTCCGCCCTGTTGATGGGTTTTAAAAAGGCGGAGGATAACTTTGGCACTATCGTCCATTCAGTTCCCGGCAGGTAAAACCTGAAACCCAGCCTGTCTAAATAAGTGTATAAGCCATACGATAATCCTGTGGCATAGCGGGCAGTTATCCGCAACCTGTTGCTGCCATTGCAATCAATAATGGCAGCTTCGTTGGCAGAATATTTGCCGGCACTGTCCAGCAGCAGAAAGATGCCATTCGTTGCTTTGCCATCATAAGCAACTGCGTTGGTTTTTTTGCCCGTGGCCTGCTCCAGTAAATCAGCCATGTCATTGGCCAGTGTTTCAGGATCAAAATAATTGTAATATTCTGCCCATGAGTAAACAGGTTTTTTTACAGGAGTATAATAAACAGTGAGTGATTGTGCCGCAGCGCCGGTAAAAAACAGGAGGCTGATGGCAGTGGCAAATATTTTTATTCTTTTCATTTTTTTGTTTTGTATAACGTTACCGTTAATCATGTGCTGCCGGCTCTTTTCGTTAAACAGCCAAAAGGCTGCAGCCTCTCATTTCGCTGTTGTCGGCCCTGCCCAGTACTTCAAAAACACCACCGGGCAAAAGCCTGCCCCTGTCTTCTGTGGCTATAAAACTGCAACTGTGTATGTTGCACAGGTCAATGATATTGATCAAACCATCTTTAACTTTTTCCTCTTTAGCCGGCTGTAACATCACCGAAAAAGGATCATCGTCGCTGCGCAGTACAACTTTCATCCATGGCGGGCAGTGAAAAAAGCCATTGCCTTTTGAGTAGGCCTGCGACAGCAGTTCCGTCATTCCATACTCAGAATGTATTACCGGTAATCCAAGCTGCTGTTGCAATGTTTCATGCACCTGCATGCGGGTAAGCTCTTCTTTGCGTCCTTTCATGCCACCGGTTTCCATTACGGTGGTATACCGCAACTGCATGGGGTAAGCTGCCGCAAAATCGAGCAATGCATAGGTAACACCAATCAGCAGGGTAGGCTGCCGCAGTATTTCGTTGTGCATGAGTATTTTGTGCAGTTGCTCCGTATCGTACAGGTAAAAATTACCCAGGGGATGGTTGCTTTTTTTTATCAGCCGGTCAACCATATACACCAATGAGGAACGACCGTTTTCAATATAAGATGGCAGCAGGCCGATGATGCACCAGTTTTGGGGCTGCCCGTAAAATTTTTCAAATGCTGTTTCAAAAGATTGCCGGTACAATGCGGCATCCTTTACATAATGCCTGCTGGGGGTGGTGGCAGTGGTGCCGCTGCTTTCAAAACACAGTTCGGTATCAAAGCTGCCTGTTTTTATTGTATGTGTTTTAAACAGGGATATGGGCAAAAAGGGTATCTGTTCCAGGGTGTTTACAGCCGCTGCATCGCAGTGTACCAGCCTGCAGTATTGCTGGTAAACGGGATTGTATTCGTACTGAAATTGAAATATTTCCAGTGCCAGTGGCAGGAAGCTTTGGGCAGTAGCAGAAAAAATTTTATGCCCGGGACCGTTATTTTTAACAGTACTATTCAATTTCTATCGTTAAATTTGACGTATAATTCACAAAGATGCGTAAGATTCTGATAATAATTGCAGCAGTAACGGCTTTAATGGCCTGTAAAAAGAATAAGTTTACCACTGCACCGCAGATATCCTTTAAATCGATTTCTCCTGATATTACGGCAAGTAATAACCTGAATTTCAATGCAGCTCCCATACTCACCATCCGGGTAACTGATGCCGAGGGTGATATTGGCTTTAAACCCGGGAGCGATACTTCCAGGATATACATTAAAAACATTTTGCGCAATAAGCTGGATTCTGCCTTTTTACCGGATATACAAACTGCCGGTACCAAAAAATTTGAAGCGGATATTGTTATCAATTTGTTCGATTACATCCAATGCAAACAGGGCGGGTCTGCCACACCACGTACCGATACTGCATTTTATGAATTGTATGTAACCGATTTTGCCAAAAATAAAAGTAATATCATCCGCACAGCAACCCCTGTGCTGATTACCGGCTGCAGAAATTGAAACTTCTCAATTTTATTTTTTCCCACAGCATTTTTGCAGGATTATGTGCTGTAGCCCTATGTCATCAAACCATCAGTTTACTGCCCTGTAAACAACACAATCCCTTATTTTATCTTTTTGTATTCTCTGCAACCTTGTGCAGTTATAATTTTCACCTGCTGGCAGGAGTGTTATTTGTAAAGGGTGCCGGCTCAGTTAAAAATGTACTCAGCGCCAATATTGATGCGGTATTGTTTATCCTGCTGTCTGCCTTAGTAATTGTGTACTGCCTGCTGCACCTGCAGCCCTTGCTGCCCTGGGTGGCCATATCCTTTGCAGCTGCGGCACTGTATTCAATGCCGTTAATGCCAGTTCATTTTCTAGAAAAAATACGTACAGCCGGGTTTTTAAAAACATTGCTGCTGGCCCTTACCTGGACCTATGTAACCGTTTTGCTGCCGCTGAAGCAATCCGGCTGTGTTCTGGATAAGGAGGCCGGTATTTTTTTTGCACACCGTTTTTGTTTTATGCTGCAGCTCTGCCTCATTTTCGACCTGCGGGATGTGGCGGTGGATAAAACAAAAGGCTTGCACAGCCTGGCAACCGATATCAGCCCACGGGCAGCCGGCCTGCTGTTTTACCTGCTTGTGGTTGCATTTGGTGTATTCACTATATTGCTTTTTTCATTCATCCCTTCCCTTTACCTGCTGCTTGCATTTGCCATGGTGCAGTTTGCTGCTGTCATTTTATACCGGGCCCCGCAGCTTTACCGCAATTATTTTTTTTATTTTTTCCTGGTGGATGGATTGATGATTTTATCGGCCCTGTTTACAGGTTTGGTGAGTATTTAGTTATTTTTGTTGTAGTTTCATTATAAATAAATAAGTAAATGGCAAAGACTAAGGCTGCAAAAAGTATTATCGGACAGGCTTCTTATGATTTTTTAGAAAAGTATATCAACACGGCTTCTCCCACCGGTTTTGAAAGCGGGGGCCAAAAAATCTGGCTGGATTATATCAAACAATATACCGATAGCTTTTTTACGGATCCTTATGGCTCTGCGGCTGCCATTGTGAACCCGGGTGCTGCTTTTAAAGTGGTGATTGAGGCACATGCGGATGAAATAAGCTGGTTTGTAAATTACATTACACCCGAGGGCCTCATCTATTTAAAACGCAATGGGGGAGTGGATCACCAGGTGGCACCGGCCAAGCGGGTTTGGATACATGGTAAAAAGGGCCCGGTAAAAGCTGTATTTGGCTGGCCGGCCATTCACACCCGTATGGGTAATACCGATGCCAAGGAAACACAACCCAGGGTAGATAACCTGTTCCTGGATTGCGGCGCAAGGAATAAGAAGGAAGTGGAAGCACTGGGCATACATATTGGAGCTGTGGCCACTTATGAGGATGGGTACGAGGAACTGGCACACGACTACCTGATAGGCCGTGCTTTTGATAACCGCATTGGCGGATTTATGATTGCAGAAGTAGCCAGGCTGCTGAAAGAAAATAAAAAGAAACTGCCTTATGGCCTGTATGTGGTAAATGCTGTGCAGGAAGAAATTGGCCTGCGTGGCGCAGAAATGATTGCCCGCAGGATAAAGCCGGATATTGCCATTGTAACGGATGTAACCCATGATACCACCACACCCATGATCAATAAAATAATTGAAGGGGAATGTGCCTGCGGCAAAGGCCCTTCGCTGGCTTTTGGCCCGGCGGTACACAATAAGCTGCTGGATATTGTACAAAACACTGCGGAGAAAAATAAAATACCCGTACAACTGCGTACTGTAAGCCGCAGTACTGGAACTGATACAGATTCCTTTGCATATGCCAATGATGGCTGCCCTTCGGTGCTTATTTCCATACCGCTGCGCTATATGCACACCCCGGTGGAAATGCTGCACAAAAGCGATATTGAAAATACGGTAAAGCTGATGTACGAAACGCTGCTGGCGCTTTCACCCAAAACCAACCTCAGTTATTTTTAAACAAGCTGAAGAACGGTACAAAAAACTGGTTATTTCTTGCAAAAAAGCAGGAACTTGCACCCATGCGCAAATTCGATAGCATTGCCGGGCTGATGGTGACATTGATGCTCTCCATTCTCGCCTTTTTTGGCCTGATGGCCCTTATTTACCTGGTGTTAAAATATTTTGCAGCCGGGCTGGACAGGTTGCCGTTTTTTGAAAAATCTTTTGTGTTTACCATCCTGTCCTTGCCGGCCTTTATATTTTTCTTTGCATGGGCTGTATTTTTTAAACGCATCAAAAATCATTCATCAGCAGCAGTCAGGTTGATTTCTTACATCATATCGGCAGCTGCTATACTGGGCACCCTGTTTTTTTATATAAAGGATTTGTTCCGGCTGTTCAGCACCTGGAGCGATGAAGTGACCAGTTACCATGTATACAGCCATTACCTGATTGTAAGCAATATCGCCGCCTTATTCATCACAGCGATGCTGCAGGCACTCACTTTGCCCAAAGAGAAGGACTGGATGGAACGCAGTAATTGATCCCGGGCCTGTAATCTCCATTCAGCCATAAATTAAAAATTTGCCTGCATAGCTGCATTTACGTTTCTTTGCAAAACTTTCTGAAAATAATGTCTTTCACATCATCCCCATCTGCGGTACTCATTTTAAAAGACGGAACCAGTTTTGAAGGCAGGGCCTTTGGTAAAATTGGTACTGCTACAGGCGAAATTTGCTTTAATACCGGTATGACCGGCTACCAGGAAGTATTTACCGACCCCAGCTATTTTGGACAGGTGCTGATTATGAACACGGTGCATACAGGAAATTACGGGGTTAACTTAACTGATGTGGAAAGCAGCAGTGTAAAAGTGAAAGCGGTGATTGGCCGTAACCTGGAAGAGAAGTTCAGCCGTTTTATGGCTCAAAAATCCCTGCAGGAATATTTTGAACAGGAGCAGATTGTGGCCATTGATGCGGTGGATACCCGTGCATTGGTGGAGCATATCCGCCGCAATGGTGCCATGAACTGTATCATTTCATCAGAAGGAACCAGCATGGAGCTGCTGAAAGCCGAACTGGATGCAGTGCCTTCTATGGACGGCCTGGAGCTGGCCTCCGCAGTGAGCACCACCGAAGCTTATTGCCTGGGTGATGAGGGCAGCAGCATCCGTGTAGCTGTACTTGATTTTGGCATCAAAAAAAATATACTCAACTGCCTGGTAGAAAGAGGGGCTTATATAAAAGTACACAACGCCAAAACCAGTTTTGAGGAGCTGGAGCAGTTTGCACCCAATGGCTATTTTATCAGCAATGGGCCTGGCGACCCGGCACCTATGGGCTATGCCGTGGACACCATTAAAAGAATACTGGCGGCGGATAAGCCCGTTTTTGGTATTTGCCTCGGGCACCAGCTGCTTGCCCTGGCCAATGGCATCAGCACTTTTAAAATGCACCATGGCCACAGGGGATTGAACCACCCGGTAAAAAATATCATTTCTGGTAAAAGTGAAATCACCACTCAAAATCATGGTTTTGGCATTAGTGAAGAAGCTGTAAGGGCCAACCCGGATGTAGAGATTACCCATGTTAACCTGAATGATAACAGTATTGAGGGCATCCGCATCAAAGGCAAAAAAGCCTTTTCAGTACAGTATCACCCCGAAGCCACACCCGGCCCGCACGACAGCCGCTATCTTTTTGATGAGTTTATTGCCATGATACAAGGGTAACCCTGCCGTAAACGCAAAAAACCAAACCCCGCATTGGCAGGGTCTGGCATTACAATATTTTAGTGAGAAATTATACCGACGCTACTTATTAAATAGTCCAATCATTTCTAAGCTAATCCAAAGCAGGTAGGCATTACACCACAAACAGTTGGACTAATTCGTATGTGTAATTGGTATTATCTGTTAATGGTAAACCAACAGCTGAATCAGCGTACAAAAACCTGGTAGGTATCCACAGTAGAACCCGGTACCATCGAAAAAGGGGTAGTGGTCACTACATTAAAATTGGTTTCGGTCAGCAGCAGGTTCTTCCACTTGTAAGTAACACCCCCAATCACCGCAACTACTGAATCTGATGTACCCACAAAGCTGTAAGTGCCAAAGTCGGACGCAGGTTTGTTGAAGCGGTATTCCACACCACCTGCACCGTCAAATTTCACGAAATTTTCGGGCTTGGGGTCATTCGGTATGATGCTGTCTTTAATAAGGGCACCACTCAGGTAGCCTTTCAACTGCACCCTGTTAATACTCCACTTGCCGGTAATCAGTTGTTCTTTTGGCCTGGCCACAGCCGGGTCGCTTTTTTTGCAGGAACTAACCGAAATACCTGAAATGCACACAGCAATGATTCCAAAGAAGGTAAATGTTTTTTTCATCTGAATTTGATTTTACCCCTTTTTAACGGAAAACTACAGTGGTTTATTGTGTATGCGGCTTGTGTACAAACCGGATAGCACCATTTTTTTGTGTATCAGAAGTAATGCGCACTTCATACCGGTTATTACCGTCTGTAACCACCATTAGTGCTGTATTGGGTGGTATCGAACCTAAATTTTCAGCATACATCACCAGTTCATTCACCTGCTGATCTTTTTCGGCAGTTAAAGTAAGGCTGATGGCTCTGTCGCTCAGGCGTTTATTGGAAAGCAGCGTTCTGCCATTGTACATTAGTGAAATGGTATCGCCGTCAATCTCTCCATTATCGTACAGGTCAACCCTGAAGGTTTCGTTCTCCACTTCAATGGTTTTAAGCAGGCTGTTGTTACGCTGGGTAAACTTTACTTCAGGTTTTGTAACCGGAACCGGATCTTTCTTAATAACCGGCGGTACCACTATTTTAGGGTCGGTTTTTGGCGTTTCAACTGCTACTGTATTTTCTTTTTTCAATAGCGGCGTATCTTTCTTCGCCCTGGATTCGTTCTTTGCAGCAGGCTGTGAAGTCTTGTTTTTGTCCCTCAAATCAGGCAATTTTTTGGCAAGGTTGTTTTGTGTAGCCCTGCTGGTGGTTTTATTGTACGAAGGAAATGACTGCTGCATCACCCTGCGGTTAAGTGCAGTTGTGCCATAGCCGCAGTCGCCCTGCTGGTTGGGGGCAGGTACCCAGCTGCCCTGCAGTATTTCCTTATTGCCCTGTTTAAAAAAAGTAAGCTTGTGTATCTGGAAACAGTTGCGTATTTCAACTGGAACATTGGTTTTGGTACGTTCCACTTCAGTCACTTCCACGTACTTGCTGCCTTTGTTTAAATAACCTTTTAACCTGCAGATGGTAAAATATCTTTTACCGCTTTCGTTAAAGTAGGTATAAGAAAAGCCGGTAACCTTAGTGCCATCACATTCCAGTTCCAGTACATATTCGCAGCTTTGGCCACCAAAGCTCATAAAGGCGGAGGATTTGTCAATAAAAGAACCCTTCCATTGCCCGGTAAAATCCTGTGCTGATGCAGGTTTTGCAAGCGCCAGCAAAAAAAATAGCGGTAAAATATTTTTCATTTTCCTCATTATTTTATTGTTACACATACGTTTTATATCAATCAAATACACTTTGTTTGTCAACAGCATATTTTCCTGTGATAAAAGTACAAAAAACAGGATGCCGTTTTACACTATTTGTTGGGCGCATTACAAATTTTTAGCTGTTTGGTGGGGTCATCAGCCAAGGCTGACAGCCGTGGTCGGTGTCTTCACCGACCACAACCAGAACGATATGCCAAAATTTAAAATGCACCCTGTTTCTACTTTACACTGCAAATTTCAGCAATAAGATGCAAATTGATGTAATCTTTATAAAGCCAATAGCTAATACTTCGTTAAATTTGCAGCCAAATCAGATAAGAAAGGACCAAGAATGATAAAAATTACATTACCAGATGGTGCAGTAAGGGAATATGAAGCCGGTGTTTCGGCATTGGGCGTGGCAAAATCCATCAGCGAGGGATTAGCAAGAAAAGTACTGGCAGCCAGTATCAATGGGCAGGTATGGGATGCTACCCGGCCCATCCATGAAGACGCTTCTTTAAAATTGCTCACCTGGGACGATACAGATGGCAAGCTCACATTCTGGCACAGCAGTGCTCACCTGATGGCTGAGGCGGTGGAAAGCATGTACCCGGGTGTAAAGTTCTGGGTAGGCCCGGCACTGGAAAAAGCACAGGGCTTTTATTATGATATGGACCTGGGCGACAGGCAGCTGACCGAAGATGACCTGGCCGTGCTGGAAAAAAAGATGAATGAACTGGCAAAGCAGAACAGTGTGTATGAACGCAAAGAAATTTCCAAGGCAGATGCGGTGGATTATTTTACCCAAAAAGGCGATGAATACAAGCTGGACCTGCTGCAGAATCTTACTGATGGTGAAATCACTTTTTATACCCAGGGCGGCTTTACCGATTTGTGCCGCGGGCCGCATATCCCCAGCACCAGTTTTATAAAAGCCATCAAGCTTACCAGCGTTTCCGGTGCTTACTGGAAGGGCGATGAAAAGAATAAAGTGCTTACCCGTGTGTATGGCGTAACCTTTCCTGCACAAAAGGAGCTGGATGAATACCTGGCCATGGTGGAAGAAGCCAAAAAAAGGGATCACCGCAAGCTGGGTAAGGAACTGGCCATTTTCAGCATGGATGAGGATGTAGGCCAGGGCCTGCCGCTGTGGCTGCCCAATGGCACCATTATTATTGAAGAGCTGGAAAAGCTGGCCAAGGAAACAGAGCAGGAGGCAGGCTACAAGCGGGTGGTAACGCCGCATATAGCCAAGGAGAGCATGTACATTACCAGTGGTCACCTGCCTTATTATGCCGACAGTATGTACCCGCCCATGGAAATGGATGGGGAAAAATATTACCTGAGGTCGATGAACTGTCCGCACCACCACAAAGTGTTTGCGGCCCTGCCCAAAAGTTACCGTGACCTGCCTTACCGCATAGCGGAATATGGTACTGTGTACCGCTATGAGCAGAGCGGGGAGCTGTTTGGCCTGATGCGGGTACGCAGCCTGCACATGAATGATGCACATATTTACTGCACCAAAGAACAGTTTAACCAGGAGTTCAGGGCGGTAAATGATATGTACCTCAAGTATTTTAAGATATTTGGTATTGATAAATATGTTATGCGCCTGTCGCTGCACTCACCCGAAAAGCTGGGCGTAAAGTATGTAAATGAGCCGGAGCTTTGGAAGGAAACGGAATCCATGGTGCGGAATGTGCTGATGGAAGCCGGCATTCCCTTTGTAGAAGTACAGGACGAAGCGGCATTTTACGGCCCCAAGATAGATGTGCAGATTTACAGCATCATTGGCCGGGAATTTACACTGGCCACCAACCAGGTGGATTTTTCGCAGGGCCGCAGCTTTAAGCTGGAGTACACCACGCAGGAAAATACCACCGATACGCCCCTGATCATTCACCGGGCACCGCTGGGTACGCATGAGCGGTTCATCGGCTTTTTGCTGGAGCATTATGCCGGCAAGTTCCCCGCATGGCTGGCGCCGCTGCAGGTTAAAATACTGCCCATCAGCGATAAGTTTATGGATTATGCAAATAAGCTTTTAGATTCGCTGAAAAAAGCTGATATTCGTGCAGAGATTGACGACCGGAACGAAAAGATAGGCAAAAAGATAAGGGATACCGAGCTGGCAAAAGTGCCGTACATGCTGGTAATAGGCGAAAAAGAGATGAACGAAGGGAAGGCATCGGTACGCAGGCAGGGCAAGGGCGACTTAGGCGCTAAGGATGCAGCCACTTTTATTGAAGAGCTGCGTGCAGAGATTGCGGAAAGAAGAGCAGAATAATTGATGAACCCAAACAATAAAAATTTAATCATTAAAAATTAAAAACACAGGCCCACAGGGTTCAGGGCAAACAACAAGATATGGCATTTCCACCCAGACAACCGAGAGGGGCTTTTAATCCCCGCTTTAGAAAAGAGCAACAACAGGAACACCGCACCAATCACATGATACGTGTGCCGGAAGTACGCCTTGTGGGCGAAAACGTAACGGTGGGGGTATACCCTACCAGCGAAGCGCTCAAAATGGCGCAGGCACAGGAGCTTGACCTGGTTGAAATTTCTCCGGCAGCTGTGCCGCCCGTTTGTAAAATTATCGACTACAACAAGTTTTTGTACGATAAGAAGAAGAAGGAAAAGGAGATGAAGGCCAAGGCAAAAACCAGTGAGGTAAAAGAGATCCGCTTTACGCCGGGTACTGATGATCATGACTTTGACTTCAAAAGCCGCCATGCCGAAGGGTTTTTAAAGGACGGCAACAAGGTAAAAGCCTATGTGCAGTTTAAGGGCCGTGCCATTATGTTTAAAGAAAGGGGAGAGCTGCTGCTGTTAAAATTTGCAGAGCGCCTTGCCGAATATGGTCAGCCGGAAGCCCTGCCAAAACTGGAAGGCAAGCGGATGATGATCATGTTCACCCCCAAAACACAAAAAGCCAAAAAGAAAGAAAGAGACGCAGAGGATTGATTGTACCTGCCTCATTAAAATACAGCCCCGCAGCAATGCGGGGTTTTTTGTTTTCCTTTGCCCGGCCCTTAAGGGCCGGGCAAAGGATTATTGGCCTTCAGAAGTACTTTTTTGTACTTATTTAGTACCAAGCCGGGGTAAATAAGTACTTCCTGGTACTTTGGAAGGAGACTGTAAACCAGATTGTGTAAACATAGTTTTAGAGCCTGCACCTGGTATTAAAGATAACTAAATATTGATGAAGAATAATTCCCCAGTTTATAATAGCTCCCGTCCAGCTTTTTTCGACATTCACTATTGACAGAA
>JANMIG010000075.1:0-25641 GCA_031375675.1 Chitinophagales bacterium
GAACCCACCGGCAACCTGGATAAAAAAAACAGTGAAGTGGTATTTGATATTTTTAAAAAACTGGCTGAAGAACTCAGGCAAACCCTGCTGATGATTTTACCATCTTCCATTACAATGATGCGGTGGGTACGCTCGGCAAAAGCCTGGTCGTGGGTAACAATCAGCAGGGTTTGCCTGAGTTCTTCAGCCAGTTTTTTAAAAATATCAAATACCACTTCACTGTTTTTTTTATCCAGGTTGCCGGTGGGTTCATCACCCATAATGATAAACGGATCGTTGATGAGTGCCCGGGCTATAGCTACCCGTTGTTTTTCACCCCCTGATACCAGGTTGGCCCTTTTGAGTGCCAGTTGTTCAATGCCCAGTATTTTCAGCTTTTCCATGGCCCTGTGCTCCACTTCCGCATCTGTGTATTGCTTCAGTTTAAGCCCCGGCAGCATCACATTCCTCAATACGGAGAATTCATTGAGCAGGTAATGAAACTGGAACACAAAACCAATTTTTTCGTTGCGTACCCTTGCCAGCTCCGCTTCTTTTTTATTGCGCATCAGTTCTCCGTCAATCAGCAGTTCGCCTTCATAATCGGTATCCATGGTAGACAGTATATAAAGCAGTGTGGATTTACCGCAACCTGATTTGCCGGTAACCGAAACAAAATCGCCTTTGTTGATGGAAAAATTAATATCACTCAATACCCTTACTTTAACCGGGTCGTGAAAATCCTTATTGATATTTTTTGCTTCCAGTATGATATTGCTCATATTACTTACCTCTGATGATGACTACAGGATCTACCTTGCTGGCCTTACGGGAAGGGAACCATCCGGCGAGCCAGGTGGTAGCAAGGGAAAAGATGGCAGCAGTGATATAAAAAAATGGTTGATAACTCACCGGGTAAGTTTTGATGGTGGGCAGCGATGCGGTATTGAATGGTACCTGGTCAATCAGGGCAGACAAGCCAAAGCCCAAAAGCAAACCGGTGAGCCCGCCAAAAAAACCGATACTGAGTGCAATCAGCAAAAAAATTCGCTTTACATCCCTGCCCGAAAAACCGGTGGCTTTTAATATGGCGATGGAATCCATTTTTTCATATATCATCATGTTTAAAATATTGTAAATGCCAAATCCTGCCACTATCAGCAGGGTAATACCTACGGCATAGGATATGAGTGTGCGGATGGAGCTGCCGGTTTCAAACTGCGAGTTGGCTGTTTGTATATCCTCTGCATCGGTGTTAAACAGCTGCCTGTATTCTTTTGCCAGGGCAGGTGCCATTGTAAGGTCATTCAGTTTTACCTGTATATCGGTAATGTAATTGCCGGGTTTGCCCAGCAGCTTTCTTACAGTAGCCATGGATGCAAAACTTTGGGTCTTGTCAATTTCCTGCATGCCCGATTGAAAATACCCTACCACTTTCAGCGAAAATCTTTCGCCGCCGACTGTGGTAAGCTGCACCACATCACCGGGTACCGCCAGCAATTTTTCTGCTAATCCACGGCCCAGTATGATGCTGTTGGTGAGCCTGCTTAAATCAGTTGCTGAACCGGCAATGATGTAATCGCTAAAATGGAACAGCCTGCTTTCTGCCTGTTCATCAATACCGGTTACAATACCGGTGATATCAATGGTGCCAGCCGAAAAAAATACCTGTGCCGTGATTTTTGGCGCAATGCCCAGTACCCTTGTATCCTGCTCCAGGGTTTGCATAATGGCCTTGCTGTTGTACAATTCCTGCCTGCTTAGGCCGGCTTTAACCGACCGGATGAAGTGGTGCTGGTGGCTGCCGGTGTCAATGGCATTCATGGGTTGGTGTTCACCAGCCTTTATCTCGTTGTACAGCCGTATATGCGGTGTGCGGTTGAGGATGAGGTTGTCGAGCAAATCATTCAGCCCGGCCATAAAGCCGAGCAGGGCGATAAACATGGTAATGCTGAAGGTAACCCCTGCTGCAGCTACCAGGGTTTGTTTCCACCGTGCTTTCAGCAGCGACCAGGAGATGCTGAGTATGAGTTTAATATTCATAGCTCCGGTTTGAGGATAACATCATTGATGGTGAGGCCGCTGAGTATCTCCACTTTCTGGTAGTCTTTCAGCCCGGTAGTTACCTTTTTTTTCTCTTTATTTTTCAGCAGTACAAAATCACCTTCCATCAGGTAGCTTCTCGGGATGGTAATCGCCTTTTCTTTTTCCTGTATCAGTATATTGGCCTCGCAGGTAAGATTAGGATACAGCACCGGTGGCTTTTTAGTAAAAACAGCTTCTATGGTAAAAGACCTGGACCGCTCATTCATCAGCGGGTTTATTTTTTCTATAACGGCTTCAAACACTTCACCTTTGTAACTGTCCATATTCAGTACTAATTTTTGCCCCGGCATGATCCTGGAAATATCGTACTCATCCACCTGCAGCTCAAGGGTAAATGCATCCGCATCGCCAATAAGGGCTACCGGGCTTTGGGTATTCACCATTTCGCCCTTTTCTTTTAAAAGGCTGTACACTTTACCGGTTGTTTCACTTTTGATGGTGTAATCGGCGGCAGTGGTCTTTGAAATCTGTAAATTGTTTTGCGATTGTTTTTGCTGAAAACTGATTTGCTTTTGCAGTTGTGCGTAACGAAGCTTTGCAGCCGAGTATGCGTTGGCCGAGGTTTTACCGGCCAGTTCCCGCTGGTCCAGTTCGTTGCGGCTTCCAATGCCCGCTGCCCACAGGTTTTGCTGCCGCTCCAGCAGAGATGCATCACTTTGCATCCTGCTTTGGGCAAGGTCAACAGCAATTTTAAGTTCATTCAGTTTTTCGGCATTGGCAGCCACTGAGGCATAATCGGCAGCCAGGGCTGCATTTTCAGTATTCAATTGAGCGCCTGTACTGGTAAGGCGGATGATGGCATCGCCTTTTTTAACAGTGTCACCTTCTGCAACAAATACCTCAGCCACCAGGCCGTTTACCACAGAAAAAACCTGGTATTGATTCTTTGTTTTCAGTATGCCGGTAGCATATACCGATTCTGTGATTTTTTCTGCTGCCGGGTGTACGGTAATGTCCTTGGTTTTACAGGCATACAGCAGCAGCGTAAGCAATAGTAACCGGCCAGAAGCTTGCAGCATGGATAAATATTTTACAGGCGGAAAATTAAAGCTAAATAAACGCCGGGAAAATGACAGCAGTCATGTCAATGACTGATTGTATCGTCACAAACTGGTATCATTTACCCCTGGCATCTGCCTTTGCTGCATCCGCTTTCATTTTTTCATTGGCCGTAATGATAAATTCTCCACGCCTGTTTTGAGCCTGGCCTGCCGTTGTTGAGTTTTCATATTTGGGTGCAGTTTCGCCGAATCCCTTAATGGTAAGTCTCGAAAGGTTAATGCCATTGGCCGACAAATAATTGGATACTGATTCGGCCCTGCGCTGCGACAATGACATGTTATAACTGGCCGATCCCTTACTGTCGGTATGCCCCTGTACTTCAATATCTGTATCCGGGTACTTTTTAAGAATCACCACCAGTTTATCAAGATTCATGGCAGCATCTGCCGAAAGGCTGGACTGGTCGTAGCCAAACAGTATCTTGTTGTTGAACTCAATCACAATTCCTTCACCCACTCTTTCAATGTTTGCATCAGGAATGTCTTTTTTCATTTCCTCAGCCTGTTTATCCATCTGCCGGCCAATCACCGCACCCGTAACGCCACCCACTACAGCACCTATTACCGTACCCAGGGCAGTATTGCCGGCTACTCTTCCAATAACAGCACCTGCTGCTGCACCGCCCGCAGTGCCTATTACAGCACCTTTTTGTGTTTTGTTCATCGTTTTACAGCCTGTGCCAGCCAGGGCGGTAAGCGCTGCAAGCGCTATGATGGCAATATTCTTTTTCATTGTATTTTTTAATTATTTGAGTTGATAAAAATGCTGCGGGTATTATTTTCTTATGGGTTTATAGTATTTCAGTGCTTCACTCATATTGGCTTTAATGCTGGCTATCCTGGAAGCATCTGATGGATGACTGCTTAAAAAAGCCGGTGGTTTTGCCCCGCCGCTGGCAGCCATTCTCTCCCAGAATGGTATTGCTTCCTGCGGATTATAGCCTGCCATCGCAGCAAAATACAATCCGTATTTGTCGGCTTCCGTTTCTGCCTTGCGGGAAAAGGGCAGGGTAGCACCCAGTGTTGTGCCAATGCCATAGGCACTTAAAAAAATGTTCTGCGTTTCAGCCGGCTTATTGGCCAGTGCTATTTGCAATGCTGTGCCTCCCAGTTGCTGCAGCAAACCCTGGCTCATTCTTTCGCTTCCATGCTGGGCAATAGCATGGGCAATTTCATGCCCCAGTACAATGGCAAGTCCTGCTTCATTTTGTGTAAGCGGCAGCAAACCCGAGTATACCACTACTTTGCCACCGGGCATACACCATGCGTTGGCTTCGGCATTGCTCACCAGGTTAAACTCCCACTGGTATCCTTCCAGCACTGCGGGCAGCCCCTTACTGTCGTAATAGCTTTTTATGGCAGCAGCTATACGGTTACCGGCACGGCGCACCATTTCAGCATCTTTACTGGCACCGGTATTTACTACCGTATTGGTGCTTAAGAAAGCCCTGTATTCCTGCTGGGCAAGTGTTTGCAGTTCTGTTTCAGAAACAAGGCTCAGCTGTTTACGGCCTGTAACCATATTCTTTGTACAAGCTGCCAGCATAATTGCCAGCAGCAGGAATGATATTATTTTTTTCATAATGCCTGTTTATTACCAGGGATGGTATTGTTATTGATGGTTGAACAGGAAGAACAAGCCCAGCTGAAAGCCCTGGTTGGTGGATTTGGTACTGCTGTTTTTATTAATATCACTGAGGCCAAAATTATACCTGGCATCTATACCAAAACCTGATGGCGGGTGTACATAACCGATACCTGCACTGAGGGCAAAATCAACCTTTTTAAGATCATTCATAATACTCACTTTACTGCTGCCTGTTTTGGATTCTGCATGGATGAGGAAGCCCACCTGCGGACCGGCCTGCAGCCTGAAACCATTATCAAACATATATTGTATCAATACCGGCACATTGATATAACTCAGGTTGATTTTTGTATCTGCACCCAGCACGGTAAATTTGGCACCCTGCAGTGAGTAATATGCTTCCGGCTGCAGGGCTATTTGTTTTGCAAGGTGTATATGCCCTATAAGCCCCAGGTTAAAACCTGCCTTTGTATCATAGGTTGAATTGTTGTCGTTGTTAATATTGTATATGTTTAACCCTCCTTTTACGCCTAAATTAACATAGGGCGAACCGGCTGCATGCTGGGCAGATGCTTTGCCCGCAAATAATGTGATAGCGAATGCCATGACTGTAAAAACTTTCATAATCCTTTAATTTAATTTTGTTATTGATTTATTTTGTTGCTGCCGGTATTTTTTTGAGAAAGAAAAGAAAGCTCCCCGCAGGGAGCCCTCACCAAACTAACTACTGTATGAAAAAACTTAATTGACCAGCACAATGCAAAGGTGTAATGAATTACCCGGCTGCCTGTTACACAATTGTGCATATTACTTACATCATTCACACTGCTGCTTAGGAAAAGGTTACAGGGTTGTATCTCAAATTTTTGATGGTTGGTATCAGCTAGCGACAGACGGCCATGACTTGCGTCCGATCATCTCCGTCAACTATGGAATACATGTCACCCCTACGGGGTTTTGTCTTCTTATTGTTGCTTTTTCTACAAATATTGCGCCCCTATGGGGCTGGTAATGCTTAATTGAACGACATTGCCCGTAGGGTAAAATGCCGGTAGAGAAAAGATTTAAGTGGATTAAGCCCCGTAATGGTTATGTCGTTAAGGATGCATGCGAATGATACATGTCACCCCTACGGGGTTTTGTCTTCTTATTGTTGCTTTTTCTACAAATATTGCACCCCTATGGGGCTGGCAATGCTTAATTGAATGACATTGCCCGTAGGGTAAAATGCCGATAGAGAAAAAGATTTAAGTGGATTAAGCCCCGTAAGGGTTATGTCGTTATGTTAAGCCACAGCTTGCTCAAATTCTGTCACCCCTTCGGGGTTTCGGCCTTCATTTTGTTCCTTTTGCTATAATCCTGCCACCCTTTCAGGGTTTGCATTTTCTTAATTGAATGACATTGCCCGTAGGGTAAAATGCCGGTAGAGAAAAGATTTAAGTGGATTAAGTCCCGTAATGGTTATGTCGTTATGTTAAGCCACAGCTTGCTCAAATTCTGTCACCCCTCCGGGGTTTCGGCCTTCATTTTGTTCCTTTTGCTATAATCCTGCCATCCTTTCAGGGTTTGCATTTTCTTAATTGAATGACATTGCCCGTAGGGTGAAATGCCGGTGGAGAAAAAGATTTAAGTGGATTAAGTCCCGTAATGGTTATGTCGTTAAGGATGCATGCGAATGATACATGTCACCCCTACGGGGTTTTGTCTTCTTATTGTAATGCTTTTTCTATAAATATTGCGCCCCTATGGGGCTGGTAATGCTTAATTGAATGACATTTCCCGTAGGGTGAAATGCCGGTAGAGAAAAAGATTTAAGTGGATTAAGCCCCGTAATGGTTATGTTGTTAAGTTAAGCCACAGCTTGCTCAAATTCTGTCACCCCTCCGGGGTTTCGGCCTTCATTTTGTTCCTTTTGCTATAATCCTGCCATCCTTTCAGGGTTTGCATTTTCTTAATTGAATGACATTGCCGTAAGGGTGAAATGTCGATAGAAAAAAAGGTAAAAGTGTATTAAGCCCCGTAATGGTTATGTCGTTATTTTAAGCCACAGCTTGCTCAAATTCTGTCACCCCTCCGGGGTTTCGGCCTTCATTTTGTTCCTTTCGCTATAATCCTGCCACCCTTTCAGGGTTTGCATTTTCTTAATTGAATGACATTGCCCGTAGGGGTGAAATGTCGATAGAAAAAAAGGTATAAGAGTATTAAGCCCCTTAGGGGCGTCATGTCGATAGAAAAGATTTAAGCGTATTAAGCCCCGTAGGGGCGGCATCTATTATTAAAATACAATTTTTTAATAATGAATATGGCATGCAGTATTGCCATATATTATAGTTGTAAAAAAATAAAAGGTATTGTATACAGCTTTTTGTTTGCTTAAGTTCACAGCCATAGTGACCTCACCGGCCACCACCAGAGCGATATGCGAAAAGTTGAAATGCACCTATCGTACAATCATTACAGCTGTAATGTGTGAATAATGTAATATAATAAGGTAGTTCTGTAACAGTTACCTGCATAAACTGTATCAACTTTACCGTGCATGCAGGCAACCAATCTTATCAGCATGCCGGATTATTTACTAATACATACCAATACTTTATGATTGAAGTGAAAAAAGAAGGTGTGCTGCTTCGCAAAACAACCCTTGGTTTTGAAAGTGAAGGTGTTTTAAACCCGGCTGTGATAATGGAGGATGATTGTATTCATCTTTTTTTCAGGGCGGTGAGCAAGGGCAATTATTCCAGTATAGGCTACTGCAGGTTAAGTGCACCCTTTACTGTACAAAAAAGGTACGATATGCCGGTGCTTTTTCCGCAGTTTGAATATGAATCGCATGGAGTGGAAGATCCCCGGATTGTAAAGATTGATGACCTGTATTACATGACTTATACAGCCTACGACGGTGTAAATGCACTGGGGGCACTTGCTGTATCCAGGGACCTGGAACATTTTGATAAGCTCGGCCTGATTGTACCCTCCATCAGCTACGAAGAGTTCAGGCACCTGGCAGGCTCAAGGGGTGCGATTAACGAAAAATACCTGCGGTTCAACGGGGATGGCGGTATCCACGAAAAGAAAGGCAAAAAAGTGTTTTTATGGGACAAGAACGTGGTTTTTTTTCCACGCCGCATCAACGAAAAGCTTTGCTTTCTGCATCGTGTAAAGCCTGATATTCAACTGGTAATGGTGGAAAACCTGCAGGAGCTTACAACAGATTTCTGGCAAAATTATTTTCTTCACCTTGCCAGCCATATAGTACTTAGCCCCATGTACAGGCATGAAGTGAGTTATATAGGTGGTGGTTGTCCGCCCATTGAAACAGCCGAGGGCTGGCTGCTGATTTATCATGGCGTTCATGATACAGTAAGTGGTTATGTATATACTGCCTGTGCAGCACTGCTGAATCTTGAAAATCCCATGATAGAAATCGCCCGGCTTCCTTACCCGTTGTTTACCCCCGACAGGGAATGGGAACTGAAAGGTGAGGTGAACAATGTTTGCTTTCCTACCGGTGCTGTGGTGCAGAACGATACTCTGTACATTTATTATGGTGCAGCCGATGAACAGATAGCCTGTGCATCGCTGAGCCTTACTGCATTGATTAAAGAACTTTTACTGAACATTAAAAATGAGGAAACATAATATGAACGATACATGGTTAACCCAGACGGCTTTAGTAAAAGAAAGAACAAATGGTGATGGTTTGTATATGCAAGAAAGCAGCCTGCCAGATGTATTGTTTATTACTTCTTATCCGCCCCGGGAATGCGGCATCGCCACTTATTCACAAGACCTGGTAACGGCCCTGGGCAGCCAGTTCAGCCGGTCTTTTACTACCAGTATCTGTGCCATTGAATCGGATGAGGAGCGGCATGAGTACAATGGTGATGCCCGGTATATCCTCAATATTGATTATCCGCCGGCATTCCGGTCGCTTGCAAAGGCGGTGAATGCAAACGGGCAGATACAGGTTGTTGTACTGCAGCATGAGTTTGGTTTTTTCAGAAGAAATGAGCAGCACCTCAGGGTATTTCTCGGATTGCTGAAAAAACCCGTCATCATTGTTTTTCATACAGTGCTGCCTTCGCCTGACTTCTTGATGAAAAAGCAGGTGATTGAAATGACCGGCCTTGCTGCCTCTGTAATTGTAATGACAGCTTCTTCAAAAAAAATACTGGTACTTGATTATAAAGTGCCGCAGGAAAAAGTTGCAGTAATACCACATGGCACTCACCTTGTACCGCATTCTGATAAGCAGTTGCTTAAAAGCAAATGGGGTCATGCAGGTAAAAAAGTGCTCTCCACATTCGGCCTGCTCAGTTCAGGAAAAAATATTGAGACCACGCTGCGGGCCCTGCCTGCTATTATAAAACAGCACCCCGATGTGGTATTCCTGATCATCGGTAAAACACATCCCTCAGTGGAAAAGCAGGAAGGCAACCGCTACCGCAATGCGCTCGACATATTGGTAAAGCAATTGTTTCTGCAGCATCATGTTCAGTATATCAATTACTACCTGCCGCTGCCTGATTTGCTGGAGTACCTGCAGTTCACTGATATTTACCTGTTTACTTCCAACGATCCCAACCAGGCGGTAAGCGGCACTTTTTCTTATGCACTGAGTTGTGGCTGCCCGGTTGTTTCAACGCCTATACCCCATGCTGTGGAAGTATTGGGCAATGATGCAGGCATCATTATCGATTTTGAAAGCCCGGATCAGCTGTCGCAGGCTGTAACCCGTTTGCTGAACGATGAAATGCTGATGAAGCATATCAGCAGTAACGGGCTTCACCGGATGGCCCCTACTGCCTGGCAAAATGCAGCACTGGCACTTGCCCTGCAGATAGAGAAACTGGCAGGGGACGAAATACAGCTGACTTTCACCCTGCCGCCCCTTAAGCTGGATCATCTCGTTAAACTTACCACCGGTTCAGGAATGGTACAGTTTTGCTGCATTAACCAGCCGGATATGCAGTCGGGCTATACACTGGATGACAACGCAAGGGCCATGATTGCCATGTGCCAGCATTATGAACTAACGAATGCAGAAACGGATATACCTTATATCAGAACCTACCTCAGGTTTATCACTCATTGCATGCAGCCTGAAGGCTTTTTTCTTAATTATGTGGACGAACAGTACCGGTTTACCGGGCAAAACAATACCTGTAACCTAGCAGATGCCAATGGCAGGGCCATATGGGCATTGGGCTATCTGCTGTCAGTAAACAGTTTAGCCGGCTCAGAAGTGGCAGCAGATGCTGCTGCACTGTTACAAACGGCCCTGCTGCATGTAAATAAAATCCATTCCACAAGGGCCATGGCATTTATTATAAAGGGATTGTATTACTTCAATCTGTCTTTCCCTTCTGAACAGAATAAATCATTAACCGAACACTTTGCAGTCAGGCTGCTGCAGATGTACCGGCATGAGGCAGATGGAGAATGGCAATGGTTTGAAAGTTATCTTACGTATGCCAACAGTATCCTTTCTGAAGCGATGCTTTGCGCCTGGCTTACTACCGGCAATGCTGTTTATAAGGAAACGGCTGTACACACATTTGATTTTTTGCTGGCCCGTATATTCAGGGGTACCAGTATAAGAGTTATATCCAACAAAAAATGGCTGCACAAGGGCGATGGTGCAGCAAAAGTGACCAATGGCGGGGAGCAACCGATTGATGTGGCCTATACCATAATCGCTTTGAGTAAATTCTACCGGGTATTTGGCAGGGAGTCCTATGCCCTGCGTATGGAGAAGGCGTTTAACTGGTTCCTGGGTGCCAACCATCTCAACCAGGTTATTTACAATCCTTGTACCGGCGGCTGTTATGATGGACTTGAAGAAAACTGTGTAAACCTGAACCAGGGAGCAGAATCAACTGTTAGTTACCTCATGGCCAGGTTAACTATGGAAAAGCATGCAGCAACCGCTGGTGTGGTAAGGCCCGGCAGTAAGATGGCCAGCATGCCCCTGGCCGGTTAAGGCTTGGTTGCAGCATCATTGGCTGTGCCCGAAAAAATATTTCCAATGCTTTGCATCAGGCTGGATATCGGGCCTTCCATCTTATGTGTATTGTCATCCAGGGTATTGTTGTTCAGTAAAGTGCCCATATTAAGGGCGGGCGGCAGGTACAAAAGAATATGATTTCTTTGTGCAGTAAATAAGTTTTTTACATCGGCGGCAACAGCTGCTGCAGGTAATTGTTCTTTTGCAATATGAAGGGCTTCACCTGCAATATCATTTATTTTGCTCACGGGATCCTCTGCTGATTGCTTTGCATAAGCCGCAATCGCTTCAATCACTTCCTTTTTATTATCCCCGAAAATAACATTGGTAAGCTCACTGCCGGTAACGGCTTTTAAAAATACCTGTGCTCCTTCCTCCGACTGTACAAAACTGTACATGCCGGTTAGCACTGCCGGTATGGCGGCCTGGCTGAATCTTTCTTCAGGTATATGTTCGTCTGTAACCACTTCCTGGGTATTGGGGTCTATTTTACGAAGTGCAGGGTATCCCATTTTTTGCTGTATCAGCTCTGATAAATTGATTGACATGTTGTATATATTTTTAAATAATAAGCAAGTTTTTTTTTAAGATGCAGTACCCTGCCCTTGTATTGCAGAATGCCGTAAAGTTGAGTGAAATTGAGGTAAAAACTATTACACAATACTGTTGCTTTCTTACATAATTCGCATACCTGCTGCCCGGTTTTTAGTACCGTATCAGTTGCCGGCAGGCAACAGCGGCACTAAGTGGGAATCTTGCAAATTATTGAGTTAATTGTATAACAGTTATCAACCCGTTAATACCCATCTTTACAAACAGGCTGGTAAAAGTGTTACAGTGCCGTCAAAGCACTGGCATCAATGCCCTGGATACCGGCAGTATATCATTTAACAATCAATAAAAGCAAAAAATCATGAAAAAATTATTACTAACTGTCATTACCTGCGCATCGGCGATGGCTGCTGCGGCACAGTTTCCTACCACTGTAATTCCGGCATCCAATTGCAATATTTTCAGGAATTTCAATACTTCTGATGAAGGGTTCAGTTCACCAAGTATTTATTCGGATGGCAATGACCTGTCCTTTTTCTGGAATGCAGGAGCTGGTGCCGAAATTGAGAGCAGCGGGTTCAATGGTCAGCGGAGTGCAAGCCTGATATCGCCTGTGTACATCCAGACCGATCCGGGTTTTGTTACCATTGGATTTAAGTATGCTGTACCATCGGGCACAGAATACAGGATAAGGGTGATTTCTGCCGCCTCAAGTTCACCGCTGGAAGTGATTGCCAGTACTGCCAATGGCCCGGCATATACTGCACTCCCCGGTACAGCAGGCAATATTTGCCTGTTGCTCTCTGATGCCGATATTACTGTTGGAAGGCTGCTGCGTTTTGAATTTACTTTCAAAACCAATACACCCGGTAATATCCTGTTCGACGATTTGGCCGTATCAGTACTGGGTGGTGCCTTACCCGTTACTTTTGAAGGATTTACTTCAAAAAATAACAGCAATGGGTCGGTAAAATTATTGTGGAATGTAGGGCAGGAGGTAAATGTAAAAGGATATTACCTGGAAAGCAGTTTAAATGGTACTGACTTTTCCAGTGCAGGTTATTTAGCTGCAGCGGGAAAAAATATTTATAGTATGGACTATAATGGAAAAATGGGGCTGGTAACTTACTTCAGGGTAAAAAATATTGACTTTGATGGTAAGAGTAAATATTCAGCTATCATAAGAGTGCATTCAAAGCAAACGGCTTTGCAACTGCAGGTATACCCGACACCGGCAAAAGACCAGGTAACGGTTGAACACAGCCTGGCATTGCCCAATTCAATGATGACCCTGTTCAATGCAGTGGGTACCATTGTAAGAAAAGTGTATGTTGACCCCGGTACGTTGAATACCCAGCTTAACATCAGTACGTTGGCAAAAGGCATTTACATTGTACGGTTTGATAATGGTGCTGCCAGTAGTGAGAGTGTGAAGTTGGTGAAGTACTAAGTCTTAATTATTTAAGCAGGCAATATAAACTGGTGCAGATTTTGCAATTCGTTGCAAAATCTGCATTTTTTATTGTGGTAATGAAAGACTGAGCAGCCCTGTTATGAGACTATTATTTGCTTTTACCACGCCAATGTCAACAAAGTAAAAAGAAAGATGAAAGCGATCTGGTATCCACCTGCAAATATCACTGTGGCAGATTTTTCAAAAAGAAATCCCTGATATTGGCACCCATGATCATTTCTATCTCGGGCCTTGAAAATCCAAGTTTCATTAATTCGGTAACAATAAGTGGTGTGCCGGTAACATCAAAATGCATTTCATACGCACCGTCCCAGTCGGAGCCAAGCGCCACTTTATCCACGCCAATCTTATCTGCTACATACCTGATTGTTTTAGCGGTGGCTGCAGCATCTTTTCCGCAAACGGCAGTTTCCCATAGACCAACACCTACAATGCCATTACGTTTTCCTATTTCCACCAGTTGCTCATCAGAAAGATTGCGCTGGTTATTGCAAATGCCCTTTACACCTGTGTGCGACACCAGCAAAGGCCCCGCATGATACCTGAATACATCCGTTATGGTTTGTTGCGAAGCATGGGCAAGATCAATGATAATATGCAGGCTATCCATTTTTCTCACAAGACTGATTCCTTTTTCTGTAAGCCCTCCTTTATTAATCCCATGTGCTGATCCGGCCCATTCATTATCAAAAAAATGAGCAAGTCCGATATACCGTACACCGGCTTTATAAAAATCATCAAGATTATACAGGTTGTTTTCCAGGCAGTGAGCACCTTCCAGTCCCAGCATGCCGGAACAGAGCCTGGGGTTTTTAGACCTGTCGGTGATAAACTGCCTTAATTCCTGCTGGCTGGTGATCACCCTGAACTGTCCCTTGGAACCGTCAGCATATTTGTGCAGCATCTGGCATTGATGCAGGGCCCTTTTTTTAACATTAAACCAGCTGGATGGGGGTTGCAACTGGGCGAAGTTGAGCAGCGATAACTGGTCAGACTGGTCGTCATTCTTTTCAATATTGAGCCCCTTGGGCACTTTGCTTACCACCGTAAATACCTGGAAAGCCATATTTGCTTCCTGCATTCTGGGCAGGTCAACATGGCCGTAATCATGCTTTTCAAGCAGGTCACGGTCCCACAATAAGGCATCGCAGTGCAGGTCGGCTATAAACGGAATCGAGTCGTACCAGCTTGTTTTTACAAACGGCCCCTTTAAAGTGCTTTTGTTTTTTTTGTTATCAAAATAGGCTGGCGCAAACATAAAAAATACAACAGCAACCGGTATCAGTATAAACAATGCAATCTTTAATATTTTTTTCATGAGCATATTTTATCCGTTAAATATATAGTATTGTTGCTGTACCACGCAGAAAAAGGAGCATCATTTGCCGATTCTCCGCATGATCAGGCAGATGAGTACAAAGCCCGACAGTAAATTGAGATACCTTATCCACTGAAAAAGGGCTTCGTATGCAGTGTCAATGGTTGCATACACCAGCACACCGGCGGGCAAAAACAACAACCATAAACTGTATTTGAGGGTCGTTTCAATCATTGTCCCGGCAGGAGCAAGGAAGCCAAGCATAAAAAAGGCAAAATAAGCCAGGTGCCATTTCATCATACTTTCAGCCGATTGCCAGCTGATGGCTTCAGCGCTCACAGTAATACCGTTTTTTGCCTGCTGCATCAGTGAGTAAATATGAAAGTTTTCAGCAAAATCAAGCACCGCTACCACGCAAATAAGTACAAAGGCAACAATCGCAACAAAGTAAGGGGCATTGCTGCGGAATGTTGTGATGGTAAACAGGGTCATGCTGGTGTACAGGATGATGAAAATATTATCCAGCACAAAAATCACATTGAGTGTGCTGCTGTGCTTCACCAGTTCATCTGTGTATTTCTCCGGTGTATGTACCAGTTCAAAATACTGCTGGGATATTCCATGGACAAGTACCACGCCAAGCAGTAAGAAAAATACGACAGCTGTGGCCGCAGCCAGGATGGAGGCCGTTCGGGCTGTTGAGGCATTTGTTTCCGGCATATTGTTGTGCAGTTTGTTGCCACTAAGATAATGCAGATACCTTTAATTGCGCTTATCTTACTGGCCCAATGCAAATGCTACGGCAGCTTTTGCATGAAGTGCTGTGGTATCAAATACGGGTATGGAACAATCTTCCTGCTTGATTAAAATGGGTATTTCAGTACAGCCAAGTATTACGCCCTGCGCCCCTTCGGCTGCCAGCTTATTAATAACCCTTAAAAACAATGCCTTTGTTTCAGGCAGAAAAACGCCCTTGCCCAGTTCATTGTAAATAGCCATATTGAGCAATTCAATGTATTCCTCCCCGGGTATGAGTGTGCTGATGCCTCTTTCCTGCAGTTTGTTTTTGTAAAAGTCCATCTGCATGGTGTATTTGGTACCCAGCAGGGCCACAGTGGTGAGTTGCTTTGCGGCAATTGCAGCGGCGGTAACTTCGGCTATATGAACCACAGGAATGTTTACTGCAGCCTTTACGGCATCTGCAATCTTGTGCATGGTATTGGCGCCAATTAAAATGCAGTCAGCACCTGCCTGTTCCAGCCTGCGGGCCGTTTCGCATATTTTTACTGTAATGCAATCCCAGTCGCCTGCCTCGGTAAGTATTTTTATTTCAGCAAAATCAAGAGATATCAGTACAATGCTGGCTCCATGCACACCGCCAAGCTGCTCATTCACCAGTTGGTTCAGTAAGCGGTAGTAATCTGCTGATGATAGCCAGGTAATGCCACCGATGATGCCGATTGTTTTCATGCTTTAAGTTTTGATAAAGGTAATCTTTGCACGGTAATAATACCAGTGGCTTTTTACAATGGGTGCATTTTAAATTGTTGCTTTATTTTCTGGTTGTGGGCGGTGGGGACACCGCCCACGGCTCACTGCCCTGGTGGGTGCCTGCCTGCCGGCAAAGGCAGGTCCTCACCCACCAGCGACAATTTGAAATGCACTCTTTTACAATATACCGTGCAGCGGGTATTCCAAAATATTCCGGCATGCCCGATATTGCACTAAAATCAGCATTATGAAATATGTATGTATGGTACTTGGCACTGCAATTCTGTTTGCAGCATGCAGCAATGGCGCAAAAGAAGAGGCCGCACCAGCAGCCCCAAAATCAGCAGCGGATTTAACTGGTGTTATTAAAGGTAAAAAATACAAAGTGGAAAAGCTGGGAATAGTGTCGCCCTTTAAATCGGACAGTCTAAATCCTGTAAACTGGAAGATACAGCAGCAGGATACGTCTAAGTTTTTCAGGGAGTATGCAGCAAAGCAAATGGCTTTTTCGGTTGATTTTAACGGCGACAGCCTCGCAAATTTTATGGATGCCGAAGCCGGCAAAATGGTTAAGGCGGTGTATTCGGTGGTAAATGATACCGACCCGCAGGGAGAAGATGAAAAAGCCGGCATAAAAATAAAACTGGTGTACAACGACTCGATGGAATTTGGCGGAACTAAAACTGCCGCAAAAATGACATTGAGCTTGCGGGTACTGGGGGCAGATGGTGGAAACATCCTGCTTGAATCTAACCGCAGTTACAATCAACGTCCACTGGCTATGTGGATGAAGGCGCAATAATTGGCAGGGTGCATTTCAAATTTTCGCCGGCTGGTGGAGACACCAGCCAGGGCAGACAGCCGTGGGCCGTGGTCGGTGTCCCCACCGACCACAACCAGAACGATACGCGAAAATTTGAAATGTACCCAAATTAGCATACCCTGCCATTCAGCCAAACACATTTCCCTATCTTTATGCAATAAATTTTTTATTCATGAAGCAGGGATTTATGGTGTTTGGTTTTTTTATGCATTTATTTACAGCAAAGGCACAAACGGATAATTTTTTAAAGTACCCGGTTTACAATGGGAATGACCTGGGCCTCAGCTATTCGCCAAAAGAAACTGTGTTAAGAATATGGTCGCCGGTTGCCAAAGCAGCGCAGGTATTACTGTACAAAGATGCAACCGCTGAAACGCCCCTGCAAACGATAAGTATGCAGGCCGGAAAAAATGGCACCTGGGTGGCAAAACTGCCGGGCAACCAGGAAGGAAAGTTTTATACCTTACGTGTACTGATTGATAATAAATGGAGTGATGAAGTAACAGACCCATATGCAAAGGCTGTTGGGGTAAATGGTAAGCGTGGTATGGTATTGAATATGCAGCGTACGGACCCGCAAGGCTGGAAAATAGACAGGAGCCCGGTTTTTAACAATGCCACCGATGCGGTAATATATGAGCTGCATGTAAGAGATGCCAGCATAGCAGCCAGCTCGGGCATCAGCCATAAAGGAAAGTTTTTGGGCCTCACTGAAAAAGGCACTGTAAATAATCGTGGTCTTGCAACCGGGCTGGATCATTTGAAGGAACTGGGTGTTACACATGTGCACCTGCTGCCCTGCTTCGATTTCAATTCGGTTGATGAAGCCATGCCGGCACAGGCGAAATACAACTGGGGCTACGACCCGCTGAATTATAATGTACCCGAGGGGTCTTACAGCAGCAATGCACTTGATGGCACCTCACGTATCCGGGAGTTCAAGCAACTGGTGCAGGCTTTTCACCAAAATGGATTAAGGGTGGTGATGGATGTGGTGTACAATCATACAGCGCTTACCGAAAAAGCAAATTTCAACCAGTTAGTACCGGGGTATTATTTCCGGCAGGCACAAAACGGAACTTTTTCCAATGCTTCTGGTTGCGGCAATGAAACAGCCTCTGACAGGGAAATGATGCGGAAATTCATACTGGAATCGGTGTTATACTGGGTGCAGGAATACCATGTGGATGGTTTCAGGTTTGACCTGATGGGCATACATGACATTCAAACAATGAACAGCATTGCTGCGGCACTGCGAAAAATAAAGCCGGACATTTTGCTGTATGGCGAGGGATGGACATCCGGGGCTTCGCCATTACCCGACAGCGCAAGGGCCATTAAATCCAATGCCGCAAAGCTCAATGGCATTGCTGTTTTTAGTGATGATATTAGGGATGGCATCAAGGGCAGTGTGTTTGACGGTGCCGACCGTGGCTTTGCAAGTGGTAAAAAGGGTATGGAAGAAAGCATCAAATTCGGGGTAGTGGCCTCCTGCTACCATCCGCAGCTTGATTATTCAAAAGTCAACTATTCCAAAGCCCCTTATGCACTTTCGCCAGCCAGCACGGTTACCTACTGCGAATGCCATGATAACAATGCATTGTGGGATAAATTGGCTATTTCTGCCAGGGATATACCGGAAAGCAGCCGCAGGGAAATGCATCAACTTGCCTTGTCCATAGTGCTTACCTCACAGGGTATCAGTTTTTTGCATGCGGGTACTGAGTTCCTGCGCAGTAAAAAAGGGGTGGAAAATTCTTTTGAATCACCCGACAGCATCAATGCCATCGACTGGAACCTGAAAACGGCCAATAAAGATGTATTTGACTATGTGAAATTCCTGGTGGCAATGCGCAGGGCTCACCCGGCTTTCCGTATGAGTACTGCCGGGCAGATAGCCAAACATATCCGCTTCATGGAAAAAATGCCCGAAGGCACCATCGGCTATACCATCAATGGCGCAGCAGTAAAAGATAAATGGAAAAAGATATTCGTCTGCTTCAATGGAACGGGTTCAGCGCAATCAGCAGGGTTGCCGGCCGGCAACTGGAAGCTGGCAGTGAGCAGTAACAGGGCAGGGGATGGAGAACCGGTTTCAGCATCATTGGTTTTGAAACCATACAGCTGCAGTGTGCTGTACATTGATTGATCAGCCGCATACCATTTTTACTTTCAAGCCATCATCATGCTGAAAATATTGTATACAAAATTGCCGGAAAATGAGGAGGCAGGCCGTTTCAACGAACTGCTTGAACAGCTGCCGCTATCACTGCGTGAAAAAAGTCTGCGGTATAAATTCTGGCAGGACAGGTGGCGCAACCTCATGGGTAAGCTGCTGCTGCTGGATGCGCTTGATGACTTTGGATTGCCTGGTGACTTGCTTGATACACTTGACTATACTTATCACGGCCGCCCTTTTTTCAGGAACCTGCCGGGTATTGATTTTAACATATCTCATTCCGGCAATTATGTGATATGCGCCCTGGCAAGAGAAATGGCTATCGGCATTGATATTGAAGAAATCAAACCCTGCAGCTTTGACGATTTCACCAATACCATGAATAACCATCAGTGGCAAATCATAAAGAACAGTACTGAACCTTACAGGCAGTTTTTTACCTACTGGGCAATAAAGGAAAGTGTAATCAAAGCAGACAGCAGGGGCATGTCGCTGCCATTAACCGACATACATATTGAAGGAAATATGGCGATATGCGACAACAGGAAATGGCACCTGCATCATTTGCAGCTGGATGATGAGTATAGTGCCAGCCTTTCTGCCGACAGGGAACTTGCGTCTTTTGAAACTGCGTACAGGAAGTATGTGTAGCAGCAGCTGGCTAAGTTTTAAAATAACCCCTGAAACAGCAAAGTGCTTGTTTTATTTTGATTTGCCGGCAAGCAGCAATGCCAGGGCACCAAGCGGTAAAGGTATCCACCAAAAGTCCTTCAGCTCCGATAAATGACTGCTGTTTTTGCCGATAAAATACATGGCTGCAGATGCTGCAAGGCAAAGTACACCCAGTATGCCGAAAAGAGTTTTCTTATTCATGTTTGCTAGTTTGGTTTAAAACTACCTGTTCAGTTTGCAATTTGCAAGTAATGGCAGATGTTTTTTGCTGTTGCCGGTGTGTGAGGAATATCATACGGCGTTTCAGGATAATCAGCGAACTGTGTAAGTGACTTTGCTGTTCCGGGTAAGCATAACACCGTTCTCATCAAGGTATCGCAGTTGTACAGGCAGACTATATTTACCCACACCTTCCTTAATTTTTAGTTTGTATGTAGCAACAGGATTGTCATTGGTTATCGGTATGATTTGGCCATTGATAATTGCAATTGGCTTAATCCTGTTACTGAATTGCCCTATACCTGCTGTAATGGTAAGCTCTTCTCCGGTTTGAACAACAGTGCTGCTTTGGTTGATTATTTCTGATATTTCATTGTACCCGCAAAAGCTTATTGGCCTTGTATTGTAAAAGCAGTAAGTAATCAGCCTGTTTTCATTAAGTACAAGCTGTTGCTCCAGCTTATGAAGAAAAGCGACGGCTTGCGCATTTGTCAAACCTGTAAGGTATTGCCGTGTGTAATTTTCAGATGCTGGAGTATTATCAGCAGTGTCGGTTTTTGGCCCTATAGTTCTGACGAATTCTTCATAAATTGCTTCATCTGTACTTAGTATCTTTTTTTTGTATTCAAACAGTTGGTGGTGCAGGTCTTTCCCTTCCTGTCCTTTTACAAAAACCTGGTAAACAGTTGCCGTGGCCAGTTGCTGGTGCAGCCCCTGCAGGTAGGCCATGATTGTTTTTGTGCATTCCTTTATCTGCATCATTTTGGGGTGCCATATTTTTGCTTTCTCCGCCGAAAAAGGGTCCATAACCCTGTCTTCGGTTGCTTTTAACAATTGATCTGTTTGCCTGCTTGTAAACTCCGTCATCACTACCTGGCTGCTGTCTAACTGCGCCAGTAATCTTTCCTGCTGCTTCTTTGCAGAAGAGCTGCAGCCATAGATAAGAAGTACAGAAAAAAGCAGACTCGTGGCCAGCAGGGGAGGGTTGGTTGAATTTTGGTACATGGGTATTGTTTACAAGCCCGTAAACGCCCCGCCAAAAAATATATTCCTTAATGAATTGTTAATTCCCTTCAAACAGTTAAACCCTAATGGCTCCGTCCTTCCAGTATAGAAAGCACTGTATCTCTTTTGCGTTGAGATACCGGTACCGTGTGGCCGCCTTCCAGTATCAGCATGCCCCCGTCAGTTTTATCGTACATCGTTATTTTACCGGGATTGGCCAGGTATGAATGATGGGTGCGTAAAAAACCCAATGGTTCCAGTATGCTTTCGTATTCCTTGAGGTTTTTGGATACCAGGATGGGGGTGCCGGCTGAAAAATAAAATTTGGTATAAGTGCCTTCCGCTTCGCAGAAAAGGATATCGGAAACTTTTACAAAATATACATTGTCAATGTCTTTCAGTACAATCCTCCTGTCGGCATCCGGCTTACCGCTAACCTGTTTCAGCAAAAATTCAATCTGTTTACCAAGGTCTTTTGCCTGTAAACGGTCAGTTGCTCTTTTAACACAGCGTTGCAGGTCATCCGGGTCAACGGGTTTCAGCAGGTAATCAATAGCGCTGAACCTGAAAGCCTCAATGGCATATTGGTTATGGGCTGTTACAAATACCAGTTGAAAAGAGGGATTGGCAACCTGCCGCATAAGGTCAAAGCCGGTACCATCATCCATTTCTACATCCAGCAACACTATATCCGGCTGAAAGCGGTGGATGGCTGCAAGCCCGGTTTGCACTCCCCCGGCTTCCACCAGCATATCTATTTCAGGGCAAAAAGCTTCCAGCATCACCCTTATGGCTGTCCGCTGATTGGCTTCATTGTCAATGATTAAAAGTTTCATTTGTTTCAGTTAGGGTAAAGTTATTGTAAATATCAGTAAAATCTGCCATCCTTGATAACTCACGATGCCACCGGGGCAACCCGGGAAATCTCTTTCATTGCTGCAAAATTGAATAGCGTAGCCATATAGTGTACATTGAACTCTAAATTGGCAAACCTGCGTGTACTATTGAAATAATAAAGCCCCGCATCATCTGCGGGGCTTTGAGTGCCCACGAAAGGAATCGAACCTTCACACCCTTGCGAATGGCAGACCTGCCTGTCGGCAGGCAGGTTTTGAGTCTGCTGCGCCTGCTAATTCCGCCACATGAGCAAAGGAACAGGCTGCCCCATTACAATAATGATCTCAGAAATTCCTTGCCAGCTCCTGATTTCAGATATTTTTCTCTTTCTCTGGCAGCAGCTCTTGTGTCAAAAGTTTCTGAATGAATAAGCCTGAAAGGCCTGTAGGGTTTTGTGGTAATATTTTTTCCAGTTTGGTGCTGATTAACCCTTTTTTGTAAATTATTAGTAATACCAACGTATATATAATTTCTTTCGATACTTTTTATGGCATAGGTATAAAACATAAATGAAATTTTTAAGTATACACTGGCATGCATTAATAAAGCCCCGCATCATCTGCGGGGCTTTGAGTGCCCACGAAAGGAATCGAACCTTCACACCCTTGCGAATGGCAGATTTTGAGTCTGCTGCGTCTACCAGTTCCGCCACATGGGCTTTTGCTAAAATCGGGATGCAATATTACGGATTCTTTCCCTTATCCGCTGCAAATATTTTTTCTTATAGTAATAATCTTTTACCTGCAGCATTGCTTCTTTGGAAGTAACGCCCTCAGCATAATTTTCAATAATTGTACTAACTTTTTCATATAAATCGTTTTCAATGGCGGCCAGGCTTTCATCCGGTACACTGCCATTGTCCGTCAGTTCCTCGTTCAATTCCATCATTTCCATCAAAAAATCAGGGGGCAGCTCATATTTCTCATCTTCCTGCATCAGGCCTTTTTGCAGCAGTACATATTTGAGCGTTTCATCGGTATTTTGAAAGGTTTTGAATGCCCTGTTTACCAGCGATGATGTATCCAGTACGGCAGCCTTTTCTGCCTCACTGGCATGGGTGTAAAAGTCAGGATGGTATTTTTTCTGCAGTTCAAAATATTTCAGGGCAAGTCTGCCTTTGTCAACCTTCAGGCTTACGGGTATTTCAAACAATTCAAAATAATTCATGGAGCAAAGATAAGCGAATACACATTCAGGGATAAAAAGGGAGATTTTACACTATGTGTCAGCCTGGTGCTAAAACTTAACCCAATCCATTGTTTATTTGAAAGAAATACCTACCTTTGCGGCGCCAAAAGCCTGTTTTTTGCAGGTTTTAGTACAAATGGGTACGGAAACAGGTTCAGTTGGCATACTATGAGAGTTTAAAAATCATATCTAAGGCCCGCTTCTTCGGGCACAGCGCAGGGTAAATTACCCAGTCAGGCGCATATTGATAAAAAGTACAAGGGAGTGACATCCACAGGATTCGGTGAACAACGATGACTAAGAAAGTGACTACTGCCCGTTTCACAAAACACAATTTCTAAAATATAAACATTAAATACAATGGCTGATTTACGTTATCAACGGAACTTTGGTATTGCCGCACATATTGATGCCGGTAAAACCACAACTACTGAGCGTATCCTGTACTACACCGGTGTAAACCATAAGATAGGTGAAGTGCATGATGGCGCCGCTACAATGGACTGGATGGCACAGGAGCAGGAAAGGGGTATTACCATTACCTCCGCTGCCACTACCTGTTTTTGGAATTTCCCAACAGTGCAGGGTGCTAAAACGCCGGAAACAAAGCAATATAAATTTAACATTATTGATACCCCGGGCCACGTGGACTTTACCGTAGAGGTGGAGCGTTCACTGCGTGTACTGGATGGTTTACTGGCATTGTTTTGCGCTGTGAGCGGTGTGGAACCACAGAGTGAAACCGTTTGGCGCCAGGCCAACCGTTACAAGGTTCCCCGTATCGGTTTTGTTAACAAAATGGACCGTGCAGGTGCCGATTTCTTAAACGTGGTAAAACAGGTGAAAGAAATGCTGGGTGCTAAAGCCGTGCCGCTGCAATTACCGATTGGTGCAGAAGACGGATTTAAAGGTGTGGTTGACCTGATTAAAATGGAAGGTATGGTGTGGGATGATGCCACACAGGGTATGACTTACAAGGTAGTACCCATACCGGAAGATATGGTGGAGGAAGTGAATGAGTGGAGGCAGCACCTGATTGAAGCGGTGGCCGATTATGATGAAAAATTGCTGGAAAAATTCTTTGATGATCCCGCCAGCATTACCGAAGCTGAAATTCATGAAGCAATCCGCAAGGCTACAATTGATATTTCTATCATTCCAATGATGTGTGGTTCATCTTTCAAAAACAAAGGTGTGCAAACTGCACTGGATGCTATTGTGCGTTACCTGCCAGGTCCGCTGGATATAGAAGCCGTAAAGGGAACCAACCCTGATACAGGTGAAGAACTGTTGCGTCATGCCGATCCAAAGGAGCCGTTCAGTGCACTGGCCTTTAAAATCATGACCGATCCTTTTGTGGGCCGTCTGGCGTTTTTCAGGGCCTACAGTGGTCGTCTTGATTCTGGTAGCTATGTGCTGAATACCCGTACTGGTAAGAACGAGCGTATCAGCCGTATCATGCAGATGCATGCCAACAAGCAGAACCCTGTTGATTTTATTGAAGCGGGTGATATTGGTGCTGCGGTAGGTTTTAAGGATATCAAAACTGGTGATACCCTTTGCAATGAAAACCACCCGATTGTACTGGAAGCGATGACCTTCCCTGAGCCGGTAATCAGCGTGGCAATTGAGCCCAAAACCCAGGCCGACGTGGATAAAATGGGTATGGCCATTGCTAAACTGGTGGAAGAGGATCCTACATTGCGTGTAAAAACGGATGAGGATACCGGCCAAACCATTCTGAGTGGTATGGGTGAGTTGCACCTGGAGATCATTATCGACAGGATGAAGCGTGAATTTAAAGTAGAAATCAACCAGGGCGCACCACAGGTGGCTTATAAAGAAGCCTTCCAGGCTACTGTAGAGCACAGGGAAACCCTGAAAAAGCAAACCGGTGGACGTGGTAAGTTTGCGGATATCATCTTCAGCATTGGTCCCGTGGACGAAGAATGGCAAAAAGAGAATCCGGATAAGAATTACCAGTTTGTTAACTCACTGTTTGGTGGCAGCATTCCCCGTGAATTTGTGGCTCCCATCCAGAAGGGCTTTGAGCAGGCCATGGGTACAGGTGTACTGGCAGCCTTCCCGGTTGAGAGTTTGAAGATTGAAGTAAAAGACGGTAGTTTTCATGCGGTGGATTCTGACGGTATGAGCTTTGAGCTTTGTGCCAAAGCAGGTTTCCGTAACGCTGGTAAAAAAGCCAAGCCCGTATTGCTGGAGCCCATTATGAAGGTGGAAGTGATAACCCCCGACCAGTACATGGGTGATGTAACAGGTGACCTTAACCGCCGCCGTGGTATGCTGGAGGGTATGGACAGTAAGGCTGGCCTCCAGGTGATCAAGGCCAAAGTGCCATTGAGCGAAATGTTTGGTTATGTAACCCAGCTGCGTTCACTGTCTTCAGGCCGTGCATCTTCTACCATGGAGTTTAGTCACTACAGCCCTGCACCTAACAACATTGCAGAGGAAGTAATGGCCAAGCAAAAAGGTAAGATCAAAGTGGAAGAGGATTAATAATCGCTTTTTAATACATGCAGCCCCGGACGAAACTCCGGGGCTTTTTTGTGCTCTCTGATACCCGTCAGTACCCCGTCATGCTGGGCAAGTAGTGTTCGCCTGAGCGGACCGTCCGACCGAAGTAGCAATTGCAGATGCCTGGTTGATGCTATAGATCACTTACTGGCCGAACAGGGCCCTGAAAGATGTTATTTTGAATACCAGCCATAGTTTTCCATAGCGGCATCGTTGTGTCACAATCCTTTCATCGGTATACATAATGGCAGCAGGTAATACAATTATAATTACTATTCCGTGCAATCTTTTGTGGTATAATGTCGGAGGTTTCACTCCGACCAAGAACAAAGCCTATTGGCCGACCTGCTTTGAGTAAGCACAATTACATTGGACTAATTAATAAGCAGCGTCGGTATAACTTCGCCAGCAATTCCGGGAGTAAATATATTTCTTACTTTCACATGGGGCTATAATTTTTGGCACAGCTTCGCCCTTCCGCCCATTTTGTTGGCCGTTGGCATTTTGCGACGTATTGTTCTAGTCCAATAATTTTTAATAGCGGTTA
>JANMIG010000078.1:0-82440 GCA_031375675.1 Chitinophagales bacterium
TTAAAAAAAAGCACATTCATTCCAATCAGAATTTGGGAGGGGTTTAAAACTCCATTTTATACATGGATTTTACAAATCGCTTATTGGCAAACAAGTTAGCAAATAATTTCTTTTGTGCCCAAACATTGAATTTGGGTTAAATTGCAGTATGCTTCATGCCAGATATTTACTATTTTTCCTGATGCTGAATCACTTAGTTTCGGCCCAGCAGCAAAAAAAAATATTTGACCATTATGGATTTAAAGAAGGATATGTTTCAAGAGGTGCCTGGCAGGTTTTAAAATCACGGGATGGTATATTCTGGATAACCGGCGATGCCGGACTTGCCCGCTATGATAGCAAAACCTTTACGTATTACCAGCACAACAAAATTGACAGCACCACAATTGCCAATAACAGAACATACTGCATTAAAGAGGATAACCGGGGCCAGCTTTGGGTTTCAGCAGAATCCGGGCTGGACATGTTCGATCCCCAAACAGAGCAATTCAGGCATTGCTACCTTATGCAGGATAACCAAAAAATGTACACCGGATTCTGGGCTCATGATATTTATTGCGACAGTGAAACAGGAATAGTATGGGTTGCAACGGGCATGGGTTTATTCTATCTGAAACCCGGCTCATACGGGCTGATAAAAGCACCGGCCTTACCCACATCTGAAAAAATTGCTGCCGATCGGTTTATGCGCATCGCAAAAAACAGGCACACCGGGGAAATGTGGCTCTGTGGCAGCAATGGATTTTATAAATACGACAGTAAAACCGGGCAGTTTACAGAATATCATATACCCGGAAAAATACCCTTTGCAGACAACAGCGATAATTTACTGGCATTATACCTTGATGATAAAAACACCATTTGGCTTGGCGGATTAAAGCGGGGATTGATAAGTTATAACAGTACAACCGGTGCGTTTGCCGCATACGATTGCAGAAGCAATGCCGGGGAGGATAATACAGTAATAGATATTGCTCAAACCGGCCGGCGGGGTGAGGAAGATATTTTATGGCTTTCAACCGGCAATGGATTGGCAGCATTTAACAGGGCGTCAAAAAAATTTACATATTACACCACCGCTTTCGAAAACGATATTACAGGAGTTAAAGGGCGAACATTAAATTTATATGCCGGAGATAAAGAGGCGCTCTGGATTGGTGCTGACGTAGGATTACATAAGTATGATTACAGCAAACAACTGTTTCAGTATGTTAATCTGCAGCAGTTGCAGCCATCGCTGGCCAACTCATACCCGGTGAGTAATTTCTGTTTCGAAAAAAACAGTGAGCCCGGCAAAGAAATTGCCTGGATAAGTATTGCCTATCACCCGGTTTATAAATATCATTTTGCTGAAAATAAACTGGAACGGATACCACCTGCCATTTCAAAATATACAGATGAAAAGTATGCCGGTTTGCAGGCGATGTTTATTGACCACAGTAATACTTTCTGGGCCAGCATTACCGCTTATGGGTTAATTGGTTTTGATATAAAAGCAAACAGGCTGGTTTGTAAAGAAAAGACGTTTTTTTATAAGGACAACGTAGTTACAGCTTTTGCAGAAGATGCTGCTGGCAGCTTATGGCTTGGCACCAGTAATGGATTGTTTATGATGGATAAACATCGGAGTAAAACAGAATCCATAGCAGCGGTAAATGCTTTGCTGGACGAAAAAAAACTATCCAAAAAGATTACCCATGTTTGTGCCAGTCCTGATGGGCGAATCTGGTTTGTGATACAGGAGCCGGATTATTTGTCGGTATTTGGATATTACGACAGGGTAACGCACAGGGTAAAACTGTTTAACCAGGCAGATGACAGGGAAATACCCAGGGCGGAAGTGATGGGTAAAATTGAATACCAAAACGGTTTTGTGTATATAGCCACATCAGATGGCCTTTTGCTGGCAGATGCATCTGCCAGCAAAGAAAAATTCACCATGCTCACTACGTCAGATGGATTACTGCAGAATAACCTGTATGAATTACTGGCAGATGGTGACGGAAATGTATGGTGTAATGGTACATTCGGCATCTCCTGCTACAGGCCCAAAGAAAAAACATTTGTTAATTTTCGTTACAAGGAATACGGGATCAACGATGCATATTTCCAGAAAGTGCTGGCTTTAGCGCCTCATTCCCGAAACATCATCCTGGGAGATGCGGCCTCCTTTAACTATTTTGCTCCTGAAAGTATTCAGCCCCGGCAGCCCCCTGCAATTATTTTCAATAATTTTTCTGTGTTTGGTAAAATACAGTATACCTCTAATCAGTTATTACTCCGGCCGGATATTGTGCTGCTGCATGATCAAAATGCCATTTCAGTTGAGTTTGCGGCATTAAGTTATTCCGGCAGTGCTCAAAATCAGTATAGCTGGATGCTGGAAGGTTTTGAAAAAGAATGGCATCTCTCAGGCAATAATATTGCGGGCTACAACAACCTTGCACCGGGGAACTATACATTGCTGGTAAAAGCCGCTAACAGCAGGGGAGATTGGACGCCCGTGCCGGTAGCATTACCGTTCAGGATAACCCCGCCTTTTTATAAAACCTGGTGGTTCATACTCCTAGCAATTGCAGCCATTGCATCAGCCACTTACTACCTGCTGCGGTTACGCATCAAAAGCGTAAAAGATAAATACCAGTTGCGCAATAAGATTGCCGGAGACCTGCATGACGAAATTGGCAGTACCATTACGAGTATCAATATTTTAAGCAATGTATCGCAGCAGGCTTTGGATAAGGATCCGCAGCAGGCAAGGGAAATGCTGGGGCAAATTGCACTGCAGAGTAAACAGATACAGCAGAACATGAGTGATATTGTGTGGAGCATCAGATCCGACAATGAAAAACTCGAAAACCTGCTGGTACGTATGAAGGAGTATGTGGCACAGACACTGGAGCCACTGCAGATTACCACCCGGTTCAGTATGGGCGGGCAGCTTACTGATCTTGTACTGCCTTTACATTACCGTAAAGAAGTGCTGCTTATTTTTAAAGAAGCCGTGAATAATATAGCTAAGCATGCCTGTGCCACAGAAGTGGATATTGCCATTGTACAGTCAAAAAAAGCATTGAGCATGCGCATTGCCGATAATGGCAGGTGGAAATTAAATGGCAGTTCAACCGGGGCAGGCACTAAAAGCATGCAGCACAGGGCATCGCTCATAAAAGGCAGCCTTACAATTGATAAGGGCGAAAACGGGTCGGCAGTGTTGCTCAGCATAAGCCTGCCTTAGGTAAGCACTGCAGTATGCTGCTGTAGGTAAATGACCGTATGCCGCCCTTGTGTACGGCTGTCACCCATTTATGGGGTACAGGGGCAGCAATAATTCACTAAATTGCATATCAATGTCGTTTAGTTAAGCTTTACCAAGACCTCACCCCAACCCCTCTCCAAAGGAGAGGGAACTGGAATTGGGTACTCTATTTTTGAAATATCCTTAACTAAACGACATTGAAATTGCATATCTTGATTATGGCAGTAAAAGTATTGATATATGATGATAATGAGCATCTGCGCAACAGTATAAAAACACTGCTGCAATGGAATGACGGTTTTGGTGAGGCCATGGTGATGCCCGATGCAACCGCTGTGGTGAACGATGTTATCAACTGGAAGCCAGATGTAATCATTATGGATATTGATATGCCCCCTTCCAACGGTGTTAAGGCTGTAAAAGATTTAAGGGACAAGCAGATTCAAACACCGGTAATCATGCTCACAGTATTTGAAGACAATGATAACATTGTAAACGCAATATGTGCCGGAGCCAGCGGTTACCTGCTTAAAAAGGATATGGAGAATATCATACATGCAATAAAAGATGTATTGAATGGCGGCGCCCCCATGACGAGCACGGTAGCCAGAAAAGTGCTGCAGTTATTTCCACGCAAAAAAACTTCACAGGCCATTCTGGAAAGTGACCTTACCCGCAGGGAAACCGAAATACTGGATGAATTGATAAAGGGCAACAGTTATAAGATGATAAGTGCCCGCCTTGAAATCAGCGTGGAAACCGTACGCAGTCATTTAAAAAATATCTACAAAAAACTGCAGGTTAACAGCGCTACAGAAGCAGTATATAAAGCCACACACTGATTAGCCGTTTTGCCTCCCACCTTTTTATGGGATTGTGTAAATGGCAGCATTTCTTCATTTTTGCAAAGTATTAAGCGGGTATATTTCCCGGCTTTAAACAGTCCCCGAAAGTTTATATAAAAGTCAACGGGGATATTATTCTCATATCCGGAGTTAACAGATAAAATATACAGCAATTGAAAAAGTTATTATTTAGTGTAATGTGCCTGATTGGCCATTGCCTCAGTGCACAGAATAAAGTAGAAGTGGAATTTAAGACAGGTGAGGATGACCTTGCCGTAAGGGATGAAGGCATCCAGAAAAATTTAAAAATCACCATCAATTTTAAAACAGGCGCTGCACCGCTGGTACTGGATAATGCCAATAAAAATCAAACATGGCCCAAAAATTCCATACGCCGGGTGAGTATTCCCTTGGCTGCTGATGTTGATGTAAACAATTTTGCCTCCATTAACCTGAAACGTGAAACCACCAGTAATAACTTTGAAGATATGGTGGCCGACAACTGGGATTTGAAAGAACTATCCGTTACAGCAACAGTAAAAAAAGACCGGGTAACAAATAAATACAGGCTGCTTAATGCCTTTGGTGTATTGGGCAAGCCCCTTAACCGGTTTATGGCAGGCAGGAACTGTAATTGCGATAAAACATGGTCATTCAGCAACCCGGTATTAATTTCCGGAACACAGCCCTGGATAGATAACAGGCCGCCGCCGCAGCGAACAACCATTGCGGCAGTATTTGGCACCGGTGGCGATGATCTTCGCGGAGGAAACGATAATGCAAAAATAGTCATCAGGTTTAAAAATTCGCCCCGCACACTGGTTTTTAACAATATAAACGACAGGGAATCCTGGGGCAATTTCAGCAGTCATACAGTTTTTAAGGAAACACCAGGCATACCCGCCTTAACCGTTGAAGATATTAAGGAAGTGGAACTGTGGCATACTGGCGGCGGCGGTATGGCGGCCGACAACTGGGATATTGATAAGTTTAAACTGACCATCACCATCAATGGAGCATCAAAAATACTGGTGGATAAGGTGGGAGCTCCGCTTCACAGGTTTACGGGTGACACAAGACGCAAAACCTTCCAGGTTGAATAAACATATTAATCATCTGACAGCTTGAATACATTGTCAACAATGGCAATGCCGGTAAACTTAATTACCGGCATTCTTTTGTATGCACATTCCTTTACAACCGATTAGGTGTTATATTTGTTATAATGTACACACTTAAAAAGTCGCTCGGTCAGCATTTCCTCAGGGATGAGAACATTATCCGGAAAATAACGGCAGCCGTTACTGAGCTGCCATGCGCCAGTCTGCTCGAAATAGGCCCTGGCGGCGGGGCATTAACAAAAGAGTTGCTCAAATTGCCGGGCATCAGCTTTAAAGCTGTGGAACTGGATACAGAAAAAGTGAATTATCTCGAACAGAAGTATCCTGAACTGAAGGGAAAAATACTCAACCAGGATTTTTTAAAAAGTGAAAAACCTTTTGAGGGAAGCTTTACAGTAGTGGGCAATTTCCCCTACAATATTTCCACCGAAATACTATTTAAAATACTCGACTGGAAGGAGGATGTGCCGGTAGTGATTGGCATGTTTCAGAAAGAAGTGGCACAAAGGCTCTCCGCAAAGCATGGTAATAAAACTTATGGCGTAATAAGTGTGCTGATGCAGGCTTATTACCATATTGAGTACCTGTTTGATGTAGGCCCGCAATGTTTTGTGCCACCGCCCAAAGTGGTCAGCGGTGTAATAAGGCTGCAACGCAGAACCGATACGGTGCAGGTTCGCAGCGATCGCTCATTTACCATGCTTGTAAAAACGGCCTTTAACCAGCGGCGCAAGCAGTTACGCAACGCTGTTAAGAGCCTGTTTGCAGAAGAAATCCTGAAAGAAGCAATTTTCGAAAAACGTGCCGAGGCATTGACTGTGGAAGATTTTGCATCACTCACTTTTAAAATGATATTGTGATGAGAGAGGGTATGATACAAATGCTGGCAGCAATCACTTTTATTGCAGGTTTGTCGTCGTGCTATACGCCCAGGTATATGTACAGCCCTAACAATACCAATGTGCCCAACCTGGCCACCAAAGGCGATAGTAAGCTGGCAGCTTATTATGCCACAGGCAACAGGGGCACCGGTGGCAAGCGGCGTGCCCTGGGCGATAACCAATTCAGCAACCGGGGCTTAGATGTACAGGCTGCTTATGCCGTTACCAATCACTGGGGCCTGCTTTTCAACCACAGCCTGCGTAAAGAAACCAACAGCGGCGAGTTTTACGACCAGGTAGATTCGGCGGTGATAAGGTACAACAGGCACCTTACCGAACTGGGGATTGGGTATTTTGGCCGTTTCAGCAAAAGCAAAACCCTGTTCCAGGTATTTGGAGGCTACAGCTTTGGCCAATCCAGTTTTACTGATTTTGGAAGAGACAACAACAACATTAATTATACCCGCTTTCACAGGGCTGCTATCAAAAAAATATTCATCCAGCAGGCCATACAGGTCAATGTTACCGGCAATTTTACCACCAGTTTTGCCAATCGCTTCAATGTTGTTTTTTTCAGCAATATCAATACGGATTATACACCGCAGGAGCAGGAATCTTACCTGCTGGAGAACCTGGGAGGCAGGACTTCGGTATTTTGGGAGCCCTGCATCATCAATAATTTTGGCTTTAAGGAGCTGCCCGGCCTTCGTTTTGAACTGCAATTGGGCTGTGCCACGCTGATGAGCCGTAAATTTATTGATTACCGTACTTTAAACTTCTCTATTGGGGCTATGGCAGACCTGCGGAAACTGTTCGCTGTAAAAAAGCTTTAACCCCGGCATATTACAACTAACAGCCATTAGTTGTATTTTTGCGCCAGCGATTGGCTGCCATGCAACATTTTTTGCCCGCAATATTGTAAGATTTGCGGCATCAATGGTATAAGCACCAGCACACCATTCGCAATTTATTATTCATCATTCATAATTTGTAACAGATATGTCTTTTACGCCACAATACAAGGTACGCCTGATAACGGCCGCCAGCCTGTTCGACGGACACGATGCCGCCATCAATATTATGCGGCGCATCATGCAATCTAAAGGAGCCGAAATTATCCACCTGGGACACAACCGCAGTGTGCATGAGATTGTGGAAGCTGCTATTGAGGAGGATGTGCAGGGCATTGCCATTACCAGCTACCAGGGTGGCCATGTGGAATTTTTCAAATACATGAAAGACCTGCTGGATGAAAATGGCTGCGGCCATATAAAAATTTTTGGCGGCGGCGGGGGTACCATACTGCCATCGGAAATAGAAGAACTGCACAATTATGGTATTACCCGCATTTACAGCCCTGATGATGGCCGTAAACTGGGGCTGGAAGGAATGATTGAAGATGTGGTAAAGCAGTGTGATTTTGTATTGAATGGCAATGGTAATTACACAAATCCCAATACGCTTGGTGAGCTGAAAGACATCAGGCTGATAGCCAGGCAGATAACCAATGTGGAAAACGGGCAGCCGCTGCAGCAGGATAAGCAGCAGCTTGCAGCCATACCGGTGCTGGGAGTTACGGGTACCGGTGGTGCAGGAAAGTCATCCGTAACAGACGAAATTGTTCGCCGCTTTTTAAATACGTACACCAATAAAACCATTGCGGTTATTTCCGTTGACCCCAGCAAGAAAAAAACAGGCGGCGCATTATTGGGCGACAGGATACGCATGAACTCCATTTCATCCCCACGGGCATACATGCGCAGCCTGGCCACCCGTGAAAGTGATAAGGCACTTAGCCAGTATGTTCAGGAGGCTTTGGATATATGCAAGGCTGCAGGTTTCGATTTGATTGTACTGGAAAGCGCAGGCGTTGGGCAGAGTGATGCAAGTATACTGGAGTATGTGGATGTAAGTATGTACGTGATGACACCCGAGTACGGAGCCGCCAGTCAGCTGGAAAAAATCAATATGCTTGATTATGCTGATGTGGTATGCATCAATAAGTTTGATAAGGCCGGCGCACTGGATGCCCTGCACGATGTACGCAAGCAGTACAAGCGCAACAATAATTTATGGGAGGCCAAAGACGAAGAACTGCCCGTGGTGGGAACCATTGCAGCACAATTCAATGATGCGGGCATCAATGAACTGTTTGAAAGGCTGATGGAAAAAATTGCCGCCAAATGCGGGGTGAAATTTGCAGGTGAAATTGAGCACCACAGTCATGTAAAAGACACCACCAGCAAAGCACAGATAATACCACCATCCAGGGTACGCTACCTCAGTGAGATTTCAGAAGCGATACGGGACTATAACAGGTGGGCGGAAGAACAGGCCGCCCTGGCTACAAAACTGTACCAGATAGGTGGTGCTATTGAAGTACTTAAAAATGATGCTGTAAATTGAGCACACCAAGAAAATACCAAAGCTGGCTGGCGGCTTTAAAAGCAGACATATCGGCCTGTAAACTGCAAACAGCACTGCAGGTAAACAGCAATATGCTGATACTTTACTGGTACATTGGCAGGCAGATTGACGAAAAAATAAAGCAGGAAAGCTGGGGCAGCAAAATCATTGAGCAACTCTCTGCCGATCTGCAAAAAACCTTTCCTGATCTGAAGGGTTTTTCTACCCGTAATTTGCTGTACATGCAGCAGTTTTCAGCAGCATACCCCGATTTGCTATTTACGCAACAGCCCGTTGCGCAATTGGGAAAGACTTCAAAAAATGCAAAAAGTGTAATTACGCAACAGCCCGTTGCGCAATTGGCAAAGAATTCAAAAAATACAAAAAGTGTAATTACGCAACAGCCCGTTGCGCAATTGGGGCAATACATGCTTGATATGGAAAAGTCAGAACTGGTGGGCATTCCATGGGGGCATCATACCCTGTTGCTGGATAAGGTAGAAGCTTCGGATGAGCGTAGCTGGTATATTAAAAAAACCATCGAAAATAAATGGAGCCGTACGGCATTACAGTACCAGTTGCAAACCGACTTATATAAGCGCCAGCACAAAACAACTAAGTCGTCTAACTTTCATCTTACTTTGCCCAAAGTGCAAAGTGAGCTGGCAAATGCCATTTTAAAGGATCCTTATAAGTTTGATTTTTTAAGTTTGGGAGATAAATTTACCGAACGTGAACTGGAGCGGCAACTGGTACATCACGTACAGGATTTTTTAATTGAACTTGGTGCAGGCTTTGCATTTGTAGGGAGGCAGTATAAACTTAAAGCAGGCAGAAAGGAACATTATATTGATCTCCTTTTTTATCACCTGCACCTGCGCAGCTATGTTGTAATTGAATTAAAACTGGGAGAGTTTGAGCTGGAGCATACAGGCCAGATGAACGGTTACCTGAATATGGTAAACGCACAGCTGCGGCAGCCGCATGATAATCCAACAATCGGGATCATACTCTGCAGTTCAAAAGATACGGTTGAAGTGGATTTTGCACTCAATAACATTGCGCATCCTATCGGGGTAAGTGATTATGCTTTCAGTAAGTCATTACCGAAAAACCTGCGGGATAAGCTGCCCGGAGCCAAGCAGCTGCAGGACGAGGTAAAGCGTTTCTGGAAAAGTAAAAAAGTAAAATAGCAGTACTGCTGCTGAACGGAGCGTCGCCACTGCTGTTCAGTAAAGATAAATGGCTGGCAACAAAAAATATATGATGGAGACATTACAAAAAAAGTACGAAACAATTAAAGAACAGCTGCATCCCGATGTAAAAAAACTGCTGGAAGGCTGGAAGGCGCTGCAGGATACATATGCAGCAGAAACTTTTGCATTTCCGGTACGGGATAAAGTGATACAATTGCCGCTGACTTACACATCCCTGTCGGGTACTAAACTGCAAAAAGTAGTGCTGCCAAAATTTAAAGATTGGGGCGACATCATCAAATGGCAGCTGCAGGAAAATGTACCCGGCGAATTTCCCTATACAGCCGGTGTGTTTCCGCTCAAAAGGGAAGGCGAGGACCCCACCCGCATGTTTGCAGGCGAGGGCGGACCCGAACGCACCAACAGGCGCTTTCATTATGTGAGCCTGGGCCAGCCTGCAAAGCGCCTGAGTACGGCCTTTGACAGTGTAACCCTGTATGGAGAAGACCCGGCACACAGGCCGGATATCTATGGTAAAGTGGGCAACAGCGGCGTAAGCATTGCTACCGTGGATGATGCAAAAAAATTGTACAGCGGCTTCGACCTGTGCGATCCCAAAACATCAGTGAGCATGACCATTAACGGACCGGCTCCCATTATACTGGCTTTTTTTATGAATGCCGCCATTGACCAGCAATGCGAAAAATACATCATCGATAATAATTTAAGAGACCAGGTAAATGCCATCATCGAAAGTAAAACTGCCGAAGGAGTATTACCCCGCTATATGGGAGCAGATGGCAATGTGGTGATACCCGAAAAAGGATTGTTGGCGGGTGCGTTGCCCGAAGGGAATGATGGACTGGGGTTGCGTTTACTCGGCCTCAGCGGCAGTGATGTGTTACCCCCGGAAGTATATGCACAGATAAAAGCAAAAGCACTGGCCACGGCAAGGGGGACCGTACAGGCAGATATTTTAAAAGAAGACCAGGCGCAGAACACCTGCATCTTCAGCACTGAGTTTGCATTGAAGCTGATGGGAGATGTGCAGCAGTATTTTATCGACCATAAAGTGCGCAATTTTTACAGTGTAAGCATCAGCGGATACCATATTGCCGAAGCAGGAGCCAACCCGGTAACACAACTGGCATTTACATTAAGCAATGGATTTACATACGTGGAGTATTACCTGAGCCGGGGAATGAATATTGATGATTTTGCCCCCAACCTCAGCTTCTTTTTCAGCAATGGAATGGACCCCGAATACAGCGTGATAGGCCGGGTGGCCCGGCGCATATGGGCAAAGGCCATGAAGTATAAATACAAAGCCAACGACCGCAGCCAGAAACTGAAATACCATATCCAGACAAGCGGCCGAAGCCTGCATGCACAGGAAATTGATTTTAACGACATACGTACCACATTGCAGGCTCTGTATGCCATTTATGATAACTGCAACAGCCTGCATACCAACGCTTACGATGAAGCGATAACAACCCCTACTGAAGAAAGTGTGCGCAGGGCAATGGCCATTCAGCTCATCATTAACAGGGAATTGGGTACGGCCAAAAACGAAAATCCCAACCAGGGCTCTTTCCTTATTGAGGAGTTAACAGACCTGGTGGAAGAAGCCGTGCTGCTGGAATTTGACCGCATTACCGAAAGGGGTGGTGTGCTGGGTGCTATGGAGCGGATGTACCAGCGGAACAAAATACAGGAAGAAAGCCTGTATTACGAAACCCTTAAGCATACGGGAGAATACCCGATTGTAGGGGTAAATACTTTTTTAAATAAAAATGGCAGTCCCACCATCTTGCCAACTGAAGTGATACGCAGCACTACAGAAGAAAAGGAACTGCAGATTGCCAACCTGCAGGCATTTTGCAAGCGGCATGAAAGCAGGGCGCCTGAAATGCTGCGTATGCTTAAAACAATTGCAGTAAACGATGGTAATCTTTTTGAAGGGCTGATGGAAGCAGTTAAGTACTGCTCCCTGGGCCAGATAACCCATGCATTGTACGAAGTGGGCGGGCAGTACAGAAGGAATATGTAGTAAATCAGCCAGGTTCAGGGTTTGAAGTTTAAGGGTAATCTTTGAGCTTTTGAACCTGTACATAACTGGCCAGCCAATCAACCTTCCGGTTATTGTTCCATACATATTTAATGAGTTTGCTCTTTTAACTTGCTGACATTTAATGTGTTATGCAAAGTTTTCGCTGTAATGAGCAATAATGAACAGTAACTGGTATTGGAGGTGGACAGTAATACGAGCTATTCTTGGTGTACAAACAAGAATATGGACCATAAACTGGCAACCCTGAATCCGGAAGACGAAGCAGAATTTGTAAATGGACTTAAGGAACAAAACGAACAGGTATTTGCAAAAATTTACAGTAAATTTTCGCCCGCACTCTATGGCACTATTGTAAATTATGTAAGGGATACGGAGCTGGCCGAAAATTTATTGCAGGACGTTTTTATGAAAGCGTGGAACAACAGTCATCAGTACGATGCCAACAAAGGCCGGCTTTTTGCCTGGATGTACAGGATCAGCCGTAATATCTGTATTGATTACATCCGCTCCAAAAGGCACAGGATTGGCAAGCTCTCTGTTTTAAATGGTGATGCTATTGAATCAGTAAAGCGCAGGGGTGAAGCAGGTTTTTCACCCGATCACATTGGATTGAGGAAAGTTGTAAATGGCCTGCGGCCCGAAGAAAGGGAACTGGTGGAACTGCTGTACTTCAGGGGATACACACAGGCAGAAGTAGCCAGTATAAAATCAATGCCAATAGGAACGGTTAAAACCCGAAGTGCAAGGGCTATAAAAACCCTGCGTAAATTTTTCATGCGCAGCGAAGCAGTGGTGTTGTTGCGGCTACCGGAATGTACTTAAACAGGCTGCGTTATGCGCCTGTAGCTGTTCCTGCAAAGCTCCCTGTTGCCGGCCATGGTAATTACCTGCACCAGGCTGTTTTCTTTTTTGTACAGGAAGGTAATATCGTTGATGCTGATGGGTGTTTTGCTGTTAATGCTCCCGGTAATGGTATCGGCAGTTAATACAAAGCTGAGGCGCACGGGGTGGGGAAGTGAGTTGATAAAGCGCAGGTCTTTATAACCATATGCAACCGTAGCATCGCTGCCCAGCGGTGTAAAACGCTCTTCTTCTGTGTAAATATCCATGCTGTGTGCATGCCGTTCGGTAATCTCCATCCCTGCCTTTATTGCCAGGAAGTAAATAAGGCCACTCAGCTGGCATAGCCCGCCACCCGTTTCGGCCACCAGTTTACCCTGTACTATACTGCGGCTTTTTTGATAACCTTTTTTTGCCGTTGGCTTACCCACCAGCCGCCAGAAAGAAAAAACCTGGCCCGGTTGTATCACCAGGTTATTGATGCTGGTAAGGGCAAGGGTGATATTCTGAATTTTTCCGGCAGTGGTATCAGTAGTTTTAATGGCCTGCTCCAGGCTGATGATAACCGGCATTGCATCATCTCTAACCTTCAGGCTGGCAAAACGGCCCCGCCACCCATTGGCAATATCCTGCCACTGCCTCCACTGTACCCGCAGCAGCAGCTTGATTGGAACCGGAAGTAAACGGAGCAGGAACCTCATAGCCGTCAGTTACTTTTTTACCGGTTTTTTTACCACAGCTGCCGGTATCCGCTTAAAAGCCATTTTTAATGGAGGTGTATCCAGACCCTCTGCCTGCTCGGAAATAACGAGAGTAGTAGCAGTTAATTCAAGAATAATGGACGTTTCAAACTGGTTGGAAGGCTTGCCCATTCGTATCATCAGTTTTGTTTCATCCCCGGGGGCAAATTTATAAATGCCTTTTGAACTGGTGATTTTTTTTGTTTTTTCATCCAGGCTGCTGGTAATGTGATTGCCTTTTGCATCAAAGCTGAGTGATAGTGAGCCTATGTTTTTTTCGGCCTCCCTTACACCTTCAGCAATTGCCAGGCTGTCTGTTTCCGAAAGCACTGCTGTATCGCCAAACGACATGCTTTTGTAAGATGCAAACATTACCGCTTTATTGCTGCGGTTATATATTTCCTTTCCCTCCATTTCAAAACGCTCCACCTGCCATTTACCAATCAGCAGTTTTTTGTTGTTTTGGGCAATGGTTGAAATAGAGCAGCATAGTACAAACAGAGCGAAAGTAATTTTTTTCATTTTTTATTTTTAAAGCATGAAGGTAATGTCCTTTTTTAATGATGGCCTACCCATGAAAGGGTATTTTGACGGTTATAAAAAAAGGGCAGTATAAAAAACACCGGCACTCCACTTAAAGTATTGGTGCCGGTGCTCAAAAAACGCTGCTGTTTTATTGCTTTATCAGCTTTTGCAGTAATTTATTACATCCATCAGGGCAAATCCCTTTTACGGTATATACCCCATTGCCAAGCTGATCTAACCGTAGTATAATTTTATTTTCGCCCCTTACCAGTTGTGCATTTTGTTTGTGCACAATACGGCCGGCCTGGTCAGTAATTAATAACAGCAATTCGCTTTTGCCGGGGGCCACTACAGTAAGCTGTGTGCTGCTGCCTGCCGGGTTGGGTTGCAGGTGGCCGGTGGTCAGGCTTTCAATATTGTTGCCAGTAACCTTTAATACCTTGCTGTAGGTAATACCGCCCTGCTTGTCCACTATTTTTAAGCGATAGTAAACAGTGGCTGCCGGTGAGTTGCCATCCGTAAAGCCGTATAGCAAAGTGCCGGTGCTGTTGCCATTTACAGCATGGCTTGCCACAGTACCGATTTTATTAAACGTCAATCCATCTGCCGAACTTTCCACTTCAAAATAAGCACAGTTTCTTTCCAGCACGGTGATCCAGGTTAATTTATTCTGGTATCCCTGCGGTAGTACCTGCCAGTTGCCCAGTACCGCCGTTAAAGCATTGCCGCGGTGCATAAAAAAGCTGCTGAAAGAGTTTACATCAAACTCAAGGTAGTAATTACCCAGGTAGCCCTGCGCACTGTTAGTGACAATAATGGTATTGTTGCTGTTGGGCTGTGCGGGGCATGCGGTGCCTACTTTAGTAATGTTTAAGTTGTTTACATTGGCCTGGGGATCCACTGCCTGGAGGGCAGCCAGTTCTGCAGCCGTTAGGTACAGACGAACACCCACCGGGCTGCCGGGTTGCACCTTTGGCTGTATGCTCACATTACGGTCGAGGTAAAAGCGGCCATTCAGGTCCTGCTGCACGGGGCCATTGTTAACATACACACTGGTTTTAACTGTATCCAGCTGGTTGCCACGGGCATTTACCTCGGCTATTACAGTACCAGCTGCATCATACAATTTTTGCCAAGTATTGGTATTGTTGTTGCTGTTTTTAATTACTACCGTAGTGCCGGGTATGCAGGTATTATATGGCAGGCCGCTGGCAATGGCAGGCAAAGGATTGGTGCCGATGGTAATGGTATAATCTTCTGTTTCGCCATATTGCAGCGTATCGCATGCAGCGGCTGAAAGCGTATCAGCATGGTAGCGTACACGCATCCCTGTGGTACCCGTAAGCGCACTGGCAGGTATGCGTATTTCCATGCCCAGCAGGCCTACTGAAGGATTGGTGGTGCGGTTCAGTTTGCGGCTGTTACGCTCACTATTTTCAAATACACCGTTTTGGTTAAAATCTATAAATACATCTGCCCGCTCCCAGGGTGAAGTTGCCGTGGGGATATTGGTTTGCGCCGTTACCTCTGCATTATAAGTTTCTGTACGCTGCAAAGTGGTAGTGCGGAACGGCCCCGGGTTAAAAATGATATACCCGCCCGGCAAAGCATTAAAGCCATTGCCACCAGGGGCGGCATTGTTGCAACTGCTTGGGTTTACAATGGCTCCGCTGCCCGCAGGTTCATTCATTTTTACATTTACGATAGTGGCATTGTTGCAACTGTTGGTATTTACTGGCTGGCAGTAGCATTTGTAAAATGGATCCATTGGCAACTGCAGCGCAGCGGAATAACTGGTTTGGTTGCCGCAGGGTGTGGTAATGCTGCGGCGGTAGTATGTGGTGGCTGTTTGTGTGGTGGTGAGTATGCTGCTGGTAGCACCAATTATATTGTTCCAGTTGCTGCCATCTGCCGAGCGCTGCCATTGATAAATTGCATTGGTGGTATCGCCTCCATTAATTACTGCTACCGTAAAGCTGCTGCCGGGGCAGGTACGGCCAGCGCCCCTTACCGTGATGCTGTTGCTGTTCGTATTGCCGCCGGCCACTATCACTTTTTTAATATTGCTATAGGCGCTCATGCTTACGCAACTGGTTTTGCAACGGTAATATGTAGTTACTGTGGGCGATACGCTGGTGATATGCACCTGTTGGGGTGGCCCGATGTCAACCCAGTTTATCGTATCGGCCGACTGTTGCCAGGTAAAGGTTACAAACGAACCGGTGGGCATTCCTTGTGTGATCGCCAGCATTATGGGCGAGGACCCGCAGAACATGGTATCGGGGCCATTGACAATACCCCCTGCCGGGCCTGTGAAAATGATTTTTTCAGGCGTTGATAAAGCAGTGCTGCCATTAACGCAGCTTACCCTGCGGCGCAGCCAGGTAACCGGGTGTAGCGGCGTTAAACTGTACGAAGCACCTGTGGCCCCGGCAATATCGTTCCAGGTAGTGCTGTCGGTACTCTGTTGCCATTGGTAGGTACCTATGCTGCCGCCTGCTACTTGCAGTTGCGAATTGGTGTAAGGGCATTGTGTACCGGTACTGCTGCCATAAGCAATGCCGCCAATCAGCGCATTGATAATGATTTTTATGTTACCCGAAGCGCTACTGAATCCGCCGCAACTGGCGATACGCCGGTACCAGGTGGTACCCAGCGGCTGCGTGGTGCAGGTGCTGCTGGTGGCCCCGCTGATATTGTTCCAGGTAATACTGTCGGTTGATTGCTGCCATTGGTAGGTGTGGCCCGCTATATTGATTGTATTGCTCAATGTTACACTGTCGCCGCAATTTACACTGGCAGTGCTGCTGGTGGCCTGCCCGGCCAGCGGCCCTTTGATGGCCACTTTTTTAGCGGTTGAAAAAACGGTAAAACTGCCGCAGCCTGTTTGGCGGCGGTACCAGGTATCGGCAAAAAGTGTTGTGCGCAGGCTGTCGCCGCTGGCACCGGCCATATTGGCCCAGGTGCTGCCATCGGCTGATGACTGCCATTGAAAGCTGAGGCCGGGATTATATGAACTTCCTGTAACGGTAACGAGTATATTGGTACTGCCGCAGTTCACCGTGTCGGCCGCTATTGCAGCACCACCCACAGGTGCTGTAACCGTTACTTTTGTGCCCGATGAAAAAACGGTGCTGCCACCCGTACAGCTTACCTGCCTGCGGTAAAAACTGGTGGCCGTGGCGCTGGTGGTAAGTACATCACTGGTAGCGCCACTGATATTGCTCCATGTAATACTGTCGGCGCTCTGCTGCCATTGGTAAGTGCCCGTTGTGCCGCCACTAACCAGTACTGCAAATTGTCCAAAACCGCAGGTATGGTTGGTTACTGTGGCGCTGGCGGTGCCGCCCTGCAATACGATGGAACTCACTTTTACCGGGGCAGAAAAATTTTCAAATGTGCTGCAGGCAATGCGGCGGCGATAGTATGTAGTGGTATTTTGCGCCGTACGCAGGCTGTCGCCCGTGGCACTGGTAATATTGTTCCAGTTGGTACTGTCGGCACTGCTTTGCCATTGGAAGGTAATACCCTCCTGTCCGCTGGCCCCTGTCACTTTTAAAGTGATGCTGTCGGTACCGCATACACTGTTTTTATTGGTTAGTGTAGTGCCGCCGGTTGGAGCGCTGGTGCAGGCAGAAGCTACAATGCGGATGGTGTAATCCTCCGTTTCGCAGTAATTAGTATGCGTATCGCAGGCACCCGTATTACTGCCATTTGCAAATAGTAATGCCCTTACCCGCAGGCCGGTAAGCCCTGTATCCGCCGTTTGCGGTATGGTATAGCTGAAAGGGTATAAGGAATTAGTGGGGTTTAATTTCTCATTGTCTTCAAACACACCGTTACGGTTTACATCCAGCCAAAAAAGCACACTGGTTTGCGACATCTTGGTGAAGTTGTATGTGTAGGGTACCCCCCGGGCCACATCACCCGTTCTGTTGCCAACCGGCGCAAACCGTTCGTAAGGTTGATTGAATTGGCTGCCAATAATACTCGTTGATGAGCTTAGTGTGGTTCCCTGTATCCCAACATAGGAACAAAAATTGTAATTACTATTGTAGGCATCAACAGGGATGCAATAACTTTCATAAAAAGGCTTCACTGTTATTTTTGCCGGCATGGAGGTATAGGTTGACCCACCACCTTCGCAGGTGGTTTTACGGCGGTACCAGCCCGGACCGCTGATGACACGGGTTAAAAAAGGCTTTGTGGCTCCGCTGATATCCGACCAGATAAGGCTGTCGGTTGACTGTTGCCATTGAAAACTTAATGCCGGACTGTTAGATGAGCCGGTAACCTGGAAAGTAACTGCTGTGTTTTTGTCTGCATAATTATCAATCACTGTGGCAGTGCCCCCTGCAACAGGGCCGCCGGCACAATTGTTAGCAGTAATGGGTGCAAAACGAAAAATTTTGCCTGACGTGTAGGGCGTGTACAATTTATTGATAAAAGCAAGGCCAGGCTTCAAAGCCACACTGTTCCATCCATACTTGCCTGCGGTGCTCAGCATCATGGTATCGATGCCATTCTGCAGTCCAAGCCTTGTTTGAGCAAGGTAAGCAGCACAATATGTACTCACCCCTCCCCCGGCTGCTGTTTCACTCCAAATAAAATTGCCATACGCAAGTTCAATCACATTGGTGGTTTCATAAAGACGTATCTGGCATGTTTTCCAATTGGGCGTTGCTGTACTGCAGTAAGCAGTGTTGTCAATACCTTCTGTTTGTATCACGCAAACCCTGTAGGGCGCCAGCCCTTCAATTTTTGTGGTAAGCCCTGTGTTGCAGTTTACTTCAAATTCCAGTGCAGAAATACGGGGTGCATTATTATCGTAGGGATTTGATCCAAGCACAATATACCCTGCTTTGCAAAAGGTGCCCAAAGATGTACCCAGGGAAAACACCGTATGGTTAGTACCTGCGAAATTAAAAGTAAAGCCTGCAGGTATTACCAAAGGTGTGTAGTTAACACTATACAGGTTTTGCTGCGTTCCCCCGCTTACCGGTGTATAAGTACCGCTTATTTCGGTAAATGTGTACTGCCTGTCTAACTGGCCCTGGGAGAATAGGGAGAAAAGTAAACTTGTTAATAGGGTAAAAATCAGTTTCATATTCGTTTTGGTTTAGATATCGGTACAGTGAAAACTGTTAGTATAAAGAACGTAAATATAACTAATATTTTGCCACGGAAATTCCTATTTTAGCGCATGGAACAATCGGCAACATATATACACGTTCGGGGCCTGCTTAAGCCGGAAGAACTGGCAGCAATAGATGATTTACTCGCTGTTGCTGAATTTACCGATGGCAGGCTTACTGCCACAGGCGCAGCGCAGCAGGTAAAAAATAACCTGCAATTGCCCAAAGATGGTAATAACACAGAGCAACTGGAAAAAATCATTTTAAATGCCGTTTCGCAAAGCCCGCTGATACAGGCCGCAGTAATGCCCAAAATGGTATTGCCACCACTGTTCAGCCGGTACGAAGCTGGCATGCAGTACGGCTGGCATGTTGATAGCCCGCTTACGGGGCAAATGCCTACTATACGGTCAGATGTAAGCATGACGGTGTTTTTAGCCGATCCGGCCAGTTACCAGGGTGGGGAGCTGGTAATACAAACAGAAGCCGGCAATATGGCGTATAAGCTGGATAAGGGAGATGCCATCATTTATCCAACAACACGGCTGCACGTTGTCAATCCGGTTTTGTCGGGTACAAGGCAGGTAGCAGTTACCTGGATGCAGTGTGCGGTAAAAGAAGCAGGCAAAAGAGAGCTTTTGCTGCAATTAAATACTGCCCAGCAAATGGTGAACCAGCGAAACCCCGGCACGCCGGAATACCTGGTGCTGCAGCAGGTGTACAGCAACCTGGTGAGAATGTGGGTAGATTTGTAATATTATTCCGAAAATTACAAATTGCCGTAATGTTTTAAAACGCCAAACCTCCGGTGATTTTACACCGGTTGCGGAGAGTGCAGGTTTGGCGAAAAAACAGAATCTCTCCTTGCCCGGCCTCATGCTACTCCTCCCCCGGCAGTACCTGTGTGTTGGTTTCAGACTCAAGCTCCGGGAACAGGTAATAATCTTTGAGATTGTACACACGGGCTATAGCCTGTTTCTCAGCTATGCTCAGAAAGCGCTCCGGGTCTTTGATTTTGCGGTAAAATGCAGATTGTGAAATACACAGTATCCGCTCAATCTGCTGCTTGTACCTTTTTGCAATGCCATCCTCAAGGCTGTCATGAAAACGTTTCCAATGATTGGTATAAACTTTTTTTTCCATGGTTTTTGGGTGTTGTTGGCGTAAATTCTTATTTTGGGAATTAATTTCTTATTTTAGTAAACCAAAATTACGAATAATTGTTTAAAATTCCAAAAAAATGGAACAAAAAAATTTTGAATCAAGATAAAACAACCTCCGCTATGCCGACAAATCATCATCAGGGTAAAATCATTAAAACAGCCGTAGATGCCAGTAAATTAAGGGTACACGATATTGCCCGAATGGCTGAAATACCTGTAAGCTCACTGTACGACATCTTTAAGAAGGAAGACATCCCAAGGAAAAAGCTGGAGAAGCTTTGCGAAGTGCTGGGACTGAATTTTGAGGAAACCTATTTTGGATCGCAGACAATGCTGGACCCTCAGCATGGGTATGTGCTGAAAGCTGATTTTGAAAAACTCGAAAAGGAAAACGACCTGCTTCATAAGCGCATCGCCGACCTGGAGAGAATCATTTCGCTGATGGATAAGGATAAAAATGCCGGCCCGCCTGCTATTACCGGTAGTTAAGCATTCACTGTTTCCCTTTATTTTTTGGCAAATCAACCTGCAGCGGTTTTAACCCTGTTAAGCTTTTATGCACTTACTGCAGCCGGATAACTGATACAGGGTTATCCACTATATTTCCCACAATCTCCCCATTTGCCAAAAAGTCGCTATTGTTTTCGGTATTTTAACCCTGCTTCCTTACCTTTGCGGCCTGAAAACAGCTTCTTTATTATAAAATAGTATTTATGGCCAATATTGGTAAAGTTAAATCAATCATCGGAGCCGTTGTGGACGTGCAGTTCAACGGACAGTTACCTGAAATTTTAAACGCACTGGAGTTGAAACGTGAAAACGGGGACATCCTCGTAATGGAAGTGCAGCAGCACCTTGGTGAAGACAGTGTACGCACCATTGCAATGGATGGTACCGAAGGGTTGGTACGTGGTACTGAAGTAATTGACACCGGCAAGCCTATCGCCATGCCAATCGGCGAAGGTATCAAGGGCCGTCTTTTTAATGTAACCGGCGATGCCATTGATGGTTTACCACAGGTGAGCAAGGAAGGCGGACGCCCCATTCATGCGATGCCCCCGTTGTTTGAGAACCTGAGTACAGCTTCCGAAATATTGTTTACCGGTATTAAAGTAATTGACCTGATTGAACCATACGCCAAGGGTGGTAAAATTGGTTTGTTTGGTGGTGCTGGTGTGGGTAAAACCGTATTGATACAGGAACTGATTAATAATATTGCCAAGGCTTACAGTGGTTTATCTGTATTTGCAGGCGTGGGTGAGCGTACCCGTGAGGGAAATGACCTGATGAGAGAGATGATTGAAGCAGGTATTATGAACTATGGCGACAAGTTCAAGCACAGTATGGAAGAAGGTGGCTGGGACCTGAGTGCCGTGAACCTGAAGGATTTGGAAGATAGTAAAGCAACATTTGTTTTCGGGCAGATGAACGAACCCCCCGGAGCCCGTGCCCGTGTGGCATTAAGCGGACTGACTATTGCAGAATATTTCCGTGACGGAGATGGCAGTGGCCAGGGAAAAGACATTCTGTTCTTTGTTGACAATATATTCCGTTTCACACAGGCAGGTTCTGAAGTGTCGGCCCTGCTGGGTCGTATGCCAAGTGCGGTGGGCTACCAGCCTACACTGGCTACTGAAATGGGCCTGATGCAGGAACGTATCACATCTACCAAAAATGGTTCCATCACTTCCGTACAGGCGGTGTATGTACCTGCGGATGATTTGACCGATCCGGCACCGGCAACCACCTTTGCTCACCTTGATGCCACCACGGTATTGAGCCGTAAAATTGCGGATTTGGGTATTTATCCTGCGGTGGATCCGCTTGACAGTACCAGCCGTATCTTAACAGCAGCCATTGTGGGCCAGGAGCATTATGATTGTGCCAACAGGGTTAAATTAATATTACAGCGTTATAAAGAATTACAGGATATCATCGCCATCCTAGGTTTGGATGAATTGAGTGATGATGATAAACTGGTAGTAAGCCGTGCCCGTAAAGTACAGCGTTTCCTCAGCCAGCCCTTCTTTGTGGCCGAGCAGTTTACCGGTTTAAAAGGTGTTCTGGTTCCCATCGAAGATACCATCCGTGGTTTCAATGCCATTATGGACGGAGAAGTGGACGATTATCCCGAAGCAGCATTTAACCTGGTAGGTAACCTGGAAGATGCTATCGAGAAAGGTAAGAAACTGATGGCGCAAGCACAATAAATTCGGGTATTGAGGAATTGGTAATTGGGTATTTGCAGTACTTCAGCATAAGTTGCTTTCATTTGCCAATTTGCATATTTTCACATTTGCATATTTAAGAAATGATTCTAGAAATATTAACTCCGGAGCGAAAAATTTTCAGCGGCGATGTATATGGTGTACAATTGCCGGGCATCAGCGGTTCTTTTGAAGTGCTGGACAGGCACGCCCCGATGGTAAGTGCATTAAAGGCCGGTAACCTGAAGATTTTAACAGATAAAATAACCACTGCCTCGTACTCGGTACAAAGTGGTTTTGTTGAAGTGCTGGGCAACAAAGCCACTGTACTGGTGGAAGGTGCCACAGAAGCATAATATGTACACATTTTTCAATACAGCCCTGCCTTATGGCAGGGTTTTTTATTTGCAGAAAAAAGGCTTTCGATCTGGCCCCAGCATTAAGTAATACCGATGCTGCTTATTAATTAGTCCAGTCGAATCACAGCTAATCCAAAGCAGACCGGCATTATACCAGATGTGATATGACGAAATAATGTGCATAATTGGTATAACTTTGATCAGGCGGTTTAATCATTTACGCTGCATGAAAAGAAAACAATTTTTACAATCATTGGCAGCATTGCCATTAACAGGTATCGCTATGAAGCTGAATGCTCTTCACTCATTTACAGGAAATCTGGGTAATACAGCTACCATGCCGGCGCTGTTTCTTGGCCATGGCAGCCCCATGAACGCCATTGAGCAGAATGAATTTACCAGGGGCTGGGAGGATGCCGGAAAAAATCTTCCAAAGCCCAATGCAGTGCTTTGTATTTCAGCTCACTGGGAAACCAACGGCACTTATGTTACGGCAATGGAAAAGCCCAAAACCATACATGACTTCGGTGGTTTTCCGCAGCAGTTGTTTGATGTGCAATATCCTGCACCCGGCAACCCGGCTCTTGCAACCGAAACAAAAAATGCCATTACCAAAACCACTGTTGGCCTGGATGATCAATGGGGCCTCGACCATGGTTGCTGGAGTGTGCTGAAACATCTTTATCCTGATGCTGATGTGCCGGTGCTGCAGTTGAGCCTTGATTATAAGCAGCCGCCGCAATACCATTTTGAACTGGCCAAAGAGCTGGCCTTACTGCGCAAAAAAGGCGTACTGATACTTGGTAGTGGCAATATGATACATAACCTGGGCATGGTGGCCTGGGACAAACTGAAGGAACCCGGGTTTGCCTACGAATGGGCCACTGAAGCCAGTGAAAAAATGAAGCAATACATTCTTACCGGCGACAATACACAATTGATCAATTATAAAAATCTTGGCAGGGCATTTCAATTGGCTATACCCACACCAGAGCATTACCTGCCGCTGCTGTACATACTTGCATTGAAAAGTGACCATGAAAAAGCAACCATTTTTAATGATAAGGCAATCGGCGGTTCGCTTACCATGACATCTGTAAAAATTGATGCAGCCTGAACCACTGACTGGTATTAAGCTTTACCAAGGTTGGCTTTCTGCAGTATTTGAAAATTGCAGTATGAAGTTGTGTGAATAATCCGCATACTTTTTTTTGAACTGGTATTATTAGACCTCTTTCATAATTCAGTTTGATTTAGTCAAAGCGGCTGGTTGCTGCCGGTCAGTACGTGGCCCTGACCGAAGGTTAGGGTTCGTCAGACCGAAGCAGCAGCACATAATGTTGATTTATGAAAGAGGTCTATTGTTGTTAAACCAGCCCAAGGCAGCATTATCGCTCAGCCTGTACCATATAATCTGTGCCTGAAAAGTACGTATGGGTCTATGCAAAGCAGCCTGTATTTCTAATCAATTTTTCATTGTTTCACCCCACGCTCCGTGTAGAAAATCTGCATGCTATTGCTCCCAAATCAGCCTTCATTCAAAGAGCCAGTGAAACAGTATAATTACTTAAAATCATTGCGCTTATGCATTTATTTTTAGCTTTTTTGTGGTTTATACTAAAGGAGTACAGGTGTTTGGATAAAATAGTATCAATATTACTGTGCTGATGTGCAATTTCTGCAACCGTTTTCTTAACGGGCAGTTTAGTAAAGAAAGAATTATATTATAGAATTTAGTATTGGGATTGGTTAAAAAAGTATTATTTTTATATCCGACACTAAAATAACTTTGATTAAACAACTTGCTTTATGATTAAAAGTTTAACTAAACTGCTATGCATGCTGCTGTGCATATGTTTTTCTGCCGCAGCATTTTCTCAAAAAACAGTAACAGGTACGGTAACGGGTGGCGCTGGCAAGCCGGTGGCTTCTGCTACGGTTACTGTTAAGGGAACAAAGCTATCCACTACCACGAATAAAGCGGGTAGTTTTTCTATCAGTGTGCCTGCCGGTAAGTCGGTACTCACCATTACCTCTGCTGGTTTTGAGATAGCAGATGTGGATGTTTCAGGTTCAGACAATGTTTCGGTAAGCCTTACCGAAAAGGAAGTGACCCTGAACACCGTGGTGGTAACGGGTTACTCAACCCAGCGGAAAAAGGATATTACCGGGGCAGTAACTGTGGTAAATGTCAGTAACCTCAAATCGGTACCCACTACTGATGCCGGCTCGCAGCTGCAGGGCCGTGCCTCGGGTGTAACCGTGGTAAATAACGGTGTTCCGGGTGCTCCGTCTACAGTAAGAATCAGGGGCCTGGGGTCTTTTAACAACAACAATCCCCTGTATGTGATTGACGGGGTATATGCAGGCAGCCTTATTGGAATCAACCCCAATGATATCGAAAGTATGCAGGTACTCAAAGATGCAGCCTCATCTTCAATATATGGTGTACGTGCGGCAAATGGTGTAATAGTTGTTACCACCAAAAAAGCTAAAAAAAGAGGACTCAATGTAAACTACGACATGTATTATGGTGCACAGGTGCCCGGCAAGGGGCTGGATATGCTCAATGCACAGGAAGAAGCTGAATTGTTTTTTCTTACCCGCAAAAACAGCGGCCTTCCCACTACAGGGTCGGTATATGGCAATGGCCCCACGCCTGTACTGCCCGATTATATCTATTATTCAGGTGTGCCCAATAATGGTGTTCCCATCAACGCAGGCAACCCCGGTGTTGACCCGTCAAAGTATGAATTGAATTATGGTAAACTGGGTGATGCCGGTTACTCACCTTATATTATAGTGCCAGCCAGTAAGGGCGGTACAAACTGGTTTAAGGAAGTTACCCGTACTGCCCCCATTCAGAACCACAATGTGACAATGAGCGGCGCAACAGATAATGCCCGCTTCCTGCTCAGTCTCAACTATTTTGATCAGAAAGCCATCACACAATACCAGTTTTATAAGCGTTTTACAGCAAGGCTCAACAGTGAGTTTAACCTGATGAAAGGTTTCCGCATCGGCCAGAACCTGCAGGCCTATTCATCCACGGCCAATACCCCTGGTGCTGGTGATAACAATAATAACAATACAGAAGCAAGTATCATTGCTCAAACATACCGCCCCGTTGCCATTATGCCCGTGTATACTATCAGGCAGGGAGATTTTGCCGGTAACCTTGGCGGCCCCGGCGGAAGCTCATGGGGTAATGCCAAAAATCCACTTGCAGGAGCGTTCCGCAACAGGAATAACAGAACCAACGATATCAACCTTTTTGGCAACTTGTATGCTGAACTGGACATTACCAAACACATTACTGCCAGAACAAGCTTTGGGGGAACTTTTAACAACAATATCTCCTACAGGTATCCTTTTATAGAGTATGAGTACAATGAAAATGTGGGCAACACAACTTATAATGAGGGTTCCAGGAATAACTATGCATGGGTTTGGACAAACCAGCTCAATTACAAACAAAGTTTTGGCAAGCATGATGTAGCTGTACTGGCGGGTACTGAGGCAACAGAAGGCGGCGGGCGCCAGATAGTAGGCTCTGCCACAGGGTTTTTCAACTATAGCAATATTAATTTTATCAACCTCAACAATGGTACTGTGCAAAATCTTGGTGGAAGCGTAAAGTTTACACCAGAAGCCACTGTTTCTTATTTTGCAAAACTGGATTATACCTATGCAGGCAAATACCTTTTGTCTGCCCTGATACGCAGGGATGGCTCATCCAAGTTTGTTGACCCCAACAAGTATGGTAACTTTCCTGCCTTCTCACTTGGCTGGAGAATATCTGATGAGGCATTTATGAAAGATGTTAAATGGGTTAATGATCTGAAAATAAGGGGCAGCTGGGGTAAAACGGGCAGTGATCTTGCTGCCACCAGTACCAATGCCTTTACCTCCTATTCAAGTAACCGCGGCAGTTCCTGGTATGATATATTCGGCACTCAAAACTCACCGCAGGAAGGCTTCTTCCTTTCCTTCCTGGGTAACAACCTTGCAACATGGGAAAAAAGTACCTCAACCAATATCGGTTTTGATGCAACAATATTCAATGGTTCAACAGAAATTGTATTTGACTGGTACCAGAAAAAAACAACCGATCTGCTTTTTAACCCTGAAGTACAGGCCATTGGCGGCGGTGCCGCTTCACAGCCATTCCGCAATGTGGGCAGTATGAAAAACAGTGGTATCGACCTGATGATCAATAACAGGCAGAAGATTAGCAAAAACATCGTTCTCAACAGTACATTAACGCTTACCACTTACAAGAATACCATCTCAGGTATTGCGCCGGGATTGACCTTCTTTAACTTTAACAGTGGTGCCAATGAACAGAACAGGCTGGGGCAGAATGCTACCAGGAACAGTGTAGGTAATCCCCTGAATACTTATTTTGGGTATAAAGTAATTGGTATTTTCCAGAGTGCTTCAGAAGTATCAAGCTCTCCCACACAGGACCAGGCTGCTCCCGGACGCTTCAAGTATGAGGACATCAATAAGGATGGCAAAATTGATGCTGATGACCGCACAGTTATCGGTAACCCCAATCCTGATTTTACTTATGGCCTTAACTTAAGTACTGAATACAAGTCTTTTGATATTTCGGCCTTCTTTTACGGTGTAGCCGGTAAGGATGCATTCAATTTCACCAGGTGGTGGACAGATTTTTCTCCCGGCGGTTTCCCCGGCGGCAGAAGCAAGCGGGCATTGTACGAAAGCTGGTTGCCTGATGGCAGCAGGCCCGGAGCAACAACCCCCATACAGGAAGTTTCCAGTGGTAACGGCTTCAGCTCTCACCTCAATGTAAACTCTTATTATGTAGAAAACGCATCATACTTCCGCCTGCGCAACCTGCAGATTGGCTATACATTGCCTGAATCGCTGATCAGCAGGGTAAGGCTTTCCAAAGTACGGTTTTACTTACAGGCTACCAACCTGTTCACCATTACCAAGTACACCGGTATGGATCCTGATATCGTAAGCAGTGATGACAGGGCAGCCGGCATTGATGCAGGAGCTTATCCAACTGTAAGGCAGTTTTACTTTGGTGCAAACGTTAAATTTTAATTCAGTCAAGTTTATATAAATTCATTAAAATGAAAAATAAATTATCAAAAATTTTGCTGGCTTTCGGTTTTGCAGCCGCTTTGTATGCCTGTAAAAAAAGTTTTTTGGATAAGCAGCCACTGGGTGTGCTGGATGAAACCACACTGGCAACTGAAAAGGGCATAAACAGGTTGCTGATAGCTGCCTATGCCATGCTGGATGGCCATGACGGAAGCTTTGGAGTAGTGGGTAACGAGTGGGGCTCAGGCGGATCGAACTTTGTTTTTGGCAGCATGGGTGGCGGTGAAGCCAACAGGGGCTCTGCTCCCGGCGATCAGGCATCCAACATGGTACCGCATCTAAGGCATGAAGGAACGGCCAATGCAGGTTCTTCCAACGACAGGTGGAGGGCCATTTACGAGGGGGTTAAGCGCACCAATACGGTGATGCGCATTTTGCCCAAAGTGGAAGGATTAACAGATGCTGCAAAGAAAAATATTTCAGGGCAGGCCCGTTTTTTAAGGGCTTGGTATCATTTCCAGGCAAGGATCACTTTTGGTAAAGTACCTTACCTTGATGAAAAAATTGATGCAGACCTGTCATCTGGTGCTATACCGGGTGTAAAGAACGATAAAGATATTTACCCGGAAATTCTGGCAGATGCAAAATATGCATACGAAAACCTTCCCGCCACGCAGGATGCCATCGGCCGCATCAACAAATGGGCTGCAGGTGCATTGTATGGTAAAGTGCTGGTGTACAGCAAAGATTTCACCAATGCAAAAACAGTACTCACAGATGTGGTGAACCTGGGTGCCAACCCGCTTGGTACCAAGTACGACCTCAATGCCAATTATGGGGATAATTTTGATGTGGCAAAGGATAACAGTGTTGAATCTGTATTTGCTTTTCAAACATCGGCACAGGATAATGCAGGTGCAAGAAATGGTAATTGGGGCGACCAGCTCAACTTTCCTGCCAATGGCGGCATTGGTGGTGCTGGCTTTTTTACACCCACCTACTTTTTTGTAAACAGGTTTAAAACAGATGCAGCCGGTTTGCCGGTAGCCAATCCGCAAAATACGGTTGTAATGGACCCTGCGGGCCAGGCCGGATTAACACAGTACACTGGTAACCTGGATACAAGGCTGGATTGGACAATAGGCCGCAATGGTGTTCCCTTCCACGATTGGGGAACCTGCCTTACCACATGGCAGCGGGACGTAACTGCAGGACCGTTCCAGGGTAAAAAAGGTGTAATACGCCAGTCGCAGGTTGGTACAGCACACGATGCAAGCATATGGTTTGCAGCAGGTGGCAATGCTATCAACATGAACTTTATCCGCTTTTCTGAAGTACTGCTGCTGCTGGCAGAAGCTGAAATAGAAGCAGCAGGCGGGTCACTTACCAATGCACAAGCCCTTATCAACAGGGTGCGCAACAGGGCAGCAACCACGCCAACAGTTATTTTCCCTGCCGCATACGGTGTAGCCAAAACAGCAGCGTATACAGTGGCATTTGCCAACCAGGCAGAAGCCCGTACTGCATTGCGCCTGGAAAGATTACTGGAGCTTGGTATGGAAGGCCATCGCTTTTTCGACCTGGTAAGATGGGGTATCGCTTCAACAGAAATGAATGCTTTTTATACATATGAATCTGCATTGCCCTACCAGGCGCTGGGCGACCTCAGCAATCCCAAAGCCACTTATGCCGGCTCCAACAGGGATTATTATGATATCCCTCAGCGGCAGATAGATTTGAGCAACGGTACATTAACTCCATAGTTTTCTCATATACTCTATATCGTTTGGTTTTTTTAAAGGCGGGATCTCCGGATCTTGCCTTTTTCAATTACCAGCAGGATACTGCCAGTTTTTTAACACTTGTAAATCAGAACAGACCTCTTTCATAATTCACCTTTTCCTCTCCTTGGGAGAGGAATTAAGGGTGAGGTTAACAAACAAAAAACGAATCATGAAAGAGGTTTAATGTTTTAATACCGGGTTTGCGGGGTAAATTGCAAACAATTAAATACTTGCTTGTATGAAGGTAAAATGCAGCAGCGGGATTCATATTGCTTTTGTTCTGCTATCACTGGTATTGGTGCAATGTACCGGGAAAAAAGGAAGTTTTGTTAAACTTTCCCCCTCCAACACCGGCATCGCTTTTACCAATACTATTTACGAAAGCGACTCTGTAAATATTTTCGACTTTGCCAATATTTACAATGGAGGAGGTGCAGGTGTGGGCGATTTTAATAATGATGGCCTGCAGGACATTTATTTTACCGGCAATATGGTGGCCAATAAACTGTACATGAACAGGGGCGGGATGAAGTTTGAAGATGTAACGGCAGCATCAGGCACTACCGGTGAAGGCCGCTGGAACAGGGGAACAGCCATCGTTGACATCAATAATGATGGTAAAATGGACATCTATGTTTGTGCCACGGCAATGGCCAATCCTCAACAGCGCATCAACATGCTGTATGTTAACCAGGGTAATGATAAAAGCAATACGCCCGTGTTTAAAGATATGGCAGCTGAGTACGGTATAGCTGATACCACACAAAGCACCATGGCTTATTTTTTTGATTATGATAATGACGGTGACCTTGATATGTATATCGGCGTAAACCATATCATAAAAGATGAGTACGCCAATGTGTTTAAAAAACGCAACCTTAACGGAGAGCATCCCAGCACTGGCAAACTGTACCGCAACGACTGGAACGATACTTTGCAGCATCCTTTTTATACCGATGTATCAAGGCAGGCCGGGATTTTAATTGAAGGCTATACACATGCTGTCAATATTTTTGATGCCAACAGGGACGGCTGGATGGATATAATGGAAACAAATGATTATATCTCCAATAATGTACTGTATATCAACAACCACGATGGCACATTTACTGATCATATTGCAGACTATTTTAAACATGCTGCTGCCAACTCCATGGGCAGTGATGCGGTGGACATCAACAACGACGGACTGACAGATGTGATTGAAGTGGATATGGCTCCACAGGACAACCTGCGGAAAAAAATGTTTCAGAGCCCGGGCAGTTATCAAACCTACCAGAACAGCGACCTTTGGGGATACCAGTACCAGTATGTGAGAAACATGATACAGGTAAACCAGGGCCCCACCATCGGGCAGCAGGATAGTATACAACATCCCGTATTTGCTGATCTTGGTTACCTGTGCGGCATTGCAGAAACAGACTGGAGCTGGACACCACTGGTGGCTGATTTTGACAATGACGGCAACAAGGATATTATTTTCACCAATGGATTTCCCAAAGATATTACCGACAGGGATTTTATGACCTACCGGCAAAATGCAAAATCGCTGACGCCCGAAAAGGATATGCTGGCAGAGATTCCTGCTGTGAAAATTCATAACTACGCATACAAAAACAATGGGAATTTTTCCTTTACCGACCAAACAAGGGAATGGGGTTTTGAGGAACCCACTTTCTCCAATGGTGCCGCCTATGCCGACCTCGATAATGATGGTGACCTGGATGTCATCATCAACAATATTAACGACCCGGCCATGATTTATGAAAACAAGCTTGCCGGTGAAGGGGATAAACAATCACATTACCTCCGTATCGCTTTTGCCGGCAGTGAAAAAAACCGCAATGGCATCGGCGCAGAAGTGGAGCTGTTTTACAAAGGGAAAAGACAGCTGATGAACAATATGCCCTTCCGGGGTTATATATCCACGGTGCAGTATGGTGTGCATTTTGGCCTGGGTACCGAAACAATCATTGATTCAGTATGTATCCGGTGGCCGGATGGTAAGCAGCAATTGCTGAAAGCAGTAAAAGCAGACCAGGTATTGACTGTCAATTATAAAGATGCAGTGGCTTCAGCAGCGCTGCCGGCATTATTTGCAACCAATACACTGCTCACCAATATTACAGATTCGTCCGGCGCAGGCGTGCTGCACAGGGAAGACGATTTTATTGATTTTAACACGCAGAAACTGCTGCCCCACAAACTGAGCGACCTTGGTCCGCCACTGGCAGCAGGCGACATCAATAACGATGGTCTGCAGGATATGATCATGGGCGGATCGCTGGGCTATAGTGCCATTGAACTGCTGCAGCAGACCGATGGTAAATTCAAAATAAAGGAGTTGATGCCTGGTGCCAGCCGTACGAGCAAGCCCTGGCATGATATGGGGCTGTTGTTGTTTGATGCTGACAAAGATGGCGACCAGGACCTGTACATTGCCTGCGGTGGTTATGAAGCGCCTGCCAATGATAACAGCTATACCGATAAATTTTACCTCAATGATGGCAAAGGAAATTTTACGCCTGATACATCTGCATTGCCCCGTAATACCAATAGTAAATCATGTGTAAGGGCGGTTGATTATGATAAGGATGGCGATCTTGACCTGTTTGTGGCAGGCAGGTGTGTGCCATGGATGTATCCGCAGCCGCTTTCCAGCAGCCTGTACCGCAACGATTCAAAAGAGGGCAGGGTGATTTTTACGGATGTAACTGCGGCCGATGCTATGGGGCTGATCAATACCGGTATGGTGTGTGATGCACTCTTTTCAGATTTTGACAATGATGGATGGGCTGACCTGCTGCTTGCAGGTGAATTCATGCCCATCAGGTTTTTCAGAAATAACAAAGGCAAGTTTGAATTATTGCACACTGCACTGGATAATGAAACAGGCTGGTGGAACAGTCTTACAGCAGGAGATTTTGACAATGATGGTGATATGGATTATGTGGCAGGCAACGCAGGCAATAATGCTTTTTACCGGCCATCAGCAAAATACCCGGTTACTGCTTACGGTAAGGATTTTGATAATAACGGAAGTTATGATGCATTGATGTCGGTCTATCTTCCGGCTTCGCAAAAAGACCCGGTACCAAAAGAATACGCCGCCCAAACAAGGGATGATATGATTAAGCAGATGATTGAGATACGAAACAAATTTAAAACCTATAAAGATTTTGGTACTACTACTTTCGATAAGTTTTTGAGCGCCGAGCAATTGAAGGGGGCTGTAATTGCAAAGGCTGCCAATTTCAGTTCGTCTTATATCCGTAATGATGGCAATGGTACATTCAGCATCACACCCCTGCCGGTAGAGGCGCAGGTGTCAGCGGTGTATGGTATGCTGGCACAAGACCTGGATGGTGATGGCAATCTTGACCTTGTAGTAACAGGTAATGATTACGGAACAGAAGTGTCTGTAGGCCGCTCAGATGCTGCCAACGGGCTGGTACTCCTGGGTGATGGCAGGGGAATATTCAGGCCATTGAGTTTTTTGCAGAGCGGCCTTTATGTACCCGGTAATGCCAAATCGCTGGTGAACCTGTTTAATAAAAACAACCAGTGCCTTTTTGCTGCTGCGCAAAACAGGGGATTGCTGCAGGTATTGTACAGCAGGGATGCACTGCCGGTGCTGCCAGCCGGTACTGCGGATATGTATGCTATGCTGGTACTTAAAAATGGCCGGCACAGGAAACAGGAATTTTATTATGGCTCAGGATATTTATCGCAGTCAGGAAGATTTGTGAGTGTGAGCAAATCAGTAGCGGCTGTAGAATTTGCCGGTACTGACGGTAAAAAAAGAATCGTTACCCTTTCGCCGTAACGGTGAAGCAGGTAAGCTATTGTTAAAAAAGGTATAAAATATTTCAAAGCAATGAACAAAACCCTTTCATTTCCACTTTGTATGATATTGTTAATGGTGGTATTTGCCACTTCCTGTACTACTGGTGCCAAACCGGGCAATACGGATACAGCCGTGCTGCACGACAATGAGAACAGGCTTACAGAAGTGATCATTTACGATGTGTTTGCACCGCCTGTGGCCAGCAGGATATACGCTTACACCAGCCTGGCGCAGTATGAAGCCATCCGGTTTATGGACAGTACGGGCAGTGCCTCTATAGCAGAAAAGCTCAATGGTTTTGGTACCATGCCGGTGCCGGAAGCTGGTAAAGAATACAATTATATTCTTGCGGCTACAAAAGCATTTTGCACCGTAGCGTATGATATAAGGATATTTTCAAAAGACAGCCTGCAGTTTTATGAGAAGGGAGTGCTGGAGCGTTTCCGCTCTGTGTTAAAGGAAGAGGTGTACCAGCGTTCCATTGCTTTTGGAGATACGGTGGGCAAAACAATTTTGAAGCGGGCAGCAAAAGATAATTACAAGCAAACCCGTGGCATGGCAAAATACCTGGGCAGCAGTGCAGACGGAAAATGGCGGCCCACACAGCCCGATTATGCCGAAGGTGCCGAGCCCAACTGGAATAAAATGTTTTGCTTTTCCATGGATTCTGCAGCACAGTTCAGGCCTGTACCGCCACCACCTTTCAGCAGCGATACCAACAGCAGGTTTTACAAAATGGTTGCCGAAGTGTACAATACCAGCAACGGCCTCAGCGAAGAAAAAAAGACCATTGCCCGCTTTTGGGACGACAACCCCTTTGTGGTAGAGCATTCAGGCCACCTGTCTTTTGCCAATAAAAAAATTACACCCGGTGGTCACTGGATGGGTATAGCCTCCATTGCGGGTAAAAAATCCGGGGCAGATGCGGTAAAAACAGCCAGGGCCTTTGCACTGACCGCCATCGCACTGCTGGATGGTTTTATCAGTTGCTGGGATGCCAAGTACAGGTATGAGTATGTGCGGCCCATTACGGTCATCAACCAGTGGATGGGCAAGGGCAACTGGAGCTCCTTTTTGCAAACGCCGCCATTTCCTGAATACACCAGCGGGCACAGTACCATATCGGGATCAGCATCTGCTGTCCTTACCCAAATGTTTGGTAATGACTTTGCTTTTTACGACAACTCCGATTCTGCTTATATCGGCCTTACCCGTAATTTCAGCTCCTTTAACCAGGCGGCAGAAGAAGCATCCATCAGCAGGCTGTATGGAGGTATCCATTACCGCATCAGCCTCGATACAGGGCTTGCCCGCGGCAGGATGGTGGGCGCTCATTTGCTGAAGCGGCTGGGGTTGTAGCGTTTATACTTCTCTGTTCATATATTCAGTTGTTGATTCACTCGGTAAGGATTTATTGTAGTAAATAAATGATGTTTTAACAAAATTTTGCAAAACAGCTTTTGTATTTTGCTTTATATATCCGCAGCGGTATAGTACATTGTTTTTTCAAATCCGGCTACACAATAATGTGAACTTTTAAAAGCCGCAGCAATCATCATGAAGTATTTTTTGATAGCTATACCCTTTTTAGCAATGTCCTGCATGCAACCGCAGCAAAAGCAACCTCTAACAGGCCATACTAATGATGAAATTTCCATTGATGCTCCCGTGAACAATAAAAAAGATTCAGGCGCTGCTGGTAGTACAGAAAACTATGATTACCAAACAACACCTTTTGGATGGATAAAAAAATATCCTGTTATTGATGATACCATTGTTTTTATTAAGGCGCTTAAAGAAAACTGTCACCTCTTCAGCGGGCCGGTTGAAAAGGAAAGTATCAATTATATCAAAAAGACGAGGCTGTATGGCTCAAACAAGGAGTTTTATCTTGTGGAATATGATTATCATGATGGGGCAAACTGTTCATACCCCTGGAAAAACCAGCTGCTTTTCGACAACCAGGGCAGATTGGTGAAAGTTTTAAATGATATCAGGGTTGACATAGTGAAGATATTTCCCGCAGATAATCCTTTTTTGATCAGTGTTTCATCAACAGCGCACGGTAATGGCTGGCATACTATCAGCTGCATCAGCAGTGATACATTGAAAAATGTTTTTGATGGTTTTTCAGGAAACCGGCCTCAGACATATGATAACTGCGAAGACAATACTGTAAATGAACCCAATGAGTTTCAGTACAAAATAACAGATGCTAATCATGACGGGTACAATGATGTTGTTTTCTACGGAAAAATTGTACTGATACAAGGTAGAACAAAAAACGGGGACTGGTATGACGGGGAAACAATCAACGGCAAAACAGTTGATTACTCAGTTGCCAATCCGTTCAAAAAAATCCCGGCTGTATTCACCTTTCTGTTTGATTCAGCAAAAAGATATTTTATACAGCAGGAGGATTATGCTAAAAAGTATCAATGCCTTTTCGGAAATACATGGTAAAAACCCACAACAGGTATTTTCCTGCAATTATTTCACAATACAGTAACCCAAGGCACACCACTTCACCATCCGGCACCTAAATGAGTATATTTTTCCTAAATTTTCAATATTTATTGAAAATAACATATCTTTGTGCCATAAATGATACAATATGAAGCTGGTAATAATAGGAGGAGGTTTTGGCGGATTAAGACTGGCCCGCAACCTCAGCAATAAGCCGGGTTTTGATATTACACTAATCGATCGGTTTAACTACCACCAGTTTCAGCCACTCTTTTACCAGGTGGCTACAGCAGGGCTGGATGCCAGCAATATCTCCTTTCCGCTGCGGAAAGTTTTTCAAAAGAGTAAGAATGTACGTTTTTGTATGGCAACTGTGCAATCTATCAGTACAGCAGATAAAAAAGTAATGACAGATGGGGGGGATTTTGCCTACGATGCACTGGTGATTGCCACCGGCTGTGATACCAATTTTTTCGGCAATGCTTCCCTGGCCAAAAATGCCTTCCCCATGAAAAGCACGGTGGAAGCATTACAACTGCGCCACCGGCTGCTGCACAATTTTGAAGATGCATCACTGGGTACAAATGCAGAGCGGCTTAAACGGCTGATGACCATTGTGGTGGTGGGCGGCGGCCCTACCGGCGTGGAGCTGAGTGGTGCCATTGCCGATATGAAAAGGTATGTATTGCCAAAAGATTATCCAGAACTGGACTTCAGCCAGATGAAAATTTACCTGCTGGAAGGCACGGGTAAAACGCTGGGAACCATGAGCAGCAAATCATCTGAGCAATCCAGGCGCTACCTTGAAAAACTGGGGGTAACAGTAATGACGGACACGATATTAAAAGAGTATGACGGTAAGCAGGCATTGCTGCAGGATGGCAGCACCATTGATACCAGTATGGTGATATGGGCAGCAGGCATAAAAGGCAATGTACCGCCGGGTATCAGCAGCGAACTGGTGGTACGTGGCAACCGCATAAAGGTGGACAGGCTCAACCGCATAGAGGGTTTTGACGATGTATATGCCATTGGCGATGTAGCGTTTATGGAAGAGCCTGCCTGGCCCAATGGCCACCCGCAGGTAGCTCCCGTAGCCATGCAGCAGGCAGATGTGCTGGCCCAAAACCTCCGCTTCATCGAAATGAAAAGTGGTGCTAAGCAATTGGAGGCATTTGTGTACAACGACAAGGGGAGCATGGCCACAGTGGGCCGCAACCTGGCCGTGGTGGATATGCCCAAACCCAAATTGCACCTTGGTGGCTTCCTGGCATGGCTGATATGGATGGGCCTGCACCTGATGCTGATACTGGGTGTTAAAAACAGGTTTTTTGTTTTCTGCAACTGGTTGTACAATTATTTCACTTACGACCAAAACCTGCGCCTGATATTCAGGGAATTTTATAAGGAAAAGGAAAAATAGTTGACAGGTAATCCGGGTAAAAAATGAAAAGGAAATTTTTAGAAGCGGAATGGAAGCATTTGATCATGGCCAATTATGCAGTGGATCCCGCTTTGCTGCAGCCATACCTGCCTGCCGGTACAGAGCTGGATTTGTGGGAAGGCAACTGTTATGTGAGCCTGGTGGGTTTTATGTTTCAGCAAACTAAAGTGCTGGGTATTAAAATTCCCCTGCATGTTAATTTTGAAGAAGTGAACCTGCGTTTTTATGTGCGGCACAAACACAATGGTATGTGGAAGCGGGGTGTGGTATTCATCAGTGAGATTGTGCCTAAGCCGGCCATTGCTTTTGTAGCCAATACTTTTTATAATGAGCATTACCGCACCTGCAGGATGAAACACCGTATTGAACAAACAGTTGACTGGCTGTATGTGGGGTACCAATGGAAACACAGGGGAGCGTGGAACAGCATCTCCGTTGTAGCCGACCCGGACCCCCTGCCCATGCTGGCGGGCAGCGAAGAAGAATTTATTACAGAACACTACTGGGGCTACAGCAAAACAACGGCTGAAAAAACAACAGAATATGCCGTGGAGCATCCCCGCTGGAAAGTACACCGGGTAGAGACTTACGAAGTGCGCTGCGATTTTGGTAAATTGTATGGTGATGTTTTTGCTGGTCTTACACATGCAAAACCCGATTCAGTACTGCTGGCGGAAGGAGCTGAAGTGGTTGTAAGAAGTAAACGGGTAATTGGGTGAAGTGCTGAAATACAATGCACAACAGCGATAATTTTTTTGCTTTAACTGGCACTACCCTTGGCTGTTTATTTTTTTTAAAAAGCCTTTGCCCTGCTTTTAAAAGCTGCTGTCTGGTGGGGAAGCTGGTCTTCTATCCGCAATATGATTTCTGGTACAATTTCGGGATACAGTTTTGCAAGCCTGCCGAGCACTGTTAATGAAAACGCTTTCACAGCTACGGCCTCTGTTGGCGATGCAAGGTAGCCGAAGCAGATATCCATTACCTGCCCCTGGTATTTTGCAGGTATTTCCGCATATTGCAGCAGGCGGATGCTGTTTCTTTTAACTGCATCGTGCAGGCCGGGCTGCCTGAGGTGCTTTACCAGTTTGCCGAAATTTTTCTTCATAAAATCCGGGTGGGCTTCCACGCAGTAACTTACAGGCCATGCTGCCCTTTGGGTTACCCGGTATTCATCATTCAAAAACAGGGCAAACAATTCATCAAACCTTTGCCGGGAATGGCCCACCCATTCCACAATGGTTATGCAGTTGGCCTTTGAATGTTCCTGTAAAATTTGCTCCCTCAGTTTCACCGCGTAAAATTATCAAATTGTTCTTTCCTGCCGAAATAAGTATAGGTACTGCAAAACATATAGCAGCAATGGGCAGATCAACCTGCCTGCTGCAGCAATTGCTGTTGCTGTGTGCTGCTGGTTAAACCAAAGCAGGTAGGGGCATCTGCAGAAATATGAGCGGTGTATTCAGTGCCTTCCTGCTGCTGTAAATACCCTGCTGCGGGTATTGTAAAAGCGGCATGCCTTGCTACATTTGAGCAAAATATATTGTATGCGTAAATTATTTTTATTGCTGGCTGCATGGGTAATGTATGGCACCGTGTTACAGGCACAGGAACTGCCTGCCATAGCCGGAAAAAACGGGGCGGCTTTTTTTATCCCTGCACCTGTTTGCAAAAAATACAAGCTGGAAGCGGCACAGGGCGATGCCTGGATGAAAGTGTACAATAACCTGGCAGATAAGGCCATCGTACAGCGGGTTAACGATATTCGCTGGCAGGCAGAGAGTAAAACAGCAGCTGTTGACTGGTACAATGATAATGGAAAGTTACTCAACGAGGGAGGTCACGATATAACAACCATTCTTAAAAAACCCGCAGGTGTGGATGCATGGAATGTGTATGAAGCCAGTGAGGAAATGAAGAATATGATGGAAGCAATGGGCATTAAGCAAAACCAGTACACATTTACTTTTACAGTGGATAAATACGTGGCCAAGATTTTTGTTGGAGTTCCTGGTGACAAGGGCGTAATGGATGCCTGGAAATTTGCCAAAGAAGGGTTGAAAGCCACCCTAAAGGCAGCAGGTAAGCCTAAGCTGGCAGCACTGTTGCTGTAGAATAATCAGCCGCCCAAAGCAGCAATGGTTTTAATAAGTTCTTCTTCATCTACGGAGGCGTGATGCAGTTGTTCATTCATAGCTTTGTTCTCAAAAGCCATAGCGCTGCTCCTGTTTGTTCTTGCAGATGTATGAAATTCAACAGCGCCGGTTTGGGCAGCCAGTGCAGCAATATTGCCGGAGCGCACGCCGCTGCCCGGCATAATGATGATGCGGTCGCCGGCCTGTTGTATTAATGCAGCAATGGTGTCAGCCCCGCCTGGTGCGTTAGGCATTAAACCGGATGTGAGTATTCTTTCAATACCGCAGTCAATTACATCTTCCAAAGCCTTTACCGCATCATTCACCCTGTCAAAAGCCCGGTGAAAGGTAACACCCATGGGGTAGGCCAGTTCCACCAGGCGGCAGCAGCGGTCTTTGTCAATATGGCCATCAGCAGTAAGCAGGCCAATCACCACGCCATCGCATCCCAGTTCTTTGCAAAGGAGTACGTCTGCCTGCATGATGCTGAACTCTTCCTCACCGTATAGAAAATCGCCACCCCTTGGCCTGATGATGGGGTATAGTTCGATGCTTGTTTTTTCCCTTGCAGCCCTGGTAAAACCCCGGGATGGGGTAGTGCCGCCTTCGCCGGGACCCTGGCAAAGTTCAATGCGGTGAGCGCCGCAGCGCTGGATGATGCCGCAGCTTTCAATGTCAAAAGCAATCACTTCCAGCCTTGCCATCAAAGTATAAATTTAGATTCGTACAATTTTGTTTCCCTGTTGCTTTTTACACTGTACACAAATCCCTTTTGGATGGCATAGGCTCCGTGTTGTCCTTTTTTATTCAGTGCCAGGAAACCCACCTGTAAGGTTTTTGCTTTTTCCCTGTCTCTTTTTACAATGCGCTCCACTGCTTTTTTGCAGGCCATTTCGGGGCTGAGGCCCTGGCGCATAAATTCCACCACCAGGTGTGTACCGCAGATGCGGATCACTTCTTCCCCCGTTCCGCTGGAGGTAGCCGCCCCCACTTCATTATCCACAAATAGCCCTGCACCAATAATGGGAGAGTCGCCTACCCGGCCATGTACTTTAAAAGCCATGCCACTGGTGGTTACCGCCCCCGACATATTGCCCGCTTTATCCAGCGCTACCAGGCCCATCGTATCATGGTTGGCGGTGCCATCATCAAAAAAGTTGGGTGCAAAGGGGCCGTTGGTTTTTTTGTTTTCGATATTGATCACCGGTTTGTATTCACTTTTTTTGATCCATTCATCAAATGCTTTTTTTGCATCTTCAGAAAGTTCACCGCTTTCTAAGGGGAATCCGTTTTCCAAGGCAAACTGCTGTGCACCTTTGCCCACCAGTATTACATGCGGTGTTTTTTCCATTACCTTTCTTGCCACGGCTACGGGGTGTTTTATCCGCTCCATGCCGGCCACGGCACCGCAGTTGGCATGTTCATCCATAATGCAGGCATCCAGGGTTACAATGCCATCCCTGTCGGGGAAGCCACCCAGGCCCACGCAGCAGTTCTGCTCATTTTCCATGTGTATGGCACCGGCCTCCACGGCATCCAGCGCCCGGCCGCCCTTGCCCAGTATTTTCCAGGCGGCCTCATTCACCGGCATACCACTGTCCCAGGTAGAAACCACAACCGGTTTGGTGGCGGTATCAGCACCCCGGGCCATTGTTTCAGCGCTGGCAAGCACCGGAGCCGTAAGGGCTGTGTAACGTAAAAATTTTCTTCTGTTGATCATATAAATTCTTTCTTGCTGTTTTTGAGCCGTTGAGTTTTGAGCAATCGCAGAGCAGTTAGTATTTACAACCTGCAAAAACAACCGGCAGCAAACAAATATACATCATCTGTGATTAGTGCAGGTATGGTATGCAGGGGTGCATTCTAATTTGTCGCTGGTGAATGAGGATACTATTGCCGTCAACCTAAGGGAATGAAATATCTGCAGGCAATGTTGTTAAGGATGCTATGCGAATAAAACATGTCACCCCTACGGGGTTTTGTCTCCTTATTATTGCTTTTTCTACAAACATTGCGCCCCTACGGGGCTGGCAATATTTAATTGAATGACATTGCCTCTCGGTGCTTGCTCCTCATTTTGTCACTTTTTTGCTATAAACATGTCACCCCTACGGGGTTTTGTCTCCATTATCACTTATAACTCATCACTCATAACTCATAACCCTTATCCCCCTTCCTTCTCATGATAACAAGTCCTGCACCTCGGCTCATATACATCTTTTTCGCCCAGCAGCACCTGGCCTTCGGTAGCAGTTTTGCGGTAGCTGATATTGGCAATATTGCCGCATTTAACACAAATGGCATGCAGCTTGGTAATATAATCGGCAATGGCTAAAAGGTTGGGCATCTGGCCAAAGGGTTTGCCTGTATAATCCATATCCAGCCCCGCCACAATTACCCTGATACCCCGCAGCGCCAGTTGCTCACATACATTGGCAATTTCCGCATCAAAGAACTGTGCTTCATCAATGCCTACCACATCCACACCCTGGGCCAGCAGCAAAATAGATTGCGAACTGTCAACCGGTGTGCTGATAATAGCATTTTCATCATGGCTCACAATGTTGGTCATGTCGTACCTGGTATCAATGGCAGGCTTGAATATTTCTGCTTTCAGGTTGGCTATCTTCACCCGCTTCAGCCGCCTGATGAGTTCCTCTGTTTTACCACTGAACATACTGCCGCATATTACTTCCACCCATCCACGCCGTTCGCCCTTCAAATTCGGTTCAATAAACATTTTTGCTGTTTTTTATCAATACTGTTTGTAACTTTAGCCAATTGGTTTAAACCTCAAAAGTATTGTTTTAATGGAAAGAGTGGAAACACTCCTGCAAAAATTACAGGAACAGTTTGACCGTAAGGCTGAAATTAACCAGATGCTGCTCACCGTACAGCAGTTGCAGGCAGAGTTATTGCATTTGCAAAATGGGCATAGCCCGGCTGCGGTAACTGGTGTGGCTGTAAGTATGCCATTGCACAGCTTATCGGTGGTAATGCCATTGCAGCAAAGCCTTGTGCATAGTGAACCGGAACCGCTGGTAACGCCTGCGCCCGAGCCCCTGGTAATGCCAGTGCCGGTTACAGAACCAGAGGAGAAAATTATAGCCGTGCTGCAGGTGGATGAGGCTGAAATAGAAGCCGAGCTGGAAGAAATTAAGCGGAATGCAACTGCCAAAAACAATATGAGTGTGCATACAAAGCCTGTCATCCTGTTTGAAGAAATGGAGGATATACCCACACTTGCCCACCAGCACAAGCAGGAAAAACCTCCTGTAAAAGAAGTAAACGATGTGGTGGCACCAGAACACCCCTCCGTAAATGATACATTAAAGCAAGCTAAGATGGAACTGGGCGATCAGCTTACAGAAGCGCCGGTAAGGGACCTGCGCAAGGCCATCGGTATCAACGACCAGTACCTGTATATCAACGAATTGTTCCGTGGAGATGAAACCATGTACGAGCGCAGCATCAAAACCATCAACGGGTTTTCCATATTGCCCGAGGCTGAGTACTGGATACAGCGGGAACTGAAAGTGAAACTGGGCTGGAGCGACAGCAATGAAACCGTAAAGCAGTTCAGTCAGCTGGTTAAAAGACGTTTTTCCTGAATACAGCGAACGATAGTTTCAGCAGCGCCTGCATGCTGCTGTACAAAATCCCCGGCTGATTTACCTGCCGCAGCCAGCACCACATCATCAGACAGTAAGCGGTTCATCAATTTTTCAAACTCCAGCGCATTGTCAATTGAAAAAGCGCCTCCACAGCTAACGAGCCCCTCTGCCTCAATGTATTTTTCATATTCCGGGCCAAAAATCACCGGCTTACCATACACAGCCGCTTCCAGTACATTGTGTACCCCATCACTGCCAAATCCCCCGCCTACATAAGCAATATCCGCATAGCGGTACAGGCGGGAAAGCAATCCAATATTGTCGATAATGAGTACATGTGTATCTGCCGCCAGGTCATTTTTACCCAGCTCCGAATAAAAAACGGCACCGCTGAATCCTTTTTTTACATCCTGCAGGTTGGCAGCATTCACTTCATGCGGGGCAATAATAAATTTCACTTCCGGGTGGGCCCTTACATAATGGATCAGTTCAGCCTCATCCTCTTCCCAGGTGCTGCCTGCCACCAGCACCCTGCTGTGGCCGCAAAAAGCAGCAATGGCGGGTATGTATTCTGCCTGGCCAGCCAGCTGCAGCACCCTGTCGAACCGGGTATCGCCGGTTACCATTACCGTATCACTGATGCCGATTGTACCCAACAGTTTCTTAGAAGCTTCATTCTGTACAAAAAGCAGGGTAAAGCATTGCAGCATTTGCTGCCAAACCCGGCCATACCATTTAAAAAAGGGCTGCCCGGGCCGGAAAATACCGGATATGAGTACAACTGGAATTCCCTTTTTTTGCAGACCGGTTAAATAATAATACCAGTATTCGTATTTTACCCAAAGCACCAGCGACGGGTTTACAGCCTCAATAAACTGCATTGCCCTGCGCAAGCCATCCATGGGCAGGTAATACACCGCATCGGCACCTTCGTAATCCTTTTTTACGGCGTACCCGCTGGGCGAAAAAAAGGTTAGCACAATGCGGTAAGCCGGGTATGCTTCCTTCAGTGCCTCCAGCACCGGGCGGCCCTGCTCAAATTCTCCCAGGCTGGCACAATGCATCCAGATGGTTTTGCCTTTTGTACCGTAAGTGTTTTCGGCCATCCATCGCTTTGCCTGCCTGCCACGCACCCATAGTTTGGCCTTGGGATTCCATAGAGCAGCCACCCTGATGCCGAAATGATAAACTGCAAGAAAAATAGTATATAAAAAAAGGCTCAAGTGTATCAAATTTGCTCAAAAGTACAGGCTATAATCGGTATTCGTCAATTCAAAGTAAGTCAGCCATATTTCACCCCCGAAATACTATCTTTGCGCCACTAAAAAATTAGCTATGAGGCCGTTACAGATGGTGGATACAAAAACCCAGTACCTTAAAATCAAGGAGGAGGTGGACAAGGCAGTGCTGGGAGTGATGGAAAGCTCTATGTTTATTGGTGGAAAAGTGGTGAATGATTTTGCGGCTGACCTGGCGGTGTACAACGGTTCCAAGCATGTGATACCCTGTGCCAATGGTACAGATGCCCTGCAAATAGCCATGATGGCGCTCGGTATCGGCCATGGCGATGAAGTGATTACCCCTTCGTTTACCTATATAGCCACGGTGGAAGTAGCGGCACTGCTGGGGGTAAAACCCATCTTTGTAGAAGTGGATAAGCAAACTTTCTGTATTGATGCTGCGGCTATTGAAAATGCCATTACACCCAAAACAAAAGCCATTGTGCCGGTACACCTGTATGGCCATGCTGCCAATATGGAAGCCATTATGGACATTGCCCGCCGCCATAACCTGTATGTGATTGAAGACAATGCCCAGGCTATCGGTTGCAATTATACCTTTAGCGATGGCAGTAAAAAGAAAACAGGTGCCATCGGGCATATCGGCTGTACATCGTTTTATCCATCCAAAAACCTGGGTGCTTTTGGTGATGGTGGTGCCATGTTTACGGACGATGATGCGCTGGCAGACAAACTGAGAATGATTGCCTCACACGGGCAGAGCAGGCGCTACTACCACGATGTGGTGGGCTGCAACTCCCGGCTGGATGCGGTGCAGGCAGCCATACTGGCCATTAAACTGCGCCATTTGGATGAATACATTGCGGCCAGGCAAAAAGCAGCAGCCTTTTACGACAATGCTTTTGCAGGCAATGATAAGATTACCATACCCTATACGGCAACGGCCTGCAGCAATCATGTGTACCACCAGTACACATTGATCCTGAACGGGGTTGACAGGGATGGCCTGAACCAGTATCTTGCAGAAAAAGGAGTGCCTTCCATGATTTATTACCCCGTGCCGGCACACCGGCAAAAGATGTTTGATGCCTTTGGCGGAAGCGATTTTGTGCTGCCGGATACCGATTGGTTGACCGAAAGGGTGATTTCGCTGCCCATACACACAGAATTGGATGAAGAACAACAATCTTTTATTGTTAATAACGTTTTAGCCTTCGTAAATAACTAAAAATAAACAAAGCAGACACAAATGAAGATAGCTGTTGTAGGTACAGGATATGTAGGATTGGTTACAGGAACTTGTTTTGCCGAAACGGGCAATGATGTAACCTGTATTGATATTGATATTGCTAAGGTGGATAAGTTAAGTTCAGGACAGATAACCATTTACGAACCCGGGCTGGAAAAAATATTTTTGCGTAACCAGAAGGAGGGCAGGCTTCGCTTTACAGGCTCCCTTTCTGAAGGGATAAAGGGTGCAAAAATTATTTTTTTGGCCCTGCCCACACCACCGGGTGAGGATGGTAGTGCCGACCTGAAATATATACTGGGCGTAGCTGCTGAACTGGGCGGCCTGCTGGAAGAGTATACCGTGATTATTGATAAAAGCACCGTGCCCGTTGGTACTGCCGAAAGGGTACAGGCTGCCATTGCCGCCAATACCCAAGTACCTTTTGATGTGGTGAGCAATCCCGAATTTTTGCGGGAGGGTGTGGCGGTGGATGACTTTATGAAGCCGGACAGGGTGGTAATTGGTACCTCCTCTGAAAAAGCAAAAAAATTGATGAACGACCTGTATGCACCCTTTGTGCGCCAGGGCAATCCCATCATTTTTATGGACGAAAAGTCGGCCGAACTCACCAAATATGCAGCCAATGCTTTCCTGGCTACTAAAATCACTTTTATGAACGAAATTGCCCGCCTGTGCGAACTGATGGGGGCAGATGTGGATATGGTGCGCAGGGGCATCGGCAGCGATGAGCGCATCGGCAGGCGGTTTTTGTTTCCCGGCATCGGATACGGAGGCAGTTGTTTCCCCAAAGATGTGCAGGCACTGGCCAAATCATCAGAAGATGCGAACTACCAGTTTAAAATCCTGCAGGCAGTGATGGAAGTAAATGAGCAGCAAAAAGTTCATTTACTGCCAAAAATTCTGGCCTATTTTAACAATGACCTGAAAGGTAAAAAAATTGCATTGTGGGGCCTGGCCTTTAAACCCAATACAGACGATATCAGGGAAGCGCCGGCCCTGTACATTATTGAAGCCCTGCTGAAGGCCGGTGCCACTGTAGCCGCATTCGACCCCGAAGCAATGGAAAATGTGAGGCAGTCAGCAGCTTTTGCTATCGAGTATTCAGCCGGCCAGTATGAGGCGCTGGAAGGGGCCGATGCATTGGTGATTGCGACAGAGTGGAGTGAGTTCCGCACACCTGATTTTGGAAGAATTTCAGGATTGCTGAAGAATAAAGCGATTTTTGATGGCAGAAACCTTTTCGACCTTGCACAAATGCAGGAGCTGGGGTATCATTATGAAAGTGTGGGAAGGAAGGCTGTAATTAATGTGCTGATGAGATAATGTGCTGATGTGATGATGCGATGATGTGATGATGGCAACCCGCAACCAAATCAACCCGCAACTAAAATAACGAGTTCGGAAAGTGGCGGATGATATGTGAAGACTTACAGAACTTTAAACTTTGAACCAACGAACTTTGAACTTATAAAAAAATGCAAAAAAAGGTATTAATTACAGGAGCAGCCGGCTTTCTCGGATCTCATCTTTGTGACAGGTTCATCAAAGAGGGATACAGTGTTATTGGGATGGATAACCTGATAACGGGCGACTTGAAAAATATTGAGCACCTTTTTAAACTGAAGGAATTTGAATTTTACAATCACGATGTTTCAAAATTCATTCATGTACCCGGGCAGCTGGATTATATCCTGCATTTTGCCTCTCCGGCAAGCCCGATAGACTATTTGAAAATACCCATCCAAACACTCAAAGTGAGTTCGCTGGGTACACATAATTGTCTTGGGCTGGCTTTGGCCAAAAAGGCAAGGATACTGGTGGCCAGTACCAGCGAGGTATATGGCGATCCGTTGGTGCACCCTCAGCCGGAGGAATACTGGGGCAATGTAAACCCCGTTGGGCCAAGGGGGGTATATGATGAAGCCAAACGCTTTCAGGAAGCAATAACCATGGCTTACCACACTTTTCACCAGGTGGAAACAAGGATTGTAAGGATATTTAATACCTATGGCCCAAGGATGCGCCTTAATGACGGAAGGGCCCTGCCGGCATTTATTGGCCAGGCCCTGCGGGGTGAAGACCTCACTGTTTTTGGTGATGGCAGCCAGACAAGAAGTTTTTGCTATGTGGACGACCTGGTAGAGGGTATTTACAGGCTGTTGATGAGCAATTATGAACAGCCGGTAAACATTGGCAACCCCGACGAAATATCGCTGAAAGATTTTGCAGAGGAGATCATTAAACTCACCGGTACCACCCAGCAGATTGTGTACAAGCCCCTGCCAACGGATGATCCAAAACAAAGGCAACCGGATATTTCAAAGGCAAAAGAAATCCTGGGCTGGGAACCGAAAGTGAACAGGGCCACCGGGTTAAAAATTACATATGATTATTTTAAGGCATTGCCCAAAGAAGAACTGGTAAAACTGCCTAAAGAATTCGAAAGCAGAAAGGAATCTTCCATAACTCATAACTTATAACTCATAACTCATAAATGTACCAGGATATACTCGATAAGAAAAAAATTGTAGCCGTAATAGGATTGGGCTATGTGGGCCTGCCTATAGCCCTGGAATTTGCCAGGAAGGTAAAAGTGATAGGCTTTGATATCAATGCCGACCGTATTGCACAGATGAAACAGGGGATAGACCCCAGCCAGGAACTGGAAGCCAGCGCTTTTGAAGGCTGCGATATTGAATTTACCAACGACCTGGATGTATTGCGTACTGCCGGTTTTTATATTGTGGCGGTGCCCACACCGGTGGATGAGCACAATGTGCCCGATCTTACGCCCGTGCAGCGGGCAAGCGAAACCATCGGCAAAGTGGTAAGCAAGGGAGATTATATCGTATTTGAAAGTACCGTGTACCCGGGTTGTACAGAAGAGGATTGCCTGCCCATCATCGAAAAATTGTCTGGGTTAAAAAATATCACTGATTTTAAACTGGGATATTCACCCGAAAGGATCAACCCGGGTGATAAAGAGCATACACTGGCCAGTATTGTAAAAGTGGTGAGTGGCTGCGATGCAGAAAGCCTGGAAGTAATTGCAAAAGTGTATGAACTGGTGGTTACAGCAGGCGTACACAGGGCTTCATCCATAAAAGTGGCAGAAGCCGCCAAAATTATTGAAAATACCCAGCGTGACCTCAACATTGCCCTGATGAATGAGCTGTCCATCATCTTTGATAAAATGGGTATCAATACCTACGAAGTGCTGGAAGCGGCAGGCACCAAATGGAATTTCCTTAAGTTTCAGCCTGGCCTGGTAGGGGGACACTGTATTGGCGTAGATCCCTATTATCTTACTTATAAATCAAAAGAACTGGGTTACGACAGCCAGGTGATTCTTGCCGGGCGGGCCATTAATGATGGGATGGCCGGTTATGTGGCAAAAAAAGTACTGCAGCACATCATTCAAAACAATGGTAATGTAAAAGATGCCAAAGTGCTGGTGATGGGGGCCACCTTTAAAGAAAATGTAAGTGATATCCGTAACAGCAAGGTAGCCGATGTGGTGAAGGAGCTGCAGTCTTATTCGTTGAATGTGGAAGTAACCGACCCTCATGCAGACAGTGATGAGCTGAAGCATGAATACGGCTTTGGGCTTACCCCTCAAACCGGCAGTGATTATGCAGCTGTGATTGTAACGGTACCGCACAACGATTATAAGAAACTGGACGATGCTTATTTTGCTTCTGTTACCAAAAGCGATGGGCTGGTAGCAGACTTAAAAGGCATATACCGCAGCAAAATAACGAGCAGGGCTTACTGGAGCCTGTAATGCAATCCACAAAGAACAACAGATAATGAGTAATACATTTCATACAAAAGACATCAGTAACAGCAGTTTCCTGGTAACAGGCGGTGCCGGATTTATTGGCGGCCATATAGCGGAATACCTGCTTAAAAACGGCGCACAAAAAGTACGGGTATTTGATAACCTTGCAAATGGTTTTCAATCAAACCTGGATATACTGCGTCAGTACAGCAGCTTCGAATTCATGGAGGGAGATATCCGTAACCTGGATGCCTGTCAGCAGGCCTGCGCCGGTATCAATTTTGTGAGTCACCAGGCAGCTCTTGGCTCCGTTCCAAGGTCAATAAAAGAGCCTTATAACACCAATGATGTAAATGTGGGGGGCTTTGTAAATATGCTGAAAGCAGCAGTAGACAATCAGATCAGCCAGTTTGTATACGCTTCGTCCTCCTCTGTATATGGCGACGAGCCCACATTGCCCAAAAAGGAAGAGCGGGTGGGAAACTGCCTTTCGCCATATGCCGTAAGTAAAAAGGCCAATGAGCTGTATGCACAGGTTTTTGCCGGTGTATATGGATTAAAGTTGATGGGATTCAGGTATTTTAATATTTTTGGCCCGCGGCAGGATCCGGATGGACCATATGCTGCAGTGATACCCTTGTTTGTAAAGGGAATAATTAACAGAACGCCGGTTTTCATCAACGGGGATGGGGAGCAGACCAGGGATTTTACTTTTGTAGACAATGCGGTGCAGGTGAATATCAAAGGCATGCTTACAGATAATGAAGAAGCCACCGGGAAAGTGTACAATGTGGCTGTGGGTGAAAAATTCTCCGTTAATTACCTGTACAATGCAGTAAGGGAATACCTGGGTAGTGATTTTGAGGCAACATACAGGGAAGAGCGTGCAGGAGATGTGCGCCATTCACTGGCCGACATTTCTCTGGTAGAAAAACTCCTGGGATACAAGCCGGTAAAAAAGTTTGAAGACGGTTTGAAAGAAACGATAGAATATTTTAAACAAATGTATCAGTAATTAAAAATTAAGAATTAAAAATTAGAAATTGGATTGCAGTTAACGGTAGACCTTTCTTAATTTTTATTTCTTAATTCAAAATTCTTAATTCCAAAAATGGCTTTTATCAAAACAGATTTTCCGGGACTGCTGATTTTTGAGCCTGCTGTATTTGAAGACAGCCGGGGATATTTTTTTGAAAGTTACAATAAGAAAAACTTAACAGCTGCCGGCATCAATATTGATTTTGTGCAGGATAACCAGGCAGGCTCATCTTACGGGGTTGTACGGGGACTGCATTACCAGCACCCCCCCTATGCACAAACAAAATTTGTGAGGGCGCTTGCCGGGGCCATTTTGGATGTGGTGGTGGATTTACGCAAGGGATCACCAACATTTTCTAAGGTGTTTTCTATTGAATTATCAGCCGAAAACAAAAAGCAATTACTTGTTCCAAAAGGCTTTGCGCATGGCTATTCGGTATTAAGCAGTTCTGCAGAGGTTTTTTACAAGTGTGATGCCTTTTACCATAAGGAAAGTGAAGGAGGTATCCTGTATAATGATACTTTTTTGAATATCGACTGGAAAATACCTGCTGTTATGATCAGTGTTTCAGACAAGGACAGGCTGAACCCGACATTTGCCAACTGCATTAATAACTTTTCATTTGACCAGCAATAAACCTGTTGTACTGATTACCGGCTCGGGGGGACAGCTGGGCCTGTCGTTCAGGCAACAGGAAAACAGCTTTACTCAGTATCATTTTATTTTTGCCGGCAAATCAATGCTTCCCATTGAGGATGCAGCAGCTGTGGATGAATTTTTTGCCCATCACAAAATTGATTATTGCATCAACTGCGCAGCTTATACGGCAGTAGACAAAGCTGAAACAGAAACTGAAACAGCAATTCTGATCAATTCAGTTGCTGCAGGGAGCCTGGCTTCCGCCTGTAAAAAATACGGAGCGGCATTTATTCATATTTCTACTGATTATGTATTTGACGGGCAGGGCACAGTGCCTTACCGGGAAGCAGATACCGTAAACCCGGTTAATGCTTACGGCGCTTCCAAGTTAAAAGGGGAGCAGTTGATTGCGGCGGTAAACCCCGCTGCTGTGATCATCCGCACCTCTTGGCTGTATTCATCCGATGGGTATAATTTTGTTAAAACCATGCTGCGCCTGATGGCAAGCAGGGAAAGCATCAATGTGGTGAACGACCAGCTGGGCAGGCCCACCTATGCGCCCGACCTGGCCACGGCAGTTATGCAAATGATTGCTGGTAATGACCTGAGTGGCGGGTTGTATCACTTCTCCAATACAGGTGAAGCCATCAGCTGGTTTGATTTTGCGGTGGCCATAAAGGAATTTACAGGCAGTGCTTGTGTTATATACCCGGTTTCTACGGCAGAATATCCCACACCTGCAAAACGGCCTGCATATTCTGTAATGGATACTTCGTTGATACAGCAGCACTATTCAATGCATATTCCGCACTGGAAAGACAGCCTGAATACTTGTTTGCAATTACTGCATCCTGCTTAACAGTGATGCTGCAGGTACACGGGTGGTAAGTGGTGCCGGGTAAATATCATTTCCCTTTTCCCGCCATGATGATGCGGATGGTATGCAGCATTATTTTGAAATCGAGCATGAGAGAAACATTTTCAATATATATCAGGTCGTAAGCCATTCGCTCAATCATCTGGCTCACAGTCGAAGCATACCCGAATTTTACCATGCCCCAGCTGCTCAGCCCCGGCTTTACCTTAAAAAGATACTTGTATTCGGGGTGTTGCTGAACAATCTGGTCGATATAAAATTTACGTTCCGGTCTCGGCCCCACAAGGCTCATCTCACCCTTGAGGATATTCCACAGCTGCGGCAGTTCATCAAAGCGCCATTTACGCATGGTACGGCCCCATTGGGTTATCCGAGGGTCATCATCGGTGCTTAATTGCGGGCCATTCTTTTCTGCATCAGCATACATGGAGCGGAACTTCCATATCATGAACGGCTTTCCTTTATAGCCTATGCGTTCCTGGCTGTAAAAAAGCGGCCCGGCAGCCGATAGCTTTACCCTTATAGCAACATAAAGCAGCAGTGGCCAAAGCAGCACCAGGGCCAGCAGGCTGATTACAATATCTGTTAGCCGTTTAATATTTTGCTGCCAGGTAACCATCTGACCATTGTGCACATCAATCAGCGGAAGCCCCATAACATTATTTGTTTGCAAAGCGCCGCTAAGCATGTCAACTGTATCGGGTACTATCTTTATGTTTACTTCCTTATTGCTGAGTTCCCTGAGTATTTTTTCAAGCAGGCCCCTTTCACTTTTTTCTACAGCCACCAGCACTTCTTCAATATGGTGTGCTGTAATGATGCTGTTCAGGTTGGCTATATTACCCAGGTGCTGCAGGTTTTTGGGCAGGGTATTATCGCCATTGGTACCCGTGCTGCAGAAACCATAAATATGATAACCGGTCTTTTCCCTGTTGGTGTGGATAGCAGTAAAAAGCTTATCGGCCAGTACACCCGTGCCAATGATAAGAGAGGGGAAATAAACACTACCGCTGGCCAGCTGTGTTTTTACCCTGTTAAGAATGAAAAGCCTTGCGGTAAAAGTAAGGCAGAACTGGATGACGAAAAGTGCCAGCAAACCCTTGCTGTACAGGCTGAAATCACCCTGGTCGCCATTGAACAGGATCCCGAAAAAAACAATCAGGCTGATGATGAATACACAGGCGGCCGTTCGGAATAATTCTGCCAGCCTGGATTTGTGGTATATTTCCTGGTAAGCGCCGGATAACTGGTAAATGGCAAGCCAGCAAAGCGGTGCAATCACTATGCTTATGTAGAATTTCTGGCTGAAAATAAAAGGCACTTCAAGTATAGTGTTGCGCAGCAGGATATACGCCACCCAGGAAATGGCAGCAGTAATAAAATCAGCCATTGCGTACCATCGTATATGTATTCTCGGTTGGTTCAAAAAATTTCCGGATTATAATGATATACCCATACCAGTTATGTCAGGTGTGGCGGGTTTTATTGATCTTATCCAGTATCTGGTGGGCAATATCCATCGCCCTGAAACCGTCCACAACACTTACCGGGGTTTCTGTACCATTGATGACGGCATTTCTGAATTCTTCCAGCTCCATCTTAATGGCATTAACATCCTGTACACCCGGGCTTGAAATGGCGATGGTTTTTTTACCCGTATTTGTTTCAATGTCAAATGTAAAAACATTCTTATCCCCGGGGCTGTTGAGCTTGATGATCTCTGTTTTTTTATCCAGGAAATCAATACCGATATAGGCATCTTTCTGAAACAGCCTCATTTTGCGCATTTTTTTCATGGAAATGCGGCTGCTGGTGAGGTTGGCAACACAGCCATTGTCGAATTCAATACGTACGTTGGCAATATCCGGTGTATCACTCATTACCGCAACCCCGTTGGCAGAAATATAATTCACATTGCTCTGCACAATATTCAGGATGATATCAATGTCATGTATCATCAGGTCAAGTATTACACTTACATCCGTACCCCGTGGATTAAACTGGGAGAGGCGGTGCACTTCAATAAACATCGGCTGCAGCTGGTGGCCTTTAAGGGCAAGAAATGCAGGGTTAAAGCGTTCCACATGGCCCACCTGGAACCTTATATTGGCTTCCTTTGCCAGTTTAACAAGTTCCCTTGCCTCATCCATGGTATTGGCAAGGGGTTTTTCTACAAATACATGCCGGCCCCTGCGGATAGCCATTTCACAAAGCGTAAAATGATGAATAGTGGGAGCTACAATATCCACTGCATCGCAAAGTTCCATCAGCGAGGCAGGGTCTGTAAAGCGTTGCAAACCATATTTCAGGGATACACTGGCAGCATTGCTGTCGTCCGGATCATAAAAACCAACCAGTTCAACCCCTTCAATCTCTTTCCAGTTGTTTAAGTGAAATTTACCCAGATGACCAACGCCAAATACACCTACCTTAAGCATAAACAGTATTCTTTTTTCAAAGATAGGCGAAATAAGGGTTTATAAGTTACGTGGGGTGCATTCCAAATTCCCCGAGCAGCGGGGCTGCAAAACTGCAGCAATAACCAAAATACGAATTATGAATGATGAATTACGAATCCCGTTTACTCGGGACAAGTTTTGCGAACTTGAAACTCATCAATCTTTTTTGCCGCCGCCTGCGTCTTTGACCAGCGGCGAATAGATTTTCTATAATGCTGATTATCAATTTAATAGGGATAGGTTATATATAATTGTCGCTGGCGGGTGAGGACTGACCAGGGCAGTCTGCCGTGGGCGGTGTCCCTAACGCCCACAACCAAAATGAAGTGCGATAATTTGAAATGCACCCTTTACGTGCTGGGGTATCAGCCGTTATAAGTTTTGCAATATAATAAGCAGCAGCAGACAGCTGCTTTCACTGTCTGCTGCCGGGTATATTACAATTTTACACTGAGCCCCACCATAAAATTAAAACCTGCCATGGGAAAATAGTAGTTTTCAGTAGCAAGGTTGCCCCCGCTGATATAGCTGAATGTGTAGCCATTGGGCTCGTATTTTTTACTGAAAATATTATTCAACTGGATGCGCAGTGTTGTTTCCTTAAGCAGTTTGTTATAGATGGTATAACTCACCAGGGCATCCTGCACATAAAAAGCATCCAGGCTGCGTTCTTTATTGGCAGTATTATCCAGGTATTGCCTGCCAACATATTTGCTGTTAAACCCGATGGATGCATTTTTAACCGGCATAAAACTGATACCGGCATTAGCTACTACCGCAGGAGAAAAGGCAATATCCGTTTTGCTGTACAGCGTGGTTTTTTGACCGCCATTATCATAATCATCAATAAATTCTGTAAAGCCCTTTATCTTGTTTTCGCTCAGTGTGATATTGGCATTAACGGATACCCATTTGGCAGGGGAGGCAGCAGCCTGCAGTTCCAACCCTGTGCGGTAGCTATTGGCAATATTGGTACGGGTATATGCACCCACATCGTTTACCCTGCCGGTAAGCACCAGCTGGTCTTTGTAAAGCATGTAGTAAATATTGGCAGCAAGCAGGTAGTTGCTTCCTTTTTTCTCAATACCCAGTTCAAAGTCGTTCAGTTTTTCAGCCTTTGGCCTTTCGGAAGGAGCAGCTTCAAAATCATCCCTGTTGGGTTCATGTGCTGCACGGGCATAGGAGAGGTATGCCTGCCAGCCATTGTAAGCGTAGGTAACACCCAGTTTGGGATTTACAAAACCAAATCTGGCACCCGTTGTAATACCCGGGTTGTTTCTGAAACCATTAATGGTATAATTAATATCACGCCACTGGAGGTCGGTAAACACCTGCCAGCGTTCATTCAGTTTTCCTGTCCATTTGGCAAAAAGCGATGCTTCCCTTTTCTGTGCTGTTAAATCATACCAATGATAATTGGCCGGGATGCTGCCTGTGATTTTCGCCCATATCACTTCTCCGTAATGTACACCATCATACTGGTTCCAGCCGCCGCCCAGCAGCAGCGTTGTATTGTTCTTTTTGTATTGTGCAGAAAATGTGCTGCCATAAAAATCATTATCCAGCCACAGCCGCCTTACCAGGTCTGTTTTTGTGATGGTGCTGCTGCCATCATAAAAATCGGGCAGGCCATAACTGGCAAAATCTGCCCCGCCTTTATATTGTTCATAATATCCCCGGCCCTTTGTAAAAAAGCCTGCCAGGCTCCACTGCCAGTTGGTATTGATGCGCTGGTTGTAAAAAAGCTGGTAATGTGTTTGCAGGTAATTGTCTGTTTCATTTTTATACGGTTTGCCGGGCTGCTCTGTTCCGGCAGCATTAAAACTGCGGTCACTCTCAAGCAGGTAGCCAGGTACACCATACCATGCCTGGTAAGTTTTTTGTTTACCGCTGAAAATATTCAGCCGCAGGGAATGGCTGCTGTCCACCCAGGCTATGCTGCCGTAAGCCGATTGTAAATTGGCAGCACCCCTGTCAATAAATCCGTCGCTGCTGATGCGTGACAGGCGGCCATCTATGGTTACATGCTTTCCCAGCAGGCCAGTGCCAAAGCGGAACGTATTTTTAAACGAATTGAAAGAGCCTGCACTGTTGTTCAGTTCGGCATAAAAATCTTTGTTTACCTCGTTGGTGGAGACATTGATGCCGGCTCCAAATGAACCAGCACCATTGCTGGAAGTGCCCACACCCCGCTGCACCTGGATGCTTCCTGCAGAGGAGGCAAAATCGGGCAGGTCAACAAAGAAGGTTCCCTGGCTTTCAGCATCATTGTAAGGGATGCCGTTGAGCGTTACGTTGATGCGGGTGGCATCTGTACCCCGTATGCGTATGCCGGTATACCCTATGCCCGTACCTGCATCGGAATTTACCACTACCGAAGGCGTTTGATTCAGCAGAAAGGGCAGGTCCTGCCCAAGATTGTTCTTTTCAATCTCCTTTTTAGAAAGATTGGTTTTGGCAAACGGGGCAGTGGCGGCTGCCCTTACAGCCAGTACCTCAATACCCTGCAGCAGGGTGGTATCATTAAATGTTTTTTGTGCAATACCGGAGCCGGCAAATACAATACAGCACAGCATGGCCGTGAATAACTTTGTCATAATTGTATAATTGGCTGAACATCCGGGCGCAGCGCCCTTCAATTGTACTTTCTCCCTTCGCAGGCATTACCCTGATCAGGTTTAAACGGGTATAATCTCAGCAAAACTGCCATCGGCAGCCAGCACCCCGGAAATTCAGTGTGTGAAAAACAAATTCGGTGTAAAGATAGACTGTAAAACGAATACAACTGCTTTTTATCTTAAAAAATTATCAGGTGACGGATTAAAATGTACAGACAATTTTTTGGCCCGGATGTAACAATCCATATGTTTTATACGTATCAGTATAGAAGTATAGCCATGAAACGGCTTGCCGTAAAGCCGGGTTTCAGGATTTTTGATAAATAAAATTTTAATAAAAGCACATGAAAAAATTTTTTGCAGGTATTGCAGCCATTTTGTTTGTAATGGGTGTACAGTCTCAGGGTGTTAATTACAATGACCCCAATGCTGAAGTAAGAAGTATAACTGGTTTTACAGGAGTAACAGTATCTAACGGAATTGAATTGGTGCTTGCACAGGGCAGTTCCGAAGCCGTGGCGGTTAGTGCCTCATCACCCGAATACAGGGACAGGATAAAAACAGAAGTGAAAGAGGGTATCCTTAAAATTTACTTCGATGCAGGTCCCGGTAAGATGAGCTGGAACAATAAGAAAAAAATCAGGCTCAAGGCATATGTTTCTGCCATCACAATTAAAGCCCTTTCGGTTTCATCCGGGGCTACAATGGATATACAGGGCAGCGTAAAAGCAGATGATATGATGCTCGATTTTTCCTCCGGCGGTCAGTTTAAAGGAGAGGTCAATGCCCGAATGATGAAAGTTTACCAGGGCAGCGGGGCTGAAGCAAAGTTGAGCGGCAGCGCACAGGACTTGAATATTTCAGTAAACAGTGGTGCCCATTTCAATGGCTATAACTTTGCCGTAAATAAATGCAATGCAAGGGTAAGCAGCGGCGGTTCTGTTGAAATAACGGTTAAAAGCGAACTTGATGCAAAGGCAAGCAGCGGCGGCTCTGTAATTTACAAGGGCAGTTGTGCAGTAAAGAAAACCACCAGCAGCGGGGGAGCGGTGGTAAATAAATCAAAGTAAACCCCTCACATAACTTTAAAAGTAATAAAGCAATAGCGATGAAAAAATATATATTGGTATGGATGTTTGCCCTTACGGCTTTTACTCCCTTTGCACAAACAACCATAGTAAACGATGAAAATGCCGAAGTGCGGACTGTATCCGGCAGTTTCTCTTCCATCAGGGCTTCAGGGGGCATTGATGTATACCTTACCCAGGGCAGTGATGAGGCCGTGGTAGTGAGTGCCTCCAAAGATAAGTTCAGGGAGTACATCAGAACTGAAGTGAAAGAAGGGGTACTGAATATCTATTACAAAAACCCCGAAGGTGCTGGCGTGTACATCAATAGCTACAAAAAAAGTTTGCGGGTATATGTGTCTTTTAAAACCCTCGAAAAAATTACGGCATCCGGAGCCTGTGATATTCACATAACCGGGATCATAGCAGTTCCATCACTTTCGGTAGACCTGTCTGGAGCCTGTGATATTAAAGGAGAGGTTAAGGTGAACAGCCTTAGAGTGGATGTGAGTGGAGCATCTGATGTGAGATTGTCAGGAACGGCAACCGATGCTGACCTGGAAGCCAGTGGCGCAAGCGACCTCAAATGTTATGATCTGGTAACCGCCAACTGCAAAGTGTCGGCCAGCGGCGCCTCCGATATCAATATTACCGTAAATAATGAGCTGAATGTATCTGCCAGCGGTGCCAGCGATGTGCACTACAAGGGCACCTGTGTGATAAAAGAAATGCGCAGCAGCGGTGCCAGCAGTATTGGTAAGCGAGGATAAATTTTTCTCTGTTTTTTTTTTAGCCCGTTAGCAGTAGCGGGCTTTTTATTTGTACTGCAAAGGCTGTGTAGCCGGGTAATTTACGATGTAGAAGCTGGTATGCGAATTATACCAATTACACATACGAATTAGTCCAACTTTTTGTGGTATAATGCCGACCTACTTTGGATTAGCTTAGAAATGATTGGACTATTTAATAAGTAGCGTCGGTATTACGGGCCTTCAAACTGTTATCTGTCAACTTATTTTCAACAATTAGTTTCCGTTTAAATTTGGTGGCTACCGCATATACCCTTACCTTTGCACCTCAATAAACCGCGAAGTAGAGCAGCGGTAGCTCGTCGGGCTCATAACCCGAAGGTCGGAGGTTCGATCCCTCCCTTCGCAACAAACCGGGGCTGTTAAAGCCCCTTTTTTATTCGTTGCATGGTGCACACAATCGCAACAGGATTTGATTACCTCCACTTCTCTTGTCTATTGCCTGTGCCCTATGCTGTCAAAGGCAGTACATGAAATCAGGATTTGTAAATATTTTTGGCAGGCCCAATGCAGGCAAAAGCACATTGCTCAATGCACTGATGGGCGAAAAACTGGCCATTGTGTCCAGTAAAGTGCAAACCACCCGGCACCGCATCAAGGCCATCCTCACAGATAAGGAATACCAAGTGATATTTTCAGATACCCCCGGCATTATAGAACCCAAATACAAGCTGCACGAAAAAATGATGCAGGCCGTAAAAAGCAGCCTGGAAGATGCAGATATTGCCCTGCTGATAGCCGATGCAAGGGAAGATGGGGTGGAAAACAACGAACTTTTCGCTTCACTGAAACTGAAAGTACCCTGTATTGTTGTACTGAATAAGCAGGATTGCGTAAAGGCAGAAGACATGGCCAAAGCCATCGCCTTTTTCAAAGAGCAGCCTTATTGCAACCAGGTAATACCCATTGCTGCACTTAACAAAACCGGGATTGATGAATTGCTTAAAGTGATAGTGGAACTGCTGCCGGAAGGGGCGCCTTTTTACGAAGGGGATGACCTGAGCGATCTGCCCACCAAATTTTTTGTGGGGGAGATCATCCGGGAAAAAATATATGATTTTCTGCAGGATGAAATACCCTATCATACAGCAGTAATGGTACAGGAGTTTAAAGAAAAGCAAACACTGATAAAAATCGGCGCCGAAATAATTGTTCAGCGGGATACACAAAAAGGCATCATACTGGGTGAAGGTGGACAGATGATTAAAAAACTGGGTACCGCTGCCAGGAAGGATATTGAAGCATTTTTGGGCAGTAAGGTTTTTCTGGAACTGTTTGTGAAAGTGCGGCCCAAATGGAGAGATAATGAAGTACAGTTGAAGGAGTATGGGTATTGAGAGTGATGAGTGGATAGTGGATAGTTGAAAGTGGAGAGTTGATAGTTGAAAAAGTTGAGAGGAGAGTGTGGAGGGGTAATTGGTTGAAGCATTCGGGATTCACACATTCGTCATTCAAACTTCATTATTCGTGAGTGTAAAAGGTTTAAAGTTCAAGGTTGGGTGTAGTAAGGTAGCAGCGGTCAACACAGGGGTAACCCATTCGTCATTCAAACTTCATTATTCGTAAATGTAAAAGGTTTAAAGTTCAAAGTTTGGGATTGGGTAAGGCAAACTAGCACATCAGCACATTATCAAATCAGCACATTATCAAATTAGCACATCAGCAAATTAATTATATGAGTTTTACTTTAGCGATAACAGGCAGGCCCAATGTGGGCAAAAGCACATTTTTTAACAGGTTGCTGGAGCAGCGCAAAGCCATTGTGGATGATGTGAGCGGCGTAACCCGTGACAGGCAGTATGGCGTGGCCGAATGGACAGGCAAAACCTTCAACGTGATTGATACCGGGGGTTTTGTAGCCAATGGTACCGACATATTTGAAAAAGAGATCCGCAAGCAGGTAATGATTGCAGTAGAAGAGGCCAATGCCATCATTTTTATGTGCGATGCAGCTACCGGCGTTACCGATCTTGATCAATCCATGGCGCAGGTACTCCGCAAATCAGCCAAGCCGGTTTTTTTGGTGGTAAACAAAGTTGACAACCATGAACGACTGCTGGAAGCATCAGAGTTTTACAGCCTGGGATTTGAAAAAATATTTTTCGTAAGCAGTATCAGCGGAAGCGGCACCGGCGAAATACTGGATGAAGTAGTTTCACATATTGGTGAAGATGACGATGCGGCACTGGAATATGGCGAACTGGCTGCCCTGCCAAAGTTTTCTATCATGGGCCAGCCCAATGTGGGAAAATCCTCCCTGCTGAATGCCCTTGTTGGTGGCGAACGCACCATTGTAAGTGATATTGCCGGTACCACCAGGGACACCATTCACACAAGGTATAACCTTTTTGGAAAAGATTTTGTGCTCATTGATACTGCCGGGATTCGCAAAAAGGCAAAAGTGCATGAGGATCTTGAATTTTACTCGGTGATACGGGCTATAAAAGCGATGGATGATGCGGATGTATGTTTGCTGCTGATAGATGCCGAAAAAGGTTTAACAGGCCAGGACCTGAGTATTTTTGCCCTGGCAGAAAAAAAAGGCAAGGGCATTGTGGTACTGGTAAATAAGTGGGATCTGATGGAAAAGGGAACCAATACTGCCCGTGATTATGAAAAAGAGTTAAAAAACAAGTTTGCACCGTTTACGGATGTGCCTGTATTATTTATTTCGGCAAAAGATAAAACAAGGATACATAAGGCAGTGGAAACAGCACTGGAAGTATATGGGCGGCGTAGTGCCAAAATACCCACTTCCCAACTGAACGAAGTGATGCTGAAAGCGGTGGAGGGCTATCATCCGCCAATGGTGAGGGGAAACAGTATAAAAATCAAATACGTAACGCAGTTGCCCACGCATACTCCCACTTTTGCTTTTTTCAGCAATTTTCCTGACGATATCAAAACGCCGTATAAGAATTACCTGGAAAACAAGCTCAGGGAGAGTTTTGATTTTACAGGTGTTCCCATTAGGCTGTATTTCCGCAAAAAATAGGGTTATGCAGTTATTTCAGCAGTAAAAGTAAAAAATATGGCAAAAGGCTTGCACAGGCCGATTTAATTGCTACTTTTGCACCCAAATTAAAAATTTAAAACAATTACGATGAAAAAATTCTTTGCAATTTTGGCGGTAGCAGGCTTTATGGTAGCTTGTAACGACAGCGCTACAACTGAAACAAAACCAAATGCTGATTCTCTTACTAAAGCAACTGAAGGTGGTATTGCTGACGAAGCAAAAAAAGCCGGTGATTCTGCTAACAGCATGATGAACAAAGCTGCTGACTCTGCTAACAGCATGATGAATAAAGCTGGTGATTCAGCCAACAAAATGATCAACAAAGCAGTTGAAGGTGTTAAAGAAGAAGTAAAAGATGCAACTAAGAAAACTGTAGAAGGTGTAAAGGATGCAGCTAAAGATGCAATGAAGAAGAACTAATATCAAAAGAGTTTATATAGTAAGCCTTCCCATTTGGGAGGGCTTTTTTATGCAGTTGATTCACCGCTGCAGCGGTTTACTTCAACAGCTGCAGCGGTCATTTAAAGTGCTGTGCCACTATGGATTTGTATATCCCAGTTTGATGATCAGCGACTGCGGCAGCCCGGGCAGTTTTTTTCTTTCAATCAAATAAGTGGAGAGGCCGCTGATATCCCTGAAAACATAATGCTTGCTCAATGCACCTTCCAGGTATCCGGCACCGCTGGTATTGCCCGTACCCACCCGCATGCCTATCATCCGCCTTACCATTACCAGGTGCTTGTGCCGCCAGTTGGCCATCAGGTGATCAATCTCCACCAAACTGTCCAGTACCTGGTAAGAAGTTTGAAATACCGGGAAGTCGCGGTAGAGCATAATGAAAAGTGCGGCCTGCATGGCCGCCGGCGACAAAGTTGGCCTGATAGCGTCCTGCTGTTCAGCGCTGAGTGTATCTTTTGCTGAAAAGAAGATAAAATCGAAGTCATTGATTTTGGAAGCTTCCCTTTCAGTTAATCCCTGCTGGTAAATGCCGCGGTAATCGGCCCAGAAGGGATGAAATGCTGCATCTGTATGCTGTGGCTCGTAATTATTCCAGTAAGCAGGCTCAAAAAAAGGCATCCGCTCCAGCCAGTTGTTTACCAGTTGCAGCAGGTTGGGCTTTTCCTCCGTTTGGTTGATGTTAGTATAGTCGCCTGCATCAAAACCGCCTTCGTTGGTGCGCTTGTAATAATCTTTCTGGTGGCGGTTGTCCATCTGCAGGCCAAGCCTTGCTTCCAGTAAACGGAATTGTACACTCTGAAAGCCTGATGAGGGCGTAAGCAGGTTTCTGAACTCCAGGAAATCAAGCGGTGTCATGGTATCCAGTACCCCCACTTGCTGGTTCAGCAGGTCTAATATTTTTATAATGCGGCGCAACCTGTGGCGCACCAGGTTAAGATCTTCAGAGTTATCATCTATCACAGCTTTGCCAAACACATCCGAAATATAATCCAGTTCAAACAATATCTGTTTAAACCATAATTCATATGCCTGGTGTATCACAATAAACAGCATTTCATCATGCGCAGGTTCGTTGCCCGCTTTAAAGCTCTCCGGCATCTGTGCCGTTAATATTTTATCAAGCTGTAAATAGCTGCTGTAATACAAACCTTTTGACATACTGTTGATTTTAGGAGCACAAATTTATTGTATTTATATTGCTTTGTTATGATGTTACTCATATTTTATACTGCCGGGAATGAGCCGGGCCGCATCAGGCTTTAACAATTTCTTTTGTTAATGAAAAACTAACTGGCACGTTTTTGCAGTGTACTAAACCGTGCAGCTTAATAAAACACTGCACCCAATAGTATGACAATCAGAATCCTTGCAGTTACAGCGTGTTTGTGTACAGCTGCTGCAACCAATGCACAAATTACTTATGGCGTAAGAGCCGGTGTAAATATGGCCAGCTGGCAGGGCGACGCAGTTAAGAGCCTCAACAGCATAGTAAATGTTACCGATGGGTATCTTGCCACAAAGGGGCGCACAGGCTTTCATGCTGGCGGCTATGTGAGTATACCCGTTGCCGGTATGTTCAGTATTGAGCCGGGGCTGCAGTATTCACAAAAGGGGTATGCCATTAATGGTAACCTTGATATACCGGCACTTAAATTCATAGGGGCCAATGCAGGAGCGCAGGTACAGTCGCATTATATAGATGTACCCCTGCTGGTAAGGGCCGAAGTGGTAAAGGGATTGTCGGTGTATGCCGGGCCCCAGTTTTCTTACCTGGTTAAAAACAACCTGAGGGTAGATGCAGGTGTGCTGGGTTTTTCCCTGTTCAGGCGCAACTTAGATATTACCGATCAGTTCAGGCGGCTGGATGCAGGTATTGCAGCAGGTGCTTCTTACAAGTTTGCAAGTGGATTTAATGTGCAGGCGGGATATGATTATGGATTGAGCAGGGTGGATGCCGGCAGCAATTTTAAATCGTACAACAGGGTGGTGAAGCTTGGTGTGGGCTTTGAGTTTTAGTTTTAAGTGCAGATAGTTTTATGACTGGAGGCCGCCTTTTCAGGCAGCCTCCTTTTTTTAACTGAAACTTCATGGCTTTACTTTTTTGGCGAAATTCAAAGATCCCTTACAATGGCGTTTTGAGTAAGTACCAGTTTACCTTTTTGCAGCATCAGTTGGCTAATTTCCCTGTCAGTATTTACTATTGCATTGCCGCTGGCATTTATCTGCACACTGTCTGTATTGCGTGGTATGCAATACAGGCTGCTCAGGTCGGTCAATGCCACCCGGGTGCCCGGCTCGGCAGTGCCGTTCATATGGCAGAGCGATTCTCCCTTTAATGAAATGCTTATGCCCCGCATCTTTGTTTTCAGTACCAGGTTTACATTATTTACGCTGATGGTTTTCACTATGGGCAGCAGCAGTTGAATATCGTAGTAAATAATCTGTCCATTGGCTTCAGGTTCTATGCGGATCGTCAGTTTTTTCCCGCCATTTTCCAGTATGGTGTCCATTTTCATCTCGCCATTGCCCGATGATTTAAACTGGCTGCTGTCGGTTACAGTTACCTGGCCCCTCAAATTGAGTGACGATTCAAGTACCAGTTCTTCCACCAGGCTGCATTTGGTTGCAAAGGCTGTCATTTTTTCGATGGCTTTCTGATCCACCACCTGCGTCTGCTGCAGCTTTTTTTCCGCTTCCCATTCAGGTCGCTGTTTAAAGGCGGCAAGGCAGGTAACGACCACTCCCAATATGGTGAGTGCTATGCCACTGATGATGATATTACTTTTTTTCATGTTGACTGATAATTTTTTGAATGATGGAAAATACTTCAGCTGCATCTAAATTCAGTTGCCGGATCCTGCTGGCAAAAGCCGGTATTTCCGTTTCTGAAAATATTTGTTTTCTTTTTTTGAGGATAATGTTTTGTGCACCTTGTTTTACAAAATAGCCAAGCCCCCTTTTGTTGTAAATCAATTCCTCCTCCTGTGCCATTTCGTAAGAGCGCATCACGGTATTGGGGTTTACTTCCAGTTGTATGCCCAGGTCCCGTACCGAAGGGATGCGCTCTTCCTCCACCCAGCGGCCGCTGGCTATTTCTTCCTCCATAAGGGCGGCAATCTGTACGTATATCGACTGATGATTGTTAAACTGCATGATTTTTTTCTATACCTCTTTTTCTTTGAGCCGGTAATATACAGCAAGGGTTAATAAAAGCGGCGTACACCACAGGAAATACCTGAACCCCGTGAGCAGTACATAGCCCGATTTGTCAAATTGCTTATCCCAGCCCGAAAGCCCGTTTTCGATTACCTGGTGGCTGAGCGACAGGATGAAGGGCAGTACCACATGACCGTTAATGGCGGGCAATACGTTCATGCATACGATTAATGCAATAAACAGGCCGGCTGTAACTGTAGTAAGTACCCAGTTGAGTTTTTTAAAGAATACCGAACCGGCAAAATAAATACTGGTGAGCAGCAGGGTAAGCAGTGTATAATCTGCCATGCTGAACATTTTAGCAAAGAAAAAGCCCGGTACCAGCCTTGGGTTATGAAAGCGTGGTACATTACGGGTATTGTAGATGGTGGTAAACAGCCAGTCGGCACCATAAAATACAGCCAGCATCAAAACAGGCATTAGTGCAAAAGCTATGATGATATTGGAAAGGATACGTTCATGAAAAGTAACCGGTAACTGCAGGTAGCTAATACTGTTTTTTGGGTTGTGCAGTTCGTAAAAAGAAGCTGCTGCTACAAGTGATGTGGCAATGATAAACCCAAAATTGCTGACCAGCATGGTAAACAAAGCATATTTCTCCCTGTTCATCTCATCTATAAAGTAGTAAAATGCCAGGTTAAAGATGACAACCGAAACAAAAATACCCAGCAGGCTCAGCAGGTAAAAGCGCCGTTGTTCCAGCAATTGTTTTTTAAGCAGGTGGGTAATATTTTTTAAGCTGATGAATGACATAAACAGTTTTTTAAAGTTGCATAAAATGTTGTGAAAAAACAGCGGGTTCCGACAGCACGGCATTGAACAGTTTTTCTGTATCCAGTGCCGAATGCTGACTGCCATCGTTAAGCTGTATGATATCATGCCCGCCAAATACCGGCTCGCTGAACAGCAGGTTTTCTGATGGAAGCGTGTTGGCTTTGGTAAAATACAGCCGGTTCTGCAGTGAGTTTACTGTATCATACAACAGGATTTTACTGTTATCGATGATGACAATGGTATCCATCAGGTTTTCCAGGTCTCTCACCTGGTGACTGCTTATGATGACCAGCCTTTCATTGCTGATATAACCAGCCATCACCTTCCGGAACTGTTTTTTGGAAGGGATGTCCATCCCGTTGGTAGGTTCATCCATCAGCAGGTAATCGAGGTTACAGGCCAGGGCAAAGCTCATAAAAATCTTTTTTTGCTGGCCATAGCTGCATTCATTCACTTTTCCGGTGGCAGGTACATCAAATTCCTGCAGGTAATGACGAAACTGCTCACTGGAGAATTTTGGATAAAACGCCCCGTAAACTTTTTCATACTGGCCAAAGCTAAGGGAAGGCAGGTACACTTCTTCGGGTATGTACAGCAATTTTTGCAGCAGGGCGGGGGTACGCAAAAAGCAGCTGGTGCCTTCAACATCTGCCGAACCCTGCGAGGGGCGCAGCAGGCCGGTGGCAATGCGCAGGAGGGTACTTTTTCCTGCACCATTTTTGCCAAGCAGTCCATAAATATGACCCCGCTCAAATTGTACGCTGAGTTGATTAAAAACGGGCTTTTTGTTCTTGTAAGTATAACTTACCTGGTTGATTTTGATCATATAGTGTATTAGTTTATTAATACACTGCAAATGTAATACTAAATTCCATTTCACCAAATCTTTTTTAAAAAAGTTGAATTTTTATGTGCAAGCCGTGATCGCAACAGTGCAGTACGGTATTTTATTGAAGCAATCATTCCCGATGCAATTGATTGTTTGCTGATTGCAGAAAAGCACCCAACTATTTCAGCAGGTTGATATAGCCCCACAAAAAAAGGTCACCTTGCGGCAACCCTTAATCTTTTTAAAATCTATCAGCCTGTAAGCCGGATTCTGTCTGCCATCCCAACCCGAAGGCCGGGGCAGCAGGGTTATCATTTATCTGGCCCTGCTATTACTAACAGGATCTTGCTGCCTACCCTTCAGCGTCTCCAGCCTGGGGCCGGAGTTGGACGGGCCGCCCTCAACCACTGATTTACATGGCATTTCAGCACACAAGGTTTACCCATTCTGCCGGTTACCCGGCAAAACCGTGGGCCCTTACCCCGCGTTTTCACCCTTATCCCGGCTGTAACACCAGGACGGTTATTTTCTGTGGCACTTTCTTTCCGCCGGACTTTGGCCCTGCGGAACCGGCAGTTAACCGGTGTGCTGCCCTGTGCTGTCCGGACTTTCCTTCCCCCGCAAAAAACGGGGAACGATAACCCGGCTGATAGGTCACAAAGGTAGCCATTTAAAAAGGGCTTAAAATATTTTATTACTCCGTGCAACGGTAATCATTGGTTCGGTGTCAACCCATCATATAATAGTAAATGAAGGCCCCGGATCAATTGATACAAGGTTGTTTAAGGCAGGACAGGGCTTCGCAAAAGCAGTTGTACAGTGAATTTGCGGAGCTGATGCTGGGTGTATGCTACCGGTATACCAAATCGGTGGCCGATGCAGAAGATGTGATGCAGGAAGCCTTCGTAAAAGTATTCAAAAACCTGCACCAGTACAAGGGGGATGGTGAGCTGGGGGCATGGATACGCCGCATCATGGTGAATACCGCCCTCAATTACCTTAAGCGCAACAGTAAGTACCAGGGTGATCTTTCTTTTGACAATGTATCACTTCATCCTGTAGCTGATGATGACCCGCAGATGCTGCTCGATACCCGGGAACTGGTGAGCCTGCTGCGGCAGCTGCCGGCAGGATACCAGCTCATCTTTAACCTGCATGCCATTGAAGGCTATACCCATGTGGAAATTGGGCAGTTGCTCGGTATCAGCGAAAGCACTTCCCGGTCGCAGTACTCCAGGGCAAGAGCGCTGCTGATCACCTGGATTAAAAAAAATTATTCAGATAATAAACTGCAGTCGTATGTATAACGGTGAATTTGAGAAGCAGGTGCAGGAAAAAATGGAGGGATTGAAGATGGCCCCTTCCGCTAATTTGTGGGACAGGATTGAACAGGATCTGCCCCGAAAACCCCGGCGCAGGAAAATGGTTGTATTATTGCTGCTGCTGCTGCTGGGTGGATGTGGATTGATATGGATGCTGAGCCAGGTATTGGATAAAAGGGCTGACGGTTTATCTTCAACAGTACAATCGGGGAATACTGCTGATGCAGTTAAGCACAACAATGAATCAGCAGTATTCCAGCCACAAGTTAAAAATGACAGCACGGGGCAGGCTGACAATGTTCAAGAAAATACAGCAGTGCAAACGCACCGGGGTATTGACAATAAAACAAGCATCCCTTTTGTGGCAGCAGATAAGCAGGCTGAAGCGGATAAGCACAAGATAGCTGCTGCCATTACCAGCGGTGTGAATACCGCACCGGGAAATCTTTCAGGCCAGGGCATACAACCATCGGCCACCGCTAGTAATGGGATACATGATGAGCGGGCTAACAGCAATACCTTGTTAAAGCAAAGGGTATCAAACAAAGGCCGTACAAAAATTTCCGTAATACAACAGCCATCTGTGTACGATGATCCCATGAATATTACAGCCGTGGATGTGCTTTCTCCTGCTGATGCATTTTCCGCAGAGCTTCTCTATGGCCCAAGGGCATCTATCAATAAAAATTTACTGCCCAGTAAAAATCTTGCTGTACATAGTGCTGAGGTGATAGCTGCATCAAAAAATGCAAACAGGCATGACCGAAAAAAATGGTACTACGGGTTTACACTATCCGGCGGATTAAGCAAGCAGGTAAGCAATCCTTTGTACTTCAGCTCCGGGAATGGGCAGGTGGCTTTTCTGGGTATTGGCGGCCCCCCGCCATCCGCAGATTCATCAGGCGTTGGCCAGCAAAATGCAAAGCCTTCAGCAGCTTTTGGAGCTGGGTTTTATATCCTTAAACCGGTCAATAAAAGATGGAGTATACAGGCAGGGCTGTCTTACGAATACCTGTCTTATACAAGCAGGGTAGGCCGGCGGATTGATTCAGCAGCAGGCTATTATGTAAACGGTGTTCAGCTGTATGCTGGTAATTATTTTCAGCCGGTATCATTTTTTTCTAATGCACAGGTAGTTAGTTCGCAGAATTATATGAACCGGCTACACCTGCTGCGGTTGCCTTTTGAGGTACAGTACAGCCTTGGTAAAAAAAGGCAATGGAGCTTACTGGGTGGTATTTCAGCAGGCTACCTGCTTGGCAGCAATGCCCTTGTGTACAACTCCAGCCCGCAGTTGTACCTCAGCAGCCCTGAAGCATTTAATAAACTATTGTTCTCATTGCACACCGGCATCAGCTATACCAGCCAAAAGAGATATCCTGTTTCAGCAGGGCTGCGGCTCAGTTATGGTGCTAATAGTTTTATTAAAAAAACCATCAACGACCAGCACCTCGTGTCTTCTCAATTATTTTTAAATATTCCATTAAAAAGATAACCCCTGGTGCAACGCTTGCCGCAGTCTCCTTGTCAGCCAGGTAAAACAAATAATATGAAACGTATCATCAAAACAACAGCTGTACTGTTACTTTCCAGCGCCTTAGTCTTATCAATAAATAGCTGCAGTAAGCCCTGCAGGGGAACGGATACTTATACCTACTTTGTTCCCCTGTACAAGGAAAAATCAGAAGTGAAAGCCAATATCAAGAGCAATGCACCGCAGCCGGTGCACAAGCCCGGAAAAATTTATATCAGGGGCAATTATATTTTTTTGAATGAAGTAGATAAGGGGCTGCATGTGATAGACAACAGCAATCCTGCGGCACCTGTTAACCGTTCATTTATTGATCTGCCGGGTAATGTGGATATAGCTGTAAAAGGGAACCTGCTGTATGCCGATTTTTATACTGATATGGTAGTAATAGATATCAGCAATCCGCTGAATATACAGGTAAAAAACTTTGTGGATAAGGTTTTCCCGGAAAGATATTACTATGGGTATGGTGTTGATTCCACCAAAATCATCACTGGCTGGGAAAAGAAATCAGAAACGTACGAATATGAATGTGATGGCGATTCTGTCAGAAACAATACTGGCTTTTCCGGTGGCGTTCTTTTTAATTCACTGGATGCAGGGATGGTTGGTTTATCTGCTTCAAGTGCCAATGCATCACCAACCGGTATCAGCGGCTCCATGGCCAGGTTTGCACTGGTGAATGATTATTTATATACCGTGTCATCATATGCACTGAATACCATGAGTCTTGCAGCACCGCTGCAGCCGCTAAAGGTGCATACCCTTAACCTGGGCTGGGGCATTGAAACCATTTATCCTTTTAAAGATAAACTGTTTATCGGCTCAAGAACGGGTATGTATATCTGCAACCTGCAGAGCCCTGCTGCGCCTGCGCTAAGCGGAACGTTCATTCATGCCAATGCCTGTGACCCTGTAATTGCCGATGGTAACACTGCGTATGTAACATTGCACTCGGGTACTCCATGCAATACTTTTACCAACCAGCTGGATGTGCTGGATGTAACCGATATTGCAGCGCCTGTGCTTACAAAAACTTACCAGCTTACCAATCCCAAAGGGTTAGGCAAGGATGGCAACCTGCTGTTTATATGTGATGGGACTACCGGTGTAAGGGTGTACAATGCCGCTAACCCTGCTGCGCTGGTACAGGTAAATACCTTGCCGGTAGAAAAAGCAGAAGATGTAATTGTGTACAATGGTATTGCATTAATTGTATCTCCTTATGGGCTTTACCAGTATGATTACAGGAATGCAGCTGATATAAAGTTATTGTCAAAAATAGAAGTATTACAGTAAATCAAAGAGCAATTCGCTCCGCTTGCTGCGGTTGTTTTTATTGCATGTAAAACAACCATATGCAAAGCAGTATGATTCAGCCCTGCATTTAAAGGGCTGAATCTGTTTGGTAGTGGGTGCATTCCAAAATGGCGCTGGCTAGTGAGGACACATGCCAGCGCAGTCTGCCGTGGGCGGTGTCCCCACTGCCCACAACCAAAATGAAATGCGACAATTTGAAATGCACCCTTTGGTAGTGAGGCAGAGCTGCTTTTGCGGCATTGTTATTACCTTTGCCCGTATGGAAACAGTTTCTCAGGATACAAGAACCATTTTAAGATTACAGTTGCCTACCGATCCACGCTGGGTTGACCTTGCGGGTATGCAGCTGGAAGACATTCTTACCGATCATGCTTATTGCGAACAGAAAGCCGCACTCACCTGCATTTCATTAATACAGAAACACCCGGACAAGGATAAATTGGTGACTGAGCTTAGCCCGATTGTAACCGAAGAGTGGGGACATTTCAGGCAGGTACTTGCAGAGTTGCAGAAGCGTAACCTGAAGCTGGGCAAACAACGCAAAGATGTATATGTAAATAAATTGCTGGAGTTCCAGAAAAAAGGCGGCAATCCCGAAGAGCGTTTTCTCGACCAGCTGCTGACGATGGCGCTGATTGAGGCACGCAGTTGTGAAAGGTTTAAGCGCCTCAGCGAAGGCCTGGAAGATGATTACCTGCGCCGTTTTTATCGCCGCTTTATGGAAAGTGAGGCCGGGCATTATACTTTGTTTATTGAACTGGCAGATACTTATTTTGATAAAATTGCTGTGCGCCGCCGCTGGGCCGAATGGCTGGCATATGAGGCTGTGGTACTGCAGGATACAGAGCTGAGGGGCGACAGAATACATTGATACCATGATAAAATTACCCGTTAACAATCCTGCACTGCAAACTATTGACCTGCCCTTTAACTGGCAGGGAAACCCTTTGGATAGCAAGGGATGCTATGTAAACCTCCATCATCCCTTTACCACTTCTTTTAAGGATGTACTTAAATGGCAGCGTGGCCCTAAACCTCAAAAGCAGGAAAAGAAAAACGATACCTGGAAGATGCCGGTACACCATAACAGAGATGTACTGCACAGCAGGGAAGATGCTGTTTACTGGCTGGGGCATGCCTGTTTCATGCTACGGGTTAACGGCATCACTTTTTTAACCGATCCTGTATTTGGGGCGATGCCATTTATCAAACGCCACACTGAGCTGCCTGTAAACCCGGCATTGCTGAAAGGCATTGATTATATCCTGCTTTCACACGACCACCGGGACCATTGCGACCAGAAAAGCCTGCAATTGCTTGCTGCTAATAATCCGAAAGCCATTGTGCTGACTGCTTTGCAGATGGAAAAACTCATCAGGCCCTGGATGGGGAACATGATGATACAGCAGGCCGGCTGGTACCAGCAATATGATACAGCAGGGTTTTCAATCAAATTTTTACCCGCCCGCCACTGGTGCCGCCGCGGACTGAATGATATTAACCGCAGGCTCTGGGGCAGTTTTTTAATAGAGGTGAACGGGCGAACCATTTATTTCGGCGCTGATAGCGGGTACGATACTCATTTCAAACAAACAGGAGAACTGTTTCCTGGTATAGATGTTTGTATGATTGGTGCAGGAGCTTATAAACCTGAATGGTTCATGTCGCCATCGCATACCTCCCCGCAGGAAGCCGTTCGGGCTTTTCACGACCTTGGCGCTAAAACGCTTGTGCCCATGCACTATGGTACTTTCGACCTCAGCGATGAGCCGATGGGTGAACCGGTAAGAATGCTGCAGGCGATGGAAGCCGAAGGACAAATCAACGGACAGTTGCGCCTGCTGGAAATTGGGGAAACGATGCTGCTTTGAATTTTTCTTTTTAATTAAAGCGCCCGAAACCCTGTATTTTTTTGTATGGAGTGGCTAAAAAATGCCCAACCACTTCGTTAAATTGTTCCTTGTACACAATCGGTGTTGAATGGCCGCTGGAAGGCAGTATCCACAAATAAGCCTTGGGTATATGCTGCGCAATCAGCATGGTATGCTGCGGCAGTATCACATCAAAATCGCCGCCAATCACCAATGTTGGGCATTGGATATTGTGCAGTTGCTCCGTGGTGATATGCGGCTCAAATGAAAGAAGATGCGTTAACCTGCGTTCATTTTTATTCTCCGGGGTTTCTTTACGGGCTGCCAGTTTTTTATTTACATCCTGTGCCCATTTGTACACAAAGGGATCCACAGCCGTACTGTCGGGCCATAGGTTGGCACCGGTAACCGCCAGTTTCTTTACTTTTTTGGGATGCCGCATAGCCAGCAGCAGTCCATTGATACCACCATCGCTCCAGCCAATTACATTGCAGGAATCAATTTTCAGTTCGTTCAGCAGGGCATACAGGTCGTCGGCCATCATTTCGTAGCTGAGTGAATCTCCATTTTCCACTGATTTGCCCTGGGCACGGCTGTCGGCAATAATCACTTTATACCTGCTGGCAAAATAAGGTATCTGGTACATGAAATTATTGATTGATCCACTATTGCCATGTATCAGCAGTAATGGTTCGCCCTGGCCATAGGTTTCGTAATACATTTTAAATCCACGTAAAGCGGCATACTTTCCCACAGCTTCATTCCGCCCGTAGATGGTGGTATCAAAAGGCGATACTTCCTGCTGGGCCAGTGCTGCGGAGGAGCAAACGATTAACAAAAATGTACAGATTGATCTTATTGCATGCATGTTATTTGAATTTGATTTAAAGATAGGGATAAATTCAGCCTGGCATAAGGAGAATTATTTACCCCTTTTTTCACCTTAACTTTGCTTATTGTTATGAGTAAAAAATCCACTTTATTACTGCTGCTAGTATTTACCTGCTGCTTTTTGCGTGCTGGTGCTGTGCAACCTGCTGACCAGGCTGTGCTGAATTATACGCAGGTGATGTTTGAATTTGATGAGCAGGAAGGTGCTGATCTTTACATCCTCTGTATTTACCGTCAGGGTGATATTAACAAACGCAGGATACCGGTACATTCACTCGCCTGCCTTGTAAGAGAGGGGCTTGCATTTGGTGAATCTTACCAGTGGTATTATTCAGCTATCAGTAAGGGGAAGCTGCTGTTCCAAAGCAATATCTTTTCTTTCAGTATCGCAACTGATTTTCTGGTTGATAACAGTAAATTCCGGTATGATTTGATAGTGAGAAAGAATGGGGCTTACCAGGACAATCTTATTTTTATAGATCATCTTGGTGTGGCAGTTAACCGGAAGGGGGAGCCTGTATGGTACATGCCTTTTGATTCATCCCGTTATCATAAAGCGCCGCAATACCGCAATTTGCAAATAACACCGCAGGGCAGTTTTGCTTTTTTAAAAGCCGATCAATGTTTTGAAAAAGACAGGCAGGGCAATGTATTATGGGGAGCGCCAAATGATGGTGCCGTATCCGGCGATGCCACAGAGCAGTACCATCATGATTTTGAAAAAAGGCCCGATGGTTCGTATATGGCCTGCAGTTACCGGTACGAGAATATGCCCGGTTTTTTTGACAGCACTGTTACCTGCCGGGTAAGGTACAATACAGTGATACAATACAATGCCGGTAAAGTGGTGTGGCAATGGAATGAAAAAGACCATACCAGTTCAGCAGAATTGTTCAGGCTTGCCGGACCGGGCGTAACCGATATTGCAGGCACTCACATGAATGGGTTTAGTTTTGATAATAAGAATAAGACAGCGGTTTTCAGTCTCCGAAATAACAATACCCTGCTCTGGATAAACCGGCAGACTGGAGCTGTACTGTACCGGCTGGCCGGGGATGATTCCCTTAAGCGTACCATACAATTTACCGGGCAGCACAGCCCGGTGCTGCTGGATAATGGTGATTTGCTGGTGTATAATAACAATAACGCAGCTGCAAAAGGCAGTTCAGGTACTGAACCTCAGTTTCCAAAAATACTGCTGCTTGGGATGCCGTCCGGCAACAAACCGCCTGTAAAAAAATGGGAGTATACATGTACCATGAACGAGTATCCTGCTGGCTGGGCAGGTAAGGAAGGCTATGCTGGTATGCTGCCCAATGGAAATGTGCTGGTTTGTATTGGTGGGGCCAATAAAATTTTTGAAGTGAACCGCAATAAAAAGATTGTGTGGGAGATGAACTGCAGCATGTTCAGCGATGAAAAAAAGAACTGGTTGCCGTTCAGCAATTACAGGAGTCATTTTGCCAGCTCTTTGTACCCTTATTTTTATACAGTACAAAAAAGTACAGCCGGTAAAATGGTAAAAGCAGGGCAGGTGCTGCGCATTAAAATCAATAATGATGGTACAGATGCAGATACCTATAAAGTGGACATGTTCAGCGGCGGTATTTTTAACCCGTTTCAAACCAGCTTTACCTGTAAACCGGGTTCTGGCAGGGCAGTGGACATACCGATGGTGAAAAACAACAAAACAGCTGTGCCGGTAAATGAAAACAGCTTTGTGCTGGTAAGAATAAGTTCTGTTAATAATCCTGCTGCTGTAAAAAATATCGAATATAGTATTGCACAGTGAGCTTTAATAATAAGGCTTCAGTCCATTTTTTTTCCAGTATTCAATAATGGGTTTATACGGCCCGAATTTGTGCTGCAGTGCAGGGAAAGTATCAGGATAAGGGCCAACACCATAATCAATCGCTTTTTCGGTGATAAAGGGGTAATCAAAAGATGCAGGGTTTGGGCGTTTGTGAATCCTGTCGTCGTTTACAAAGCTGGCTATATCTATCGCCTCCTCATCTGTTAAAACTGGTTTGAAATATGTGGCAGAATCATTGGGCATATTGGCTTTGATCCACCTGGCCTGTTTTATTACCCGGTGCATGCTGCTGCCGGGTTGATAAGCATGGTCGCCCCACAAGGGCGGATACAGGTAAGCACTGTCGCCGGGTTTAAACTGTCCCTCTCCATTAGCACCATGGCAGCGCAGGCATTTATCATTGTACAACTGCTGCCCGTTTTGTACATTTCCTGCCCTGGATGGCAATTCAACAGCAAGGTTTTCAAACCCCTTCTTATTCCTGTCTTCAGGCGTTAATTGTGTATTGATCCATTTTAAATAGCTGAGAATGGCAACCATTTCCCGGCTTTCCAGCGGCAGGGGTTTGCCGCTGTGCGGCCGCATCACGCAGTTGTTCACCCTTTCTGCCAATGTAAGCACTTTGCCTTCCCTGGGGCGGTATTGGGGGTAGCTTACCTGCGACAGCATCAGGCTGAAAGAATAGGGTTTGGTGCCCGCATCCTGGTGACAATTGGTACAATTCATTTTATTGCCGGTATATTTTCCGTTGATCCCATCCGGGCCGATATAATAGGCAGTATTTACCAAAAGCTCCCTGCCGTAGCGCACCATTTCTCCAAATTTATCCTGGGGTATTTTACTGGTATCCGGCTGGTCGTAGGTGCTGTCGCTTACCACCACCAGCGGTTGGTCATTGCCCGGCCCGCAATTGATGGTGCTGAGTATGAAGATGGTAAGTATCCCCGCTGCTGTAAATTGTACAATTTTCATTACCCTTTATTATTCATGTATGCTATGCAGAATTGCAAAACAACAGTATGCCTGTTTATTTTGCGAATATAGCAAAAAGCACAGATACGGGGTAATGAAGCCGACAGGACGGTTGCATTGCAAATTGTCCCTGGTGAGTGAGGACACTCACCAGGGCAGTGGGAGAGTTAGTATCAGTTAGAAGAAAAGCCAATCGTTGCTGCTCCCCTGTTTCCGAAAGTATCGGTAGCTTCCACCAGTAGACTGCAGTTGCCGCTGATACTGGATGGAACAATTATTTTATGATCTAACCTGAACGTTACATCATTTACACTAAAGTCCTGCTGATACAGTACTGTACCGGTGCCATCTTTAAGAATTTTTACCGATACCCTGCTTACAACGCCATCGTCAAAGGCGGTGGCGGTAACACACAATGGGTCACCGGTTTTAAAATATTGTATGCTGGATGGGCCCAGTATCCTTACAATGGGCGCATTGCTGTCTTTTGCGGTAACAGCATCGGAACTTTTTGAACAGCCTGCTGTGAGCAAAGCAACCAGTAATATTGAATATATGATTCTTTTCATAATATTGTTTTGATGAAATTAAAACGAAAAAAAACCGCCTGGTTACTTTGTTGAATTGTTGATGCTGCAAATCGGAAATTTGTCAGTCAAAAAACCGCCTTGCCGTAAAAATGCCGGGTATTCTCCCCGTTTACTGACCACCCGGTCTGCCAATCCTTATCTGCATACCACCATCCGGCCCCTGCATGTCTTTCATATCCTTCAGCTCATACTCTTTTGATATGTCGAATTCTTTGTCTTTTACCTCTTTTTCAATATCAATTTTGTTTACCGTTACAGTCATTTTGCGGCCACGGCCAAAGTTTGCTTCATACTGCATTATAAAGCCCTCAATTTTATCAAAACCCAGCTGGGTGTTGCTTCTGCCAAAGCTCATAAAGCCGCCACCGGGCCCGCCGGTATAATGAATGCCCCTGAGTTTGATCTCCGTATTATACCAGGTGATGGTGCTGTCGGTACTGCCATTGGGCCGTGTATACACAATTACCGCTTTTTTGCATGGGTACCCGGCTATTTGTTTGCCTTCTTCCCTGTAATACAGCTCAAAGGAAACAGGTATATTGCTCAGGCCCGGCTGTGCATCGTTGCGTACCTGCATCATGCTGTCCATCTTTTTCTTCATAATTTCCTGGTCAGCGTCTGTGGTATAAAAACCCCTTTTCATGCCCATCATTTCCATCAATGTGGTTGTTTTTTGAGCATTATTATCTCTTATAACGCTGGTACGCCCCATATCATTGTCGGTAACAGTCTTCACCAGGTCGTTTTTAAGGTAGGTAATGCTTTTGGTTTCACCGGCATCAAACGGCGACCGGGTGATTACCACGGGTCCACCCCCTTCGCCTCCCCGGGGAGGAACAGGGGCAGCAGCATTATCTGCATTATCACCTGCTGTGATGGATGTAGTAGTGGTTACAATGGCCTGGCTGATCAACCTGGGCTGTGCCAGGGCGCTTATGGCAGATAGCAATATACTCAAAGTAAAAAAAAGCTTCATATTTACTCGTTTTCCCAAAAATACGAGAATATTCGTATTTGCCAAATTGGCATTCAATTTTATATCATTTTTAACAGATAAAAGTTATAAACATTTCCGTTAAAAACCTGTGTATAACTAATGTATAACCTTACAGACTACCAAATTTTTCTATCTCAGTAATACAATATATTTGCCCCCCTTCATTATAAAAACAGAGAAATAGTGCGCTTAAAGAGTTTAGAAATCAAAGGATTTAAAAGTTTTGCTGATAAAACGGTTCTCAATTTCGACGAGGGAATTACCGGCGTTATCGGCCCCAATGGTTGTGGTAAAAGTAATATAGTGGACAGTATCCGCTGGGTGATTGGTGAGCATAAAATCAGTAACCTGCGCAGTGAAAACCTGGAAGCCCTGGTATTTAACGGCAGCAAAACCCGCAGTGCCAGCGGCCTGGCAGAAGTAAGCCTTACATTTGAGAATACTAAAAACCTGCTGCCAACAGAATTCAATACCGTAACAGTTACCCGTAAATTTTATAAAAGCGGCGAAAGTGAGTACCGGCTGAATGATGTGCAGTGCCGCCTGAAGGATATTCACAATCTCTTTCTGGATACAGGTGTAAGTACTGACAGTTATGCCATTATTGAGCTGGGCATGGTGGACGATATCATCAAAGACAAGGAAAACAGCCGCCGCAAAATGCTGGAGCAGGCTGCGGGTATCTCTATTTACAAAACAAGAAAGAAGGAAGCCAAGCTTAAATTGGATGCCACAGAGCAGGATCTTGCCCGTATTGAAGATTTGCTGTTTGAGATCAATAACCAGCTGAAGAGCCTTGAAAGCCAGGCAAAAAAGGCAGAGAAATATTACGAGATCAAAAAAGAATACAAGGAAGTAAGTATTGAGCTGGCAAAGGCTGCATTGGAAGGCTTTAACATTACTTATAAAGATCTTAATGAGCAGCAGCAGGCTGAGGTAGACAGGCGTATTGGCATTGAAACGGCCATTGCCATGGAAGAAGCTGCGTTAGAAAAGGAAAAGCTGGGCTTTATTGAAAAAGAGAAAGCCCTGCACGATATGCAGCAGGCTTTTAATGCCATGCTGGATACGGTGCGGCATAAGGAAAGCGAAAAAAACCTGGGTGTACAGCGGTTGCAGTATCTGAAAGAGCGGGAAACCACCCTTGCAGATTTTTTGCAGAAGGCTGGCGGCCAGTTGAAAGGTATTGACGAAAGCCTGCAATTTACCGGAGAACAGATAAAAGACGAAACAGCTAAACTGGAGGAAGCAGAGGGCAAACTGGGAGAGCTGAAGGAAGCTGTGGAAGCCAGGCGCCGGGTGTTTGACGAAAAGCGCAGCAGTATAGACGAGGGCAGGCGGGAAAACCAGGCCATACAGCGCAACCAGTTTGAAGCAGAGAAAAAAGTGGCAGTGGCGGATACTTCCATCCAAAACCTGCAGCGGAGCATACACCAGTTGCAGGAAGAAAGAAGCCAGCGGCAGGCACAACTGCAGCAGCTGGGCGAAGACAAGGCCGTAAAAGAACAGGAACTGGAGCAGAAGAAAACTGACCTGCAGCAGTTGCAGGAGCAGCATGAGTTTACCAAGGAGCAGATACTGCAAACCCAAAGTATGCTGGAAGCGCTGCGCAGCGAACTGGCTGAAGAAAACCGCAAGCTGGATGCAAAGAAAAACGAACATGCCCTGCTGAAAAGCCTGGTTGATTCGATGGAAGGATACCCGGACAGTATAAAGTTCCTGCATAAAAATCCCAATTGGAACCATGCGGCTCCTATTCTCACAGATATCATCTATGTAAAGGAAGCTTACCGGGCAGCAGTGGAAAACGTACTGGAGCCATACCTTAACTATTACGTGGTAAACAACCTGCAGGAGGGCTTGCAGGCCATTCACCTGCTGGATGAAAATAAAAAAGGCAAAGCCAATTTCTTTTTGCTGGATAAGGTAAATGAACAGGGGCCGGAGCAATCGCACCAGCCGGATAACACCATTGCCGCACTTTCGGTGGTGGAATATGATCCTAAATACGCTGCTTTGGCCAGGCACCTGTTGGGGAATGTGTTTATTGCAGAAAATGAAGAAGCACTGGCGAACAGCAATGGCGCAGTGGTGCTGGAAAAAAATGGCAAGTATGTAAAAGGAAAGTACTCGCTTACCGGCGGCAGCGTTGGTTTGTTTGAGGGTAAAAAAATAGGCAGGGCCAAAAATCTTGAAAAATTAGTAGAGGAAATTGCAGCACAGGACATAGTGGTGAATGAGCTGAAAGCAGTGATACATGCACGCCATAATGAAGTCATTGGTTTTAATGAGCAACTGAAAGAAAATGCCATCAGGCAAACACAGCAGGACATCAACAACCTGACCAACCTCGTGTTTTCACTGCAGAATAAAATTGAAAACCTGCACCACCTGGAAGAAACCAGCAGCGTAAAGCTGGAAGATATGGAGCAGAGCCTGGAGGCTAATCATGATGCCATAGCCAGCACCAGGGATGAGCTGGAAAAGTTCAATACGCAGTTGCAGGATCTGGCTGATAAGATGCAGGTGATTGAGCAGGATTATGCTGAGGCAGAGCAGGAATACAGTTTTGCCAATGCTGCCTATAACGACAACAACCTGCAGGTAACCCGCCAGCAGAGCAAGGTTACTTCGCTGAGGCAGGAAATGGAGTTTAAGCAAAACCAGTTGCTGGACTTACAGGTGCAGATAGAGAGCAGCACCAGCCAGCTGAACGAAGCATCCGGCAGCATTACAGAAACAGCCGCAGCACTGGCCGTTACAGAAGAAACGCTCATTACGATGCTGCAAGGCAAGGAATCAGAAGAACAAAAGCTGAATGAGGCCGACCAGGAATATTATAACCTCCGAAATGCCCTGCAGGAAAAGGAAAGCGAACTGAGGCATAAGCAAAAATCGAAAGAAACAATTGATACAATCCTCAGCGAAATCAAGGACAAGCTCACCAACCTCAAGCTGCAGCTGGCAGGTATGAAGGAAAGGATGCTGCTGGAGTTTAAGGTGGACCTGGATGAAATATTAGACGAAGACAGAACTACGGATACAGCGCTGGAAGACTTACAGGAGAAAAATGACCGGCTTAAAAAGCGCCTGGAAAATATTGGTGAGGTGAACCCAACAGCCATAGAAGCGTATACGGAAATGAAGAAGCGCTATGAGTTCATACTGGAGCAAAAGAATGACCTGGTAACTGCCAAGGACAGCCTGATGCTTACGATACAGGAAGTGGAAGCCACCGCCAACCAGCAGTTCCTGGAAACATTCAATAAAGTAAGGGAGAATTTCCAGAAAGTATTCAAGGCGCTGTTTACTGAAGACGATACGGCAGACATGGTGCTGGAAAACCCTGAGAACCTTGCCGAAACGGGCATCGATATCATGGCCAAACCCAAGGGCAAGCGGCCGAGCAGCATTGGCCAGTTAAGCGGGGGAGAAAAAACATTGACGGCTACGGCATTGCTGTTTGCCATTTACCTGATAAAGCCTGCACCATTCTGTATACTGGATGAAGTGGATGCCCCGCTGGATGATGCCAACGTGGGTAAGTTTACGCAGATGATCCGCCAGTTCAGTAAAGAGAGCCAGTTCATTATTGTAACGCACAATAAAATGACCATGAGCTGTGTGGATGTGATTTATGGCGTAACCATGCAGGAGCCGGGTGTGAGCAAGCTGGTGCCGGTGGATTTTCGTAGTTTGAATTAGCACTAAACAAACAATCAATAAAGAGACCCGTTTTGCAAAAGGCGGGTTTTTTGTTGCCCGGAAGAAGGTAACCGTAACCGTTCTTACAGCTTATACCGACGCTACTTATTAAATAACGTGAGTTTTGTGTCTTGTCTTTAAAAAATGGACGGCAACCTGTCTAAAAAAGTATAGCTGCACAGCCCTGCATATAAATTAACCAACGCATTGATTGGACTTCTGTGCCTTGTATGCT
>JANMIG010000081.1:0-153347 GCA_031375675.1 Chitinophagales bacterium
TTAAAAAAAAGCACATTCATTCCAATCAGAATTTGGGAGGGGTTTAAAACTCCATTTTATACATGGATTTTACAAATCGCTTATTGGCAAACAAGTTAGCAAATAATTTCTTTTGTGCCCAAACATTGAATTTGGGTTAAACTACAAAACAGTTTATAAAGAAGATTTGTACCAGCCTACGGTATATCAAAAAACAAAGTCCTCATCTGCGGACAAACGAGAACTTTACAGGACAAAATGCGACAAGTAGTCCTAGCTAGTGTGAGTTCGAACCAGATAATTAAAGATTTAAGGTAGTTGTCAGATTTCAGCCTGATTTAGAATTGCGATTGTTGTGAGTTAGTTATTGCCAATCCCACACCTCATTTATTTTGCATGATTATCGGGTCCACGTGTTTTTCACAACTGATATACCGTGAAAACACGCTGAAATAGCTTACACATTTTGTATAATTTAGTATTTTTATTTTAATCTGGCAAGCGTTAAAGCCGCTGTCTTCATGTTCATTATTTTTTAACTAAAAAATTAAGTAAAATGAAAAGATTTATTTTTTATGCTCCTGTTATTATAAGTTTGATTTTTTCGACAGGTTGTGCCCGGACAATTTATAGCTCTGTCGATCCGGAAAACGATAATGGAGACGGGTTTCGTTTTTATCAAAGTTCACCCTACCTGTTGGTTTTCACTGATGGTAAGGGCAGTATAACCACGCAAATATTATATATAGCAGACCCTTCAAAACTGTTATCAGCACAGCCAAAGAATTTTCTTTCCAAATCAGACATAACATTGGAATTTGAGAATGGCGTATTGAGCAAAAGCAAAACAGACGTTGATGCTACAATAGTTCCGTCAGCGATCATTAAAGCTGCGCAGTCTGTTGTCACCACATTACTTGCTGCCGCAAACGATCCACAGGCAGCCCCCTCTGAACGATCAATGCCGGCCCCTCAATTATACAAGATCATAGTTAACGGTTCCTCTGTAACCTTTATAGGCAGCGAAAATAAAACAGAGATAAAAGTAAACCTGCTCCCACAGGAAGAAGAAAAACCTAAAGCCGGAAAATAGGGTAGCATTAAAAAACAGTAGCATCAACCAACTAAATATTTAATTATGAAAAATAGTATTCAATTTATGATCGTCCTTTACAGTGCCTTCATCATGTTATCATGTACTACGGTGAAGGTCGCTAAAGTAAGTCCAGGCAGCAAAACAGAGGGCTTGCGCTATTCATTAGGAAAACCTCTTATTAAAGTAACTCCAAATGCCGCTGGCGACGGAACTTATGCAGCAGAACTAATTTACCTGCCTGACATTGACCGCACCTATGCAGTATCAGCTTCAACTTTTATGAGCAAACAAACCCTGGAGCTTAATGTAGATGGATCAGGCATCTTAAGCAAAATCTCACTGTCAAGAGACGCAACAGCTATTGCCAGTGAGGGCGCAGGTGCACTGGGCGAAATGGCAAAAACAGAAATAGAGAGGAGGAAGAAAGAAGCAAAAGAAAAACAAGACAAAATTGACGCGGAGATCAAAGCAAACAAAGATGCATTAAAAGCGGCAAAAGAGGCTCGCGATGAAAAAAGGATACAGGTAGCAGCTAATGATCGGGATATAGCTGTGCTGGAAGCAACATCACCAACACCATTAAGCGATGAAGTAAAGGATAAAATAAGACAATTGAACAGCACAAACTTTAAACTGGAACTTGAAATACAAAGCCTTGATAGAAAGATCGGCGACCTAGAATCATCCGTGAAAGGATTAGAAGGCGCAGCAAATATCGCAGTTGAAAAGATAAAAGATCTGACATCATACGGTCCTGTATTTTTTCAGATAAAGGAAGAAGTTAAAGAGGGTAAATTATCAGTTACTCTTGAACCCGTAGAACAGGATGGTCAAATTCAAAGAAAATTTAAAACAGTTGAAAAACCAGGAAAGCCGGAGGCTCCGGCAGCAAGTGAACCTGTACCCGTACCGGTTATGTTAAGTAAAAATATCTCAGCAAAATTAAACGCTGATAATACATTCAGCTTTAAACTTACATTCGATAACCCTGTTTTGAGGATTGATAAGAGCAGGTCATTCTTTGATAGCGATCCGGTCGTTAAGCTTGTAGATTTTAAAGACGAAGAAGAGGAAAACGAATCTATCAAATTGACAACTAAAGCAGCTACAACATTGAAACCGGGAAAATATGTGGTGACAATAAAATTCTTTTACAGTTTAGGAGGAACCAATGGTGAAGCTTCTTCCTCAGGAACTGTTCTTTTAACCCTCAAAAAATAGTTTTATGCTGGATATAAAATGTTGTGTAGGGCGCTTCCGGCCCGAAATTGACCTGCAATTTCCTCTTGAAATAAACGGGAGAACAATACCAGAACATTTTGGATTGGGATCAATAAAGGAAACCGGGAGTTCCGCCATCAGGATGAGAATGGATTTCAGCAGGATGAATGAATCAATAGCAGGTTCAGGTCAATTTACTACTGCTATTGCATTGCACCAAGCTTTGGCACGGCTTACACAAAACTCGCCCAATGCAAATTCAATAACTAATATTGGGTTGATACTTGCAGACCGTTTTGAATTTCGGAAAAGGCTGCTGGGAGTGATGTTTGATTTTGGATTTAATCCCAGCGGAATGGATGCAGTTAGCAGCAGGTTTACAAATGTACCCCGGGAAGGTTGTGCTATCTTCCTTGACGCAATCAGGGATATACGGCCTATACTTTCCGATTTTCGACAGGAAGTTGTGTTCACGGCAATTCACGAATTGGGCCATGTATTTAATTTGTGGCATCTTGAAAGTCCAATATCATTCATGTCTTCCAGCGAAGTTGAAGCTCCATTTTCACCTGGTGCTTGTTTTTTTCATTCTTCACAACGGGCTTTCCTGAATCGTGCAGAGTTTGACGAACATGTTCAACCTGGCGGCAGTCTCTTTGAGAGGCGTGGGGCTTTTGGGCCTGCGGCTAACGATCCATTTAAACACCACCCAAAGCATAATTTACAATTACAGATCACTGCCAGCCAAAAGGAATTTTGGTTTTTCGAACCCATAGAATTGGATGTCCGATTGTCATCTAAACATGGCCAATTTGAATTACCGGATGAAATAGATCCGGGATATGATCGCTTTGTAATACATATAACCCGTCCTGATGGAACGAGGTTTAAATACCGCTCTCCCCGTATCTATTGTTGTAACCTTTCTACCTTGATGGTGGCACCCAGAAAACCATTTATCAGAGATATCAGCATTTTCGGTCAGTCAGGCGGTTATACATTTGAATCACCAGGTGAGTATAAAATTCAATGTGTGTTTGATACAGGAAAAGGATTCTCAATTGCTTCAAACATTCTTTCGGTGAATGTTGAACGCTCGTTATTCACCAATAAAAGGTATAAGAATTTGTATGAGATATTAACTCATAAGGGGACAGCCTTATTATTATATCACCGGAATGGAAACTTTCGTTCAGAGACAGTCAAGCAATTAGAAGAAGTTGCCATGAAAGAAAAAAGGTCAACACTTGGAGCGAATCTGATGTATGCACTTGCTAAATATAAAGGAAGCAAAACACGCATGTTAAATAATACCAAGATCAGGCAAATGGATAAAATGATAAATGTGGCACTGGACTCGGGGAGGCTTGGGGAGGCACGAATGAAAAACCTGAGTTCTCTGAAAGAACGATTTAAATTGTGATCCAAAAAGGATTTGCAAAAGGTTCGGGTTTATTCGATCTCCATCGTTGTTTGGTATTTTCACCAACGACGATCAGGGTTATTAAACTACAATAAGTAAACGTCCAATGATTGAGAAAAATATCGAACAAGGAATATTGAATGCCGAAGTATTCCCAAAATAAAAAAGCTCTCAGTTAAGAGAGCTTTGTAGCTTCGTCAGGAATCGAACCTGAATCCAGAGCTTCGGAGGCCCTTATACTATCCATTGTACTACGAAGCCGGTTGCCTAGCGGCCAAACTTAACTACATTGCTGCCGAATATTTTTACCGCAATAGCCAGCAAAATTACGCCAAAAAACTTACGAACAACCGCTAAACCATTCGGGCCCAGTGCTTTTTCTATCCACTTCAGCGATTTAAGTACTAAATAAATAACAATACAGTTGAGCAAAATGCCGATTAATATATTGGTATCGTTATAATTCGCTTTTAAACTCATGATGGTGGTAAGCGTACCGCTGCCAGCTATCAGCGGAAAAGCGATGGGTACCATACTGCCGCTTTTAGGATTATTGTCCGGCTTAAAAAACTCCATACCCAGCACCATTTCAAGCCCCAGTATAAATATTACTATACTACCTGCCACGGCAAAAGATTTTACATCCAGCCCCAACAGGCTCAGAAACTGCCTGCCCACCAGCAGAAAAACAATCATTAATGTACCGGAGGCCAATGTAGCCTGTGTGGACCGGATATGTCCACCCATCTTTTCCTTAAGAGAAACAAGGATAGGGATTGAACCAAGCATATCAATTACGGCAAACAGTGTAAATGTTACTGTAAGTACTTCTTTAAATACTATTTCGCCAAAATCAAACATGCTTTATTTTGCAAATATAGGTAACCCGTTATTTAAAAACAGAAGGCTTATGTGTTTCTTTTTCGCCGGGTATATTGTGCAGCATCGTATGCATTAGTTGCCCGCTTACCCTCTTGATTTTTGCCACACAACCATAATGGAGCGGAAATGCATTGAACGAATCCTGCAATGAAGTGCCGGTAACATATGCCAGTATACTGCGTATCACGCCACCATGCGCTACAATGGCTGCAGGGTGCTCACCAGCTGCTGCCAGCTCAAACCGCTTCACCACTCTTTCATACACATCCACATAATTTTCACCACCCGGTATTCTCACATGCACATAATCCTTCATCCATGGGTCAATTTCATGCTGTGCAATATCATCCCATTTCTGCAGTTCCCATTGCCCGCAATTAATTTCCATCAGGTCATCATGATAAACAACCGGGTGCTGCGGAAATAAATGCCGGGCCAGTTTACTGCAGCGCTGCAACGGGCTGCTGTACACATGCTTAACCGAAGCTGGCAAGTACGTCCTGATTAATTCAGCTTCCTGAATAAAGCTGGCAGTAACATCCAGGTCACTCTGTCCATAACAAACCCCCTTTTCAACTGCCGGGGTGGTATGCCTGATTAAATAAATTTCCATATGGCTACAAAACTTAACATAATGATCAACTCTGCTACCTGCTCCACCGCACCCAGGCAATCACCGGTATAGCCACCCAACCATTTTTTGAAATAGCGGCTTGCAAAAAAAACAAGCAGCAGTAATGGTGGTATAACAGCCAGGTAATAAATATGCCTGCTCAAAACAATACCGTAGGGCAGTAACCCAAAAAACATACTTCCTGCCACTTCCTTGCGGGTAAACCCTTTTGAGATGGGCTTTGCCTTACTGCTTTCATCTTCACGGGAATAAGGCAGTACAAAACTTACACTGATGGCCGTGAGCCTTGCCATTGCATGAACAGTAACCAGTACCAGCAGCAGCCAGCGCCAGTTAATGCCATCAAAAATCATATAACTGAACACTGTATACTTCAGCAGCAACAGCATTACCAGGCCAATGGCACCAAAAGCCCCGATACGGCTGTCTTTCATAATATCCAGTATCTTCTCCTTTGTCCACCCGCCGCCAAACCCATCGCAGGCATCAGCAAAACCATCTTCATGAAAAGCACCGGTGGTAAGTATGGTCGCACACATTGCCAGTATAACCGCAACAGGTGTACCAAATAAAAAATGGCTGCCCCAAAACACAGCAAAACTAATGGCCCCCACTATCCATCCAATCAATGGAAAATAGCGGGTGGCTTTGTTCAGGTAATCTGCCTCATGGGTAACCCATTTGGGGCAGGGTATCCTGGTATAGAACATCAGGGCAGTAAAAAACAGCTGTATCTCTTTTTTAATCATTCGCTTTATCGCTTACTCCGGCACTTTCAAAGCTGGCCATTTCATTTAAAAAAGCCACTGCCGAACGGATGATGGGCATTGCCATTGCTGCTCCCGTTCCTTCTCCCAGCCGCATACCAAGATTAAGTACTGGTTGTACGCCCAGGTATTGCAGCATTTTAGCATGCCCCTGCTCACCGGAAGTATGTGCAAATATACAGTTACTTATGATTGCAGCATTTTGATGATAAGCTGCCAGCAATGCAGCCGTGGCGATAAATCCATCCACTACTATCAGCATATTCAGCTCATAAGCTTGTTGATATGCTGCCGCCATCATCGCTATTTCAAAGCCGCCAATTTTTTGCAGCAGCAGGTTGGCAGGCATATCATTTTTACAAAGACCATGAAAGGCCGATACGCTGCGCAAGGCTTCCAGCTTAACAAGGTATTGCCTGTCATCAGCACCGGTACCCCTGCCCGCACACTGCTCTACCGGCAACCGGCAAAGCTGGTGCATCATCAATGCTGCTGAAGAAGTATTTCCGATACCCATTTCGCCGAAAGCAATGGTATTGCAGCCCTGCGCATGAATGCCGGTAACAATCGCTGCTCCTTTTCTCATGGCTGTTACCAACTGATCTTCAGTCATTGCATTGCCCTGCAAATAATCAGCTGTACCCATGGCAATTTTAGCATCAACAATGCCGGTCGTTTTTTCAAAATCATAGTTAACACCGGCATCTACTACCGTAAGCCCAATATCATGCAGGCGGCAAAACACATTAATGGCTGCACCACCGTTTACAAAATTCATTACCATCTGAGCCGTAACAGCCTGGGGATATGGATTTACGAGCCCCCCGGCTGCAATACCATGGTCGCCGGCAAATACTACTATATGAGGATTAATCACTTGCGGACTGAGCGTATTGTGTATTAACCCGGCCTTTAAAGCTATGTCTTCAAGCATACCCAACGAACCCGGGGGCTTTGTTTTAGACTGTATCTTTTGTGTTAATGCTGCTGCTGTATCCATCTTATTGTACTGCTGCTTTAAATTGAGTAAACAGGCTGCACAAAGGCAATCACTGTAACCCTGTTCCGAAATAAATCCTTTCTCCCTCTCATTCAGCGGCACTGCATAGCACTGGCATTCCAGTATGTTGCCCACTTTGCACTCAAAAAAGTTGCCGCAGCGTTCACATTTCTTTGTTTCGTGACTGGCCATTGCAGTTGGGTAATATGATTATAATTGTAAGCTTAAACCTGCACTCCAGTTGAAACGGCGGCTGTTAAAGCCACGAATGTCAAAATACTGCTGGTTGGTTATATTCTGAAAATCTGCAAATAAACGCAGCTGATCACTGGCTTTGTATTCACCATACAGATCCAGGGTGTAATACCCCTTCATGGAATAGGGCTCACTGGCATACTTTGCTTCAAAAAATTTGCTTACGCTGCGCACATGTGCACTTACATAAGCCCTGCTGCACAGCTGGTACCCTGCATTAAAATTAATGGTATGTTTCGGCCTGCGGTACAGGTTGAAAAACACAGTGTCCTTTACAGGCGAAAGCCTCGATGTGATTTCTCCATCAACATAAGTGTAATTAGCCGACAGGTCCAGTTTGCCCAATAGCTTTGTGCTCATTTCTGCCTCAATGCCCATATCATCCTGCCTGTTTTCATTTTTATAATAGCTTTCAAAAGTAACAGGGTCTGAGTAAAAAATAAACACATCTTTTACCCTGCGCTTAAAACCGACAAGCCTGAAATTGGTGTTCGCTTTATTGTACTGCACACCAGCCTCATACCCAAGTGATTGCTCCGGCTGCAGGTTTTTGTTGCCATACTCGGAATATAACTGGTACAGAGAAGGCACTTTGTACCCGCTGGAAATATTGGCAAACACTTTCATGTTATTAAACCGGTAAGAAGGGGTTACAGAAAAAGTGCCATTATTGCCGTACACCGAATGATGGTTGTACCGGCCACCCAGCTCGGCATAAAAGCCGCTCAATTCCTTTACCAGCAGCGAAGCATACACACTGTATTGCTTTGTTGCTGTGGTATCTGCATCCAGCACTTTGGAATCGAAGGGTCCGAAAGGGCTGATGGATGCATAACGCTGGTCACTTGCATTACCACGGAAATCTGCACCGGCCAGCAGACTGATATTTTTACTGATATCAATATTGGCATAGCCTTCGGCAAACTGCGACTTACCGGTGTATGAACCATCCTGGTAAGTGGAGAAGCCGCCAACAGATGCGGAGTCGTCAGTAAAATTGCGGCTGAACCAGTTGCTGTTCAGGTTAAAAAATAATTTTGCTTTACCCCATTGGTATTGCAGCGATGTGCCGATAACAATATTGCGGTTGGTGAAGGTAAAATCCTTATCATCGGCAAAAGCACCTGCATCAATATCAGCCCTGTTTACATTGTATTTGCCATATACCTTACCATAAAGTTTTGCCACCGGCCTGAAGCCGAAACCAGCCTGAAGCACATCCTGCTTAAAACCATCCCTGTCAAAATTGCTCTTGCCGGTGCTGTCGTAAGCTGATGAAAAACCATCGCTGTGTACTTTGGAATAACCCACAAAATAATCACTGCCCTCTTCGGTAGTGCCACGCAGGTTGATGCTGCCCCTGAATGTGCCATAACTGCCGCCAGCAAGGTTAATATTCACACCGGGATTTTTGCTGCCGCCTTTTTTGGTGATGATATTGATAACCCCCGCAACAGCATCGGAGCCGTAGAGGGTGCTTTGTGTGCCTTTTAAAATTTCGATGCGTTCAACCTGGTCGGTATTGTAGGTATTGAGGTCAAACTCACTGTTGATGCCGGCTGCATCATTTTGCGGAACGCCGTCCAGCAGTATCAGTGTGTTACCTGCCGAAGCTCCTCTTACATATACGGTTTGATTGTTACCAAGGTTATTATTGGCCCCATTGATGGTAATGCCCACCTGCTGGTTAATGACTTCGGTAAGCGATTTGCCATAACTGCGCTGTAATTGCTCCTGCGTAATAACACTCAGCACCCTGCCCGTTTCGGCCTGCTTTTGAGGAAACTTGTTAGCCGTTACAATTACTTCGTTAAGCTGCCTGGCACTGTCTGTCTGTTGCGCCTGTAGTGTACTGCTGAAAATGACAGCAGTCACCAAAAAAAAGTTCTTTTTCATTGTTTGAAAAATTTTTTGTTGTGACTGCTTCCGGTAAATAAAAAGATAAAGAAATATAAATGCCCCGGGGCTTTTACACTCCTGCCTTTCACCCGAAAGCTGAATGATTGTTTAAACCGCCCTGGCAGGTCTTCTGGCTCATGATTTGGCTTTAAATGCCTTCCCGCCCCGGATAGCTATCGGGGCAGTGGCGTGAGATTTAAAACTTTCAGCTTACAAAAGCTGAACATCATTTACAGCTACGGGGATAGCGCCGGATTTGCACCGGCTTCCCTTTTAATCCCGGTTATTATGCCGGGAACCAAAACTGCCGCAAATGTAGGATAATTTGGAGGTGAAGCAAGGAAAGTTTTTAACAGGACAGGTGATTGAAAGCTTCGTCACCGATTTTATATCCTTTCCTGAAGGAATGCACGGGTACTGCTCATGTATTTGTAACCAGAATTACAAAGCCACAGATATTCAAAACCTGATTAAACGAAATAAACCGCAGCCAGGCAGCATGCGCAATGATTATAAAGCACCAAAGAGGGATTTTTTCGATTCACACATTTCCCGCAGATCAAAAGAATGCAATGAGTCCGCTAAAGCAGATCCAGGCAATGTTTCCTTTACTTTTTGGAAACCTTCTTTTTCGGAAAACTGATAAGATGTATCCCTGCATTGATAAAAATGGATGGCCGGGGGTTGGATGTTGTCAATAATTTTTCACCCCTGTAATCGCTGCTTATGTCAAACCGCCCGTTTACCCGCAGGCCTGCATTCGCCGTAAAAGCCCATGTTTTACTGAGCTGCTTTTCCAGCCCGAGTCTGGGCCTTATTTCTCCTCTTTGAAAAAATGTATTATTGAAAAAAGCATTTGAATTTTGTATAACAAACTGGGTGCCCTCCAGCTCATATCCCATCAGCCACAGCATACTGCCCGATGCCCTGTAGCGAAAGCTGGCCCTTGCCGGCAACAGGGCATCCACACCCCATTTTTTATTAAAGGACTGGTTGTACAGCACTGCAGGCACATGTATTACTTTTCCCAGGCGGTAGCCCCTGAAAATTCCCACACCCCACATACGTGTAAAGCCTTTTTTCCAGCCGTAAATTGCAGCACCCCCTGCCAGTATATTTTTACCGGAAAGGTTTTTGAATGATGAAGCATTGCCATTCATTTCCAGCGACAGGTTCAGTAAAATGAAGTTTTTTTCATTCAGTGGCTTAAAAATATTGCTGCTGGCCGTAATGGAATGAAACCGGCTTTGCTGCAGCATTTTTGCAAATGAGTTATTATTTGTATTGGTCACATTAAAGCTGCTGAACCAGTAGCCCGCCGAAATACTCATGTACAGCTTTGGCTTCACCACAATATTCCTGTTAAAATTCAGCCGGATGCTGTGTGCAGGGCTGCTGTTGGTAGTGTATTCCACCGGTGAAAGAGATAGTGGAAACCTTGTTGGCCCTGAATGTATGGGTTGCATTTCATACTGCAGCGTAAGGGTTTTGGTGGAGGGCTGACCGGCTACCAGGGGGTTGCAATAGTTTTTTTTCTTTGCAGCACGCTGTGCCTGGCCCAGCAGGCAAGCACCCCAAAATACAGCCAGCAAACAAAGCAGCCCTTTCCGAAAATCTGTACTCATATATTTTATTTACACCAATCGTAACAATTTTTTTTACTCTTGGTTTTGCAATATTATTCTTTTCCGGTATTTTTTTTAACATTTACATTACAGCGCCAGTATTCCGCAGGTACACTGGTGCCTGATCATAGTACAGATCTTTGACCGGATTGGAAGCCGCCCGCCGCCTGAACCTGACTACCCAATTTCCCCTAAGCGGCATTTTTTTCGCATCTTTTTGTATCTTTTCACCATGCAAGCAAAATCAAAACCCGGCCTGTTCGATTTTCCTCACAAACCCCTTATCGTCTTCACTGGCAAAAACATTTTACCCGAAGCTGGAAGCAGGATAAACCCGTATTTGCGGTAAAAGTGTTGGGCAGTTTCATTGATGGGGTCAACCACTACTGCCAAAGTACCCAGGCTGTCGGCAATGGCAAGGCTGCGGCAGAGCGCATCCATCAGCAAAATTTCTCCGTAGCCCATTCCTTTCAGTGTTTTATCAATAGCAAGGCGGCCCAGTAAAATAACGGGTAAATCCACATAAGCCGGGGGCATTTTTTGCTGGAGTGATGGCGGAAAATCATCCCGCCGCACGGCATTGGCAGAAAGTGTATAGTAGCCTTTTACGCTGAGGGCTTCATCCACCAGTACAAAGCAGGCTGACAAATCCCTGCTCACATCCTGCTTTGCCTGTTTTTTGATGTAGTTGCCTAAAAGCGGGTAGCCGCAATCAAAAGCAGTTTTATCAAATTTTTTTTCCAGGGCGCTTATGGTCAGTTGCATTGGCTTTGATAAACTTTTGGTAATTGGATTGTGCTTTTTTTAGCCTGGCATTGGGAGCGGGGGGATTTAAGATGGCCGACAGGAAAGTTTTTTTATCGGCTATGCTCTTTAAAACCTGGCTGTTTTCAATAATGATTTTATTAGATTCTTTATTAACACAAAAAATCACAAACTCTGTCAGGCTTTTAAACCCACTCAGTTCAGAGGCAAATTTAATCAATTCCTTTTGCTCCCGGTTGATGCGCACATCTATTCGGTCGGCAATTGCAGCAGGCATATCTGTATATTTAATTGTTGAGTATTTTTACCAGTCACCGCCAACTTCGCTTACCTGCTGGTGGTGACATACAAATGTACGTATATTTACCGTACAAAAAACACTTATAATTCATAGCCTGTGTCCCAACCGAACGGAATGCACAGGCCGCCCGCCGCCTGAACCTGACTACCCAATTTTCCCTAAGCGGCATTTTTTTCGCATCTTTTTGTATCTTTTCACCATGCAAGCAAAATCAAAACTTGGCCTGTTCGATTTTACCATGATTGTGGTGAGTTTAGTAATCGGTATGGGCATATTCCGTACGCCTGTAAATGTAGCCAAAGCCTCGCCGGATGCTTTTTTGTTTTTTGCTGCCTGGCTGGCCGGTGGTATTGTGGCACTCTGCGGGGCGCTTACTTATGCTGAAATAGGCAGCCGTTTCCCGGTGGCTGGCGGTTATTACAAGGTTTTTTCCTATGCGTATCACCCTTCGGTGGCTTTTGCGGTTAACTGTACCATCCTTATTTCCAATGCAGCTTCCTTAGCAGGTGTGGCATTGATCGGGGCAGAATACATTACACAGGTGGTACTTCCTGATGGCGCAACCAATATGAACGGCATCCGCATCGGTATCGCCATTTTTTCCATCCTGCTGTTTTACGGGGTAAACCTGCTGGGCCTGCGCATGAGCGCCAAAGCACAAAGCATCCTCACCATCATCAAAATAAGCCTGATTGTACTGCTGATAACCCCGCTGTTTTTTGCCACGGGTACAACCGCCCCGGCAACTGTTACCTCTGCCATCAGCCCCACGTTTATGGAATACCTCAAAGCCTTTGGTGTGGGCCTGGTTGCTGTATCCTTTACTTATGGCGGCTACCAGCAAACCATCAATTTTGGTGGAGAAGTACGCAACCCGGCCAAAAACATCCCCCGTGGTATTTTCCTGGGTATCTTTATCATCATTGTATTGTACCTCACTATCAACTATGCGTATTATAAAGTGATTGGTTTTGAGCAATTAAAATCAGCCGAAGGCATTGCAGCCATCATGGCGGGCAATGTGTTTGGCAGTATAGCGGGTAAAGTATTGTCTGTGTTTTTATTCCTGTCGGTGCTGGCATATGTGAATGTGCTGCTGATGAGTAATCCAAGGGTAATGCAGGCTATGAGCGAAGATGGCATATTGCCAAAGACTTTTGCACAGCGTACCATTAAAAGGGATGTGTTGTTTACTTCTCTCAGTGTTTTTTCCGCTATCTGTGCCATCATTGTTTTTTGGGCAGAGAGTTTCGACAGGATACTGAGTTTTACCATTTTTCTCGATTGCTTTGGCATGATACTTTCCAGTGCCACCATTTTTATCCTGCGCAAAAAAACGCAGCATTTAGATGGAACAGGCATTTACAAAATGAAGGGCTTTCCACTGCAGCCCCTTGTATTTATCATCGCATATATTTTTGTAGCCATCAGCATAGCGCTGGATTATAAGAGTAATCATTATGCAGCAGCCATCGGCATGGCTGTGCTGGCTGGCTCCATGGGATTGTATTTTTTAATCAAACAACTAATGCCGAAAAATAATTAACATGGACATCTCATATATCATCAACGAACTGGCCGAAGACAGGGAACAGTATTTTAATGCCATAGCCCCTCCCATCATCCAAACAAGCAATTTTGCTTTTAAAAAAGTGGATGACCTGCGCAAAGCCTTCCGGGATGAGTACAGCACTTACCTGTACAGCCGCGGCCTTAATCCCACGGTGGATATACTGCGCAAAAAACTGGCAGCATTAGACGCTGCAGAAGACTGCCTTGTTTTTAACAGCGGGGCCGCAGCCATTTTTGCCGCAGTGCTGGCCAATGTAAAAAGTGGCGACAATATCGTTTCGGTTGATAAGCCGTATACCTGGGCTCAAAAAATGTTCAACGATATACTGCCCCGTTTTAACATTACCACCACCTATGTGGATGGCACCAGTATTGAACATTTTGAAAGGGCCATCCTGCCCAATACCTCAGTCATATATCTGGAGAGCCCCAATAGCTGGGACTACAAATTGCAGGACTTAAAAGCAGTGGCAGAGCTGGCAAGGGCAGAGGGTATTATTACCATCTGCGACAACAGCTACTGCACACCGCTTTACCAGCGGCCAATTGAGATGGGTATTGATCTTTCGCTTCAATCGGCTACAAAATATATCAGCGGCCACAGCGATGTGGTGGCAGGTGTACTCAGCGGCAGCAACAGCATGATACAAAAAATTTTTAACAGCGAATACATGAATATCGGCAGCGGCATACAGCCTTTTAATGCCTGGCTGCTCATCCGGGGACTGCGTACACTGCCGGTGCGGCTGGCGCAGATAAGCCACTCAACCTTACAGGTGGTTCATTATCTGAAACAACATCCGCTGGTTGAAGAAGTCATTTTCCCCTTCGACGAAAGTTTTCCTCAATATGAACTCGCCAAAGTCCAGATGAGTGGTGCCTGCGGGCTGCTTACTTTCGTTATTAAAGCCGGCGCCGTTGCTGAAATAGAACGCTTCTGCGAAAGCCTGCATCATGTATTCATGGCTGTAAGCTGGGGCGGCCATGAATCGTTGATAATACCCCGCTGTGCCGGTATTGAAACCGGACAGTTTTCAGCAACCAGCAGGGAGCACCGCATGCTGAGGCTCTATGTGGGGCTGGAAGATGCGGCCTATCTTATTAAAGATCTTGAACAGGCTTTTGCCTCAATGAACTGATCAATAGCACTCAGCGTCCATGCAGGCCCGGTTGGTATACACACATTGGGTTGCATCACTGGCACAAAAATTCTCCGATGGATCTGTCCAGTGGCATACATAAACAGGTAAAGATCCGGGTGAGCTGCATTTCCAGTAAGTATTGTAGATGGCTTTTTTTCCACCTGTGATTGTTTTCATCTGAGATCTTGTAAGCGGTGATCCTGCTTTTATTATATTCTTTTGCATAGTAATAAAGCAGTTTTACATAAAACTGCAAAAATTTAACTCTGTTTACTTTTTTAGCAACTTGCCAGTCCGTTAACACTGCTTTGAATATTCTTTTTTTATACTTAGTGCAGCTTAAACGGTTTGATTTTGAAGTGCGAAAAGCTGGTTTCATTCAGTGGTGATAAATGAAACCAGCTTTGTTAGGCAGCACATCAGTTGTAGCACATATCGAACGTAGAGTTGCACGCTCCCACAACTACGCAGCAGGAGGGCACACACACACTATCGGTAAATGTGGTACAAAGAAATACTATACCTGCACCACCACCGCAATCACAGCGATACCTTGTTTTTGGTGTTTTCTTGGTTCCACCACTCACTTTTTTCATCTGGCTTCTTGTCAAAGCCATTCCGGTAATTATTTGATTATTTTTCATATCAGGCTGCAGTTTTATGTATCAAAAGCTGCCAAAAACTTTGGTGATTTAAAATATTTCCACTGGTATATATGCCTGCATAAATTACACCTGCGCTATCCCTTTAATCAGCAGGCATCATTTGTTTTAGTACAGTAATAATTGGGCGCCGAAGGATCGGTGGTGCTGCACTCATAATAAATTGTGCCGAATTTACCCCCCAGTGTGTACAGACAGCGCCAAATAACACTGCCATAACTTTCCTGTCCGCCCTTCAGCGCTTTCATTTCATTCCTAGATAATTTCTTCCCGGGATTTTTTTGATTTTTTAACATTGAATGATTGCAGTTTTACACGAAAACCACTTAAACTTTAATGATTACTAAATATTGACCTTTTGTACATAAATGATCAGGAAAAACAAACAGCTAAAGCTAACTGAGGTTTCAGTTAATTAGCGTAAATTGCTGTTGCCTGTTTATTACCGGGTTAAGTTGTAAAAGGGTGTTGCCTTGTTTTTTACAGGCAGATATAGTTATTGAAGTGCGGTTGTTATGTAAATTACCACAATTTAAAGTTGAAGTTTTTTTCAATACAACAGCCAAATTACGGGGTTGTAAAATACAACCTGCCGGTTATCAACTACCTGGTTGAACTTTAGAAAATACTTAACGCTGATTTATTAATGAATACGATGATGACTACCGACAACAAACCACCAGCTTCAGGGCAGTTTATTCGCCTGCTGAGGCAAATGAGAGGAATCAAACAGGCTGTAGTGGCAAAAAAAATGGGAATTACCCAGCAGGCGCTCTCTAAAATGGAGAATCGTAAAAAAATTGGTTACGAAAAATTAGAAACGGTCATCAGTTTGCTTGAACTATCTGAGGAAGATGTAGAAAATGTAAGAAAACTAATGCCCGGCCCGGGTTAATGATGCCGTCAGAAGCAGGTTTCTTTCCCCGGACAGCGGCAACAGGCCACTTATCATATACTTTTTAGGGTATTACAGTTGTATCAGTTATTTTTGTTGCATGAAAGTAAAGGCGCTATTTATATTCACCGTTGCCCTATTGCTGACCAGCCTGATGCTGACTGCACAGGAAAAGTGGAGTTTGCTTAAATGTGTGCAATATGCAAGGGATAATAACATCAGCATAAAAATGGCAGCAATACCTGTTGGATATGCTGAACTGCAGGTAAAACAGGACAAAATGTCCCAATACCCTAATGTAAGCCTGGGCAATAGTTACGGCATGAGCTTTGGCCGCAGGGAAAACCCTACCACTGGTGTATTTGAAGACCAGAAATTTTTCAATATCGGGCTTAATTTACAAACAAGTGTGGCCATATTCAACTGGTACAGCAGAAAAAATACGATTGCAGCCGATATGCTGGAGCTGCAGGCCAGCCGGTTAACCGTTGATAAGCTTAAAAATGATATTGCGCTCACAGTAGCTTCCCAGTACCTTACCATTTTGCTGAGCATGGAACAGGAAAGAATAGCCGGGGTGCAGCTGGAGCAATCGAAAGTACAGCTTGATATTACCCGCAGGCGGGTAACTGCAGGGGCTTTGCCTGAACTGAATGCAGCTGAATTGGAAGCCCAGGTTGCCAGGGACAGTGCCAATGTAATTACAGCCAAAGGAAATGTACAACAGGGTCTTCTTACCTTAAAGGCCACACTGAATGTTGACGCAGGACTGCCATTTGAAATAGAAACACCTCCGGTAGATAAAATACCCCTGGAAGATATGGCCAGCCTGCAACCCGAACTGGTGTACAATCTTGCCATGCAAAGCCAGCCGCAGCAGCAGTTTAACAATGTAAAGCAACAGGCAGCAGAAAAACAGCGCAAAGCAGCCTGGGGTGCCATGCATCCTACCATAAGCGCTTTTGGCGGACTGAATTCCAATTATATATATTTTCGCACCCCTGTTTTTGAAACTTTGCCAACCGGATTTTCCAACACGGGATTGGTGGTAAACAATGGAGGCACTCAATTAAATGTATTGAGACCTGTACTTACAAGCACCGGTAAAGTTGAAAGTTATTTTACCCCCAACTCACTCTTCCGGCAGTTCAACGATAACTTCGGGCAAAATATCGGCATCAGTATCAATGTGCCCCTTTTCAGCGGGGGAGTGCTGCGCAGCAATTACCAGAGAAGCAAGCTGGCACTTAAAAACTGGGACCTGGTGAAGGAACAGGATAACCAGAAATTAAAACAGGATATTTACCAGGCTTACAATGCAGCAGTAGTGGCAATGGAGAAGTTCAATGCCAGTAAAAAAAGCGTGGAAACAGCAGAACGGAGTTTTTCATTTGCACAGAAAAGATACAATGTTGGTATGCTTACCACGCTGGAACTGGTAACCAACCAGAACAATCTTTTCCGTGAAAAACTGCAGTATACGCTTAACCAGTTTGACTATGTGTTTAAAATGAAAGTACTGGAGTTTTACAGGGGCCAGGGGTTGAAGTTCTGATAAACTGTATTCAAACTGTGCAAACTAAATTAATAATAAGTTTAAAACCAGTGAGCCTGGTTTGTAGATATTGCTAAAAAAACGAGCATGAGCAAAACATTAAAATGGATTTTAGGCGGTACAGTAGTTGTATTGGCAGCCCTTATCGGGATGTCAAAAGCCGGTGTTTTCGGCAAAGACAAGGGCATAAAAGTTACCGCTGAAAAAGTTAAAAAGCGTACCATTATTGAAGTGGTGAATGCCCCGGGAAAAGTGTATCCTGAAATTGAGGTAAAAGTAAGCCCGGATATCAGCGGAGAAATTACGGAACTGGCTGTGCAGGAAGGCGACAGTGTAAAAAAAGGCCAGGTACTTGCCCGGATATATGCCGATATATACAGCACACAGCGTGACCAGGCTGCAGCAGGTGTTTCTCAAAGCCAGGCGCAGGTTCAGTCTCAGCAGGCACAGGTTGCAAATGCCCAGGCAGCATTGGCTGCATTGAAGGCCAACCTGGAGCAGTCTCAACGTACTTATAATATGCAAAAGCAATTGTACGATGAAAAAGTGATCAGCCTGAACGAGTTCAATATGGCTGATGCTGCTATGAAAACAGCCATAGCAAATTACAATGCAGCAGTACAGGGTATCAAAAGTACACAGGCCAATGTGCAAAGTGCAAGAGCTGGTGTGCAGAGTGCCAGGGCCAACCTTCAAAAAACCAATAAAGACCTGGGCAGAACAGCAGTAGTAGCCCCAATGGATGGCGTGATAAGTTTGCTGAATGTAAAAAAAGGGGAAAAGGTAGTAGGCAACAGCATGATGGCTGGCACGGAAATTTTGAGGGTGGCCGATATGCAGAAAATTGAAGTACGGGTTGATGTAAGTGAAAATGATATTCCAAAGGTAAAACTGGGAGACAGTGCCATTGTGGAAGTGGAAGCGTACAGCAACAGAAAATTCAAAGGCATCGTAACACAGATAAGCAGCAGCAATAATGGTGCTTCGGCACAAAACCCACTGGGCAATACCAGCAGCGATGTTACCAATTACAAGGTTTATGTACGCATTCTGCCGGAAAGCTATATGGATCTTATCGGCAAAGGCAGCTTTCCCTTCAGGCCGGGTATGAGCGCCAACGTGGATATACAGACAAGAAGGCACTTAAATGTACTGAGCGTACCCATCAATGCCATTGCAACAAGAGATAAAAATGACAGCCTTAAAGTAAAAACAGACGAAAGCAATATGGCTGCCCAAAGCAATACAAGCAGTGATGATGATGTTGACGTGATAGCTTTTGTACTGCAGAAAGACGGCACCACCAAAAAAGTAAAAGTTAAAACTGACATACAGGACATTACCTATATAGAAGTTACAGAAGGACTGAAAGAGGGCGATGAAGTGATAACCGGACCTTATGATATAGTAAGCCGCACACTTAAGGAAACGGACAAGGTAAATGTTGTGGAGGCAAAAGACCTTTACGAGAAAAAGTAAACTCCGGGAACTATATGCCGGCAGGCTGTAGAATGTTCAGGGAAAAAGTGCTTCGGCTTTAGCGACACTCTCTTCTTTACCCACATCTATCCAGCGGTCACCACTATGTTCCCAGCCCTTAATAAGCTGCCCCGGGGCAAGGTCGAGATACATATCGGTAAGTGAAAATTTACCCTGCCGCCGGATCAATGGAAATACAGCAGGTTCAAAAACCACCACACAGCTGTATGCCAATGGCCGTAATTGATCACCCGGTATTACAATTTTCTGCTCGCCGGTTGACGTATTCGCCCAGCCGCAGAGCCTGTTTGTTTCATCAAATAAAAAATAACGGGAGGTTTTCCTTGCTGACACTGCAAACGAAATAAGTGCTTTTTGCTCTTTGTGAAAATTGACGAGCGCTGAAATATCCAGATCAGTAAGTATATCTGCATTGACTGTTACAAAAGGCTCATCCCCTTCCAGCAGGTGTCTTGCTTTTAGTAAACCGCCGCCGGTTTCCAGTACGGCATCGGTTTCATCACTGATTATAACACTACTGCCCCACCCTTCGTTTTCCTTTACAGCCTGTATCAACTGATCAGCAAAGTGATGAGCATTTACCACTACTTCGTTTATTCCATTCTTCTGCAGGTATTCAATATTACGCTGCAGCAATGTTTTTCCATTTACCCGGGCCAGCGCTTTGGGGTGGCTGTCCGTCCAGGGCTTAAACCTGGTGCCCAATCCTGCCGCAAAAATCATTGCCTTCATATCAGGGTTTTGTTTCGTGTATTTGCTGTTCAATATGTTTCAACTCAATCTTCACTCCATACTTATTTCTTAAATGCCTTACCACAGCATCAGCTGCATATACGCTCCTGTGCTGCCCACCGGTGCAGCCAAAGTTGATGGAAAGGCTTTCAAATCCACGTTTGATATAGTCCTCCACGGTAATATCCACCGTGTTATAAATGTTGTTTAAAAACTCCGGCATACGGGTCTGCTGTTCCAGGAAATCCTTTACCGGTTTATCCCTGCCTGTTTGTTTTTTATACTCCTCAAACCGGCCGGGGTTTAATATTCCGCGGCAGTCAAATACAAAGCCTCCCCCGTTAGCAGTTTCTTCTTTGGGGTAGCCTGTTTTAAGATAAGAGAAACTGTTGATTTTTACCACCAGCGGTGTGTCAGCCGTTGCCTGTACAGGTGTAAATTCCTGTATCACATCATCATCCACACAAATATCCAGCACTTTTCTGAACTCCGGCAGCACAATGCCGATACTCTGGTTATTGATGAACCATTTCAAATTTTGCAAAGCCAGTGGAATACTGGTTAAAAAATGTGCTTTACGCTCAAACAAGCCCCTGAACCCGTAAGCGCCCAGCACCTGCAGCAGGCGTATAAGCACATAGCCATTGTACTGGCTGCGGAAAATTGCCCGGTCAACAGTTTCCTGCGTAATGCTTTCAAAAGCATCCATATAATCTTCCAGCAAATGCTGCTTCCATTCATCCGGAAGGTTAGCTTTTGCCTGCCATAGCAGCGAAGCCACATCATACTGCGGGGCACCATTCATACCACCCTGGTAATCAATAAAATGTATTGTCCCGTCAGGCCTTACCATGATATTCCTGCTTTGAAAGTCGCGGAACATAAAGTACTTGTAAGCGGTATGCGAAAGGTAATTGCTGAGTGCCTCAAAATCATCAATCAGTTTCTGTTTGTCATAAGGGCGCCGCAGTGCATCCAGAAAGTAATATTTATAATACAACAGGTCGGCCATAATTGCCTGCTTACCAAACTCCCTGTTGGTAAGGCATTTATCATAATCAATACCTTCATCGCCTTTTACCTGCAGCATAGCCAGTTGCTGCAGGCTCTGCTTGAAAAGATTGTATACATTTTGCGAATAGCCTTCTGTTTCAAGCCGGTTGAGCAGTGATACATCTCCCAGGTCTTCCTGTATGTACAAACTTTTATCATCCGAAACACAATAAATTTCCGGCACATTCAGTTTTTTACCACCAAAATGCCCGGAAAAATAAATGAATGCTTCGTTTTCCTTTACATTACTGCCATAAGTAGCTATGTATGAAGGGCCGCTTGTATGCAACCGGTAATAATGCCGCTCACTCCCCGACTGGGGTAATTTGTCTGTAGTAATTATATCTTCCCTGCTGAAGCTGCGGAACAATTCCTTTATCTTGCCTGTTATATCCTCCATGAAAAAAATTAGAGCCGTAAAGTAACAGAAAATCTCAATGCCATCCTGATTTTTCTGCAATCAACTGAAGTGCAATTACACGGGATTTTTTATTACAATACCAATCCCTCAATTTCATATTCCAACCCTGTACCTGACGCATCAAACGATTCAAGGCTTACATCAATCTCTTTCAGCATCAGTTTTATTGAACGTTTGTCCTTATAAATGTCAATGGCAGCGGGCATTTTAATTCCTGATAACTGTTCAATATTATCCACACTGGTCTGGTATGTATCGGCTTCTTCAAATTCGAGGAATAACTTATCCTCATCTTCCAGCGATTCAAGCGTAAGGTTACGTATGCTTTCTACAATATCATTTTCACGCAGCAGGCTTTCCTGGCTCATCATAAAACCGGCCCGGTAAAGCTTGCCATCGCTCCTGGGGAAAATCACCACTTTCCAGAAAAGGGTAGGTATCTGTATCCTTTCTCCTTTTACCGGGGTTACAAACCGGGGGTCTTTATTGCTGAGAACCGGCCCGGTAAATACGCATATTTTCAGTCCGGATTCCTTTGTTTCCTTATGCAGGATATAATCTTCCAGCAGCCGCCAGATTTTCTGGTTCAGCTTTGCGTGCTGCGGCACAGCGTTGGTAAAATAAAAGGTACTGTCGGCGGCTGTTATGGCATCAGCATCAGTCGCTCCCCACTGCACATCTTCCCGCTTGGTCATGTGGCCCTTATCAAAATCACTTTTAGCAGCGGTGTAAAGCTCCTTGCCCCATTGGTGCCCCGGGTCTATCCTTTCATCAATACGCCAGTTATCCTTCCTTTTGATTTTCCGGAAAAGCTTACCATCAATATTGCTGGCGGTAAAATAAGGAAGCCTCCTGCGTACAGAAAGTGCCACACTATAGTTAATATAATCTGCCAGCTTTTCCTTTTTCCCTTTCACCGGTGCCAGGTCTTTTTGCAGGGCTGCCGGTAGTTTGGGCAAAGAAACTTTTTTGCCGGTGCCGATAAATTTATCGCTGTAGCCACGATACAAAGAAAAATCTGTCATAACATCTGTTTTACTAAATGAAATTTATTGTTTAAGGTCTTTTGTGCGATACTTGTTCTTTTTGTTTTATTGCTGCTTTATCTCCTTATCGTACCTGGGAAATTTCTCTTCGATATACTTTACTTTTTCCCGGAAGGTTCTGTTGGCTTTCATTTCAGCAGTATCACTATCCATAAGCTTAACCTGCCGGTAGGTATTGTTAACCAATTTCTGAAACTGAACATCTGCCGTATCTTTTTCATCCTTTACGTCCTTTATTATATCATACACTATCAGCGAAGGAACATCATTATTTACAGCCTTTGTATTTCCGGTATTGGTATCAATAAGCTGGCTCTGCATTTTCACAATACTGTCAAGTTGAATTATCTTGTTCAGCTTATCCGTCAGATCGCTCCTGAATTTGTCTTTCAACATGGCTGCTTGATTTTTCTCCCTATCAAGTATATATAAAAAAACCAAGCCAACAATGGCCACAAGCAACATCGAGGCAAAGGAAATCCATCCATAAATTCGTGCGTTCCTTCGCTGCTTCTTTACTTCAAGCGTTTGTTTTTCAGCTTCCGCCTTTTGCATTTCTGCTTCCTCCCTCAATTGCATTTCATTGGCCAGGCGTTTCAGGTTTTCCTTCAGTTCTGCACTTCTTTGCTGTGCCTCAAGTGCCAGCCTTTGTCTTTCGGCTTCCATCTTAATGCGCTCTTCTTCCGCCTGCCGCTTCTGCTTCGACTTTTCAATCGGCTCAATCAATGTATCATGGCTCACTTCATAAGTAAGCCCCCGGTTGGTGTTTTCTTCTCTTATCAGCCTGGCTTTCAGCAATGCCTCTACCAGTTCCTTTTTGCCCTGCAGCTCAGTTACTAATTGCTTTTCCAAAAGGCTTGCCCGCTGCCCGTCAACAACCAGTTCATCTTCTATCACTTTTCTTGCCAGGCTGCGGTCAGCTTCATTGTCAACCTGTTTCAGCTGGTTTTCATAAAAATTATTCCTGATGCCAAGGATATCCCTTGCCGGCACTATTATGTTTTCGTTTACTTCAATAGCCTGTATTCCATCCTCTTCGTCCTGGCTTATACGCACCTGCTGCTCAATATAATTGCACACCATCTGCAATTGAGAACTTTCTATTTCGTTGCTGCCGCTGCCCAGTTCATTTACAATATCAGCCAGGGTTTTTTTGTTAAAAGTAAAAGCAGGGGTATAGCCTTCCCCCATATCTTTTACAGCCGGTTGCTCAATGGCTGCCAGTGCCTGCTGCCTGCTGAGCGGTTTCAGTTCATAACGGTTACGGAGGATGGTTTTAATATAAACGGTAAGCGACTGCATCTGCGACAGCTTATCAGAACGCATCGCAAATACCATTTTAACCACCGGCTGCTGGTGCCAGCGTATTTCTTCGGATTTCCGCTTTGCAGCTTCAATGCCGGTAACCCATTCCAGCACACGGCGTGGTGGCTGCTCATGCACCACCTCGGCAAGTTGCCGCAAAAATTCCTGCTGGTGATGCTGGGGGTGATAAAAAAACTCCTCAAACTGGTCAAAAATAAAAACGGGTGTCAGCGGTACGCCCTCCTTATTTGTAAAGCCGGCACTCTTGATGTACTCCCAAAGCTGGGGCTTTTCTTTATCAAAAATTATATGGCTGCTGTTGTCAAATCCGTTAAATGCAACAATAAAATCCCTCAGCAGCAGGTTGGTATCATCTGCCAGGTCTTTTTGGCTGATGCGGTTGCCCGGGCTGAACCTGATGCGAATGGGCATAAATCCGTTTTGCTCCAGCAGCGGCGAAAGCCCCGCATTCAGCAATGAACTTTTACCCAATCCGGATTTACTGAAGAGTACTACTAATTTTTCGAGGCTAACCAGGTTAAACAGTTCTCCTGTTTCAGCTTCACGGCCAAAAAAAAGGCTTACCTGGTTCCTGTCGAATGACCGCAAGCCCGGATACCTGTCTTTATTATATATCGAACTTTGCATAAAACTACTTTAACTGTAATGCCGGTTAAAAAATGCAGTTGCTGCCTGTATTCAATCCAGGTGATCGTATTCATCTTTTACCTGGCAGCCGTGGTTGGTGGGGACACCAACCACAAACAGAACATGATGTAAAAATTTAAAATAACCCCTGCTGTTCATTTTCTAATCCAGCTGATTATACTCTTCCTTTACCTGGTTGATAAACTTTTCAATATCATTTTCAATAAAGTAAAATTTATACTCTTTCTCAAAATACTCGTTCATGGAGGAGCCTGCCATACCGGGAATATTGGTAAGTGCAAAGCTCCTGTGTTCATTTTTGGCAAGCCCAAGGCAGTCAATCAGTATTTTAAGATGCCACTCACTGAAGTTAAATCCAAGAAAAAGGTAATACCGGTTTACCAGCAGCTTTTTTATCAGGGGCGGCAATGGAGGGTCATTCTTTACCACATTTTTTGAAAACAATACCCTGTGCGTATCAGTGAAAAGGATTGATGCGGGGTTTTCAAGTGACCCGAATATTTTATAACTGACTACCGTATTGGGTTTAGAGAGATCGGCCGTAAAAGAACCACCACCATCAACATCATTGGTCATATCATAATAACTTGCTGCAATATTTACCGGCTGGCCATTGATAAGTTTCTGCCGGTAAATATCATCCAGTATACTATCAGGATTGGTATTGATGATCAGCGGGAAAGCAAAGGTGCTGATAACGTCATACACCTGCCGGTAAACAGTTGCATGCTGAAAAGCCGCTTTGGCTTTTGCCCCCACTTCCCCTATTACATAGGCCGGCATGTCTTCATATCTTTGTGCTGTATACTGCAATGCCGCTGCCTGATCTTTATCATAATACACACTTTCCTTATCCAGCTCCTTCGTAAGCTGCTCCGAAAACAACCTGTTAAATGGTTTTACCTGTCCGCCTTCCATACATTGCAGCAGGTCAGGACCAAGAAAAAGTACACACTGGTTAAGTTTGATCGCCTTGGCAATCTGTTCCACCCTTCTGTCAAATCCTTTCTCCACCTCCTCAATAAGGCGTTTCAGGTCTGAATTTCCGCTGAATGGCTTTACTATTTCAGACAGTAATGCTTCGAGCCGCTCCTGTTTTTCAGCGGCCGTAATAATATTGTACCAGTTAGTGTAAGCCGCATTTTCAAAAGTAATTACAGTAGTGTCCAGCCCTGCAGCATCACAATAAGGAATGGCATCAGTCTTATTGCTGATGAGGCCTGCAAGCAGCTTAACGATGTTATGTTTCAGTTTAGGTTGTATTGCCATTATAATAAGTTATTTGCCTTTAAGCCCGCCATCACTACGTTGATATTGATTCCTTCATTACGCAGCAAACGTTGTTTTGAACCGGGCTCTCTCAATATGCCCCCGCTGTGATGAAGCGCCACCAATTGCCACTGGCTGTTAAATACCGGCGAACCTGATGAGCCTGGCTCTGTATCTGTAAGGTACTGAACAATTTCGGCATTTGAAAAAGTAACAAGATTATGATAAAGCCCTATCTGCTTAAACCTGCCCCCGGGATGCTGGATAATATTTACAAAGTCATCCTTTTGAATGGTAATGTTTTCCACCAGCTCCAGTGCATCAAATTTTTTATTGGCATCCCCTTTTATCTTAATGGCTGTCCAGTCTTCTTTTACAGAAGTGGCAAAACCGCGGGATGGATCCAGCTTAAATTCTGTAATGGCCAGCGGGTTGCCATCTTCTGATTCCTCATAGTCAAACTGCACCACCGCCACAGATGCCGTTGCAGCATCTTTTATAACATGGTTATTGGTTACAAAAACATTATCCGGCAGTAAAAAGCCCGTACCCACTTCGGCTTTGCTGCCACGCTTTATATACACCCTTGCCACTGACCTGGCCCTTTTTAAACCCGTGGCCAGAAAACTGATTGGTAAAAGCGTACTTGCGTTGCCGGTAATTTTCTCCAGCGTTTCAACAGTATCACCATCTTTCCATTCCGTATCCTTAATATCAGGTCCCAGATTATAATCTTCATCCTCCGGCTGCTTATATGCCAGCAAGTGCGGATTTTTGGGGAATTTTTCCAGTACGGCATTCACAATATCTGTAACCTGCTCATTAGCATTGGCATAAGTTAGAATGTTGTACCATAAGGTGATGGGGTTGCCTCCAAGATCAATGGTAAGCCAGCCGATACCCGCAGCATCAAGGTAAGGCAAAGCATCCTGCCTGAAGGGGAGCATTGAAGCCAGCACATCCCTTAAAAGCGTCAGTTTTTTAGTCCATTGCGGCATATTGATTGCTTTAGGTTAAATCAAGCGGTACACGGTTATGTTACCACAGTACACGGCTGATGTTGTAAATATAATAAAACTATTCTGTGTCTATTTACCGTGAAATCACCCTTTCTGCTGCGGTATCAAACAAAAATCCCGGTCATTACAACCGGGATTAATCAGACTTACTTATTCACCATCCAGTGCCGCACCCTTTTTCTGGTTGCGCCAGCTATGGTGTTTGGCTCCGTCCATCCGCACAATTTTTGGGGTAAATTTACCCACTACATCCACCAATGCCGTTTGGCTTTTCATCACCACATCAATGTCTTTGTAGGCAAATGGAGATTCATCCAGGCCGCCGCCCAGCAATTTCACACTGTGCTTTTTCACTTCTTCTTTAAACTGCTTATCCGTTACCGATTGTATGGCTTTGGTACGGCTCATCTTTCTGCCGGCTCCATGAGCAGCGGAGTTAACAGCTGCCATTTCGCCCTTACCTTTTACAATATACCCGGGTGCTGTCATACTCCCCGGAATAATGCCCAGCACATCCTTACCCGCAGGCGTAGCACCCTTACGGTGTACAATCACTTCCCTGCCTTCCCATTGCTCTTTCCATGCAAAGTTGTGATGGTTCTCTACCATTTTCAGCGGTTTGCGGCCCAGCTGCTTTGCAATTTTTTCATGTATGGTGTGGTGACAGGCACTTGCGTAATCACCCGCCAGATTCATTGCCAGCCAGTATTCCATACCTTCTTCTTCATCCAGCGTTAACCATGCCAGGTTTTTAGCATCCTGAGGCAGACGTCTTTTGCTGATGGCCAGTTTAGTGTAATGATTGGCAATATTGGCCCCCAATGCCCGGGAACCGCTGTGTGTAAGCAAGCCAAGATAATTTCCTGGTTCTACACCCAACTGTTCATCTTTTTCTGTAACCTCCACTGTGCCAAATTCGGCAAAGTGATTACCTGAGCCTGAAGTACCCAACTGCTTCCAAGCCCTTGTGTGCAGGCTCTTCAGTAATGGCAGCTGAAAGAACAATTCATTGTCCATCACTTCATGATCAGGTGACCGGTCAAACTGTGCCCCGCTGCCAAACAAAGTAGCTTCCAGCAGTTCACGGGTAAAATATGCTTCCTTCTGTACCAGTTCTTTCGGGTCAATATCAAACATGGTAAGGCACATACGGCAACCAATATCCACGCCAACACCATAAGGTATTACGGCGTTATCTGTTGCCAGCACACCACCTATCGGCAGGCCATAGCCACTATGTGCATCGGGCATTAAAGCGCCTGCTACACTAATAGGCAGTTTGGCTGCCTGGTACATCTGGTGCATGGCGCCTTCTTCAATATGCTCCTGCCCAAAAATATTGAAAGCAATGCCCTGCTGGTTCAGCGAAATTTCCAGCCCTTCCGGCTCCGGCCTGGGCATCAGTTGCTGCGCAATCATCGCCAGCACTGCATCATCTAAATAATCCGCAGGCGATGCCAGCACTGCTTTTGCTATCTCCATAGCAGCTTCCTTGGTGTGATGTTTATAGTTCTTTTCCATCACCTTCATGGCTATGCTAATCACCGGTCCTTCCGGGTAGCCGATAGCCCTTAATTCTTTTCCCTGTATTTTTAATTTGCTCATTGTTGTTAACCTTTACGGTTTGTTTTGTTTGTGCAATTTTTGTAAATTGCAATAAATTATTTGTTATGGCTGCTGTTGCCACTAAAGTTAAAAAAACTGTTCGCAAAAAACGAACTGCCAAACCTGCCCCCATGACCAAAGCGGAAATGGTGCAAAAAATGTTTGCCGACCAGCAATTTATCCGGGAGGCCAGGCAGAATGGTATTACCTATAAAGAACTCCGTGAAAAATATGGCTACAAATTTGCAACCGTATGATTTTGAGGTTCTAAAACCGGATTATTACACATTTACCACTGATAGCGAAGACATTTACGAATGCTATTTCACGTCTTTTGCTGCATACTTCCCTAACTATCCGGGCGTAGCTCCTTTCATTTTTGGCTTCAACCTTGATTTATTAACCAAGCCTGTAAAACGAAAAGGAATTGACAAACGCATTGCTGATACTGTCATTACCATCGCAGGCGATTTTTTGGAAGCCCGCAACAATGCAATGGTATATGTTTGCGACAATTGGGATGGTAAAGAAGGCGCAAGAGCCAAGAAATTTAAAAGCTGGTTTAATTACTACAACCATCCTTCCAGCCAAATCATCCAAATCTCCACCAGCTTTGAAGCTGGCAGCATGATGATTCACAGCGCCATGCTCATCCACAAAAAGAATAAACGCAAAAAAGAATTTTCTGATGCTTACCTGGAGCTGACACAGGGAGAGGAGAAATAGCCTTTATCCTGAAGGCATTTTCAATCCCATCTCCTTCATGGCCAGTAATGCTTCAGCATTGCCTTTTGCATCATTAACAGGATTGTGATCATGCTTTGTTTTTCGCAACAATCTCTTCCATTCACTATTGAGGCCTGTATCCATTTTCATACCGCAATACAAGTCACCAATCCGTCTTGCCGAAAACCCAAATGGATTTTTGCCAAGGCACATATAAAAATACCAGTTTATCCATTGCCAGTCGAAAGCTGGATTGTCACTGATGAAAATGGGCCTTCCCTTAGAATTTTCAGAAAGCCATTGTTCAAATGCCCTCATCACAAGACCACAATCTTCAAAGCCCTCATGCTGCTCCCTTGTAATACCACTCACAGCCAAAGCCTCAGGTAACCAGCTTTTGGAAACAGGTCTTGTCTGGCCATAAAAGGTTTTGCTCAAAGACGGTTCTACGACTACTGCACCAAAACACACCATCGAATACATATGAGGAACCGGACCATCTGATTCCACATCTACTACAATAAAACTCATATCATTTTCTTTTAACTGTTATAAAATTGTTCCCGCATGTGTACAAGTAACTGGTTAATCACCATAACATCCGGTTCTTCAGGTAATCCTGACTTTGCATATAATACCGGGAGTTCACCCTCGATTGTCGCTGCCTTTTTTACCAACTCCTCATATTCAAACTTTCCTTCCTTTATGGATAACAGGAAATCCCTGTCTTTCCTGAAAACATTCACTGTCCCCTCAACAGCTATTTCCTTTGCCATCAGCAACAGCCGGAACACATGCATCATATTTTTCGAATCATAGTTTTTACCATGTGTGATGGTGGCACTGTACCGTTCCTCATTGCGTTTCGCCTCCCACTCCCGGTATTCCTTATATTTTTTACAATACACGGAATAACCGTCTTTATTAAAATACAGCATCGCCAAAGCCTGCTCCCCTTTCGGGATACTGCTCACACAAACTTCATTTGCATGCTCCTTGCGCACAATACCTTTATACATACCTGCAGCAGAATAAAAAAGATTGTAGCAATCCTTCAGGTGTGTGATGACCGACAAGCCGATATACTCCTGCCTAAATTGCTTTTCAGCCAGGTACTTTTCCAACGCTGTGGCCTGTTTACCTTCATACACATAACAAAAATCCAATACTGATTTCCTCTGCTCCTCTACAGGATTTACAATTTTCTTTTCGAGCCCGTATGCCTTCTTTATTTGGGTAAAGGCATAATTGGCAAATGTCTTTTCGCACATTTTTGACACAAACATTCCCGGTTTCAGCATATCCATAATACTATCCCTGTGCAAAATGCAGCTCTCCGGCACATTCAGCATTTCGAGTATATTGGGATTGCTTTTTGCCAGCAATTCAACAAACCGCTTCAGCTCATAATACACAATATCATTTGTTCCGTTGTTTACCTGCCCTGTATATTCCAGCCCGTAAAATAATTCTTTGGGCAATACATATACACCCCTGATATCTGTGTCAGATTTTTCTGTATCCAGCCCATATGCCCTGCTGCCGGCAATAACTTCAAATATCAGCAGCCCGTTATTCTTTATCCAGTCAAGTGTCAGTTTCTGCATACATCATTTTTAAGAAGAACCGATCTAATTGTGTTATGTCATTCCTGCATACGCCCAGGTTGTCTTTGTTTGCTTCCACATATTTAAAAAGATCCTGTATCCATATATCCAGCCTTTCATCCTTGCGGTGCAGGTATTTTTCACCTACACCAGCCTTGAGTGCTATCAAATCCCGTAATTGTCTTTTTTGCTCTTCTTCCACATACTGCATCAACCCCTCTATGTGCATCGGCAATACCGTTTTATCTTTTATAATCCAGTTGCACGATAACAGGGAACGGATAAGATAAAAAAAGCTTTTCAGTTTAAATTCCTCCTGGCTTTTTAATTCCTCCCAAAACTTACTGGCAAGCGAATAATGATGAAAAAAAACAGCCGTAGCTGAATAATAATTTTCCACCAGTTGTTTAAATCCGCCTTTAAAACCCGGAACTGCAGCATATTCCAAAGGCGATTGAAACCTTTCTATCAAAGGTGGATTGGATTTTTTAAGCAGCTTCAGGCATTTGCGCAAATCCCAACCGGTTATATCAAGGTCGCCATCCATAAACTCTATCATATCTTTCTTATCACTCAACGACAAATACCAATCCCTTTCATGCATATAGATGAAACGCACATCATAATCGCTGTCCGGAGAAGGGAATCCCCATGCACGGCTGCCAGTTTCGCAGGCATATAATATTTTAACCTTCTTTTCAGTTTCTATCTTCCCAAGTAATTGCGTTATTGCTTCCATCATACCTTTTTTAAAGTTACTCGTTCCCTGCGTCATAAATGCATTTCTGTAAACAGTTGCCCGGCAGCTACACTACCGGGCTTACTGTTCTTATTTCTGCCCCACAAATATCCCCTTCAACTGCTCCACCAGCAAACCATTACCGTTTACTGTAATCTCACCTATTTTATCTGCAATCTTCTCTACGTATTCCATTTCCTTCAGCTTCCACAGCATGGCATTATCTTCCATCAGTTTGGCAGTGTTCAGCAGGCTGCGGGTGCTGGCTGTTTCTTCCCGGCGCATAATGGTATTGGCCTGTGCCTTTTTTTCGGCTACCAGCACCTGGTTCATTATCTCCTTTACATCACCGGGCAGCACAATATCCCGTATACCAAAGCTGGTCAGCTCCACACCCAGTGCAGTTGCAGCAGTTTTTACTGCCTCCAGCACAAAGGGTGCAATGGCATCTTTCTTGTCCAGCAATTCATCAAAGCCAAAACCTGCCACATACTGGCGCAATGCCAACTGAATGCTCACATACAACTGTTTGTCGTATTCCTTATTCACAAGCAATGCCTTTTCAATATCCACCACTTTGTACTGTGCCCAGGCGTTGATGCGCAAAGCAGCTTTGTCCTTTGTCAGAATCTCCTGCCCGTTTATCTCCAGTTGCTGCTGCCTTGTATCCACTTTCCCTACATGGATGGCGGTGCTGTTCTTCCACCAGAAATAAATACCGCTTTGCAGTTGCTTTACAAACTTACCATCCACCAGCAACACTGCTTGTTCGTAGTTTTCTACAGTGTAGGCCCGCACATAAGGCGCTACCAATGCATGTGTAAGTACATTGCGGGTAAATGCAGCATCAATATCAGCCACTGCAATATTTGCAGGCACAAACTCATACTTTACAGCACCCTTCCAGTAAGTGTAACGGCCGGCAGTCAACACCTGCTTCAGCAACCCGTTTTCGTAACGCAATACTATTTCATTGTCCCTTACTTCTACCACATGCAGGGCATCTGCCAATGCGGTATCCTGCAGCAATATGTTCAGTTCCACCGGAGCATTAAGAGGTGCAGTCATTTCATATATCATGGCCTGTTCGCCCTGCCAAAACCAATACACACCTTCACCCAGCATCCGCTGGTACACACCACGCTTAAACACCAATGCTTTCTGGTAAGCATTTACCCTTACTTTTTTCATCTTTCTATTTTTACAATTTTTATATTCATTTTAAAAAACACTGTTATTCACCATCTGCACAGCACGGAAATATGTTTCCGCTAAACCGTCCGCCGCAGTTGCTGCCCGTTGCCGGATTTTTAAAAATCCTTTTGACGGGTAGCAAGTGAAGCCCCGGGTTGTTGCTTTGGGCTATCTGCTGGTGCCGTACAAATTGCGGGTGCTTATTGCGAACAATGCACACCTGCCAGTAGAACAACCGTGTTTTTTGTGCTGGCCATTTTTTAAGAAGCGGCCTGCTTCTTCAGAATCGAAGGATCCTCAGTCCTTTGCCTTTGACCGCTTGGCTACACCAGCTACTAACTGATGATGGGATTCGAACCCATGGATTGTCTGTTGCTCTAACCTACTGAGCTATACGGGTTTCTACACCGTAAGAGGGCTCGAACCTCTGACCCACAGGTTGGTCGGGATTGCCTGCAGTAACAACAGCATACAGATAGTTACCACGTCTGCACTGCGGTGCTTTAACACACCGGCCTGGTTCATTTGCTGCATTTTACAACTCCGATCTTGCCGTTAAGCAAGCTTTTGCGCCGGGGTTAACCGGCAAATATTTTAATTCAGTACCGTATCCTGCCTTCTGAATCCAATCACTTCCACCTGCTTTGGTTCATATTTTGCTTCATGCTGGTGAGCCAGTTCTGCAATGGTCATTGGTTCTGCAATTATATTATCAAAACCAAAGTGATTTGACAGACGCTGTGCCTTTGCTATTCCAAGTTTTCCAAATTCATACTTGGCTATCAGCCTTCCCTGGCGCATTAATGCTGTATCTACCATCGTAAGCGGACTGTTGAATGTGCATACAATCTGCACGTTCAGAAAATCTGCCATCAGTCCATCGGCAATATTCAAAAGCGCTGACACCGAAGCACCTGAACTGAACCGCCTGTCCATAATGAGGCTTTCTGCATCTTCAATAATCATTACAGAGTCAGGATTATCCACCAGCAACTGCACAAACTCAGGGTTCATGATGTCTTTTGCCACGCCGGGAGAAAGAAACAATACCTTCTTTTTTATTTTCCCGATCATGTACCGCAGGTAAGTGGTTTTGCCCGTACCAGGCAGGCCATGCAGCAATACCAGTCCCTTATCTTTCGGACGGCTCAGTCTTTTGCATATCACATCATTTACAGCCTTAAAATCATCCTCATAATAAAGATCAAGATTGAGCTGTGTACGCTTTATCTCAAGCCCTTTCAGATGCAAGCCTCCCCTGCCACTTGTTACCAGGTTTATCTCCAGTGGTTTCCTGCGCTGCCGCTGCTTAAATTGTTTCATACCTGCTGCGCATGCTTCTATAAATTCATCCTGTGTACCATCATGAAGAATTTCGCAGTAGTCCTTATCAAACTCCAGGATGCAGCGATTGTTCATTATCACAAATGTTTCATCAAACTCATACGCTTTCTTCTGCTGGTCGTACCAGCGGTAGCTGTGTACCGACTGTATAAGATGCCCGAACTTTTCTTTCAGCATTTCAAATGCTTTTTCACCATCTATCCTGCTCATGTAATTGATACTTGGTATAGCATTGAAGCTTTGCAGGTACAGGGCTTTGCCGTATAAAAAGCCATTTTCAAAAATACCATTGGTATTGAAAGTATGCTGCTGGTTCATATTGTTCATACAATTATTTTTTAACCATTTATTTAAAGTGGAACATGCCATCCTTCAACAGCATGTTCCTTTTATTACTGCACCATTTTATTTGCGCAACTGGAGCTGGCAAAGGCTTCGGGTTTGGCTTTAAATGCAAACCCCATTCCCATGATATAGCCCATTGCATCTTTCAACGCATCGTTGCTTTTAAAAGCAGGATTGGTATTTATATCGGCATGTACTTCCATGTGCACGCCAAAGCGGCTGAAAATGTTGCACAGCCTGTAAGCTATGTCTATACTCATCCCCACTTCTGCAAGCATCCGTTCCTTGATGCTCATTTTTTGTTCACTGGTTTCATTATGGATATACATAAATCCACCTTTTCCTTTGCGGACAAATACGATAACTGTGGCAAATTCCGTTTCCCGGCTTTTTACCTGGCTATCCGTGCCGATGCACACTTTGAGTTCATGGCCCATTGCCCTTTCTTTTTCCAGTACGCCCCATACCTCATCTTCGATGGAACGTTTGATGCGGCGGCCATTCAGTTGCCGCCATTGCTGTTCTGTTTCCATACTCCAATTTTTTAGCATGAGCGATAAGACTCGAACTTATACCGGTGGTTTTGTTCGCAGAATCCTGCGAAGAGACCACCATGCTGCCATTGCACAACACTCATGTATGTGGCCGACTGCCTGTGCAGACCAGCCACGTTGTTGTTTTCACAGGGGTGTTAAGGTGTGGTCAGCGCTATATGCGGTGCCCCGTGGAGTTGAACCACGATGTCTGGCTTTTCAGACCAGTGCAATAGAACCGTCCCTGCCCGGGCACCATTGCGGAGGGTAAAGGAGTCGAACCTTTGTATCGAATGAACGATAGCTCAAGCTTAGCAGGCTGACACCACTTGTCCCGGCTTTCCGGGATTACCACTCTGTCAACATCTTTGTTATCTGCAAAAGCACATTGACTGATTTCCTGTTTCTTCATTATCGAACTGTTGCTTTCACAAACTGCTGCGGATGAAAAAGGGCTCGAATGCCAACGCTCCGGTCGGCAGCACGACAAGCAATCTTCGTTGTGGCCTATAACCTTTCCGTTAACAACGGAATGCACTGCTCCCCATAGCTATCGGGAAGCTATTCATCCTTCGTTGGCCCGCAGGGACTCGAACCCTGAACTCCCGGTGTAAAAGACCGGTACTCTGTAACCAATTGAGTTACGAACCATTTTGTTGCGGCTGCCGGATTCGAATGCCGATGCTTCGGCCGGCACCACGATAAGCTTTGCTTCATCGTGGCCAGCACCTGCGGCTTATGAGACCGCTGAGTTGACCATTTCTCTAAACCGCACTGCCGTTGGCTTGAACAGATTCGAACTGTTAACCTTGAACGTATAAGGTTCCTGCTCTAACCGTTGAGCTACAAGCCATTGATAAGTCGGCCAGGCAGAAATCGAATACCGACGCTTCAGTCGGCACCAGTGGCCTGCATCCCTGCGTTCGTAGCACAGTATCCTCTCCATTGAACGACAGGCCGTTTGGTTGTTTGCGGGACTCGAACCCTGTTTTCTGCATCCACAATGCAGCGCTTTACCAGTTAAGCTACAAACAACATTTACCGAAGCCAGGCCCGGAACCGACCCGGGTACACAAGACTCAAATTCTTGCATGTTTCCATTTACACTACCTGGCTGTACATCCTTTACCTATGCGGTTCGTATGAGAATCGAACCTGCCTTTGCCGGCAGGCAGGCTCATAACACCAGATAGACAATCTGCGATGTTACCATTACACCAACGAACCATTGTAACCTGTACGGGAATCGAATGCCGAAGCTTTGGTCGGCACCACGATAAGCTTTGCTTCGTCGTGGCCCATCTTTCCGGGTAGAAAGCCCGGTGCCTTAGCCGCTTGACCAACAGGTCTTTTAAAGAACTTTTAAATAAGCCGGAGCCGGAACTCCGGACTTATATTCCTCCTCAAAACAATATCTTACCTCAATTGCATTTCTGCCGGATGCTGTATTGATGTGCCTTCTGCAGGCTTTGTTTTATCTACATTTCCTTTTCTGCTTATCATCGTGATGACCGCTTTAACCGCCAGTATCACTATTAAAAATTTCATAACACCCTCCTTTTTCTTTCATTAACCCATAAAAAAACCCGGTCATTTAATTGACCGGGCTTCCACTTTTTGCTCACACATCATGAATGTGTGTGCATCTGCCACGGTCGTAGTATATGATCATTACTGCGGTTTTCTGTTGTATGCATACCGGTAACTGCCAGTACAGCACAATCACTGCCTGCGGGTACCAATACCCATACTGCATTTAGTATAAACCTCATCTTTTGTTTCTGCATCTGCATTGTTTTTTATCCTGTACCATAAAAAAACCCCGCATTTATTGCGGGGCTATGTTTCAGAAAATCTTTATGAAATTATCTTACAGCATTTTGTGCCCCGCAACCGGTATCAAGCCCTTCCGGACTAAACCAATTTGCTCTTTTAATATGTAATTGTATGCGTGACACTTTTATTTGCTTTATTTTTTTGTAGCGCAAAGATGTAATTATTTTTTTATAACTGCCAAATATTTTTTTGAAAAATTTTTACAAGGGCGCTTGCATATCTTTTGAAACCCTTTACAGCAAAGCATTTCAGAGGAAAAAAAATAATTTTGTATTACGAAATACGGCTTACTCAAAATCTGTGGTAACATTTCCAACAAACCAGTATCTCTTTTTCCCGGAAACTAACTGCGAAGCATACTCTAAAAAAGAGCGAATAAAAAACCGGCCAGTCTCTGCCGAGATGGCCGGAGGTATTGAAACTGCTGGTTATCAATATATTTAGCTCTATAGCGGCAATTGATTACTGCTGAATCAATTGATTGTTTTAGTTTTTGCTCCAGTTGTAACGAAGGAGCAGTTCATGTCCATTGGCATTGCCATCAAATGTACTGATGGGTGAAATATAATCTTCAAAGGAATAACCAAGGGTGATTTTTTTGTTGATGTGTACCCCTGCCGACAACATATAACTCTGCCTTGCACGGTAGCCAAGTCCCCACCAGAATGCACTGTTATGTTCCACCCTTGCCCCAACTATCATATCTGTTGGTGCATTGGGCAGGTAAATAACCATCATGTTGGGAGTGATGGTGGTGGACTCATCTACTTTCCACTTGTAATTGGCATGCAGGTAATAGTGGCGGTAGAGCCTGCCTTCTTCACTGCGGGTAAGATTACCAGTATAAAAATCAAGCTTTGATTGTACCAGCTGTGATACGGATGCACCCACCTGGAATTTTGGTGTGGTGTAAGATATACCAAAGCCTGCATCGAACTTCATCCTGTTATCACTGCCACCAATTACAGGATCAGATCCGAGGGTTTGTACCAGCTTAGCCTTGTCAAGGGAATACTGCATCAGCCTTGCTTCAATACCAAGCGACAATGTATTGCCGGTAAGCATTACGATGTGCTTTGCCATAGCCAGCTGCACACCGGTGCGGCTGGTAGGCCCTGTTTTATCATTGTACAAATATCCGCCCAATCCAATCTGATGTTTTGGCAAATTAATACTGCCGAAAGCAGTAATGGTTTTAGGTGCCCCACTGATATCGTTCCACTGGCTGCGGTAGCTTACACCAACCATATTCTGCTCCTGCATGCCGGCCATTGAAGGGTTATGGAGTACACCCTGCATTTCATACATGGCAGAGGTTTGCAGCTGCTGACTGTAACCAACACCTGCCGCTATGATAAAAACTGAAAGAATGATATATTGTTTCATAATTATTTGTTTGAGTGTTGTTATCTTAAAATGGTTACGTCGCCTTTTAATGTGAGTGAGCGGCCATTGATCAACCTGTATGTTACTGCGTAATAATAAGTACCGTCCGGAACAGGCTTTCCCTTGTAAGTGCCGTCCCAGGCATTCTGGTAGTTATCTGATTTGAATACCGGGCTGCCATAGCGGTTAAATACAGTGGCAATGATCTGGTTGGAACAAGGAGCTCCGTTGGTAACCAGCCACTTGTCGTTAATACCATCACCATTGGGACTGAATGCATCCATAATCTTAATACAGTATGGTATAACGGTTACGGTTGCATTATCGGTAGATGTACAACCATTGGCATCCCTTACCGTAAGCGTATAAACAGTAGTGAGGTTTGGCTTAGCCACCGGCGTGTACGTATTGGCTCCTGTAAGAGTGGCCGCTGGTGTCCATGCAACAGAAATTGAATTGGCGTTACCGGTGCCATCCAGCATCACTGCATCGCCATCCACTATTGTTTTATTCGGTCCTGCATCTACTATGGGGTTTGGCCTGATGCTGATATTGATGGTTCTGGTGCGTACACAACCATTGAGTGCAGCAGTAACAGTGAAAGCTGTATTGCCCTGTACAGTTGCCACAGGATTACTGATGGTGGCATTGCTAAGACCCGCAGCAGGGGACCATGCATAAGTGGCAGCTGCACTCGTGGCAATTAATGGAACAGGAGCACCAGCACAAACAGATGTGTCGTTGCTGGTGGTGAGTGTAAGATTATCATTAAAGCCTACGGTAACGCTCCTGGTTAAAGTTCCGCAAAAAGCATCTTTAATAACGATACTGTTAACACCCTGTGCCAATCCGCTGAATACATTTGATGCCTGGAACGGCCCGCCATTGATGCTGTATGTATATGGAGTTATACCACCCGTTGCATTAACTGTGATTGTACCGCCTGTTAAATTACTGCAGGTTGGGTTTACAACCGCTTCTGTGGCATTTACATTGATATTCGCCGGGTTGCCGTATTCCAGTATGGGTGCGCCATTGATATTTGGCCCTACCACAAACAATTTCCTGTTAACAACTGAAATGGAAGGAGGTACTGTTTTTGGTGCAAAAGCCAAACCGGTAGTCAATGTGGCGCTGGGTGCTAAATCCATAACCCAGGAAGCACCACCATTATTGGTCTTATACAATACACCACCCGGCACTGCTACATACCCGTTATTTATATCATGCATCAAAATACCATTGAGGTTTCCGCCAGAAAGCAGGTCGATATTACCAGATATGTCTGTCCAGGTAGCTCCACCATCCGTAGTTCTGTATATGCGCCGGTTATTTACCGTAGTAAACATATTTCCTATTACAAAAACCGTATTGTTATCCAATGCGATGATATCCGAGTAGGAAACTGCCGAATTGGCAAAGCCTGCAGGCGAAATGTTGATGGCCGGGAATGGGCTGATATTGGTCCAGGTATTGCCTGCATCTGTTGTTTTATACACAGCGCCTCTTGTGCCACATGCATAGCCAACAGTTCTGCTTGGGAATTCAATGCCCCTGAAGGTTACAAACTGCTGGGCCTGGGTGCCGGTGATTCCCTGTGGGCCAACCCTGATCGTATCCCAGCTAACACCATTATTAAAAGAACGGTATACCAATCCAAAACGCTGTGCTGAGGGTACTGAGGAGCTTTGTTGTGCACCACAGGCCCAGATACTATCGTTACCAGCTACTGCGAGGTCATTGATGGTGGACGTGCCGCCGTAATTGTCAATGAATGCAGGTACCAGGTTAGTCCCCTGATTGATGGAACGGTAAATAGTTCCGATATTGGTGGTAAAGTAAACCTTGTTAGGCTGCGGAAAGGTTACCGAAGTGATATTGGCAAAAAGGCCTGCCAGTGCTGCATTGGCTTTATCCACCCAGGTTTTTCCCCCATCGGCAGTGACAGTGATGCTTGAGCCACCAGCAGCAATACCATTATTGCAATCAGCAAATTCAATATCATTGTAACTTGCTCCAACCGGAACAGTAAGATAATTACTTTGCCATGCACCACCTGCAGTGGAATCGCCCACAATACCGTTGTTGCCCATTACCAGCAATTTTCCGTTGGGTGCAAAATCAAGTGCAGGAGCAGCAGCTACAGGACTCCAGTTGCGGCCCTGGGGGTAAACACTGCGCTGTACCCATGTACGGCCTGTATCTGTGGATGTCCACAAATAGCCAGGGCCACCAATATTGTTAAAAGACCCTGCAACCAGCGTACCCGCAGTATTGCGGATCATGTGATAGGGATTGGAAGCAAATAAATTTTGTACAGCAGGAATTGGGGGACCGGCATTTGGCCCTGCCGTTGGGGGAAATGGAAAGTTCAGCACTTCGTATTTTCCTTTTTCAAACCTGCCTGCCACATTCACATTGGCTGTACTGTCGTTCCTTCCGGTACGTACCCTAACCACCGTATTATTGTTGAACGACATCATGACCACGGTGCTGTCGTTTATAATATTCAATGCCCTGTATGTTTGGGAAGAGGGCGCAATATTTCCATAAGTGGTAGTGCAATTAATCGTGGCGGTATTAATCCCCGTGTATCCAAGCCTTTCTTTACTTAATGAATAATCGGTAAGTACGCCACTTTTGAATTTCCAGAGCATACTTGCACCCATTGACCCGGAGGTTAAGAAAGTGGTAAGTGGTGCACAATTTGTAGCACTGGTGGCCCTTAAACTAACATTCGGGAACAACGTAACCCCATAAGAGTTGCTGCCACAAACATATCCCGTACTGTCATTGATGAATTGTATACTATATATCGATTTCAGCTTTGAATCCACCGGCCACGAAACAGGCGGTATATTTGGATTATTAATGTATCCAACACGGGAAACTCCGTTAACAGCGGGGGGAGCTATGGAATCCCAGGTAGCCCCTCCATTCAGGGTTACATATAACCTGGGCAGCGAATCAACCCCATTATTTGGATCACCTCCAATGTATCCTTTGTTGGCATCCAAAAACCAGCAGGCATTGATATTTTTACTGCCAGGGAACAAAGGGTTATTTACAAAAACCCAACTAAGCCCCCCGTCTGTTGTTTTGGCCATCAAACCGCGGTCGCCAACCGCATAAGCAACTGTTGCCGTAATATAATGCACATCGTTAAAAGCGGCTTTTGTTTGCTGCCCCAGTGGAGTGAGGTATGTAAACGGCCCGTAAGTCCAGTTGGTGCCGCCATCAGTGCTTTTGGCAATACCACCATCACCCCCTACCGCAATTACGTTGTTGTTGTCAAAATAGTCCAGGTCCAGGATAGTAAATCCAAATTGCTTAGGATTACTGAAACGCCAGTTGGTGGTATTGTAACCCTGGCCTGAAGCCATGTTGAAAGCTAACAAAAAAAACACTGCCAGTAAGCAATAGCCTTTTTTGCGCTGATAAATGCTGCTCATTTATTGAAGTTTTAGTTTTGGTAGAAAATTCAGTTGCAAGAATAAATACAGTTTACAAATTTGCTTGTAGAATTAATTCTACAGAACTTTAGAACGGGAAGGCGGAATTTAGCATTATCAAAAACTATATGACTGCAGTTAAGCCACATACATTGTTTGTTTTATTACTGGTATCGTGCGCCTTTAAGGTTGTATCACAAAACAAGTCGAACAGGGGTAAGGAATTCTGGCTGGGTTACAGTTTCAGTTCTAATTTTTTTGCACATGCAGGATTATCCGACCCTGTGAACCAGCAGGAGCTTTCACTTTACATCAGTACCCAGCAAGCGGCAAATGTAACGGTGAGCATCAACGGAACTAGCTGGACGCAAACTCTTGTCATACCTGCCAATACGGCTGATGCTTCCATCATTATTCCAAAAATGGGTCCTGATGATGCCCGTATTCTCTCCGACGGGCTGTCCAATAAAGCCATTCATGTTGTAAGCGATGTTCCGGTAGCAGTGTATTCCCATGAATATGATGCCATGTATTCGGCTGCCACGATGCTGATGCCTTCGGAGACCTGGGGTTATATTTATTACTCCGTGAATTATTATCAAACTCAGGGCCGTTCCAATCCTCCTTTTGTGATAAGTAACCAAAGTGCTAATTTTCCTGATTGGTACTGCTGGTTTTATATTGTAGCAAAAGACGATAATACAAGGGTATTAATCACACCTTCTGATACCTGCAAAAACGGGTGGGTGCCGGGGCAGACTTATACGGTAAATCTTAACAAGGGAGAAATCTATACGGTTTTTGGTAAGGCAAATTTTGCAACAGGGCCATTTGTCTCTGACACGCTTAATTCGAGTAAAGATTTGACAGGCAGTAAAATTTTGTCGGTGGCCGGTGCAGATGGTAAATGTCATCCCGTTGCCGTTTTTTCGGGAAGCGGTGGCATGCATGTTTGTCAGAATGAAGGCGGTGAAGCTGTGCAGCAGCAGGTATTTCCGGCACAGGCCTGGGGCACACGCTATCTTACGCATCATACACTCAGCAGTTTTTCCGGTAACATCAATGAAACATTCCGTAACTATTACCGGGTTTGTGTGAAAGATCCAAGCACTGTGGTAAAAAGAAATGGCCTGGTGATGACAGGTATTATCAGGAACTTTTATTACCAGTTTATGGATTCGACAGGAGGTGATTATATTGAAGCAGATAAACCCATCCTGGTATCGCAATACACACCCAACAGGGCACAATGCTGGCAGAATATTACACCTGCGCAAACGGCAATTGGTGACCCCGAAATGTTTTACCTGAGCCCAATAGAACAGGGGCAAAAGTCGGTTTTATTTTACACCAGTTCCCTTAATTTGATTTCGAAATCTTATCTCAATATTATTATCCCAACCGCCGGAATCAGTTCCATGCTGGTGGACGGCGCTGCAATACCTGCATCAAGAATAAAAATACATCCTAACAACCCGGCTTATTCGGTAGCTATTGCTGACCTGTCGGGCTCAATGGACATGCAGCATACCATCACCAGCGACTCTGCCTTTACAGCAACTGTATATGGCCTGGGTGCTTATGAAAGCTATGGATACAATATTGGCTGCAATATCAATAACCTGAATGTGAGCAGTGAAATAAAGAATGTTTTCAGCATAACGGGTAAGCCTGATACCATTACCTGCCCCAAAACACCTTTCAGGATATTTGCCAGTACTGGTTACCGCCTCAGCAATATTCACTGGAAGTTCAGCCAGGTACCGGGCCTTACCCCCACTGCGGATTCGATTATTGCCAATCCAATTCCAATAGATTCACCTCTTGTAAATGGCAGAAGATATTACAAGTATACCGTTCAGCAGGACCTTGTATTTGCCAACAGCGGTACTTATAAAATTCCTTTCAGTTATACGTCTGCTGAAATTGATGCCTGCAACAATACAGAAACCGATACGTTCACTGTGGTTGTAAAACCAGGCCCGGTTGCCGATTTTACTTTTACCAATCCTGCCTGTTTGAGAGATAGCATGTATTTTACTTCAACATCCAACCCCAATGGATTTACCCTATACAATTATTTATGGAACTTTAATGACGGCAGTACACAAAACACACTGAATGCAAAGAAAAAGTTTGTTACGCCGGGCAATCAAACTGTGCGGTACCGGATTTATGCTGACAATGGCTGTACAGGAGACACCATCAAATCTATCGCTATCAACCCTGACCCATCGGCAGTTATTGGCGTTACTTCTCCTGCCTGCTCATCAGACTCAATACTGATTTCCGATACTTCCACCATAGCAAGCGGTTCTATTTCCAGCTGGCAGTATTTTTTTGGTGATGGCAATACCCTTACCAGGGCAAATGCCGGTCCTTTTAAGTATGCCTACAGTAATTCCGGTACTTATACCATAAAACTGATAACATTATCTGACAAGGGGTGTAAAAGTGATACAGGCTACCGCACTGTCACAGTTTTTGCAAAGCCGCTGGCTAAATTTGGTTATGACAGAAATATCTGTGTTGGTGACTCAATACGCATTACAGATACATCATCCATTGCGGCAGGAAATATTACCGGCTGGGAATACAATTTTGGTGATGGAAATACGATTACAAGAAACAATCCATCTCCATTCTACCATCCATATACCAGCACCGGCAACTTTACGCTATCACTGGTTACCGTTTCGGATTTGGGCTGCAAAAGTGATACTTTCAGAAGAACGGTGATAGTGGCTGCCAAACCGGTTGCTTCCATTTCCGTTACCGGAAGACCCTGCGTGGACAGTGCTTTTACCTTTACCTCCAGCTATACCAATACAAGCAACACTACCTGGAGCTGGAATTATGGTGACGGACAAACCCTGAACTCAACAACAGGCAACAGCACCGTACATACTTATGCGGCTCCGTTAACCAATATTACTGTAAGCCATTGGGTAAGCATTGGGCAGGGCTGTGTGAGTGACACGGCTTTTTTCAATATTCCCATCATACACCCGAACCCCGCAGCCTCTTTCACTGTTAAAAAAGATACTGTTTGCGAAAATAAACCGGTGCTGTTTACCTCCACGGCTACTGGCGCTAATGCATGGCTCTGGAATTTTGGTAATGGTACAGGAAATGCCGCACCTCCATTCAGCAGGGTATATGGCACGGCCGGCAGTTACAATATCAGCTTGGTGGTTAAAGATATAAACGGTTGCGGCTCTTCTCCTGCAACTGATGTACTGCTGGTAAACCCTGCGCCCAAGGCAGATGCAGGTGCCGACAAAATCATACAGGCAGGCAGTTCGGTTCTGATGAATGCAACAGTAACGCCTGCGTCCGCTTACAGTTATCTGTGGACACCGTCTACGGGCCTCAGTAACGCTGCCACCCTGCAGCCAACCGCTTCACCATCGCTAACCACTACCTATCTGCTGCTGGCAGAAGATGTGGTATCGCATTGCAGCGCAACTGACAGTGTAAAGATTGCAGTGATATCAAAATTGTATATTCCCAATTCCTTTACCCCCAATGGTGATGGCAAACATGATGTGTGGAATATTCCGGGAATGGCTCTTTACCCTGATGCCAGGGTAACCATTTTTAACCGCTATGGCGAAAAAGTGTATGATGCCACTGGTTATCCTAGCAGGCCCTGGGATGGCAGTTACAAAGGACAGCCGGTAGCCAATGGCAGCTATGTTTATTTTATACAACTCAATAACGACAAAAAAGAGATATTTAAAGGTTTTTTACTGGTAATACGGTAATGAGCAATACAGAAATTACAACTGCAGTACATATCAATACGATTAGTGAAATTATGCAACCTTATATATTAATTGCCGATGATCACAGCATGATAAGAAAAGGGCTGAAACTTTACATGCAGCTCAACTTTGGTTATGCCGACATACAGGAGGCCGGCACCTGCAGTGAATTGATGCAGGCATTGGTAAAGCAGAAATACACTCACCTGGTACTGGATATCATCCTTTCAGACGGCAGCACCCTGGAGATAATACCCAATATCCGCAGGCTGTATCCCAGCCTGAAAATACTGATCTTTTCCATGCAGCCACCAGAGGTATATGGCGAGGCGCTTAAACAGTACGGCATTACCAATTATCTTTCCAAATCAGTGGGAGAGGAGGAGATCATACATACATTACAACTTTTTCTGCACAATGAAGTTCCTGTAAAAAAAGAAAGCAAGGTGCTGCCGGAGAATCCATTTTCTGCACTGGCACCAAGGGAACTGGAAGTGCTGCACTATGTGCTGAAGGGGGTTGGCACCAAGAATATTGCCGATACCCTGAACCTTAAGATGAATACGATATCCACTATTAAAAACCGCATTTTTGAAAAAACAACTGCAGGCAACCTCCGGGAACTGATTGAACTGGCCACCCTGTACAATGTAAACTATTGATATTAATCAGTAACTTGTTTCAGTAAATCTTTATGCAGCGGATTTTTCTGTTACTACTTATTTTCTTTTACAGCAACTTACCTGCCCAGCCAGCAGGAGGCTTTCGCATACGCCAGTATTCAACAGAAGAAGGGCTTCCTTCCAACGGCATCAAAGGACTGCAGTGGGATGAAAAAAATGGATTTTTATGGGTAGCTACAGAGGCAGGTATTGTAAGGTTTAACGGAATTGACTTCAGGATATTTTCAAAAAAGAACACACCTGCACTGGATCCCGACCGTATATCCTATATGATGAGGGATGAAAATGGGGTAATCAATGTATTTAACCAACTGGGAAAAAACTTTACCGTATCAGCCAACCAGCTGATTTTTCCCATGCCTGAAAAACGATGGAAATTCCTGTACCCTTCGGGCCTGGATTCAGGTATTTCAGCAAAACTTCAGGAAGCTGTACCTGGCAGAAATATCCTGCAATCACCCAAGTTTCTGCTGACAAAAACCAATGCTTACCTGTTGATGGATGGCAGGAATGGCCTTCACCGCATCACGCTGCACACCAGTAAACCGGGCCACAGCCTGCTTATTCAGGACAATATCAAGACCATCTTTAAAATAGGGAGTGATTGTTTTCTGCTGAGCAAAAACAATGGCATCCATATCATCAACGACAGTACTGTGGCGGCTACCCCTTTTTCTTTGACTGATGAAAACGGCAGTAAAATCACTATCAATTCTTCCAGTTTGCTCATGTGGCACAATGGCATGCAAAAGCCCGTTTTATTTTCAGGCGAAAAAGCCTGGTTGCTCAGCTATGGCGATAAGCAGGTAACCGGCAGATTGATAGCAGAAAAAGTGCCCTCGGCATCATTATTACGCTATGCCCAATATGATGAAAAAGGAAACACCTTATTTATCGGCACCGAATCAAAAGGCATCATAATCATTACAAAAAACAGGGTTTTAGCAGTTAAAAACAGGTCAACAGGCATTAATGAAAGAACAGCCTATTACTCACAGCTGAAGTTATCAGACAATGCCGTACTTACAAACGAAGGGCATGTACTCAGCCCCGAGGTAAATGCCTCTGCAACAGCACCCATCTCCGGCTCTTTCAGTCTCCGCACCTCCCTTACCGGTGATTCCCTTTTCTGGTACACACAGCGTACCGCAAACGGAAAGTATAAACTGCACAGTTTCAACCGGAAGACAAACAAAATACATATTTACCTGGGAACAAAACTGCCATATTCGGCAAGTATTACCACCCTTCAAAACAGGATATTTGCAGCTACTCTGAAAGGTATTGCCCTGCTTGAAGGTGACAGCCTCCGCTATGTAAAGGAATATCCTTCGGCCCTGGCCGGCAACAACGAGCCTTTTGACCTTATGCCTTACGGCAGCAATTCACTTTTATTTGCCACCTGTAATTCCCTGGTAAAGTTTAATACTGAAACGTTCGTTTTAGACACGCTGTTTCAACTGAAGGATTACTGCATGCGAAGTATACGCCAATACCTGGATTACATTTTTATCGGCACATACGGAGGCGGGTTTTTTATTTACAAAAACGGTATCTGCCGGGCCATTCCAACTGATAAAAATAATTTTTTGCTGTACACCCATTGCTTTGTTCCTGATGAAAAGGGGTTCTGCTGGCTGAGTACCAACAGGGGATTGTTTAAAGCAAATATTGCTGACCTGCTGAATGCTTTTGAAAAGAAAATCACCCAGGTTTACTATCATTATATCGGCAGAAACGATGGCATGGATATAACAGAGATGAATGGGGGCTGCAGCCCGTGCGCCATTGAGCTGAATGCGGGTACCATTTCTTTTCCAACAATGGATGGCCTGCTGTGGGTAAAGCCTGGTGCAGACCATCTTGTGCTGCCGGAGGGGGATATTTTTATTGATCATTTCAAAGTAAACGACACTGAGATTTCATACGAGCCGGAGTTAGTAAAAAGCCTGCCGCCGGGTACAAAGGATATACAAATCGGCCTTGGGTTTCCGGCCTGGTGCAACAGGGAGAACATATATCTTGCATACAGGCTTAACGACAACGATCAGTGGCAGACGCTGGAAGTGAAAAATGAGCCGGTGATAAAGCTGAACAACCTGCCACCCGGAAGCTACCATCTGCAGGTGCGCAAGCTGAATGGATTTGGGGAAAACAATTACAGCTACAAGAGCATCCGGTTTTCCATTGCTGCACCATGGCATCAGCAGTGGTGGTTCTATCTGCTGATGGGCATTGTTGCCACCGGCTTATTGGTTTTTTTCTACCGGCTAAGAACCAGCCAGCTGTTAAAAAATCAGTCGAAACTTGAAAAACAGGTTGCTGAAAAAACAAATGAGCTGCTGCAAAAAAATGAAGCACTTGAAAAAAATAACAGCATCAATACCCGTCTCATCTCCATCATCAGCCATGATATTGTAACGCCCCTGAAGTTTTTGAATGTGGCCGGGAAAAACCTCCTTGAAAAAAAGAACATGATGCCTGAAACACTGAAAGACGAGACCATCAGGGAAATCACCACTACTTCAAAAGAACTGCAATTGCTGTCTACCAATATCCTGAACTGGATAAAATACCAGACAGAAAACCGCAGGCTGATAAAAGAAAACTTCAACCTTCATGAACTGGTGAACCAGGCGCTGAGTGTACTTTATTCGCTTGCCAAACAAAAGCAGATACACCTGAACGATGAAACACCCCCTGATCTTTTCATCTGGCAATATTTTGAACCACTGAAAATACTGATTTACAACCTGGTAACCAATGCCATCAACTTCAGCGAAAAGGGTAATATCACCATCAGCTGCCAGCAAAGTACACAAATGATTACAATTATGGTAAAAGATGAGGGGGCGGGCATGACTGAAGAACAAATCCACAATATCATGACGGAGCAATTTATTGTGTCTTCTGCCAATATGAACAACCGGAAGGGTAACGGACTTGGATACCTCATCATAAAAGACCTGCTCAAAACAATGAACGCAACAATTGATATTAAAAGTACTAAAGGGTCGGGTACAATGGTATCTGTGATTTTACCAACCGGCAACCAAAACCAATAATCTTTCACATTGTCTTAATCATCTTCTTCCTTAATGCCCTGTTTTACAAAAGCGGCACGCCTTGGCCCTGGAAAAGGCGTGTGCACCCCTTTTACGGCATGCCATACCACTTTACTGAACTGGATATCCGGTGCTGCATCTTCCCTTGCCAGGTCAAATGTTTCTGAGAGGCGTTGCCATTCATTCATTACCGTATTCTTTTCATTGAGGTCCACTACGGGTGTAACAGCTGTAAACGAACTGCCGGCAGCTTTATCACTAAAGCAGCGCCACATTGGTGTGGCAGCAGCATCATACTGCGTCATGGGTGGCATACCCAGTATTAATTCTATTGTACGCAGCACGGAAGTGGTGGAATACATGGTATGGTCAACAAAATTTCTTTTAACAAAGCCTCCTGCCACATAGGCCGGACTGCGGTGTGCGTCCACATGGTCGGCGCCATTCTGGGCATCGTCTTCCAGTATAAAAACGGCTGTTTCATTCCAGATAGAGCTTTTGGAAAGATGCTCTATAAACATACCTACAGCCAGGTCATTATCTGCCACATGAGCAAAAGGTGTGGGCCTTCCTTTGCGCAATCCTTCGGTGTGGTCATTGCCAAAGCGCACGGTATTCAATCGTGGCACAGCCTTCTGCAACAACAGCGAATCAAAGTCTCTTCTCCACTGAAAAAACCGTGTGGTGTCTTTAATAGTCATGTTGTAACCGGCATAATACCGGCACATATTATTTTTCAGCACCGGAATATTGGCCCTGCCATCATCGGCAAACTCACCATAAGTGCGGAAGCTGACGCCATTTCGCTTACAATGATCCCAGATAAATCCGGCTTTACCATTAGCGATTTCCCTGTTGCCTTCTGCATCATATTTTCCTCCACGGCCACCATAATTGGTTGGCCATGTTTTCTCCAGGTAATCTGTAGCATAAGCACCCATGCTCCAGTTGTGCCCATCGGCACTTACTTCTGCATTTACATAAAAATTATCGAGCAGTACAAACTGGCTGGCCAAAGCGTGCTGGTTGGGTGTAATATTTTTGCCGAACAAAAGAAGGCTGGTATCGCCATTACCACCCGGCATATCAGCCAGCACCTGGTCGTAGGTACGGTTTTCCTTGATGACATAAAACACATATTTTATGGGAGATCCTGCGCCTGTTTTCATTGGTACAGGGTTGCCTTCCATACCCTCTGCATTTGTTTCCTTTTGCTTTGTATAGGGCGTGTTGGTGTATACTGCAATTGAAAACGCACTCAGCTGTTTGGCCGAAGGCACAGGTATGATGCTGAGTGTGCCCCTGAAAAGCCCACCTATATACTGCACATCCACCGGCTTGCTCAAATCGCCCTGCTGGTAAATCACTTCCTCTTTCTTTCGCAATGGGCTTGGCCCGTATGGGTTGGGCAACGAAGAAAGCCCCTTTCCGTTGGCTACAAAAATTTTTTTACCGATTGTTTTTACACAAGTGGGATACCAGCCAGTTGGGATAAAGCCCTTTGATTTACTGTCGCCCGGCCTGCTGATGTCAAATACAGCGAGGCAGTTATTATCCGCATTGGCGATGTACAAAGTTTTTTCTGCAGGATCAAGCGCAAGACCATTGGTGGTACTGCCGGCTGGTGCATCGGGATAGAGTGCCGCATTCAATGTTTCAATTACTTTGCCGCTTGCTGTGTGTATGATGGAAACTGAATTGTCGTTGGCATTGGCCACAAAAAGATAATCACCTTTTTTAGTAAGGCATAATTCGTTGGGATTATCACCCACCGGTATTTCGCTGATGATACTGCGTTGTTTTGTATCCAGCACCAGCACTTTATCGCAACCCCAGCAGCTGATGTAAAGCCACTTAGCATCTGGTGAAAGCAGGCAGGTAAATGCTTCGGCCGGCAACTTTATCTGCTGTACTATTTTTTTAGCAGCAAGATCAATGATGTAAAGAGAATTGTTCTCCTTGGTTACAACATACATCAGTTGTTGAGCATCATCAATATCAATACCAGCAGGGGAAATTTTTTCGGGCCATTTTTTTCCGAGGATGATGCTGTCGGCAAGTACCAGCTTATTGTTACTGATGCTGTATTGAAGCACCTGGTTGTCGTTGCCGGCACTGGCATACAGGCTTTTGCTGTCGGCTGAAAACTTCAATCCATACCAGCTTTTGGCAATGGTAACTGAATCGAGCAGTTTTTCTTTCTGCACATCAAAGAGCTGGATACTTTGTGTACTCTGCCCGTTATTGGTGATGGCCAGCAATTTGCCGTTGCGGCTTACAGCCATGTTCAGCGGAAGGTCTCCCAGCGGCAGTGATTTACCCGCTGGGGTAAGGCTCCAGCCATTGGGCAGGGTGATACGGCTTTTATTGAGTTGCGCAGGCGTTTGTGCTTTTGCTATTGTGGTGTTTAGTAAAAGAAAAAATATGACTGCTTGTTTCATGCCTGTAAATTGAAGGGGTAAGGTACGAATAAGGGATGGAAATGCGAATGGCCATTTTCATTTTTAAAAAATTGATGTTCTTTTTTAAAACAGCATATATGCCGGTGGCACATGATCTGTAAGCCATACACCATTGGCCGAAATAAAGAACTGAAAGCCATCCTTATGCATCTGACCGCTTTGTACGGTTATTATTACCGGCTTGCCCCTGCGGCTACCCACTTTTTGTGCCGTTGAAATATCAGCACTCAAATGCACATGGTTACGCTCCATTTTTTGCAACCCTTTTTCTTTAATACTACCGGTATATTGAGGTGCCGTTCCATGATACAATAATCCCGGCGGTGGCTGTTGTTTTAAATCAAGGTCAATGTTTACAGAATGTCCCTGGCTTGCTCTAATCTTAGTTTGATCATTGTTGAAGGCAAAGCGCTTTTTATCATTGCTGCTCACCACTTCAATCAGTATTTCTTTATTGATGGCGGTACCGGCAGCGGTGATTTTTGTAAGCAGTTCTTCCACATCTGCCCAGCCGTTTTCATCCAGGCTAAGGCCAATTTGTTCCGGACGATGCCGGAGTACGAGGCTTAGAAATTTGCTGATATGTTTTAAGTTGTGCTGCAGGGTACTGTATTATTTACATGACATGTTCAATTACAGGCATTTCATCATAGGTTCTGCCGCCTAATAACCTTCCGGCTTTCTTTTTGTTGGTGCCACCCCATTGTTTAAAAAAGAATTGTACTCCCTTTTCCTGGCATTGCTGCCGGATATCCCAAACCCATGTTTCCTTAATGGGTCGGGCTTTGCGGCCACTTTCCCCACCTACAATCACCCAGTCAATATTATCAAGATTCATATTTGACAAAGGGCCAATCAGTGGTTCGCAGGAAAGAAACTTGGTTTTTGCATTGGTTTCCCTTAAAAAATCAATCCGGTCAGTCACTCTTTTATCTTCTACAGAAACACCCATCCAGATATTGGGTGTCCAGTTAAGCAGGTGATGCAGTTTATACAGCCTGTCGGCTCTTTTTGTCAATACTTGGTAAGTATGCTGCGGCGTATCGTTCATTACAGCAAATACTTTCATGATAAAATCCAGCGGCACTTCAGGATGAAATAAATCACTCATGGAATTCACAAAAACCACTTTGGGCTTTTTCCATGAATAAGGGGTATTCAGCGAATCCTCATGTGTACGCACAGCAAAGCCATCTTTGTATTTGTCAATCCCCATTGCCTGCAGGCGGCGGGTCATTACCTCTGCATAGCAATATTTACAGCCTGCTGAAATTTTATTACAGCCTGTTGTGGGGTTCCAGGTCATTTCGGTCCATTCGATAGAGGATTGGGACATAGTTATTTATAATTTATATTTTGGCTTTATAACATCGTTTGCTATTTTCAATGCCGTTGGATTGTTTGTCGCCATCATAAAATGATACATGATAGAATTTGTCGAATTCTTCATAACAAAAGGAGTAGAAACATATTTGAAAACCGTATAAAGTCTTTCCTTGTATAAATCTCCGGCCTTTTCTATTGCATTACGCTCCTTCTCAATAATTGTTTCCTCACCAAAAAGTGTATTTTTTTTGGATTCTTTGTAAAAATAAGGCAATATAACATCCCTTTCTAATCCCATAAACCTTTCTAATCTTTCCAACCATGCTTCAGAAATATTATAATCGTTTTTGAGCAACCTACCAACCCCCATTCCAGTTGGAACTAATATCCACAAATCAATTCCAAGGCCTTTCAAACACTCAATCGAACTCCAATCAAGAGCCATTCCATAAGGGTCAACAAATACCAGGGCCCTAAAAGAAGGTTTTTTTCGCAGATAATCAGCCATACTTTTTAATTTCACATTACAATCTTCTGATACAACATGAGTATTCTTACTCTTAAAATCCTGTTCTATTAACGCTTCAAGCTCATTTTTATTTTTAATATCCTTTTCGACAAAATAGTACAAATCAAAAGGCTTAGGCTGATTTATCTCTAATATTCTAAGGGCCGTACCCTTGATAATATCAAAGTCAGTTTCATCATTTTTATAAATATTACCAGAACCCGCAAACCCATCAAAGTATAATAATTTAAATTGAGGATACTTATTCATAATGATAAGATAAGCCTTTGCATAAGCAACTACCATTTCGATTTTTTGCTGTGTCCAATTTCCACCAAATTGATTCATATAAGTTAGTTTAGGTTAATAGGTAATTGATAAACTGAGTAAAAATAATGACTTATCCCCATCAAAACAACTTCCCCTGCCCGCCCGGCACCTGGAATTTGGTGGTATCCAGCCCCCAGCGTTCGGCATTCATGTCATAGAGTTTGCCGTATTTTTTATACTGCTGTGCCACTATCTGTGCAATATGGCCCTCGCCACGCATGCGTACACCCCAGCGGCTGTCATTTACTTTTCCATCATGGCTTTGTTCTATCAGGTGCCAAACCTTATCGGCCCTGTCGGGAAAGTTTTTGTACAGCCAGTCGTGAAACATAAGCTTGATGGCACCATTCAGGCGGATAAAAGTATAGGCCGTAAATGTGGCGCCATTATCCGCCGCCGCTTTCATAATACGCTGCATTTCATGTTCGTTCAGGCCGGGTATCATAGGGCCCAGCATCACGCCCATGCGTACACCTGCCTTACTCAGTTCATTGATCAGTTTCAGGCGCTGCTTTGCCGTGGTAGTTCGTGGCTCCATTACCCGGCGCAAATCTTCATCCAGCGATGTGATGGACACCAGTATGGATACCAGTTGCTTTTTTGCCATTTGCTGCAGCACATCCATATCCCTGAGCATACCTGCGTTTTTGGTAATCATGCCCACGGGCTGGTTAAATTCGTTGCACACTTCCAGCAGTCCACGGGTGAGCCGGTATTTTTTTTCGGCAGGCTGGTAGCAGTCGGTATTACCGCTGAGGCTGATGGGCAGGCATTCCCATTTGGGGTGCATCAAAAATTTGCGCAGCAACTGGGGTGCATTTTTCTTTACAATGATTTTTCTTTCAAAATCAAGTCCGGCGCTGTAGCCCCAGTACTCATGTGCATTGCGGGCATAGCAGTAGATGCATCCATGCTCGCAGCCGGCGTAGGGGTTCATGCTGTACCACATGCCCACATCAGGACTATCCACCTTGTTTACAATACTTTTGGCCTCCTGCTCAATATACTGTGTAGCGGTATTTGGTTCCGTCCAGTCATCAATCCCTTCAATATATTCCCTTACCGTACTGTTTTTTAAAAACCTGTTTTTGGTATTTATCTGCGCCCCACGCCCACGCAGGTAGCCGTAGTTTTTTTCTTCCTCTGTGGATGGCGTGTTTTCCTCTGTCATCATTATTTTTTTAATTGCTATAAGTCGTTTACATAAACAGTGCTCCCTGCTTTGTATTTACAGGCAGGTTCATCAGTTCAAAGCGTTCCACTATCTGCCAGGCCATACTGTCCAGCGGCCGCTTTATCAGCAGCATGCTATCGGCAATAAAGCTGCCGGTAAAATGTTTGTGCTCATACTCCTGCCAGGCTTTTTCGTATTGCCAGGGCAGCAGCTTGCGGGCGATGGTCAGATGCGGTTCGGTAATAAAATGGGGACTGGTGTCGCTGCTTTTCATCAGCCGCTGCGCTGCTTTCAGCTCCTTTACCAGGTGCTGTATATGGTTTTTGGTGGCTACATTGATATATATGGTGTGCGATGGAAAACTGCCAAAGCCATTCAGCTCCACTTTAAAGGGAAAGCAGCCCATGGCGATGGTGTGCAGGCGGTTGCGCAGGCGCTCTTCACTCATTTGCCAGGTTACAAATTGTGCCAGGGTAATATGCGGCTTACCTCCGGGCGAAGGCGTTTGGTAGCGGGTGTGAAAAGCCTGTTTCTGGTGCAGGATGCGGTTGCGCAGGTCCTCATGCGGCTGCAGCACCAGCAGGTACTGTGCCTGCCGGTAAGCGGGGATATTCATTAATTTTCCCATGTTGATAAATTAATTGATGACAAAAGTTTGTTTACTAATAATTTTGGTATAAATTTACTAATAATTTTGGTAATTCAAATTAATTTATATGGAAGTTGAAAAATTTTTTCCGGCGGGATATGCAGGCAGCAAGCGTTTTACCCAGCAGCAAGTGCCCAATGCCGAGGCCACCGGGTTTGTTGCTGCGGCTGATGATTATATGGAGCGTGGCATCGACCTGAATGAGCAACTGATCAAAAACAAGCCTGCTACATTTTTTATGCGGGTGAGCGGCAACAGCATGGTTGGTGCCGGTATACGGGATGGCGATATTGTGATTGTGGACCGCAGCGTAAAACCTGTAAGCGGCAAGGTGGTGATTGCCATTGTGGACGGCGAAATGCTGATAAGGCGGCTGGAGCAAACCTTTAACCGGATGCGGCTGATACCGGAAACACCCAGGCTGTCGCCGATTGAAGTGACTGAGTTCAGCGAAGTGAGCATCTGGGGAGTGGTGATTTATGCTATTCATGCCCTAGCCTGAAGGCCAGAGCAAAGCAGCAGGTTTATACAGAAAAGCATAAGTAATCTCAAATTATATTGCTCAGAGCCCCGGGCTTCATTGCTCCACGATTCATTGTTTCAGGTTACATTGCTTCAGGCTTCATGTTCCATTGCTCCGGGCTTCAGCCCGGAGAACAAATAAACAAACAAAAACAAGCATTATGTCATTTTTAAAAGTATGGCTCCATGTAGTATGGTCTACCAAATTAAGAAAGCCGTTGCTAACCGACAACATCCGCACAAGGGTTTTTATGCACATAAAAAACAATGCAACAAGCAAAGGCATTTATGTTGACCACATAAACGGATACACCGACCATGTGCATTGCCTTATATCGCTGGAGGCCAATCAAACAATTGCTCAAACAGTACAACTGCTGAAGGGTGAAAGTTCTTTCTGGATAAACAAGCAGCAGCTAACCCCGGAAAAATTTGAATGGCAGAGTGATTATTTTGCTGTTTCGGTGAGTGAATCCGGCATACATGCGGTGCGGCGGTATATCCGCAACCAGGAGGAACATCACCGCAAAAAAACATTTGAACAGGAGTATAATAAATTTATTGAAAAATATGGTTTTGCATTATTAACAGGTTAAACAGTACCCAAAATGATGCGGGTGCTTCGCCACGCCGGGTATTTTGCCAATACGCATAACAATTGCTGACCATACAAAGAAGATGCCTGAAATATTATGAAAGCAATTGTGGATTGTAACAGTTTTTACGCTGCCTGCGAAAGGGTATTTAAGCCGGTACTGCATGGCAAACCGGTGGTAGTGCTCAGCAATAATGATGGCTGCATCGTATCCCGGTCGGATGAGGCCAAGCTGCTTGGCGTAGGTATGGCTGCGCCTTACTATCAAAGCAAAGACATTATTAAGCGGAACGGGGTGGCTGTATTTTCGAGCAATTACCACCTGTATGGTGATATGAGCTGGCGGGTGATGGAAACCCTGCGGATGCTGGCACCCGATGTGGAAGTATATTCTGTGGATGAGGCATTTCTTAACCTGGATGGAATTGATGAAAACCTGCTGCAGGAGTATGGCCTGTTTATAAAACAAACCACCGAGCAATGGACGGGGATACCGGTGAGTGTGGGCATAGCACCCACCAAGGTATTGAGCAAAGTGGCCAACAGGCTGGCAAAAAAGAACAAGCTGTCTACAGGAGGGGTAATGGTATTACCTACCCCTGCGCACCAGCGGGAAGCACTGGAGCGTACCGCAGTGGAAGACATTTGGGGAGTGGGCCGTGAAAGTGCAAAAAAACTGAAACTGTTCAATATACTCAATGGCTGGCAACTGCGCAATATGAGTGAAGAGTGGGCTAAAAAAAACCTGGGTGGCATTGTTGGCATAAGGCTGATAAGGGAACTGAATGGAGAACCCTGTATTGAAATGAAAGATCCGCTCAAATCGAAAAAAATGATTGCTACCACCCGCATGTTCGGCAAACCTGTTTTTGAATTGAAACAGTTAAAAGAGGCCGTTGCAACCTATACTACCAGGGCGGCGGAAAAACTGCGCAGGCAGCATGCCGCCGCCAAAGTTATTAATGTGTTTGTGGTAACCAACGATTATGATACCGGTTACCAGTACGCACCACGTACCAAAGGCATATACACCACGCTGCCTGCGGCCAGCTCCATTACGCATAAACTGATAAGCCATGCGCTGCCCCTGGTGGAGCAGTTGTACAAAAAAGGCAGCCGCTACTTAAAAGCCGGTGTAATGCTGAGCGGAATTGTGCCGGATACAGCGGTACAGTCGAATATGTTTGACCCACCTGCGCCCGGTAATATGCGGAAGTTAATGAGCATGATCGACAATGTAAACTTCAGTATGCGTGATGATGTGGTGAAGTTTGCCGCGGCAGGCACTGCCAAAAACTGGAAGATGCGGCAGGAAATGCGGAGCGACCGTTTCAGTACCCGGTGGGAGGAGATAAAAACAGTGAGTTAGATGAGTTTGAATTCGTAAGCTGCTTTAATGAGGCCGACTGTATTTTTAACGTGCAGCTTGTTCAGCAGGTTTTGCCTGTGGCTGTCAACGGTGCGTTTGGCAATTTTTAAATCACTGGCTATTTCATCATTGGTCATTTCAAGGGCAATGCGTTTTAAAATTTCCAGTTCCCGTTTTGTAAGACCATAGCTTTCCGGGGTGCCGGTGCGGATATTGTTGCGCTCAGCATCCAGCAGCTTTACAGCCACTTCATTGGAATAGTAGGGCCTGTCTTCCAGTATGTTCTGTATAGCCAGCAGCAGTTGCGAGGGTTCGATATTTTTTAATACATAGCCTTTGGCTCCTGCATTCAGCATATTGGATATGTAGGAGAGTTCATCATAGTTGGAAAGTGCCAGTATCTTGGATTCGGGCCGGTACATCATAATACTTTTAACTGTTTCTGCGCCACTGATACCGGGCATCTGATAATCCACCACGATACAATCAAAATTTTTCCTCAGCACTTTGTTAATGGCATCTTCACCACTGTCTGATTCAGTAATGTCAAATTTAAAATATCCCTGTTGTGATTCAAGCATTACCTTAATGCCATCCCTTACCATCTGGTGATCGTCCACAATCAAAAGGCTTATTGTCTTAACAGACTTGGCAGCAGTAATCATGTAATGTATTTTAAGTGTTGACAGGTAAAGTTAACTCATATTTTGTTCCTTTACCGGGCTTACTTGAAATTTGCACAGTACCATTGTGTGCCTTAACCCTTGACTGGATGTTTTTCAGCCCCATACCGGCTGATTTGATCTTGCTGATTTCAAACCCGGTGCCGTTCTCCCTGAGTACAATCCTGGCCTGCCTGGCATTTTGACTGAAAAGTATATCAATTTTACTGGCTTTGCCATGCTTGATGGCATTGCTGATAAATTCCTGCACTATCCTGAATACAGCTATTTCAAGTGAGGTATCGAGGCGTGGAAATGTGCTGCCACCGGTAATCCTGAAGGAAAGTTGCCTGGGTATGGCTGTTTGGCTGCACAGTTCTTTCACTGCTTCTACCAGCCCGAAGGTTTCGAGTGTTTTGGGCATCAGGTTAAAACAGATATTGCGCATATCTGCCAGTACCCTTACCAATGCATCGTTTGACTTCAGAAGTATCTGTTTCTGCTGTTCATTGGTTACAATATTTACAGAAGTACCGATATAAAACTTAATGGCGGATATCTGCTGCCCGATACTATCATGAATATCCTTTGCAAAACGCTGCCGCTCTTTTTCCTGGGTATCGGTAATAGTGCGGATGATGAGGCTTTCGGTTTGCTTTTGAAGGGTAATATCCTTGGCAGTTATCAAAAATCCAATTTTACGTTTTTGTGCATTAACAAGATGGGTGACAGAAAGAAGTACAGGCAGTACTTTGCCATTTAATCCCCTTAGTGATATTTCTTTCTGCAATTCGTGACTGCTGTGTTTAAGGGTTTTAACTGCTCCGGGAAACAGCGCATCTGCCTTTACTGATACAAGGCTGTCGAATGACTTATTAAGCAGGTTTTCCAGGCTGGATCCCAGCTGGTTCATTACCGAATGATTGGTATTCTGGATGATGCCTTTGTCATTCACCACAAAAACCATGTCGGATACCGAATTAAAGATATTATTGAAATAGTCTCTCGAAATAGTAGTTGTTTTCAACTCTTCACCAAGCATATTTACACCGGCAATAAAAGCGTCCACTTCATCAAGGCGAGGGGATAATGAAAGCCGCTTATCAAAATTACCGGTGGAGTAACTTGCGAGCAGTCTGTTTATTTTTTTAAAGCGTTCGTCCAAAGTGAGGTCTTTTTATTTATCAGTAAACTTCTGCAGCCAGTTTATTGCAGCCTTAGTACTCGTAAAGATACGAACAGGCATGGGAGGTTTGTTGACTGATAAATAAAAGTTTCCAAGAAAAGAACTAAAAGCTGAGTCGAGCATCATGGCAGCCGCTTTTATCCCTTTTGTCCCTTCTTTTGACGCAAGGAAATCCCGTGCTTTTTTATCCATACTGATAACACCCTGATTATAGATGAGTACAGGATAGTCCTTTCCTCCTGAATAAGCCAATCTTGCATCAACAATTGCTTTGGCAATATCAATGTCAATTTTTAATCCCTTTTTGTAAATTCCGAATAATATGTTATCTTTTATTTCAAGACTCACATAGGGTGTATCATGAATGTCAGACATATTATAAACTGTTTTTTATAAAAATAAGTATAAATACCTAAGAATTTCTCTTATCGCTGATAAAAAAAAATCAGTATTTAATGGGTTGTTTACTATCCTGCAAAGATAGAAGTTTGCTTAATAAAATAAAAGCCAAAATCTACCTCCGGATGAGCAAAACCAATTCTTTTCTTGAAATTGTTGATCAGATTGTTACTGATGGGGTAAATAAAGGTATTCTGCACCTTTATACAGAAGATTCAAGGCTTACTGATAATGTCATTTCTCTTAAGGGCAATAATGTTGTAAATTTTGGCTCCTGCAGCTACCTGGGGCTGGAATTTGATGAACGACTTAAAGATGGTGCAAAAAAGGCCGTTGATAACTATGGAACACAATTTTCTGAGTCCAGGGCGTATGTTTCTGTAAAGCAGTATGCTGAGCTGGAGGATTTGCTTCGGCAGATTTTTGATGCACATTGCGTTGTAATGCCAACCACCACACTCGGGCATATTGCCAATATTCCTGTACTGGTGGGTGACAGGGATGCTGTAATAGTTGACCAGCAGGTGCATAACTCGGTACAAACAGCTATACAATTACTTAAAGCCAGGGGGTGTCATATTGAAATACTTCGGCATAACCGGATGGACCTGCTCGAAGAAAAAATAAAGCAGATTCGGAATAAGTACAGTAAAATCTGGTATATGGCTGATGGAATTTATTCCATGTTTGGCGACACAAGCCCCGTTGACGAGGTTTATGCACTTATGAACAAATATCCGGAATTACACTATTATGTAGATGATGCACATGGCATGAGCATTTATGGAAAACATGGCAGGGGATATGTATTAAACAACAGGCCTTTTCATCCCAAAATGGTCATGGGTACATCTCTGAATAAGGCTTTTGCTTCGGGAGGAGGAGTAATGCTGTATCCTAATGCCGAACTGGCCAGAAAAGTTCGTACATGCGGTGGCCCTCTGATAACCTCAGGTCCTATGCAACCAGCATCTCTGGGGGCAGCCGTGGCTGCTGCCAAAATTCATTTATCGGATGAAATTTATGAAATGCAGCAGGACTTGCATGAAAATATACGTTTTGCACAGCTCATGATAAAAAAATATGAACTCCCCCTGGTATCAAACGCTGGGGCAGCTGTATTTTTTATTGGAGTAAGTCTGCCAAAATTGGGCTACAATATGGTAAGGCGGATGCTGAATGCTGGGTATTATCTTAACCTGGGTATTTTTCCTGCGGTACCTATGAAAAATACGGGAATACGTTTCACCATTACAAGGCTGCATAGTTTTGCCCAAATTGAGCAAATGATTGCAACAATGGCTGAAGAACTTCCCAAAGCTCTTAAAGAAGAGGGGCTTACGATGGAACAGATTTACAAAGCCTTTAAAATAACTCTTCCAGAAGTAGCGATGCTTGATAAGAATGTAAGTTCTGTAATCAACCAGAGCCTTTCCCTCAGAACAGAACACTTTTCTTCCATAACAAAGATTGATAAAACACTCTGGAATAACCTATTTAAGGGTAATGTTAATTTCGACTGGGACTACCTGGAAATGCTGGAGTCCTCATTTTCCGGTAATGAGAACCCTGAAGACAATTGGATTTTTGATTATGTAATCGTAAAGGAAAATTCCGGAAAGCCAGTCGCAGCCACTTTTCTTACAACAGCGTTATGGAAAGATGATATGCTTTCACAAGCTTCTATATCGGCCAATATCGAACAAAAAAGATTGACCGACCCATATTTCCTGACTTCTCTTACTATCTCAACCGGGTCACTCCTTACTGAAGGAGAGCATTTCTATGTTGACAAAACATCCCCTTTATGGAAAGACGCCATGCAACTCATTTTTGAGAAAATATACCATCTACAGGAAAAATATAAAGCATCAAATATAATGCTCAGGGATTTTTATGGCATTGATGCAGAAATGGACAGCTTTTTGATTGACAACGGGTTTTTCAGGATTGCCATGCCAGATAACAATGTAGCCGAACTGAGTACATTCAGTAATGAAACAACCTATTTTGATAGCCTTTCTTCCAATTCAAAAGCAAGCCATAAAAAATATGTTGCCAGGCACATTGATAAGTTTACTGCAGAAATTAAACAGAATGCTGATAGTAAGGAAATTGACTATTTGTACCAATTATACCTGAATGTGAAAAACCGTGGCTTATCACTTAACACTTTTGCATTACCCAAGAAGATTTTTTTTAATATCTGTAATAACAGTAATTGGGAGATTCTTACCCTTACTGTAAAAGCGGGTTTCGACTATCATGGCATTGCAAAACCGGTTTGCGCTGTGTTTTGCTACAAGAAAAAAGATCAATACATACCGGTTATGATGGGTATGGACTATAGTTATCAGCTTGAATACAGCACTTACCGCCAGGCTTTATACCATGTAATGATGCGGGCCATACAATTAAAGTCCAAAAAAGTATTACTGGGCTTTTCGGCCTCCATTGAAAAAAGGAAAGTGGGGGCCACACAGATACCGGTATATGCCTACATGCAAACCAAGGACAACTATAATTTTGACGTAATAGCTGCCATCAACACCTATTCCGTTACCGACAGAAAATAACACCGCCCTTTAAATCACAATTCTCTTAAAACCACGCAATCAATAAAATTATGCCTATGCCGGAAAGAGTGATCTTTAAATTAAAATTTGAACATGAAACTGACAAAAGGAGAGTATTGCCAGTTCAGCCTCAAGTCGAGATTAGCTTTGCTCAAAGAATTTGGAGTGCTTGTTACAGAGAGATATATAAACGAGAAAGTGGTGCGCATTTTTAAAATTTATGATTTTTATGTTGAGGTACTCTATGATTTGCTGAATAAAAAATTTGAAAAAGCTGAGCCCGTTTATTGTGCTAACCTGGTTGATTATTATTTATCTGAATAAGGCAATTTGAAAACCGGATGAAAACCCGGAGCGGATACATTATAATAAAGTATAATTAAAATCAAAAAAATTGTACTGGCCTTGCTGTACCGGAAGCCTCCACCCTAACTGCCTGCACCCGCTGCAATTTCTGCAACAGCAGCTTTAATAAAAGCCCATTGAGGTACAGTTGTCATGATTTTCAGCTCTGCCGTGAATGAAGTTTCATTATCAAGAAACCTGAAAATGGCACTTGCCCTGTTTTTTTCAAAAAGACGGGCAAATATTTCATCCCCGGGTATTTTTTTATGTGCCAGTATCCGCAGTAATGTATTGTCATATATCCTGAAACGACCTGCTGCCAGCGACCTGCCGGCAAAAGGACTTTTACCAGAGGCCAGGTTAGCGGTTATTGAGGCCGCCTGCTTTTGTATAAACTGGAAAGTATAACCCGTAGACGCTTTTGTTTGTCCGCCTGCCGTACCAATCAGATATACACCGTCCTGCACGGCAGGCATGGCCGCACTTGTCATAGGTATTACACCAAACTCTGTTTCGCTTACCCTGTATGCATCAATACCAATAAACTGCTGCAGGTAGTGCTCAAGGGCTGTGTCGTATTGCTGCTGCTCCAGTATCTCCCCGGTGAATAAAGTGTACTCCACCAATGCTTTACGGGCTGTAAGCGGCATTACATACACAAAGCTGGTGCCGTACTGCTGGCTAACCCTGAAATCCATCAATGTAGCTGTTTCAGTGTTAAAAACAGGGTCTTCTGTTTCTACCATCCACCCCTTAAAATGCTGCAGCAGGTAATGCCTCCCCTTCTGCTTTTCTGCCGCCTGGTACAAAGAGCTGAAAACTACAGCATTGGTACAATCGATGGCTGTACTTTTTAACTGCACCATTCTTGCGGAATAACTGGTTACTTCATCATACAGCATTGTAACATTGGGGTGTTGTTTTATTGCTTCCAGGCAGTAACGATAAAAATCAATACCTCTTATCATTTTATACTGATAGGGCGCCATATTAAGTTCACCACTGTATTTTTTACTGTAAAAATCAAGCCTGCTCCATTGCTTTGCCACTATGGCCTCAAAAAAGCCGGGGCCTGCCTCCCAAAAGCACCAGGTACGGTCGTTTTTCAGTTTCTCTTCCCTGTCAATAAGCAGTATTTTTTTTTGCGCTGTCGCCTTGTTTGCCAGCAGCCGCATTACCAGGCTGAGGCCTGCGCAGCCTGCACCCAATACTACAATATCATAACCACTACGGGCCTGCTGAGCAGAAGTATGGTGTGATGATGCGTTGATGGGAAGTATAGTGATGATTAAAAAATATGTTTACTTAACCTGCTGCATTTCGTTATCACGGCGCACCTTATCCCTGTACTTTTGGGCTACTGCCAGCATGCCAAAGCTTTCGCCCCTGTGTTTATCCAGGTGCTTATGGTGCATTTTATGTGCCCAGCGGATGCTGCGTACATAAAAATTACTGCTTCGGGTAAACCACTTAAAGCGCTGATGAATGATCACATCGTGTACTAAAAAATAAGCCAGGCCATACATGGCTATACCAAAACCGATGGCTGCGGCCCAGTATGTGTGGCTTTGCAGGCCCAGCATGATACACAGCCAGCTGGGGATAGCGAATATGAGAAAAAATGCGTCATTCTTTTCAAAAAAGCCCGGCCCCTTCTGGTGATGATCTTCATGCAGGTACCATAAAAACCCGTGCATCACGTAGCGGTGTGTGAGCCATGTAATACCTTCCATGAGGCAAAAGGTAACCAATACGATGGTGATGAATAAAAACCAGTTCATGCAATTATTATAAAAATGTACGAAGTATTAAAAAGAACATTACCTGAATCAGTAACAAATGTACAGCGAATTTGTTACTTTTATCAAACCGCAGCACATGAAAACAGGTAAGCAGCAGCATGCTTATACCCAGCCAGCATACGTAATTAAATGATGGTATACTGCCGTTGCCACCCCATTGCCAAAAACCCAGTTTAACGGCTGCGGGCTCCATTACCCAATCAAAAAATACAGCCAGGGTGGCGCCGTCCACCACTACAGACAGGGCTTTGATGGTTTTGACGGGCTTGGCCGAAGCAGCTGCTGCGGCTTGCATTACCCGCTGCAAAAAAGTGTGGATGGTAATACCACAGCAATACATCGTTATGAACCAGTTGATCCCGATAAGCAGCGGAACACCCATCCACTTATATCCCAGCATGGTACCGTAGCTGTACTGCCCGAATAACATCCCTGTATTTACCCCGATTATCTCCACCCCGATACCCGTTATTATAACAACACCCATAAACAGAAAAAACTGGATACCCGGGCTGCGCTGTGTCCAGAGCAGCAGGCCAAACATCAGCAGCAGGTTAAAGGGCGTAGCGCCTGTAAAAAAATCTTTTTGAATATCCAGCAGTATGCCCGCAGTACCGCATACATGAAACAGCAGGGCCACAACCGTTGCAATCCTGCGGCGCAGTTTCCATTTAGCTGCCCCGGCATCCGTATCCGGCAGCTGTTCTGTTATAGTATCAATGCTGGCTATGAGCTTCGTTTTTTTGTATTAATTCACTGATGATTTTTGCACTTTTCAGGCAAAGGGGTATGCCACCTCCCGGGTGCACACTGCCACCACAAAAATACAGCCCCCTGATGTGCTGCGTAAAATTGGGATGCCGTAAAAACGCTGCCCATTTTGAATTGGAGCTGGTGCCATACAGGGAACCCATATAGCTTCCGGTTCTTTCTTCAATCAGCAGGGGATCAAGTGTTTCCTCTGTTTCAATCAACGGGGCTATATCGCATTGCAGTATCCTGCTGAGCTTCTGTAATATATTTTCTTTTGCCTGTGCCTGCAGTTCCTGCCAGTTTTGACCGGTGTTGGCTGGTGCATTGATCATCACAAACCAGTTTTCTCTTCCCTCCGGGGCTTGTGAGGCTTCTGCCTTTGAGGTAATATTGATGTACACAGTGGGGTCGCTGTACAATGTTTTGGTAACAAAAAGGCTGTTAAATTCCTTACTGTAGTTGCTGCTGAAAAATATATTGTGCAGTTGCAGCTGGCTAAAAGATTTCTTTATCCCCCAGTAAAAGATAAGGGCGCTGCTGCTTCGCTCCTGCTGCAGAATTTTTTTGGCCCTGAAAGGGTTGCTGAGCAGGTTTTTATAGGTGAAATACACATCGGCATTGCTTACAACAATATCTGCCTCCGCATTACGGCCGTTCATCACAACACCCCTTGCCCTCCCTTCGTGATGAATTATTCGCTCCACATTGGTGTTAAACTGAAACTGTACTCCCTTTTCCTTTGCAAGACGAAAAAGTGCATTGGTAATACTGATCATACCGCCAACAGGGTAAAAAGTACCCTGGTTTTGCTCGAGGTGGGGGATAAGGCTGAGCATACCCGGCGCTTTGTACGGGTTGCTGCCATTGTAAGTGGCAAAGCGGTTAAAGAGTTGTACCGCTTCCGGCGAACTGAAGCGTTTGCTGTTATGGTGGTGCAGGGTTTTAAAGAGATAAGAGAGTTTAACTGCTTTAAACGCCCTGATTACCCGCTTGTGAAGCCAGGTGGAGCGCTTGTGCAATGAGTGATTCAAAAAAACAGTGCCGGTATTTTCGTACAGCTTTTCTGCATTATTCAAATAACGGGCAAGGCTTTCCGGCAACTCACCGGCCTGCTCATTCAGTTCACGTGCAAAAGCCGCTTTATCTGTATAAGCATTTATCACCTTCCCGTTTTCGTAAAAATAACGGCAGGCTATCTCAACCGGCTTATAACTGAAATATTTATCGATGGGCTCCCCTGCCAGTTCAAATAACTCCTCCACATTTACCGGCTGGGTAAATAATGAAGGGCCGGCATCAAAGCGGTACCCGTCTTTTTCAAAAAAAGAAAGTTTACCCCCGGGGTAATCATTCTTTTCCAGTACCGTTACTTCAAAACCCTGAATTGCAAGCCTGGTGGCAGTGGCCATTCCTGCTACCCCGCTTCCGATTATAATTACTTTTTTTTGCTGCATGTTTGTACTAACAGTTTGCAAGATACTGATAAAAGGGCTTGAATAACTTTTACCGGTTGCCGGAAATGATAACATCCATAGTGCTGAATTGTTACGAACAATCAGGGCTGTGACAGATAAATTTAACCCAACTTTGTAAAATAATATTTATTGCCATGCAGATAGTTTTAACCCCGGTTGCCACAGTAAAGAACCTGCGCCTGGTACCAGAGGATGATTATTGGGAGCAGGTTGTTTCGGAAATAGAACTGGCCGGCCATATACCCGAATCAGCTTTTGACGGCATATTACAGTTTTCGCACCTGGAAGTGATTTTTTATTTTGACAAAGCATTGCAGCAGGACAATGTATTTTCAGCCAGGCCCCGTGGAAACAGCAGCTACCCGGTTACCGGTATTTTTGCCCAGCGTAAAAAAGACAGGCCCAACAACGTTGGCCTTTGCACTGTTGAGCTGATTTCACATAAGGGCAAAACAATCAGGGTAAAGTATCTTGACGCCATCAATGGCACACCCGTGCTGGATATTAAGCCTGTATTCAGGGAGTTTGAACCCAGGGGCACCATTGCACAGCCAGGGTGGGCTACAGACCTGATGAAAAACTACTGGAAATAAACTTTGCTATTGGTGCTGTGCCATGAATGCCTCCAGCTTGGGGAAGGCAATTTTAAACCACTCGGTGTACTTATGCGGATGTGATGCGATAGATGATTTAATATCGTCCATCGATTTATAGCAGCAGTCCTGCACTTCTGACCTGTTGGGTACTATTTCACCATCATAAGTTCCGGTGTATACGTGATCAAACTCGAACTCCGTAAGGCCGTTATCAAATGCGGCTTTGTAAATAAAGTCGAATGCTTTTTGCAGTGGTGTATTAAAACCAAGTTCCTCATACAGGCGCCTTTGAGCAGCAGTAGCTGTTAACTCGCCGGGCAGGGGATGGCTGCAGCAGGCATTCGTCCACAATCCGCCGCTGTGGTACTTGCTTACAGCCCTTTGCTGCAGCAGCATTTCTCCGGCAGGGTTAAAAATAAAAACGCTGAAAGCCCTGTGCAATACTGCTTTTTCATGGGCCTCCATCTTTTCCATCAGGCCTGTTTCATTATCCTGCTCATCCACTAAAATTACTGCTGTCATAATATACCTTGTACGGATGCTTTTATAAAATATTCAACTGGCTGCGCAGCCCTGCCTTTGCCAGGATTAATGCTTTTCCGTAGGCTGGTATGCGTATACGCTGTTCCATGATGCGTGCAGGCCTTGTTTTTTTGATCTTTTTAAACAGTGACCCGTAATATTTAAACGCCACGTACACGCCAAACCTTGCCTTGGGCGGCAATTGCAGAATGGCTTCATAAGCATGCGCAAAGTCAGCCGCTATATCTTCTTCCACCTGCTTTTTGTTGTGCTGGGTAAAGTTTAAAAAATCCACCCCGGGAAAATAGGTTCTTCCAAGGTGCTGGTAATCAGCTTTCAGGTCACGCAGAAAATTCACTTTTTGAAAGGCTGCACCAAGTGACTGTGCCCCGGGCCTGAGTTTTTCGTACAGTTCTGTATTTCCTTCGCAAAAAACACAAAGACACATCAACCCCACCACTTCGGCACTTCCATAAATATATTCCCGGTACCCTTCGCTGTTGTAGCTGGTTGTATCCAGGTCCATCTCCATACTTTTAAAAAAGGATTCCACCAGGTGAAGAGGTATTTTGTACTGGTTAATAGTCATCTGGAAACTGTGCAATATAGGATTGAGGCTCAAGCCCCTGTTTACTGCAGCATAGGTTTCTTCCTTAAACTGTCTCAGTAAGGTAAGTTTGTCAAAATCATGAAATGTGTCTACTATTTCGTCTGCAAAACGCACAAATCCATACAGGTTAAAAATGGGCATACGCAAATCTGCATGAAGCAGCTTTATGGCACTGCTGAAGGATGTGCTGTACTGCTCAGTAGTTATTTTACTGCATAGCTGGCTTACATTGTGAAAAACCTGAATCATCTGAAACGAATTTATGCATTTTTGCACCAACTGGCGATGTTTAGCTTAACTTTTATTACGAATATCTGATTGAAACATCAACAGATTAACAAATTTCACCTGTTTCAGTTCTCAAAATTACCCAAAATATTTAACCACCTGCCCTGCCACCACTTCCCCGCTGATTAATGAAGGCGGTACGCCCGGCCCCGGCACAGTGAGCTGGCCTGTGTAAAAGAGGTTCTTAACTTTTTTACTCCTGCATGACGGCTTTAAAATAGCGGTTTGCATCAATGTATTGGCCAGTCCGTACGCGTTTCCCTTAAAGCTGTTGTATTCCTGCTTAAAGTCGCTGATGGAAAATGATTTTTTATAAATGATATGCTCTTTTATACTATGCCCGGTATGCTGCTCAAACCTTGCCAGTATTTTTTCGAAATAAGCATCCCGCAATTGCTCAGTATCTCCTTTAAGCCCTGCTGCCACGGGTATTAAGAAAAAGAGGTTTTCATTGCCCTCCGGGGCTACCGTATCGTCTGTTACTGATGTGGCACTTACGTAAAACAATGGCTCAGTTGGCCATACGGGATTGGTATAAATTTCTTTACCGTGTACTTCAAAGGGTACATCAAAAAAAAGTGTGTGGTGCAGCAGGTTATCAAGTTTTTTATTCACTCCCACATAATACAGCAGGCAACCCGGTGCCATCACCCGCTTATCCCAGTAAGCATCGGTATAAGAGCGGCTTTGCGGCGGCAAAAGCTGCGTTTCAATAAAATGATAATCTGCCCCGCCAATCACTACATCTGCCTCATAATTGGTTAATTCTGACGGGCGGCCATCGGTGTTAATAGTCACCAACCTTCTGGCCATATTGTTTTCAAGCTGTATTTCCGTTACCTCGCAATTAAAACAAAACTTTACACCTGCTTCAACCGCCAGCTTGTGCATGGCAGAAACGATACTGTACATGCCCCCTTCCGGGTACCAGGTACCGAGCTTTATATCGGCATAATTCATCAAACTGTACAGTGCAGGTGTGTCCCCCGGCAGTGCACCAAGGAACAGTACAGGAAACTCCAGCAGTTGCCTTAACTGGGGATGTTTGAAAAACTTATGTACATGCTTCCTGATAGAAGTAAAAACATCTAATTTAAAAACCCCTTTTGCAAGGTCAATATCCAAAAATTCTTTCAGTGATTCACCGGGCTTAAATACAAGCTTGTTCATCCCGGTTTTGTACTTATAGGCTGCTTCTTCAAGAAATGCATCCAGCTTTTTACTGCTGCCTGGCTCAAGCGATTCAAAAAGCTGCTGCAGGCTTGCATAGTCTGCTGGTATATCCATCGGACCATCGGGCCAGTAAATGCGGTAAGAAGGGTTGAGGCGCTGCAGCTGATAATAATCAGTAATGTTTTTTCCAAAGCAGGCAAAATATCTTTCAAAAACGTCTGGCATCCAGTACCAGCTGGGCCCCATGTCAAAAGTAAAACCCGCAGCTTGCAGCTGCCTGGCCCTGCCTCCCGGTGTGCCATGCTTTTCAAGTACTGTTACGTTCCATCCGGCTTTTGCCATAAAAGTGGCTGCCGACATTCCTGCAAAACCACTACCAATTACTACTACATTTTTCAAACCGTACAACCTCTTTTTAGTTCAGTAAAGGTAAAGGATTAAAATTGATGGATATTGAAGATTTAAAAACGGGATAATTGTTCTTTCAGCAGTTTGCGTGCAAAATGTATCCTGCTCTTGATGGTACCCAGCGGCTCATGCAGCACGTCTGCAATTTCGTGATACTTGTATCCCTCAAAATACAGGTTAAAAGGATTGCGGAAAATGTCCGGCAGGTTGTAAATGGCCTGCTGTATGTCCTTCATTTTTAAATTTACTTCGGCATCATTGGCTACTGTTACCTGGTTGTAATTGAGAAGGAACTCATTGGGAGTTTTATCAAACACCACATTTTGTTTGGCCTTTTTACGGTAGTCGTTTATAAATATATTGCGCATGATGGTGTACAACCATGCCTTGATATTTGTACCGGTATTGTATTTTTCCCTGTTGGCAAGTGCCCTGAACATTGTTTCCTGTAAAAGATCTTTGGCTACCTCGCTATCCCTGGTTAAAGTAATGGCAAAAGGTTTTAAAAAATCGGTGTTGCTAAGCAGCATCTGGTTGAATTCAATTGTAGACATAAAAAAACGTTTAATGATTTCGATGTAAACCTAAACAGAATTTCTGATATATGCAAGCACTTTCTGTTTAATTTTTAAAAAAAAACGTTAAACGGTATTTTTTGCCCTTGTTTTACCCTTGCGACCACGAAAACGGGCATAAAAAAAGGGCTTTACAGCCCTCCTACAAATTCCATCATCTCAGCAAATGATTTTTTAAAGTTTATACTTGGTGGTATTTTTTTCTCGTAAGTATGTGTAAGTTGTCCAGAAATGATCATCGGTGTACCGCTGAAACGCTTTGTTATATTGCTGAGAAACCTGTCGAAACTGAAATTATGCCCTACAGTTGTGAGGTGTGAGAACAGGTAATCGGGCTTTTTGAGTTTTGCCACATACTCCACATCATCTATCGGCACATTTGCCCCAAGATACAGTACTTTGGCACCCCTGCTTTTGAGTATATAGTACAGGAAAAGCAGCCCTAACTCATGGTATTCGCCCTCGGGCAAAAAGAGCAGGATCGTTTTTTTAAGATCGATAGAACTGACAACGCTTTCGATACCCACAATCAGTTTTTGCCTGATAATATTGGATACAAGGTGCTCCTGGGCAGGGTTTATATGACTTGTGAGCCAGAGAATACCTATTTTTTCAAGGAAAGGGAAGATGATCTGGCTGATGGAGCGCTCAATACCACGGGCAATGATATAATTATCGAGAACAATCTCAAACTTATCAATATCCAGGTCTACCATTGACTCTATCAGTTCATTTACAATCCGCTCCTGCTGAGCCTGAACCTGGTTAAGCGATAAAAGTTTGTCTTTTATCTCGGCTTCATTCATTTTATCGATATGAGATATCTTATAGCCGTATTTATTAAGCAGTGCGATGTTTAATACGGTTTTCAGCTCGTTGTTACTGTAGAAGCGGATGTTGGTTCCGGTTCTTTCCGGTTTCAGGAACGAATAACGTTGCTCCCATATACGGATGGTATGCGCTTTTATTCCCGAAAGATTTTCTAAATCCTTGATCGTAAACGTATTCATACAATAATTTTAGTTCAAGTAGTACAACAATATAAGAATTTTGTTTAGAGGATTTATAAAATTCCTTAACAAAAAAAATTATAAACTAATCATGTATTGTAGAAAACAATCCCAAAATGCCCACAAGTGCATGTTTATCAGCTACTTATACAATTTCCCGGGGGATTAAAAGAAATATTGTCAAAAATGTTAATCCCTGCTTCAAAAATTTCTTGCAGGAAGGTTTTTAAATACTTTTTGAATCAGGTTGGTTTGGGGGAAGATGATGGACCAGGCCGTTAGAAAAATGATCATACAATCGGTGTATAGGGAGCAGTGCTGCTGGTACCACATTTCCAATGCGCCTTTATAGGGGTAGATGGCTGCGTACATGGCTTTGGGATCTGCAGCATCTGATACGATCTTTTCCTCGTCCCTGAATATCAGTGAACCAATACCCGTCATGCCGGGCTTACAATCATAAATTTTCTGCTGAATTTCTGGTGGGTACAGTTGTACACTTACATCCATCAGCGGCCGCGGGCCCACAATGCTCATATCGCCTTTAAATACATTGATGATCTGCGGCAGCTCATTTACCTTGGTGATGCGCAGGAGTTTTCCAAAGCGGGTAACCCGTGGGTCGTTGCGCAGGGTAATTTCTCCGGTACCAATATTGGGGCTGTTTTTGAGCATGGTGGCAAATTTCCATATATAGAAAGGCTTGTTTTTGTAGCCCACTCTTTTTTGAAAATAAAACACTTCATGTTCCCCTGTGAGCTTTAAAATGATGATGGCAGGTATCAGTATGGGCGACAGCAATATCAGCGCCACGGTAGCAATCAATAAATCAATCATTCTCTTTAGTATCCTGTACATCTTTTAATTTGCTGTTTCGATAATGTGCTGATTCCTTTCACCTGTTAGTGTTTGCTGAACAGGATAAGGCTTTTATTTATTCCTGATTGGCAAAAAAAGCATCCCATTACCTAATTGAACACTTCTTTTATTTTACCTGATACTGCTGCCATTTGCTCATTGGTAATATTGGTACTGCAGGGTATGCTTAGGCAATGCTGGTATACAAAGTTGGACCTGTCGGTATGATTGTAATAAATATCATCTTTAAACATCCGCAGCTGGTTCATTGGCACCCAGAAGGGGCGGCTCTGCATTTTATGATCGTTGAGTATTTTCAGTACGTCTTTCTGCCGCTCTGTCATAATGGTGGGCAGCCACCAGTTGGGGTTCACCTCTTCGCTCACCTGCTGAAAGCTGATATCTCCCACACCGGCCAGTTCATTTTTATAAAAGTTGATAATTTCCTTTTTGCGCTGTAAAAACCCGGGCAATTGCTCCATTTGTGCCACACCCATGGCGGCGGCCACATTTACCAGGCGGTAATTATAGCCTATTTCGTCATGCATGTACTCAAAAGGGTCGCTCTTGGCCTGTGTGGTAAGGTGTTTGGCCTTTTTTGCCAGCACTTCATCATCTGTTACTATCATACCGCCGCCACCTGTGGTGATGATTTTATTGCCATTGTAGCTGAAAGTGCCCATCAGGCCAAAGCTGCCGGCGTGTTTGCCCTTGTACGTGCTGCCCAGCGCCTCGGTACTATCTTCTATTACAGTAATATTGTGCTGCTGTGCCAGGGCCGTCAGTCTGTCCATGTCGCAAATATTGCCCAGCACATGCACCGGCATTATTACCGGAATACGGCGACCATCTTTTTTATATACACAAACACCTTCTTTCTGCGCTGTTTCGCTGGTTAAAAACTCTTCCAGCAGGTCAAGGTCCATTTGCCAGGTGCCGGGATGTGTATCAATTAAAATGGGGCTGGCCCCGGTATATTTTACCGAGTTAAGCGTGGCAATAAAAGTGATATTGGGTACAATCACATAATCTTCCGGCTTTACATCCATCAAAATAAGGGCAATGTGCAGGGCCGTGGTGCCGCTGCTGGTAGCCACTGCATATTTAGTGCCCGCAAAAGCTGCACTCATCTGCTCAAACTTATCTACATAACTGCCCACGCTGCTCACCCAACCTGTTTCAATACATTCTGTTACATATTTCAGTTCGTTGCCACCCATATTAGGGCCTGAGAGTAGGAGCATTGTGTATGTTCTTTTAAATTTGTTACTTTCTATTTAGTTTACAGGGGGCAGATGACGGTTGACAGACAGTTGTTCATTGGGCGATGGGCGATAACCGTTGACCGATGGGCGCAAAGCCAACAACCCATAACTCATCACTTATACCCCATAACTCTCTTATATGTTTCTGAATTTCTGCTCAAAAGAATCTGTTACAATACCGGTTTTCAGCAATGTATAGATCTCCTGGATACCTTCTGGAACTTTTTTGGTAATGGTATAACCCAGTTCGTTCTTAATCTTATCAAAATTAACCCTGTAGTCGCGGGGGTCTTCGCTGCTGTCGACATAGTTCACTTTTACATTGGGCACCACTTTGCAAACCTCTTCTATAATCATTCCCTTGTTGTAATTTTCTTCGGTGCTGCCCACGTTAAATACATTGGCACGCACTTTGGCCTCGTCGCTTTCCAGCACCAGCACTACTGCACGGGCCAGGTCATCCACATGGCAATATGGCCTCCAGAACTGCGGGCCCCATATTTCCTGCTCACCATAAATTGCGGCATTGCGGGTAAACTCATTTACGGTTAAATCGAACCGGATACGTGGCGAAAAACCATACACCGTGCTGAAACGCAGGGCAGTACTGCACATTTTGGCATCCTTCCTGTCTTCCAGCAAATATTTTTCAAATTTTACTTTAAGTTCAGCGTATAAAGAAACGGGGTTCAATTGAGAGGTTTCCACTACAAAGGAGTTGGGATCGGGCATTTTACCGTAATTGCTGCAGGTGCTGGCAAATACAAAGCGCTTAATACCTGCTGCTTCGGCCTTTTCAAACAGGTTTACACTGCCGCTCCAGTTGGTTTCGTTGGCTTCATCGCTGAATTTTTTACAGGCCGGGTCGCCCACAATGGCCGCCAGGTGTGCAATAGCATCCACGCCTTCCAGCGCCCTGTCCACATCAGCTTCATTGCGCACATCTCCTTTCATGAACTCAAAATTGGGGTTCAGCATCACATCATAGAGTGCATCGCCGCCAAACTTAAGACTGTCAATCACTTTTACCTGGTAGCCCTTGCTGAGCAATTGCCTTACCAATACGGAGCCAATATACCCGGCGCCACCTGTAACTAATACTCTCATCGTTGAATTTTGTTGTTTTTTGCGCTGCAAAGGTAAGGGTTTGGGTGATTGGTTGCGGAGGGAGGGGGATAATAGTCACCTGTCACATACACCACTGCTGTAAATGGATTATATTTAATGTGTAAAACAGAAAATGACATGACGGCAGTATCAATCCGTAAAAAATTAGTGAATTACATGCAGGTGGCAGATGATAAGAAACTAAAGGCCATCTATACATTGCTGGAAGAAGAGATTGAGCAGGATGGCAGGATCAGTGTGGAACTATATAACAAAGAGCTTGAAGCAGCCGAAGCCGAATTCAGCAACGGCGATTTCATTACACACTCAGCTATGAAAAAGAAAATCAAGCAATGGAAAGCAGGCAGTACCGGTTAGTATGGACAAAGCGCTCGCAGCAGCACATGCGTGGGGCCTATAAATATATCAGCCAGGAGTGAGTACAAAATGCCGAAAAAGTACTTGACGATATTGTAACTGCAGCAGAAAACACCATTACAGGATTGTTTACAGGTATACCAAAAAACCATCCGGGTACTCCGTGTAAGACATACAAAAATGGAACCGAAAATCTATTAGCTATTTTTGCAAATTTCAACCCATCCCAAAAAGCAAAAGGGACTGCAAAGTCCCACCATTCCACATTCTTCATTCAAAATTCGTCATTTCCTTCACCAGAAAGCCCCCAATTCTTAATTCTTAATTTTTAATTCCTCATTTTTACCTCGCCGGCACCCCCACCACCGTCGCCCCATCCGGCACATCTTTTACCACCACTGCTCCTGCTCCCACCATAACATTATTACCAATGCTGATGCCCTGGCGTATTACAGCACCTGCGCCTACAAAGCTGCCCTCACCCACATGTACGTTACCGCACAGGATGGCTCCCGGACCAATATGCGCAAATGCCCCTACTTCACACTCATGCTCAATGATGCAGCCTGTGTTGCAGATAGCACCCGTGCCGATGGTGGCCAGCGGGTTGATAAGTACAGCAGCCGCAATCATTACACAATTACCGGCAATAACAGCCGAAGGTGCGATGATGGCGGAGGGATGAATGGCATTGATGGGCCAGAACTGCTCCGGGGTGAGTATCTGGTAAATGCGCTGGCGGATGGAATTGTCGCCGATGGCGATGAAATAACCATTTTCAGTAAAGGCCTGCTGCGCCAGTTCGGTGGTTTCGGCACCAAAATAGGTAAGGTTGAAGGGGTTGTACTGCTTTTCTTCCTTATCGCAATAACCTGTAACATTTCTGCCTGCAGCAGTAATGATGCCGTGTGCCACGTAGGCGTGACCTGAATAGCCGATGAGTATGATGTTTGGGTGATTCATTTTTTGTTTAACAATAATACGTATTCTGCGGCAATTTTGCCCCACAAATTTTCCTGCTGGTAATAAGTGTGAATTTTATCGTACAGCCGTGCTGCCATTTGTTCCATATTGCTGTAATTACTGAGTGCATATTCCACCTGCTGCTGAATGCCTGCCTCATCCCCGGTAGCAAACAGAAGGCCTGTATCCTTATCCTCCACAATATCAACATTACCCGGGATGGTTGAGCAGATAATGGGGGTACGCATGGCAGCCGCCTGCAACAGCACATTGGGAAATCCCTCCCGGTGTGATGGAAACACAAACAGGCTGGCCAGCGTCATATAATACTCCACATTACTGTCCCATCCGGTATGTATGATGGCCGGGTTTTCCTTTACCTGCTGCATGGTTTCCTGTGGCAGGGGGTCAAGCGCTTCTTCATATTCTCCCACCAGTACCAGCCTCAGCTGAGGGTAGTTTGGCTGCAGCCTGCAAAATACATTCACCAGTTCGGTAATGCCCTTGTCTTTTACCAGCCTGCCTACGCAGAGCAGGTATTTGTTTTCTGGATCATACTGTATTTTTTCCTTTACTGTGTTCAATACAGCAGCATCCAGGCTTTCAGCCGAAAAGCGGTTGAGGTTGATGCCATTGGAAGAACCTTTGCTGATTACCTGCAACTTCCGGGGTGATGTCAACCGCTTTTCAGCAATAAAATTATACAGCGATTGGCTGTTGGGCCATACCTGGCTGGCAGCCCAATAGGTAAGCTTTTCAATAAACAGGAGCAGTTGATACTTCGCTCCCTTTTCCACCATCAGCGGCAGTCCGGCTACCGTATGTATCCTTATTTTTACGCCAGCTATTTTTGCGGCAAGCATACCCAGCAAACCGGCCTTGGGCGTATGGCTGTGTACAATGTCCGGTTTTTCCTGTCTAAAAATTTTTATCAGCTGCCACAGGCAGGCCAGGTCTTTAAAGGGAGTAATCTGCCGCGTCATGTTCACTACTGTATGTGCACAGCCCTCATTGGCAATCACTGCTTCTTTTTCGGGGCCTTCGGCACTGATCATCAGCACATCAAAGCCCTGCTGCTTCATGTAGCGCATTTGACCGGGCAGCAGGTAGCGCAGGGCCATGGGTACCGTGGTTATCCTTATCAGTTTAGCCATTGTTGTACACTTTTTTATACCATACTTCCATGCAAAGCTGCATCCACAGTATTTTGGCTCTTTTTTCTTCGGGCATGGGTATTTTTTTGTTGAGCAGTTTGGCAGTAAAATCTGTATTGACAAACTGTTTGTTTAATGCCCCCGGAGCACCTACATAATCCCCAATCATATCCCGCAGTTCAGTATTCACCCAGCTTTTCAGCGGAATTTCAAAACCCCGTTTAGGCTGGTTCACCAGTTCTTCGGGCAGGTACTTTTTTGCCAGCCTGCGCAGTAAATATTTGGTGGTGCTGCTGTTTATTTTGTGCTGGTCGCTCATGCCGGGTACATATTCCAGCAGTGCTTTGCACAAAAAAGGGCTGCGGCCTTCCAGCGAACTGGCCATGGTGGCAATGTCCATTTTAACCAGTAAGTCGCTGAACAGGTTGGTATCAAAGTCCATGTTCATGATCTTCTTTAAACCACTTATGGGTGCATTGGCAATGAGATCGAAATCGCTGCGGATGGGTTGCAGGTAATCAAAGGAAGGAGCAATGATGTTTTTTTCATAATCCTCCATAATGTCTACCCCGGCAGAAAGATAAATTTCCAGGTTTGATTTGGAAGCCAGCCCCGCCAGCCTGTACAGGTAATTGTATTTTGACTTTTTGTTGTTGGAGGGCGGCAATACTTTTTTTAGCAGCGAAGCGCTTCCTTTTACCAGTTTACTGCTTTTGAAAAAATCGTATTTGGCAAAGGGTACATAGCGCCGGTATCCGCCAAACAGTTCATCAGCACCATCACCATTCAGTATTACGGTAAGGTGTTTCTTTGCCTCCCTGCTTACGTAGTAACTGGGTATGGCCGAACTGTCGAAAAAGGGTTCGCCATAGTTGCACAATATTTTTTCAAGGTCGTTTTTAAGATTGGCAAAAGATATTTTTATCTCTGTATGCTGGGTATGGTATTTATCCGCCACCAGTTTTGCCAATGGCGCTTCGTTGTATTCGCCATCAAATGAAACGGTAAAGGTTTTAAGCCTGCTGTTGTATCTGCTGCCGATGGCAGTTGCAAGGCCGCTATCAATACCGCCGCTCAAAAAGCAGCCCACCTCCAGGTCGGATGATTCCAGCCTGCTTTTAACCGCATCATTCAGGTATCCATCTACTTTTTCTTCGCTCTGCTCAATAGTGTCATTACTGCTGCGGCTGTAAAATTCATGTATATTCCACCACCTTTGCTCTTTTACAGCAAAGTTTTCGCAATTGACCAGCAGGCAGCTGCCGGCGCCCAGTTCAGTTACTTTATGATAAGGTGTAAGGCTGCGGTAAAAAGTACCCAGCCTTGTGTAATGATAAAAATTATCAGCATTCATTTGCAGTGGCAGCAAGCCCTTCAGGCAATTCAGCTCACTGGCAAAAACCAGCTTTTCCCCATCCTGGTAATAATACAGGGGTTTTTTACCTGCCCTGTCCCTGGCAATAAACAGCTGCTTTTCCTGCCTGTCGTACAGTGCAAATACAAACATGCCGTCTAAATGATCGAGAAAGTCTGTGCCGTACTTGCGGTAAAGCAACAGCAGGGTTTCTGTATCGGAAGATGTGCGGCCCTGCAACTCAAGCTTTTCCCGTAACGCTGCGTGGTTGTAAATCTGTCCGTTAAAGATAATGGTATACCGTTCATCAAGGTGCATGGGCTGCTTTCCGCCACCTATATCTAAAATGGCTAAACGCAGATGGTAAAAGTCAACATTATCGCACAAAAAACCGCTTTGTTCATCGGGGCCCCGGTGCAGCATCTGTGCTTTTATGGTATCGTATGAGAGCTTGAAATTTACTGATCCGGCAATTCCGCACATGTGTTATTAACTTTAGTGGCAAAATAACTGCAATTATTCAATGAAAACCCAATATTTAAGATAAATTTGCCCATCTACTTTTCTTAACCCCTTAAATAACATCGCCGTTTTAAACGACGCATGAACTATCTCGATTATATATTATTTCCGATATACGTAGGCATTTTTTATTTTATTTTTTCGCTGAGGCGCAAAAAATACACTGACCCGCTGCTGCGTAAGTACCATGCCCGGGCCTTCTGGATAAAAATAATCAGCACCATCGCTTTTACCTTTTTCATCATAGGCGTTTCCAATAAGCAAAGCGATTCTTACCTGCTTTACTGGGTGGAGGGCCATAATATTTTCAAGCTGATACTGAACGACCCTTCCAATATTAAATGGATATTCACCAAGGGCAAAAATTTTGACCAGGCATTGCTGGCTGATATGTGGAACCTGGGCTATTTTAATGATGAAAACAACTACATGGTGGCCAGGCTGGTAACCATTTTCTCATTTTTCACCTTTGGCAAATACCTCATTATCAACCTGTTTTTTTCTATGGTTTCCTTTTCGGGGGTGTGGAGGCTGTACCGTTTTTTTTACGAGCTGTACCCCCATCTTCACAAGCAGCTGGCTATCGCCCTGCTTTACCTTCCAACCTTTATTTTCTGGAGTTCGGGTATTTTAAAAGATCCTATTTGTACCGGTGCCATGGGCTGGCTTACCTACTCCCTGTATGAAATGTTTTATAAAAAACAGGGGCTTTTGCGCAATACTATGATTGTGCTGCTGGCCAGTTATATGCTGCTCAACCTTAAAATTTATATCCTTATCTCCTATGTGCCGTTCTTCATGCTGTTTTTAATACTCAAGAACGTTAACCTGCTTAAAAATAAATTTGTAAAAATAATGCTGGGGCCCACGCTGATAGTGGGTTGCATATTTGCAGGCATGCAGGTGATGAATAAATTTCAGGCTGAGCTGGGCGCTTTTGCGGCTGATGGGCTTGGCGACCGCATAAAAAGCCAGCAGCAGAATTTCAAGGACCAGGCTGCAGCAGGTATAGGAGATTCCAATTTTGAGCCCTGGGTTGAATTTGACGGATCAATAGTAAGCCTGATTAAAATGATGCCGGCCGCAATCATCACCACTTTGTACCGTCCTTTCATCTGGGAAACCCGCAAAATCTCCACTTTACTGTCATCATTAGAAAGTATGGCCATGATGCTGCTTACCTTCTCGGTACTTTTAAAAACCGGATTACGACGCTTTGTGCGTACCATTATTAAAGACCCCGCCGTGCTCTATTGTTTTTTATTTTCGGTACTTTTTGCACTGTTTATTGGCGCCACCACCTTTAATTTTGGTACGTTGTGCAGGTATAAAATACCCTGCACCCCTTTTTACCTGATAGCCATACTCATCATATGGGACAATGCCAGGAAGGAGAAAAAGAAAATTCCCGTACCTGTTGCCGCAACAGACGGCACTACTGCTTAATACCGACGCTACTTATTAAATAGTCCAATCATTTCTAAGCTAATCCAAAGTAGGTCGGCCAAGAGGCTTTGCTCCTGGTCGGAGTGAAACCTCCGACATTATATTAACAATACTAACCGTAGCGTCAGTACCACAAACAGTTGAACTAATTCCTATGTGTAATTGGTATAACATATGTGATTTTCAGCCTGTACGGGTAATTGCATAAAAAAAGGTGAGTACAAACCCACCATATTAACAGAAGAAAATGATTATCTCTGTACCCCTGCCATGCAGTATACTTATGCCCCGGCCGCTGTTCTTCTTGCCCGGCTGAAAGTAAAGGGGGCAATCAGGTTGGCCACTGTGTTCCTGATATAATTGTTAAAAAGGGCTGCTGCAGAAATACTGCCCTGCAGTTTAAGCCTCGCCAGGATAAAGGGCGGGTCGGCATGAAACTTTTTAGCAAAAGCATCTTTGGCCGGCCAGAAGATAAAACCAAGTTTTTTAAACTTATCCGACTTTTGGTACAGCAGTACAATGCCTGCAAATGCTGCAAGAAAACATATATAATGTGCAAAAGCCATCAGCCTGTTACTGAACTTAGCCTGGTGAATGTGAAAACGGTTCCTGATATAGAAATACATCTTCCAGCCCGTTTTATAATCCCAGTCCTGCTTGTAAGAAAAAGCAGTGGCGGGGTGATAATGAATACTGTCTGAAATGGTGCAGACAGGTATGCTGTTTTGCTTCACAATGCGATAGTAATATTCTGTTTCATCCCCCCACAAAAATAATTTTGGCTGCGGCACTCCCACCCGCTCCACAATCCTTCGGTGCAGCATGGTACCGTTAAAAGGATGACCAATTCCCTCAATCACCCTGCAGTTCACTTCATCAATGGTTTTATACTGCTGCGTTTTCCATACAAATGTTTTTTTATCTGCCTTATCAATTACGGCACAGTTGCGCAGGCACAGTTCATTGTCACTGTTATGCAGCAGTTTTTCAAGCGCATCCTCCTTTGGGTAGCCATCATCATCCATGCACCATATCCAGGTGTACCCTTGCTGATACGCCCAGGTAATACCGGTACTGAAGCCGCCACTGGAGCCTACATTTTGCTGTGTTACAAAAAACAGGTCGTCCTGGCTTTGCAACCACTGCTCAGTATTATCAGTACTGCCATTATTTACAATGAGAATTGCATCGGGCCTGCGGGTCTGGCTGCGAAGGGCATTTATACATTCAGAAAGGAGTGCCTGGCGGTTGTACGTAACAACCACTGCTATAACCTTATCCATAGCATATTGGTTAAAGAGGTTTTTAAAAAAGATTTGGATCTACAAGAGTATAAACGGATGGCAGAAAAAGTTATTGCGTTGCAAAAAAACTTTTTTAAGGCAGTTCATCAATATGGATTGTCCTGAAAGAAAAAACCATGTTGGGCTTGAATGAAGAGCGGATTACTGTGTAATGCTTACCCTTTTTCCTTCCAGCCTGTCGCAGCTGATAACACTGCCCAACCGGAAGCGGAAAGGGATACTGGTTATTTTTTCCAGCTTGAGCTCCTGCCGGCAGAAAAAACCAAAACCGGCAGTATAAAAGTTGGGAGCAATAATACGTACAGAAGGTTTGGGTGCCTGGCGGTGTATATTATTGAAGGCTGTATTATTCAATGAAAAAAAATTCACCTGCTTTTTTTTAGCAGGCACAGCGGGGTATAAATGCAACACCTGCGGCTGCGTAAACTGTGCGGAGGCAGCGCCCGCCACAAAAACCGTGCAAAAAATTAAAAAAAACAGTTTTGTATGCAAAATTTCAGTTGCTTTGTATGTAAATTACGTAAAAACCAGTTCATGAGATTGGGAAAATGCCGGAAAATTTTCGGCTGCCGGTTACATGACCACCAAAAATAAGAATATCTGAAAAATGGCTTTAAGTACCAGCTTACAACAGCGGTTATTACAAAAACTATCTCCACAGCAGATTCAGCTGATGAAACTGCTGCAAGTACCTACTGCCAACCTGGAGGAACGCATTAAAGAGGAACTGGAAGAAAACCCGGCGCTTGAAATGGGAGAGGAAGACGGGGCAGATGAGTTTGAAAGTAAGGCTGATGAAATTGAAGCAGAAGACATGGACCCTGATGGCAGTGAAACGGAATATGATGATATTGACATAAGTGATTATGTACAGGAGGGAGATGACGAAGTGGGAGATTACAAGCTGCGTGACGACAATTACCCCGAGCAGGACGAGGCTAAAGTGATGCCCCACAGGGTGGAAACAAGCTTTAATGAAATGCTGCTGGAGCAACTGGGACACCTTAATCTTGATGAAAGGCTGCAGCCGATAGCCGAACAGGTGGTGGGCAGTATTGATGATGATGGCTACCTGCGCAGGGATATCAGCTCTATTGTGGACGACCTTGCCTTCAGGCAGAATATTATTACCACCGAGGAAGAGATAGCGAGGATTATTTTAATGATCCATCAATTTGACCCGCCCGGCATTGGTGCCCGCAACCTGCAGGAATGCCTGCTGATACAACTGGAGCGAAAAATCAGCGAAGGCGGCAAATCAGTTGAAATGGCCATTGCCGTACTGGAAAAATACTTTGAGGAGTTTACCAAAAAACATTACGAAAAAATTCAGCGTGGCCTTGGCCTTACAGATGAACAGCTGAAAGACGTGATTAACCAGATCATCAAGCTGAACCCCAAGCCCGGCGGCAATATTGGCGGCCCATCCAATGCTGAGAGCTATATCATCCCCGACTTTTTCATCATGAACAACAATGGTGTGCTGGAACTTACACTCAACAGTAAAAATGCACCGGAACTGAGGGTAAGCGAAGGATACAGGGATATGCTGAAGGATTATGACAGGGGCAGCAAAAAAGATAAGCGGCAGAAGGAAGCCGTGCTTTTTATCAAACAGAAAATTGATGCGGCTAAATGGTTTATTGATGCCATCAAGCAGCGGCAGAATACCCTGCTGGGCACCATGGAAGCCATCATGAACTACCAGCATGAGTTCTTTTTCACCGGCGATGAAACAGAAATGCGACCGATGATACTGAAAGATATAGCCGAAAAAACCAATCTTGATATCAGCACCGTAAGCAGGGTGGCCAACAGTAAATTTGTACAGACAGAATTTGGCACTTACCGGCTCAAATTCTTCTTCAGCGAAAGCCTGCAAACAGACAGTGGAGAAGAAGTGAGTACCAGGGAAGTAAAAAAAATACTGAGTAACCTGATTGGTGACGAAAGCAAAAAGCATCCGCTGAGTGATGAAAGGCTTACTGAACTGCTTACTGAAAAAGGCTATAATATCGCCCGCCGCACTGTGGCCAAATACAGGGAGCAGCTGAACATACCTGTGGCAAGGTTAAGAAAAGAATTATGATGCAACAAACAATTACAGCAGGCAACAGCAGTACAGATCATACGCAACCTCTGGTACTGCGCATCCTATCGCATATTGTATCCTATGTTTTTCATCCGCTGTTTATACCGGCTTATGTAACCCTGTTCATGCTGTACATACATCCCTCCTGCTTTGCAGGGCTCAGCCCCGCAGAAAAGGGCAGAAACCTCGCCTCTATCAGCTTTAACACGGTATTGTTTCCGGGCATCACCGTATTACTTTTAAAGGGGTTGAATTTTATACAGTCCATATTTTTACGTACTCAAAAAGACCGCATCATACCCTATATCGCTTCCGGCACGTTTTATTTCTGGACCTTTTGGGTTTTGAAAAACCAGCAGTATCCACCACTGATGATCAGTTTTATGCTGGGCGTTTTTATCAATGCCTATGCTGCCCTGCTGGTGAATATTTACATGAAAATAAGCATGCATGCCATTGGTATGGGCGGTGTGCTGGGTTTCTTTTTAATAATTATGAAAACCAACAGCATGCTGATGACCTGGCCACTTTCGGCAGCATTGCTGCTTACCGGCCTGGTATGCACTGCACGCCTGGTAGTGAGCGACCACAAGCCCCGGGAAATTTATGCAGGGCTGGCGCTTGGTATTACCTGCCAGGTGGTGGCTTCTTTTTTTGTATAAAGATGAATAATGGTTGACGGTTAACAGTTAACAGCGTACAGTTACAGCCGTAACCTGTTAACTACCATCTGCATACTGTAAACTAATAAATACGAAAGCCCGCCTGTACAGCGGGCATTCCGTTCATCTGTCGTGCCTAACAATAAACTGTTTAGTATGCCTGCAGCACATACGTATGCAGGCATATTTTCCAATATCCAACCAGTGTTACCAGTTAAGTAGTTTTGAATTTTTTATATAATCCGGCGAAGGATGGTAAATAAACAGGCAGCTTCCGCCTTTGATATAGTCAATAATTTTCCTGTGCACATTTTCGGGCACTGCCGGGCAGCCCTCACTTCTGCCTGCAAAACCCTTTGCTTTAATAAATGAAGCAGATACATAGCCTGCACTGTGCAGCACAATATCCCTGTTGTAAGCATTGTCATTAATACCAGCTTCGCAACCCTTGAGCCTGAGTGAATAGCCATGCCTGCCGGTGTAGGTATCCATTGTAACATACATACCGAGGCTGCTCTGGTTCGACTCTGCCCTGTTTGAAAAACGGCTTGCATACATTTCGCCGGAATTTTTTCCATGTGCCACCAGCGACTGCAGCAGCAGTTTCCCCCGGTTGATATCAATTACAAACAGTCTTTTTTGCGCAGATGGCCTGCTGAAATCAATGATTGTAATAACCTGCGTTTTACCTGCAAGCCCTTTTTGCCTGCAATAAGCCAGCCCTTTCATTGCCAGCGAAAAAGCATTTTCATTTACCCCGATTGCAGCCGGGTTTACAGCAGTATGCATGCCTGCTTTGTTTTTAACTGAATAATCCCCTGAAACCAATTTGCTGAAAGTGCTGCCTGCAAACGTGCAGCTCCGCAGTTTTCCCCTGCCGGGAAGCGGGGCAAAACCCGCCATCATTAGCAATAGTATCATCACCGCCGCATTGCGAACAGTTGTTGTCATACTTGTGGTTTTTGTTCAGTTCAGAAACTGAGAGGATAATTAAATTACTGTTATTAATCGTTCTGCAACGCTTTTTTATTGTGCAGGGGGCTGAACAATTTCTTCACGTGCATCATCAAAAAAATGAATTTGTCAATACCAGCCTCACTCTTAGCCGGTTTATCTTTTTTATTAAAACCATTACCTCTTTTTTATCGTATACTTGTAGTTAGAAAAAATACGCCGTATTATTACTCATCACCAACTGCTATGGCAAGAAAATTAGCCGATATTCTTTCTACCACCAGGCGCCAGTATTTTACCGGCAGGGAAAAAGAATTACAATTGTTCAAATCAATCGTTCAGGCACCGGAGCTGTCCAGCTTTCTGCTGTACATCCATGGCCCGGGAGGCCAGGGCAAAACAACCCTTGTAAAAGAATACACAGATTTTTGCCGGGATCAGCTTATTTCCTTTATACATATTGATGGGCGGGATACCAATGCCGCACCACAGCACTTTATTGCAGCACTGCAGGAGCAGCTGCAAACACAGGAGGATATTTTTATTACTTTGCAAAAAAGAGACGACAGGCTGGTACTGTTTGTGGATACCTACGAAAAACTTACGCCTATTGACGATTGGATGCGCCAGGAATTTCTGCCGCAGATGCCCGACAATGTGCTGACGGTACTCAGCGGCCGCAAAGCCCCCTCTAAAAACTGGGTGCTGGACAATGGCTGGCAGCAGCTGATGAAAGTGCTGCAGATCCGCAATCTTTCACCGGCAGAAAGCAGGCAGCTGCTGCTGAAACGCAATGTACCCGAGCAGGAACTCAGCAGCATACTCGACTTCACACACGGGCACCCGCTGGCATTGAGCGTGGTGGCTGATATGTATGCACAGTTTCCGGGCAAAAAATTCAACCCGGATGAGTCGCCTGATACGGTACGCACTTTATTAGAAAGCTTTATACAAAAAGCGCCCAGCCCGGCGCACCGCATTGCCCTGGAGATAAGCGCCATTGTATACATCACTACAGAATCGCTGCTGCAGCAGGTAATGGGTGTGGAGGATGCATCGGAGCTGTTTGAATGGCTGCAGGAATTGTCGTTTATAGAAAGTAACCGGCTGGGGCTGTATCCGCACGACCTGGCCAGGGATGCCATTTGCGCCGACCTGCGCTGGCGTAATCCCGACTGGAACAAGGAGCTGTACAACCGCATCCGCACGTATTATACCGCTAAGTTTGATCAGATAAGCGGTGATGAAATGCGGATAGTACTGTTTATGCTCAACTTCCTTCACCGGCAGCACCCCATGGTACGCCCCTATTTCGACTGGCAGGAATCCGGCAGCCACTGGATGGAGCAAATGATGCCTGCCGACCAGCCTTACCTGGAGGCGATGGTGGAAAAACATGAGGGCGCCGAAAGCCTGCTGCAGTTCAGGAGCTGGATTGGCCATGAAGCTGCCCAGGTATGGGTGTTCCGCAATTTTGAAAAAAAACCATGCGGCTTCGTGATGCGCATCAACATCAATGAGATAGACAGCAACGCACCCATTGAGGATGACATCACCTTGGAAGCTAAAAAATATGCCGTACAAAACTTTAACCTGCGCAAGGGCGATGTATGCACACTTTTCCGTTACTGGATGGCCGACGACAGCTACCAGGGGGTGAGCAACCTGCAGAGCAGTATGTTTCTTGCCATCGTGCAGTATTATCTATCTGCACCGGGCCTGGCCATTACCCTGCTCAACTGTGCCTTCCCCGATTTCTGGAGCATGGTACTCACCTATGCCGACCTGGAGCAGGTATCACCACTTGATTTTAATGTAAACGGCATGCCGCATGGATGGTACATGCACGACTGGCGTAAAACACCGCCCGGCACCTGGCTGAACAAGCTTGGCCAGCGGGAACTGGGTTTTGAAATAGCCAATGATGACAAACAGGTGCAGATGGTGGTATTGAGTGAAGAAGAATTTGCCACCAGTGTATACGAAGCATTAAAGGATTACCAAAACGATAAAAGGCTGATGGCCAACCCGCTGCTGCGCAGCCGCTTTGTAATGAATTTTGCCGGTAGTGAAAACGATACTGCCATACTGCTGGCTTCACTCAAAGATTGCCTGGGCGATGCCACGGATAAAATAAAGGAATCGGTAAAGGATGATAAATTTCACCGGGTGCTTTTCCGCACATTTTTTAACCCCGCAGGCAGCCAGGAGCAGGCGGCCGATTACCTTAACCTGCCCTTCAGCACTTACAGGCGCTACCTGCGCAAAGCGGTAAACCTGGTTACCGAAAATTTATGGAAGCTGGAAACGGAAGGGAAGTAAGATGCGGCGCAGGAAAATGATGATCTACAAGCATGTTGGTGGTTGCCCTGCTGCCGGCTCCTCCCTGCCATTGTTGGTGTTGAGCGTTAGCCCTGTGGGTTGGCTTCACCAACAACTCCTGCCATTGTTGGTGTTTCAGCGCGTTGTTGGTGTTGAGCGCTAGCCCTGTGGGTTGGCTTCACCAACAACTTTTCCTGCCATTGTTGGTGTTGAGCGTTAGCCCTGTGTGCTGGATTCACCACAACTTAACTTCCTGCCATCTGCGCCGTTGTTGGTGTTGAGCGTTAGCCCTGTGGGTTGGCTTCACCAACAACTCCTGCCAACTTTTGCCGATAGCCCCACCAACAACACAGGGATTTACAACTAAAATAAATATCTTTGAATCACAAATCTGTTATGCAAAATGGCCGATACCATCAACACCTATCCTCAATTCTTCACTGCTACAAACCTTGAATGGAAAAAACTTCTGAAGCCTGATAAGTACAAAAAAATTATTACAGACAGCCTGCGCTTCCTGGTACAAGACAAAAGAATAATCTTATACGCATTTGTGATAATGGACAATCATTTGCACCTTATATGGCATATTCAACGGGGGATAAGTGCAGATGCAGTACAAAGAGATTTTCTGAAATTCACCGCCCAGCAGATAAAAAAAGACCTGCTGAAAAATCACAGGGATGTATTGGCCCATTTTAAAGTGGATGCCCAAGACAGGCAATACCAGTTTTGGGAACGCAATCCACTCAGTATTGAGCTGAGAACAGATAAGGTATTTCAGCAAAAATTAGACTATCTGCATAATAACCCTGTTAAAGCAGGTTTGTGCAGGTTGCCTGAGGAATACTATTATTCGTCCGCATCATTCTATATTCTTAATACCACTGAATGGGATTTTCTTACACATTTTAATGATTAGCAAAAAGAGTTCCTGTTACCAGTGCTTCTACATGAGGTTATTGGTGGTTGCTCAGCTGCAGGCCCGCGGCACGAACACCAACAACGGCTCCAAAGATATTTATTCCTGCCACCGCTGCTGCTTGTGTTGCCTGGAGCATTGGCTTACCAGTAACAAGAGCTGGCCACAAGGTTGTTGGTGATTGCCCCGCTGCAAATCCCCCGGCACTAACACCAACAACGGCACTAACAACGACTCCAGAAAAAAACGCAGCACTGGGCTGATATGCAAAAAAACATTATCTTTATCGTACAGATAGAAGAACAGCCGAAATAAAGAATAAACATCAAAAAGAAGATACACAGGCAGAACTACCATAAAAACAACACTAAAACACAATACCAGGGACTTATTTTCAACTTGCTCATTAATACAATTATAACGATGCTATAAGCCACTATTTTATGTAACCAATTTGCAGCAGGTGGCGCTGTATTTACACATTAAAACATCATAAGTATGAAAAAGCTGAAAAAAAACGAAATGAAACAGTTGGTGGGTGGATTACGTCCGCCCATTAATGGAGTTTGTTACGGGCCAGGTGAAAACTGCAACCTCACCAGCCAGTGCTGCCCCAACATGGGTCTTGTATGTTTTGCCGCACCCAATAAAGCTTGCCGCTTTCTTGAGGTGTAACAATTTGCTGGCAGTGCCGGGGAACAGCCTTGTATTGGCAGTTCCCCGGCTTTTTTGTATCCAGTCGGTTGTTAGCACCTGAAACATTGCCGGATAGAGGCAAATCAGCGAATTACCCGCCTGTACATATTGCAAAAAATCCGGGCGTTTCCAACTAAAATTAAGTAGGTTTGCTGCCTAAATTTTGCATGAAATATGAAAAAGTTTTTTGTTTCGGTGATACTGTCTGTCACCCTGTTAAAGGCAACTGCCGATGAAGGCATGTGGCTGCCCATGCTGCTGGGTGAGCAGGTATACAATGATATGGTAAAAAAAGGGCTGAAGCTTACCAAAGAGCAACTGTACAGCATCAATAAATCGAGTATAAAAGATGCCATCGTGATTTTTGGTGCCGGCTGCACCGGTGAAATTGTAAGCAACCAGGGGCTTATTTTCACCAATCACCACTGCGGATACGAAGCTATTGCCACAGCATCTTCAGTAGAGCACAATTACCTGCGGGACGGATTTTATGCGTATAACAAAGACCAGGAAATAAAATCTTCACTTACCGTTCAGTTTCTGGATAAGATTGTGGACGTAACCAAAGAAGTGGAAGAAGGGGTGAAGGGCCTTGCATGGGCTGACAGGATAAAGAAAATAACCGCCGTATACAAAAGCATTACGGATAAGGTGCTGGACAATGAGAATGGCGTTGCCGGCAAGATTTTCAGTATGTTTAACAACAACCAGTACATCATGTATGTGTTCAAAACATACAGGGATATACGCCTGGTAGGTGCGCCGCCCGAAAGCGTGGGAAAGTTTGGTGGTGATACGGATAACTGGGAGTGGCCACGCCATACCGGCGATTTTTCCGTTTTCAGGGTGTATGCAGGCAAAGATGGCAAACCTGCTGATTTCAGCAGCGATAATGTGCCTTTAAAGCCAAAGCATTTTTTGCCGGTATCCATCAAGGGATTTAAAGATGGTGACTATGCCATGATTTACGGATACCCGGGCAGCACCAACCGCTACGAAAATTCTTTTGGTATAAAATTGAAAACAGATATTGACAACCCTACACTGGTAAGCCTGCGTGACGTAAGGCTGAAAGCCATGTACGAGCAGATGATAAAAGACCCTGCAATAAAACTGAAGCTGGCCAGCAACTATGCAAGTGTGGCCAATTACTGGAAATTTTTTGATGGAGAAAGCAAGCAGTTGCTGAAGTTTAAAACTTACGAGGAGAAACAAAAAACAGAACAGGCATTTTTAAGCTGGGCAAAGGGCAAGCCGGATTATGAAAATATTTTCAGCGATTATGAAAAGAATTATACCACCTGGCGGCCTTATTCCAAACACAGGCAGTATATAAGAGAAGGTGTGCTGGGTTCTCCGCTGGCGGCTTTTGCCAGCTCCCTCCTGCTGGTGGAAGATGCACTGGTAAAAACGGGCAGCACTGCCGCAGATGTAAAAAAAGCCATTGATGCCGCCAGTGCGGCAAGGGCAAGGCTTTTAGAAGCCGAAGATCAACCAAGTGATGAAAAGATTCTTGCATCGGTTACCATGATGTTTTACAATAATATTGATAAGAGCCAGCACCCGGTTGGTTTTTTTGAAAGCCTGAAAGCCAATTTTGGCGATCCCAGGGAAGAAGCCAGCTATAAGGCATGGGCCAGGTCAGTATTTGCCAATACCATGATTTTAAACGATGCTAAGTGGAATGCTTTTGTTGCCAACCCGGATGGTGTAACACTGCAGAACGACCCTGCTTTTGCCTATGCATCCGCATTTGTAAAAAGCTACAATACAAAATACGGTCCGCTGTACACTGCCTTCATCAACAGGAACAATGAGATTGGCAGGGCTTACCTGAGGGGCATTATGGAAATGAACCCGGCAGGTGTTAAAAAAATGTATCCCGATGCCAATTTCAGTATGAGGGTAAGCTATGGCAATGTAAAAAGCTACCGCCCAAGGGATGGTGTTTTTTATGATTATGTATGTACCAGCAAGGGACTGCTGGAAAAATACAAAGCAGGTGATTATGAATTTGATTTACCGGCCAAACAGCTGGAACTGCTGCGCAAAAAAGACTTTGGCCAGTATGCTGATAAAAAATACAACGACCTGGTTGTGAGCTTTATCACCACCAACGATATTACCGGTGGCAACAGCGGCAGCCCTGTAATAGATGCCAATGGCAACCTGCTGGGCCTGGCTTTTGACGGCAACTACGAAGCCCTCAGCCATAAGCTGGCTTTTGACAAGGATTTGAACCGCACCATTTGTGTGGATGTGCGCTATGTGCTCTGGTGCATTGATAAACTGGGCGGTGCTAAAAACCTGATTGACGAACTGAAGCTGGTAAAATAATTTAATAGAATGCTTAGCAGCCGCATCTTTTACAGGTGCGGCTTTTTTTATGACATACCGAAACGGATTTCTTACTACAGTCCTGCAGCTTTGCTCATCTGTAATAATATGTAAGGGCCAGCCTGCTTGGGTGTTGTCCCCACCACACAAAACCAAAATCAAGTTCGGCAATTTGAAGCACGCCAATAAACACCCTTGCAAATCAACCTGTTTTTTTTATCTTTATCCTGTCGACAACGGCAAGGAGCCCTTTTTTTCCGGGGAATCACATTCCCGGAAAGGAAAGGGCTTGTTCAGAAGGTGGCTAAAACAAACCTGATTCTTTATGTTTATTACCTTACAATTCCCATTGTTTGATTACCGTTACATAAAGGCCAATCCCAACCGACCTGAAAAACCCCGCTGGCAGGAGCCTGGCGAAAATGAGCGCATCCGTTACTTTGGCAATATTTTCGGCCGCAATATCCCTTACAACGGCCCCTGGGATGATGAAAAAAAGTACTGCAATGCCCGCAGTGTAATCAATACCTGCGGCATGGGTGAGGAGCATTTTTACAAGCTGCTTTTTAATGCACCTGCACAGTCACGCATTTACTTTCGCCGGTTTCAGAGTGATGGCAAATGCATGGCCAGGTTTGATGTGGGTTTTAACGATCATTTTGAGGAAATACTGGCTAAGGAAAATCCGGCCCCCCAGGCAGTTGCCGATGCCATATACAACCAGGTAAGGCGCTACCTGCTTTGCCCTGTAAAAATTAAAACCGGTAATAAGCTCTCGGCCTTTGTGCCACTGGCCGCTTCAGGAGGCAGGCTGAGGAGTGCCTATTACTGGGCAACCAACCCGGGTAAAAAAACCTTTGCCGATAAAGATATTGACAATGCGGTGGACAGCTGTGAACCTGCTGTGCTGCTGCAGCTGGATGCATCAAAGCTCGACCTCAGCGCCATGCAGATGGAGAAAGTGGAGCTGCCCGGCATCCCCGGTGATGAACTGCAATTGTATTACCAGTACATCCCCTATAAAATTGGTAATAATAACTACAAGATCAAGGCATGGATCATTTGTACCAATGGGGCACCCGGCACCAACCCCGCATTGCCCAACGAATTTGGCCAGTACAATAAAAATATCCGTTACCTGCGCATCAACCTGCTGCGCATACATACAGAAATCATCCTGCAGAATAAGTTGACTGCTGCACTGAGTACCACCGATGAGGCATACAAAATAAAGGATGCCGCCACCAGGGACAGGCTGTATCCCTACCTGCACAAAATATGGCTGAACCTTTCTGAAATAAAACGCAATAACCAGCCCCAGGATAAACTGGTACAAATCAGTTTTGCACTGAATGAAACCTATTACGGCGGACCGGGCATTGATGAACAGCTTGAGCTGCTGAGCTATTATGAAGAATGGCTCAAAACCCTTACCCTCAATACTAAGAATGAACAGGTAAAAGATGCCGTGCAAAAAAATAAGACAGCACTGCAAAAAAAGAAGAGAAGCCAGGCCAGGAAAAAAACAGTATTCATTTCCTACAACCATGCCGATGAGGATACGGCAGCCATGCTGAAAAAGAAATTGCTGAAAAAAAACATCACCGTAATACTCGACTCAGATACCATGATTGGCGGAACGGGTATAGATGACTTTATCACCCAAAGCATCAAAAGATCGCAGGCAACCATTTCCATCATATCCACCAACAGCCTCAGCTCAGGCTGGGTAGGCATAGAAACACTGAATACGCTGAATTTCAAACGTTTTTTCCCGGAGAAGAAATTTATCCCCTGCTATATTGATACCGGATTTTTTGATGATAAAAATTTTACGGATGATACCCTGAAAAAACTGAAAAAAAAGATCAATGATCTTAAAAAAAGAATACTGCAAAGGGATGGAAGCAGTGAAGAACTTGATGCGGAAAAAAACAGGTTAGATGATTTGTACAGCAATCTTCCAAAAATAATGAAGCATTTAAAAATCAATCTTTGTATTGATATACGTCCGGAAAAAATTAAAGAAAACTTTCCTAAAGTGCTGGAAGCACTTGAAAACTGAATTGCAGGTACTCTGCCCGGAAGCTGTGAGTAATATAGGGTACATTTCAAATTCCCCGGGCGGGGTGGCCGCAAAACTGCTGCAATAACCAAAATACGAAGTATGAATGTTGAACCGAAGGTGCAGCCCGCAGCGGCTGTATTACGAATCCCGTCTATTCGGGACAAGTTTTGCGAATTTGAAACTCATCAATCTTTTTGCCGCCGCCTGCGCCTGCCTGCCGGCAAAGGCAAGTCTTTAACCAGCGGCGAACGGATTTTCTATAATGCTGATTATCAATTTAATAGGGATAGGTTATATATAATTTTCGCATATCGTTCTGGTGGTGGTCGGTGGGGACAGCACAACTGTCCGGAAAATTGATCACCATACTTATAATCCCGAAGGGATGATATTATTATAGTTAAGCATGTCAAATTCTGGCCTAACCCCGAAGGGGTGATACATCATCTTATACCATTTTGACTTATAAATCAGGCCAATGATAAATGGTATAATGCCGACATGCATTGCGCTTTACTCTTTATCTATTGGTCTGTTTTCATTGCATCGTCGGTATTATATCATCCCTTCAGGATTTCTGCCCTTAATCAATAAAAATTTTCTATAATAATGTCAGCCATTCTGGCTTGAAGAAAAACAGCTACTTTTTACAAAGTCTTCCGAACACTTATGGTAATGCCCCCGCAAAATAATGGCCAACCGGAACAATCAGCCAGTTACCATCTCACAGATTACCCGCTGTACATAACCGTATTATTACAGCCACCATCAATAACTAAGGCGGGGGTTTGCATTTCTCAATTGAAAAGCGTACCTTTTACCTCCACAGGCGCAGCCGAAAACCTGTAAAAGAGTAGGCAAAATTATACACCAAATTTTTTGGCAGCTTTTGACACCTAAAAACTGCATGATTCTATGGGTAAAAAAAACAATCTGTCTGGCAAAAAACTCAGCCGGGAACAACTCAAAAATGTAAGGGGTGGTATTCAACCTCCTGCTATCGGGTGCCTGCCTTATGGTGCATCCTGCGGCTGTGTAGACATTTGCTGTAAGGACCTTCCCTGCCTGGGGCCATACGGTGGCTTTGGACCCGGCGGGCATTGCGGTGTGTACATTGATGGCAGTTCAGACGCTTAAACAAATCAATTTTTTAAAATGGCCGGTAACAAGCCGGCCATTTTTTTGCATCCTTTTTAATACTTTATTGTGTTACAATCCTCCATCTTTTAATACCTGCACACTATTCAATCAATCAACCCTTACTGCCTGGCAAACACAATACTGGCACCGCTCTGCTTCAATGTCATTTCCTTTTTAGCCGGGTCAAAAATAAGGGTAAGCCCTGCCTGCCTGAAAGTGAAAGTGGTTTTATCCTCCGGCTGCATAGTCACTTTTTCCTGCCCTGTGGCCTCCATGGTAATGGTACCTTCGGCTCTGCCAATCGTAATTTTAAGTGGTATTTGTGTGGTGCTGTAGATGCCGGTAAGCGCATCCAGGTCAGCATCTGTAATGGACATTTTTTCCTCTTCCTTTGAACCCCAGGTATTGTTATCCTCCGTAGCATCTATGAATATGCCGCCATCCAGTTTCAGGTAAATAATTTTCTTTTTGGTATTGATGGCAATGCTCGCCTGCTGCGGATTTTTTTCCCAAATGGCTGCTGTTTGGTGCAGGGTTTGGCTGCTGCCATCGGCATATTCAATTACCACATCGGTGGGTATGGGATAACCGCCGGTATTCTTAACAGTAAGTGTATAGCCCGTTTTGGAAGGAGTGAGTTTGTCAACCGACAGGTCCATGTAATAAGGTGTAAAAAACCAATTGTTCCAGAACCAGTTGAGGTTTTTGCCGGCAATATTGTTGAAGCTGTTGAACATATCCCAGGGTATGGGATGTTTACCATGCCAGCGGTCCATAAAACCATGCAGGCATTTTTTAAACAGTTCATCGCCCAGCATATCTTTTAAAGCCAGGTAAGCCAGTGCCGGTTTGCCATATTCGTTGTTGCCCAATGCCTGGCCGCTCAATATATTTACCGGCGTAATGATGGGCACCTGGCTTTCGTCGGATGGTTGTTGAGCCCAGCCCTGCACCCTGAATTGTATAAACAGATCTACGGCTTCTTTTTTGCCCATGTCGGCAATGCCAATCAGGTGTTCAAAAGCTGTTGTCCAGCCCTCGTCCATATAGCCGTAGCGGTGTTCGTTAATACCCATGTAAAACGGAAACCAGCTGTGGGCAATTTCATGCTCGGCCACAAAGCGCTGAAAATTATCATCATCCTGCGGGCTGTCGTTGGCCATCATGGGGTATTCCATATCGGCAAAGCCCTGTATGATGGTACTTTTTTCAAAGGGATATGGCACACCGGGCCAGTTATTGCTCAGCCAGTCCAGCGAATGCTGGATATGCTTTACCTGGTTGACAAACTTACCCGCCCCTGTAGTATAAGCACTCTGGCAACTGGCCCTGCGGTTGGTTTTTTTATCCACCACCACACTGGCCGCATCCCACACATAGCTGCTGCTGATGCAAAAAGCCACATCGCTGATATTGCCTGCCTTCCAGCGCCAGGTATTTTGTGCGGCAGGTGCGGTTACCTTCTTGCTGTTAAGATCCTGCTGTGTTACCACATTGATTACCGCATCGCTGCTGAGGCTTTTGGTAAACCTGTCAACAATGGCAGGCTGCAGCACTTCGGGGGCATTGAGCAAAGTACCCGTACCCCATACTAAGTAATGTGTGGGAACGGTTACGGCTACTGTATAATCATTAAAATCATTGTAAAACTCCTGCGCATCGGTAAAGTTCATTCGGTCCCAGCCATGCACATCATCACATACGGCCACCCGCGGGTAAAAGTAGGCGAGGAAAAAACTGGTGCTGTCTAACTTGCCCTCCCGGCCACTTACTTCGCTCAGTTCATAATGCCAGTTAAAGCGCAGCTGCACGCTGTCGCCCGGTGCCACAGGTTTGCTGAGTTTGATGCCGCGGAAGGTTTGTCCCCTGGCATCGGGAAAGGGTTTTTCCACCCCATTTTCGGCAAATTTATCAATATGTATGCCCGTGGTAAGATAGCCAGGGTCGGCATTGCTCATACGGGCTGTGCCGGGGTTGTGAATATTCATGATGAGTTTAATCACCGGGTTGCTGATGGGGTTGGGGCTGCGGTTGATATAGCTGATGGTTTCGCTGCCGGTAACCGTTTGGGTGGCAGGGTTGAGGGAAACAGCAATATCATAGCGGCCAAAGTTTTGCCAGTACCTGGGGCCGGGCTTGCCATCCATGCTGCGGGTTTGGTTGGCATAAGCCGCTTTAATGTTTTGCGGCATAAAAAGTGGTTGCTGCGCCATGGCAGCAGTGGCGGTGAGCAGGCAGGCCAGTGCAAATAATTGTTTCATACTATACTTTTGTTAAAGATGAGCAATATACTGCTGCTGTGGTAATGTTGGCGGTGGTTTTATACAAGCGGTGGTATGGAAACAAGTGCTACTCCTGAAATTGGCACACCCTGCTTATAGCCTGCCCGGGAGGGTTTACCCAAGTGGAGAATGGCCGCCACAATATGTCGCTGGAGATTTTGGAAAGGTTGATTGGGGCTACTATAGAAGACTTTGGCGGATTTTTTTACGGGTAGGGGGTTTAAGAAATAGCACTGAAAGGCAAAGCGCCGGGCAAAAACTCTACCGAAAAGTGCTACTTGATGAGTTGAAAGATGAATCCGAGGTGAAAATTGCTATTTTTTTTAGTATCTTCGTGTTTTATGAACTGTTAACTCAACTGATCATTATATTGAAAATAATAATATCCTTTGAGAAATATTAATTGATTAAGCCCGCAAGAACAATAACTTTGTATCTTAATGTATAGAACTACCGAAATGCTGAGAAATAAAAATTTAAGCATAACTTTTGCCCTTTCTTTTCAATATTCTTAAATATTATGGATAGCCAGTTACAACATATTGAATTATTTGCCGGTTGCGGCGGTATGACCTTGGGGCTGGAAGCTGCGGGATTTCACTTGTATTTTGCCAATGAACTCTCCCCTATGGCTGGCGAAACTTTTGCATACAATTTATTACGGGAAGATTTGGACAAACTGGCGGCTAACAATAAGGCCTCCGAAAAATCGCTTTGGATAAAAACTGCTTTTGATAAAAACGAACTGAAGCAAAGACTTAGGGAAAACCCTTTTGAAGCAAGAAATGGCAAATATTCGGATTTAGCACCCGGTACTGAATTGGAAGGTAAGCTATTGATTGGTGATATTGATGAACTGCTGAAATGGCTAAACAACAATCCTGCCGTTGTTGCAAAATTAAAAAAGCAGGACATTACCCTGTTATCGGGCGGACCACCCTGCCAAAGTTTTAGCTTGGCAGGTAAAAGAGAAAAGAACAATGCAAAAAATTTACTGCCTTTATCATTTTCAAAATTTGCAGGCTTAATACAACCCAAATTTGTATTATTAGAAAATGTAAAAGGTATTACTGCACCCTTTACAGAAAACGGTAAAAAGTACTATGCCTGGCTTGAGGTAGCCAAAGCATTTGCCTTAGAAGGGTATGTGCCGGTTTGTATGCTGCTCAACTCAAAGTACTTTGGTGTGGCACAAAACAGGCCACGCTTTATAATGCTGGCCATACGAAACGATATAGCCAAAAAAATAAGTATCAAACGTAAAGATGAAAGGTTGACAGAATCTTTACAGTTTTATGCATTGGTTAATAAAAATAAGGATACACTTGAAAACGTAGGCTTAGCAGATTTGCAGTATTATGATATAGAAACCAGTGAGAAGTTGTATGACGGTTTTTTGTTTCCAAAAATTACCACTCCTGGAAAGCAGCTTATCTCTGCCGCAGAAGCAATTGGCGACTTAAAGAGAACTGATGGCAAACCGGGCTATACAAAAGCCCGTGTAACATACCGTGATGAATTAAACAAAATATTTAAAAGCCCGTTTGCGGCTAATGGCGAAAGCTTTTACAACCACGAACCACGGCAACATAGCTACGCAGTAAAAGCCCGCTTTCGCCTGTACCAGGTAATTAATGAATTTCAGAATGGCAACAGGGCGAATGCCTACAATATATTGGTAGGTAAGGAAGTCAGCAAGGAAGGGCTTAACAAATTGTTGAATGAATTTGTAAAACATAACCTGTACATAAAAAATGGCGGCGCTGATGGCTATTATAGAAAATTAGATACCACGGTAGAAGTAGCCGCTCATTTGAAAAATATTGAAACAAAAAAACACAGCCAAAGAGCTTTGAGGGAAGATGAACCTGCCCCTGCCCAGCTTACTATACCTGATGATATTTGCCACTACGATATGAGCCAGCTTAGAACGCTCACGGTAAGAGAAATGGCAAGGTTTCAATCATTCCCCGATTGGTATAAGTTCAGGTCGAAAATTACAACAGGAGGAACGAACAGGAAATTTGAAGTACCACAATATACGCAGGTTGGTAATGCTGTGCCGCCGTTGTTGGCAAAATCCCTGGGCGATGTTGTGATTAGTATTTTAACCAGTATAGAGTAAAATGTCAAAATCTCAACGCATAAAAAAATATCGCAGGATTCAAGGTGGTGAAAAAAATGAACGATCCGGCATTGAATGGAGTAGGTTAGAGTTAGAAGAAGTATGTAAGTTATACATAGAGCTTGATGGAAAAAACATCCACGAAAACAATCCTAAAATTCATCAGCTATCCCGAAAACTCAATAGAACAATAAGAAGTGTTGAGAATCAACTGCTAGGATTTAGAAAAGCTGCAACCAAAGAAACGGGCAGAGAAAATTACAATCAATTAATACCTATTATTTGGGAGGAACAACAAAGCAAATTTGAAGAATACCAAAAAAATAGGATACAAGAGCTAGAAAAAAGTAAAGCAGATATTGAAAGTGAATATAAATTCAGGATAAGTTCACAGCTAAAAAATGTTATTGGAAAAGACTTAATTACAGATGATTATTTGGCAATTTTTGAGCTTGTTAAAAACTCATATGATGCGCACGCAAAAAAAGTGACAATAACTTTTGATGACGAAAGAATAATAATACAAGATGATGGGAAAGGAATGAATAAGCAGGACATTATTGACAGGTGGCTGTTTGTTGCTTATTCGGCTAAAAAGGAAGGTGTCGAAGATGAAAATTTGAAATCAAAGGATTATAAAACTTATCGAAGTAAAATTAGACCACGCTCACATTATGCAGGAGCAAAAGGAATTGGAAGATTTTCTACTGATAGACTTGGGTCTAATTTAAAACTCACTACAAAAACTCCAATAAGGGATACAAAATATGATCAGTTGATATTCAATTGGGATGTTTTTGAAGTTGATGCACTTGAAAAGTTTGACGAAATAATAATTGACCACAAGGAAATAGATACTACAGAGTATAAAGGCTTTGATCATGGAGTAGTTTTAGAAATTGGCGGATTGCACAGTGTGTGGCCAAGAGATAAGATTCTATATTTAAAATGGAGTTTAGAGAAACTCATTAATCCTTTTGGGAGTTTTGATAAAAACGATAATAGTAAAATTTTTAGTATCAATATAGTTTCGGATAGAGAAAAAAAAGAAGATGATGCATTAAGAGCAAACAATGCAAATGAAAATAGTAGAAATATTGTAAATGGAGAAGTGGGTAATTTCGTTTTTGAAACACTAGAAATAAGAACTACTCAAATACAGGCAAATATTGATAATGGTGGACAAGATATAATTACGACATTAACCGACAGGGGCAAACTGGTATATAAAATTAGAGAACAAAATAGCTATAATCACTTAGGTAATTCCGCCATACAGCTTTTTTATCTTAATAATTCGGCTAAAAATAATTTTACGAGATTAATGGGCATGCAGCCGGTTCAATTTGGTAATGTGTTTCTATTTAATAATGGATTTAGAGTTTATCCTTTCGGTGAATCTTCTCATGATCCCTTTGGAATAGATAGAAGAAAGCAGCAAGGGTATAATCGCAATTTGGGGTCAAGGGAAATAATTGGTCGAGTAGAAATCTGGGAAAGTCCAGAGCAATTTAAAGAAACGAGTAGTCGAGATGGTGGCTTAATCGAAACATCAGGAACACTACAATTAGAAGATTTTTTCAAAAAAACTCTTACCAAGTTAGAGAATTACGTTTCTCCCATTTTGTGGAAAATTAAAGACAGGTCAGACAACCAAGAGGAGAATATTGATTTGACAGCTAGGACTCAAATATTGAATCTTATTTCTAGGATTGCAGAAGCAAAAAACATTGAATTATTAGAATACGATAAAGACCTTCTTAATATACTTAATGAAAAAGTAGAAGATGCTTCTCCTGAGGTATTTACTCAACTAACAAAATTAGCTGAAGTAACTGGGGATAAGAAATTTGAAGAAGAAATAAATGCCGCAAAAGAAGAATATTTAAGATTATTAAATGCAAAAGAAGATGAACAAATAAAACGTGAGCAAGCTGAAGAAAAAGCCAAGCAAAATGAAGAAAAAAGGGCACAAGAAGAACAGCGACGTAAAGAGGCGGAATTAAGGGCGGACGAAGAAGAAAGATTGAGAAAGGAGGAGGAACTAAGGCGATTAAAAGCTGAAGAAGAACTTCGTGAAGAAAATGCAAAGCGGATTACAGAGGAGCAAAGAAGGCGACAAAAGGAAAGTCAAGTGCGTTTTCTGGAATCTATACAATCCTTAGACATAGAAGATGTGCTAAACTTACATCATCAAATTGGGATTGATGCAAATACTATTGAAGGCGAAATTTATAACATTAATAGAAAGTTTGAGAAGAATGAAACAGTATCAAAGGATACACTATCAAATTTTTTAGATAGAATTACTTTCGCAACTAAAAAAATTTTAGCCGTAACAAAATTCACTACCAAAGAAAACTTCATGGCTGCGGCAAGAGTTTCAAATGACGATTTGATTCTTTTTGTGAAAAATTATATCCTAAATATCCTGAAATATCATATTGGACATGAGTTAGAGGTTGATATAATTGATAATGTAAACGCACCATATGTGCTAGAGTTCAAGCCAATAGAAATTACAATTGTCATTGATAATTTATTAAGCAACTCAAAAAAGAAGCATGCTAAGAAGGTAACAATCTATTTTGATATTGAAAATGGTGATACTTTGAAAATGACCTATCAAGATAATGGTGATGGATTAGATTCAACGATAGTAAATTCCAATGAAATTCTTCAAAAGGGGTTTACTACTACAAAGGGGAGCGGACTCGGGTTATTTCATGTGAAAAAGATATTAAATGAAATGAATGCTACAATTACTATTAATTCAAATATTCAAAAAGGAATTCAGTTTATTATAAATTTCAACAGCAATGCGAATAAAGTATAACATTTTATGGATTGAGAATGAGCAAGAGTGGCTGGAAACCACAAAAGACTTTGTATCTGGTGTATTAGAGGATCATGGGTTTTATTTACAGCCAACTATTGTGAAATCAGAAATGGAAATAGGAGTTTTACTCGACCTCGACTCTACTTTGAAAAAGTTTGATTTAATACTTGTAGATTTCCAGTTAGATAAGGGTGACAGGGGCAGCACGATTATAACAAACATTCGAGACCACAAAATATACACTGAAATAATTTTTTATTCCCAAGATTTGCCAGGAATTAGAGATTTTCTAAACAAAAATTTTGTGGATGGTGTTTATGCAGCTAAAAGAGATGGGGATGAGTTTAGGGAGAAGTTTGAAAAAGTATTTTTGTCAACTATAAAAAAGGCGCAAGATATAAGTACTATAAGAGGCTTAGTGATATCAGAAACAAGTGAGCTCGATAATAAAGTTTTCAATATAATTATTACTTTTTTTTCAAAATACCCATCAACAGAGCAGAATAAAATTCGAACTTATATATTTGATGAGCTTGTGGGTAATCTCGAAGAAAAGAATAAAGCTCTACAACAAACATTGGACGTAACTCCTAATGCAGTACTTCCCCACAATAGTTATTTTGACGCTTATAAAAAAGCAAGGATTCTTGGCCGAATAATAGAGTTACTAAACAATAAAGATTTAATTGATAAAAAAACTTTCACTAAAAGATATATACCGGAGATAATTGAGGTTCGTAATGAACTGGCACACTGTGTGGAAAAGGACATCGAGAATGGCCGCACTGTATTAGAAACAAAAAAAGGGGATAAGTTTTTTGATGATGAAGCTTGTAAAAGCATTCGACAAAATATCAGGGAGCATTTGGGTCATCTCACTGCAATTGAAAAATTTGTTCAAGAAGCTTCATTTACGTAATTACATTTTTTGAGCATAACACAACTTTCACACTTAGGATTTCTGATAGAACAAACCAAAGCCGCAAAATCCAACACCGCCCAATTAATCTCTTTCGATTTGGGGTGGTTTACTAGTTTGTAACATAGTGTTTGCAGGTAAGGGTCATAGCGTATATCAGCCATTTTCCTTTCCCCAAAAAACCGCTCCATCACCCTTGCCATATTTACATCAATTAATGGGCTGGGCTGGTTAAAAATCAACAGTTCAACTGCATTGGCAATGTATTGACCCATAAACGGGATAGATTCCAATTCTTCCCTGTTCCTGGGCAGCCTGCCGTTTCTTTTAACCATTTCTTTGGCAAGGCTAAGCAGTCGCCTGGAGCGCTGGCGGTAAAGGCCAACCGGTTTCAAATACTCCTCTAATAACCCAACGTCAGCATTCACCAATGCCTTCCAATTGGTAAAGTCTTTGATGAAAGCGGGGTAAAACTTTGCAACCGTTTCTGCCTTTGTTCGTTGTAATAACACTTCGGCAATAATATACTGGCAATGAGTTAAGCCTTTGTTTCGCCAAGGGAATTTCCTTCCATTTTTCTTGTACCACTCCAGTATCTGCTCCTGGAAGAATCTTATTTTTTTACTGCTTACCATTTTTTATAGAATACTATCACGTATTCCGATTCAAAAATACAGCTCTTTCTATCAAATATTCTCCTCATCTACTTCGCCGCAAACAAAACCACAATCTTGCCCCAGGCATTGCTGCACCAGCAACCTGGTATTTGTATGGCTAAAATCTGCTAATGGCAAGCATATTGCCCCGCAATAAGGGCAGGTAAAAGGTTGGTCATTCATTAAAAAATATTCCATGGCCTAAAATAACCAGCATTAGATAGTTTGCATTTGCTTTTAAGACACGTTTACCAAAAAGCTCAATAAAGATTTGCTGTACAAGTGAGTGACCCCGCCGCCAGCGGGGCAGACACAACGATGCTGCGATACGAACCACTGCCCGCCCCAAAAATCAATACAACAAATAATCCCCCATCATCTTCCTCCATTCTTCTGCCACATCGGTAACAAATGGCTTGCCGCTGAGCAGTTGGGCAAAGGCATCGGGCTGGCCCAGCAGCTTATCCAGGTGCTGGTGGCCGGTGGGGTTGGCGGCGGTGGGGTAAGGGCGTTGTTTCAGCTGCTGCGGGTGCAGGCGGGCTATGGCGCTCAGCAGGGTGAGGCCGCTGTGTACGGGGCGGTAAAGGGCGGCATCAGTTACGGTGAGCAGCAGGCCATGGCAGGTTTGGCCACTGTATGGGCCGGTGGCGGCAGTATAAGTTTGGGGCTGCAGGTGCAGGCCGGGTTCATTGTACTGTGTTGCAAGCGCCGGAGCATCCAGCCAGGGCGCACCGCAGAGCGCAAAAGGGTGGGCGGTGCCACGGCCCTCGTTGAGGTTGAGGCCTTCCCAAAGGCCGGTGCCGGGGTAGGGCATGGCGCTTTGCATGCTGTGCATGGCCGGGCTGGTGGGCACAAAGGCAAATGCCTGCCCGGCCAGGTGGTGGCGCTGGTAGCCGGGGGCTTTTACTACGGTAAGCTTCAGCCCGGGTATGCGGGTGATGGCAAAGTAAAGGGCCAGTTCGCCCAGGGTGCAGCAGTGGCGGATGGGGATGTTCCAGCGGCCGATAAAGCTGCTGCAGCGGGCTTCGTCCAGCCAGGGGCCTTCGGCCAGGTGCAGTTGGGCACCGGTGGGGTTGGGCCTGTCCAGCACCAGCAGGGGTATATGGTGGGTGGCGCAGGCCTGTATCAGGTGCGTCATCGTCCATAAATACGTGTAAAAGCGGCAGCCGCTATCGGGTATATCAAACAGCAGCAGGTCCAGCTCCTGCAGGTCGGCAGCAGCGGGGGCCAGTTTATCACCATACAGGCTGGTAACGGGCAGGCCGGTGGCAGCATCGGTGGTATCGGCCTGCGGGGCACCGTCTTCCCCGGCACGGGCCATGCCATGCTCGGGAGCAAAAAGCCGGGTAATGCCAAAGCCTGCCTGCAGCAGGGCCATGCGGCTCAGCTGTCTGCCACTGGTGGTGGCCGCATCGTTGGTTACCATGCCAATGCGCAGGCCCCTGTACCGGGCAGCTTCTGGCAGCAATGCATCTATACCAAATTGCAGGGTTGCCATGGTTATTGCAGTTTTTGTATGAGTTGCTGTATGGTGGCGGCTGCTTTGGCGGGTTTGAGGCGGCACTCCCACACGGTTATCACCTGCCAGCCCTGCTGCCGCAATGCCCGGGCGGCTTTGGCATCGTTGGCTTTGTTGGTAGCAATTTTATCGGCCCACCATTGGGTATTGGTGCCGGGCAGCTTAAAATATTTGCAGTGGGTATGGCCATGCCAGAAACAGCCGTGCACAAAAATGATGGTATTGTATCTAGGCAGCACCATATCGGGCTTGCCGGATAATTTTTTATTGTGCAAAGTGTAGCGGTAACCCAGGGCATGCAACTGACGGCGTACCAGCATTTCAGGCTTTGTATTGCTGCTGCGGATGCGGCTCATATTGTAGCTGCGCTGTGCTTTGGTATGAACGTCGGGCATGAATATAAATGTGCTGATGTGATGATTTGCTAATGTGCTAATGCCGCTAAGGCGGCACAATTTATGCTGATTTGCTGATGTGAATACAAAGTTATGCGAATACGGCGTATCGGCTGAGCTTACCCGCCATTACTAACTTATACCATTTTGACTTATAAATCAGACTTGGAATAAATGGTATAATGCCGACATGCATTGTGTTTTACTCTTTATCTATTAGTCTATTTTCAATGCATCATCGGTATTAATTATTACTACACCTGTAAAAAACACTCATTAATCAGCTTTAAGCATATAAGTATATCTTAAAATACAGTAATAATAACTTAATAGCAGTAATTCATATTATTATAAAATAAAAAAATATTTTTTTGAATTAAATATATCATCTAAAAATATAAATTTTTCTTCTATTAACATATTTACTATATTTTAAAGCATATAAAAATAATTTTTTAGCATATTTTTGTCTTATAAACCCCATTAGTATGCCCAATTTAAGTAAAATGACCGATACCACAGGTAAGCCCATGCCCCACCTGGGTAAGCTGGTAACACAGGTAATGCAGCAGCAGCATATCAGCCAGGCTAAGCTGGCCCGTGGCCTTGGGGTATCGGGCACTACATTGGCCCGCAGCCTGCAGCAGCATACCATCCATGCCGCCCTGCTGTGGAAAATGGGGCAATTGCTCGGCCATAACTTTTTTGCCGACCTGTCTGCTGAGTTTCCCCTGCCCGCCGCACCTGCTGCCAGCGAACTTGCCCTGCAGCAGCAAATAGCTGAACTTAAGCAGGAGGTGGAAGTGTATAAGAGGGTGGTGGAATTGATGAAATCAATGAGGAATTAGGAATGAAGAATTAAAAATTAAGAATGAAGAATTAGTAATTCCTTAGGGTTGAGGAAAGTAATGTTTTTGGGTTGTTTTATATTAATGAGTGTAAGGTGTTATCAGAGCCATGGGCTTGTAATGCTTGATAAATATTTTTTCGGGTGGGTGTTTGTGCTTAATTGGGTAGTTTTTTTTAATGCGGTTCAAGGTTGAAAAGTTCAGGGTTAAGCAGCAACCAACTTTGAACCCTTAAAACTTTGAACTTACCACCCCTGCCGCTTACCATTGGTACATTTTACCGATAAACTGAAAAATATTTTTACACCCTGCCTTTTGCAGCATTTCACTGCCAAAAAGCATATGCCAGCTTAAAAATTGCTGAGCTATATAAAACAGGTTGAGGAGGAGGATACAAAATACCACATTGTACCATTTACGCCTGCCAAATACCAGCAGCAGGTGCCACAGGGTAATGATGCTGGTGATGATGGCAACAACACTCTTTACTGCATCGTGCTGCCAAATAAAGGTAAAGCTGAATGGCGACAGCAATATCTGTACGGTAAACAGCAGCCCGTTTAAATACAGCCAGAAAACGATTTGCCTGGCTAGATTGTACTGCCGGTAAAAAAACAGTGTTGTGAGTAATATCTGCACCGGCAGCAGCAGCAATGCCCTGAATTTTGTAAGCATAAAATCATAGCGCCCCATTTCATTAAACCCATTTGGATTATTGGCACGGTGAACATAATCTTCAAAATCAAAAATTTTTACACCGATAAATAAAAGTATGGCTGCCGAAATAAGGAAAAAGGTAACCGGGCTGAAGTATGTTTTGCGCTGGCCCGAGAAATAACCCAGGTACACTTTTTTGGGGCGAAACAGCAGGTCTTTTACCAGGCGCAAAATTCCCTTATCGGTGTGGGTAATGCTGTGCCAGGCTTCATGCACCAGGCCACCCATGGTGAGTTCGCCCACGCTTGCTTTTTGCCCGCAGTAATTGCAATACTTACCGGTAAAATTTTTTCTGCAGTTGTTACATATTTGCATGGGACAAATCTATTTAAAAATCTGGTTCAGCTCTACTATTTCAAAATAGGGGTGTGCCTCAAAAAACTGCCGCAGCAAAGCCGTGTGCGAACTTCCAAAAAGTATCACAATTACCTTATCGGTCTTTATATCAATATTCCGCAGGATATTGGTGTAAATTTTAAGGTTCCTGTCGTACCAGCTCAGGGCAAAATTTTCCCCCACGTAATTTGAATCGATACCATAGCCCGGCGCATAGTGCAGGTAATCGTACAGGTGCGCCTGCCTGTTGTACTGGTTGTTCAACTGAATATAGTATTGCAGGAGGCTGCTGGCGGCAAGCTTTGGTTGCTTAATGGTAAAAGGATAAGGCACATCAAAAAAAGGGTACGCACTTACCGTATCGGTTTTATGCTGCTCTTCGTATTCACTGATTTTTCCATAGGGCAGCTCCTGCCGAAAATCTGCAGCCACCAGCGCAGCAGTCGTTTTTGCTGCAGCCCTGAAGGCAATTTGCACCCTTTCGTCTCTTAAATCTTTAGCCGTGTCGGTGAGTGTGCCTGCCAGGTAACGGCTGTAAAGGCTGTCCTGCCAGTGCTGACGGGTAAAATGGGTTTCTAAAAAATACTTGTTCGCCCCTGCCCTTTTCAGCGCAGCGGCAATGCTGTCCAGCTGCTTTTACCTTTGTACGGAATACAGGTCAGGAAAGGCCGTACTGTTTCTGTCTGAAGTAGCGCCGTAATGAAAAGTGCCCAACAGGATCACTTTTATTTTTGGGTTGGTGGTTTGCGCCTTTAGCTGTGTATAGCTGCAGATTGCGGCCATTAATAGTATACTATATTTCATTTATTAACTGTTTTGTTTAACGGAGATTACTCAAGGGGCAAGGCCGCTCTGCTGTCTCTGAAAAGCAGCGCATATTGAAAGGCAGCAGTGGTAACAGCTTCCGCATGGGTTGGCCTCAACGTTTGAAAACCGCTTACTTCCATCAGTTGCCTGCTGGTATGGTAGGGACTGCCAATACCATTGAGCCTGAAAAGACTGACCGTATTGGCTGCACTGACCGCTTTCAGATTATTGATGCCTGCTACTTTCATCATTGATTCATCATTGCTGAGTATGTAGGGAATGTATTTTTTTGTGTCAGGAAAGTATGGATGATCCTGCCGCAGTTTGGCAATATAGCTGGCAGGCATCATTTGCTTTAACTGGCCCATAAAAGGCAGCATAGTGGCACTGCTAATGGCAAACATTTGTATGGAAACTGTTTTGCCGGAAAAGGAGGTATTGCCATGCTGCAGGTGTGCTGCAAAGGGCGGCCGGCCATCGTAAGATACCTGTAGTGTATGATAGAATCCCAAAAAGCCGTACAGTTTTTTTCCGGCAAGCTTTTGGGTGGCTGTAATGCTTTTAAAATTGCGGTACATGATACTGTCGCGGTACATGCCAGCCCCTAAAAAAGAAAAAGAAGTAACCGTGTGCCTGAATGCACCAAAGCTGCTGCCCATGGCCTGCTGGTATATACGTTCATCCAACTGCATGTTTTCCAGCATGCGGCGGCAAAAGGCACCCAACTGTTTACGGCTGGCATAACTGATGGTATCTGCCATTGCGGTCAGGCTGTCCATCAGGGGCAGCCTTGCGGTAGTTTTTTTACTGCCGGTATAAAAAGCCATCTGCTCCTTTAGCAAGTGGTAGTCCTGCACCACATCAATACCGATAATGGTAAATTTTTCTTTTGCTGGCAGCGATGCATACAACGATTGCAAAGCCTTGTAGCGGTTATAGTTTTCCCGGCTTGCCCATTGCGCTGTATCTGCCACCCAGCTTGCAAATATTTTTTTAAGCCATTGCTCATTGCCGTCTTTCAGATAATTATTCAGCATCCACGCCTTGGTATCATCCACTTCGGCAATATAGTACCGTACACCGGCTTTTTGGTGCAGTTGCTTAAACAGCAGGATATCTGCTGCCAGTGGCAGGGATGAGCCATGATTTTCGCCAAACAGGAACAACTGGTTGTTATAAAACGCAGCATCAAACATTTTTACCGGTGCCTGCTTTTCAATATCCAGTACTTCCATATTGTTTTTAAGACTGGCCTGGTACACGGCAGAATCAATAACCTGTGCAGCAGCAGTAAGGTTGATAAAGAGCAGGGGCAGAAATAATTGTTTCATTGTTGATTGTAAAAAAAACTGTTGTGCCATAAACAAGATTTTTTGAGTAAAAGTTTACGATTGCCCTTACTTTAAAGGTTAAATATACTCATGGCTGGGGATACAAGGGCTGATTGTTTATCCGTAATTTTTTGTATGGGGGTTATGAGTTATGGGTTATGGGTTATGGGTTATTTCAGCTACAGATTTTTATAGTGAAGCCTGCATCCTTTTCTTTTACTATGCTGCTATGGAGCGATACCCCAAATATGTCATTACAATAGCATTAAAACAGGCAGATTACACAGAACTCTTATTTATTTGACAATGGAATTAAAGCCTCATCGGCATATATGGCGCCGGTTTGAGGCTTTTTTACGGTATCGGCAGCTTGCTGAGGCTCACAATTACTTGTATACAGCCGCTCAATGATACCATAACGCCTTTCTGTTTTTTTGAGTGTTACCGAGTATTCCATTTTATCGATCTGCAGTTTTTCCAGCTCTTTAAAAACATCGGGTACTTGTACGGGCTGCAGCACAATGGTTTGGCTGCTGCTGAAAGTTACATATTGCATGGCCCATATTGCTTTATCGCCCTCCTCCCCCATCAGGTACACTACTCCTTTTTCCCCGATTGGCATTGGCAAACTGAAATCCTGCGTTTTGAACCAGAACATACTGTTATCGGTTGTATGTCCTTCCAGCAGTATTTTACGCCCGGGAATAACCAAATAAGCATCGATGCGTGTTTTATACTGACCCTGCACCTGCAATTTGAAGGTGCCGGTTTGTACATTAGCGCCGGCATCAAAAAGCATATCTATATTATACCAGCCAGTGGTTTCAATCGTAAACTCGTAGTAAGCATTATTGCGTGGATATTCCACCGGCTCGGATACCTGTACAGGCTGTACGGGTGTTCCACCTGTGGATACGGGTGTGGTATCCATTTGCTCTACTGTCTTGTTAAAGCCTTTGCTGCTTTGGGTTTCAAAAAGGGTTTCATCCCATGCGGCCACGGTATCTTTTACTACTACTTCCCGGCAATTGTCATTTTTAAAATACTTAGCACGGGGGTATTTTTTGCTTTCGCTGGCAATATAGCCGTAGAGAGAATCAAAATCCATGTTACTGAACCCATTGCCATAAGCAGTCATCACCACATTGCTCCACCTTTGTTTTACGCATTTTGCAATTGGGTCGTTCATAGCAGATGAATTCCTTACAAACTGCTTCAACCAGTCATAACAGCGGCGTTCGGTAATGTATGCCATCGCAGGGCCAGCCATATCTTTATCAATGCTGTGGCAATTGGCACAACTTGACTTAAATAAGTTTTTGCCTGATACCGCTACTTCCTGCTCTTTTTTATTCAGCAAAGGCTCCGGGCTTTTCCAGTTCAGTTGATCGTCCTTCATTTCCCCTTTGTACAACAGCATATCATCCCTGTATTTGTAAGTGGGCACTTTCACTTCCACCCTTTTTTTCAACTGCACGGCATTACCTCCTGCACTTGCTTCTATATTAAACATGCCGGCGCTTTGTAATATTTCCCCGTCTGCCGTAGTGGTGAGTTTTGCTTTAAGCATATCACTTAAATGCAGCGCTTCTTTAATAATCACCGTAACCGTTTTCTCTTTTGTATTGAATGTTTCTTTTTCAAAAGAGAACCATATGCTGTCTTTTGTGAGGATAGTGGTATCCCTGTTGGCACTTATGGTAAAGGATTGTTGGGATAGTATTGCACCTGCAGCATAATCATTGCCTTTTTTATCATTTTGGGTGCAATGCGCCAGCAGCAGTGAAATGATGATGATTGCGCTTATCGATACTGTTTTCATGCCGGGAAATATTATTTGAGTACTAAGATAAGCAATTGGGTAAAATCCATAAAAAGAAAAGCAGAACTGAATAGAACAGTCAGCAATTATCTGCTGCGATCCCCGGTTATAAACAATTCGCCAAAACAGGCGACCTGGTACAAAGCGAATACACTCATAACAATTTAAATTTTACTGTTCCGGATATGAAACCGCATAAACTTATAACTGCAGACAGCTGTTCAATTTCATCAGCATTACAAAAAACCATGCTGCCGCTCACCAAATGATTAACAAATATTTCATGAGGGCTGCCCTTTTACACAAATCAGCCGGAACAGCCAACTATGGCTGAGCAACTGCACAGGCTGATGCTGCATATGCCTGCACGGCCTGAAAAAGCTTGTTACAGGAGTGCTGCCAATACTAAACCTCATCTTTCTTCAACAGCATATGCAAAGTCTTTCATGGTTAAAAATAAAAACCTGAAAGAATTTTTTAAAAAAAATATCTCTGCTAAAAACAATTTCAAAAAAATATTGTTGATAATTATGATGCATCGTGTACATGCTGGTTTATCTTTTACATCTGCTGTACGCCAACCTTACTTTTTTACCACACTATTCTCCCCTTGTTAACACATATATAAACAACATGTTGTATTGTATACCTGTATGAAGACGTAAACAGTTTTTATCAACAAATCAACAAAAAATTATGAAAAAGATTTTAATTTCAGCAGCCCTGTTTGCTGCAGTAACTGTATTGTTTTTTGCATGCCGTAAATCTGGTACGGAAGAAATGGCACCCAACACCTCTATCAAAGAATCCGGCCTTCAAAAAAGAATCCTGGCACAACCCATGACACTGGAAGATGTTGAAGTTCCTGTTGGCACACAGGAAATCAGGAATGCGGATGGTTCCATCACACTCATTTTACCCAAAGGTTTTAAACTGGTAGGTACAGAAGAATCTTTTGCCAGTGCTGAGGGTGCAAAATCTGAGAACAGCGACGGGCTTTCAGCCGCAGTAGCTGTAGACACGATAAAAATCAGTTGTGAGTGCCTGTCAAAAGATGGCCCCTGCTTTCCTGTAGCAGCCGGTGGTACTAAATACAGTTGTACTGTAGACTCTGCCGACCTTTGTACTGCCTGCTTACTTCGTACCAAAAAGGTGGAGGCGGCTCCAACCAACCCGGGCAGCGAAAGAAGGCAGATTACACATTTCACTATTGTGGATACAAGAGCCAAAAGTGGATTTATTTATTCAGTAAATGAATTGCCCAAAGACAAAATCAGCTTTAACCCGGCGCTGCTTAAATGGCCGGCTTTTATGCAGGAACTCAACAAAGTGCTTGATGGAAAATTTACCAGTGCCGATATGATGGTGCTCAACAATGCTAAAGACCTGGGTAACCTGCCTCCCAATTATGAATTCAGGGCAATTAAAGTAATGGGGCAGTCTGCTGTAGTTGCATTGAACATGAATTTGCAACAAAACCTTGCAGAAGCAGCAGCAACAGATACTACTATCAATGGTTTGAATTATTCATGCAAGTGCAGCAGCGGGGCAACCGGCTGTACGCTAAAAGTGCTCCAGCCAGTGGTGCCAATTGTAAGCTGCGACCAGGGTAACTGCACTGTTTGCGAAATGATCATTGTTAAAAAATCTAAAAAACAAGAGGAAGTTTCTCCTCTTTAGGATTTCATTTAAAAAGTACAAAAGGCCTCCCAAATGAGCTGACGACAGGATATATTTATTGGTAATATCCAGCCTTGTATGAATGATGGCGGTAATTTTTTGAAGTCCCATCCAAAAGCCAGTTATACCGGGTTTTCTTTCTGAGAGATAACTCTTCCAGCCACCTGATCTGGCCATAGCCCATACATGTCGTTTTAAACAGGAACGGCTGTATGGGCTTTTTATTTACCGGGTTCCTTCTGAGCAGGTCAATTTGATGTTCTGAACTTTCTATTTCCTGATTAGGATACCTGCCTGTTGGGATGGTAAAGGTTTATTCCTGCATTGCTGAGGCTGCCGGTAAATCAGGGCTTTTGTATCACGGTGTACACTACAGCTGAGTAAAAGGCAGTACTTACCAAAATAGTTTTTATTCTCATAAATTTATTTTGGTACTAAGACAGGTAACAGGGTAAAATCCATAAGAGAAAGGAAATCAATGCAAAAAAGCACACCGCGGCCAGCCAAAATAGTACTTGCAAATACAAAATTGTTGAATTATATTTGATGGGGCCACATCAAAGACCAGTGTGCCGGGCACCAAAAACAGTAAAAACATATTACCTTAAATTTTTCAAGCCCATTTATGATAAAGCCAACCAGGATAACAAATGTATTGCTGTTTTTACTTTTGCTGCAGGCCCTGAATCTGCAGGCACAGCTGCAAACCAATAAGGGTAAAGATTTCTGGATATGTTTTCCGAAGCATACTCCATCAGGTGCACAGCTTGCAAGGATGGTACTGTATATTTCTTCAGGTTGCGACAGTGTGCGTGGCACAATCAGGGTAAACAACTATGTTGACAGCTTTAAAACCACATCTGCAGAGACTTTTATCGAGAAAGAGATCCCTTTCAATATTGCTTACATGAACGAAGAAAATACGGTGAGCAATAAGGGTATTCATATCTCTGCCAACAGCAAATTAACCGTATATGCACATATATATGCGGGCGTAAGGTCGGCGTCCTACATGGCGCTTCCGGAGCAGTATTTTGGCAATCATTATTTCAGCATGAACTATACCCAGCGAAGTACCAATGGCTCTTCTTCACAGTTCCAGGTAATCGCTTCAGAAGCAAATACAAGGATACGGATTACGCCACGCATTGGCACATTAGTGCTGCCTGCCTTTGTAATAGACCTCCCCAATGCAGGCAACAGTTATCAATATACCTCTTCCGGCGACCTCTCCGGTTCTCAAATAGAATCCATAGCAGGGCCGGATGGAATCTGTAAAAATATTGCTGTATTTTCCGGCAGCAGCGGCACTTCCATCCTTTCTGCCAACTGCAACGGCCCCGACTCTTACGATCCGCTGGTACAGCAGTTGTACCCCGCTATGTACTGGGGTAATAATTACCTGCTTGCACCATTTTCTCAAAACCCGGCCGGTTATCATGTAAGGGTAATAGCTTCAGAGAACAATACTGCGGTACTTTTTAATGGGGTACAGCAGGCCACACTTCAAAAAGGGGAATCTTATCCTCCTGTAAACTCTCCCCAGATACCCGTTCAGGGGGACCTTTCAGTGGATGCTGACAAGCCCGTATCAGTTGCTCAATATTTACTAAGCAGTGCCTGCAACAATTCAAACAATGGTGATCCTGATATGGTACTTGCAGTGCCAATACTGAATTATCCCCGGGTACGCAGTGTTTATACCACCACCAGGCAAAACATAGCCAGTCAATCCATTAAGGTTGTAATGCCCACTGCTGTCCGTGATTCCTTTATGGTAAACGGAAATTTTATCAACACCGGCTGGACAGCTTCTCAATCAAATCCGGGTTTTTCATACAACAATATACCAATGCCGGTCACCAATCAATCAGTAAAGTTAGCTACCGGCATAAAGTCGCTCTTTAATTTCGATGCCCAGGTGTACGGGCTTGGCGATGCAGAATCTTATGTGTATTCTGCCTCGGTGGGCTTGCCCGTTCCTTTTTTGTCCGTAAATGATAAAATAACACAATTTGTAAACAGGGATGAGGGATTTACCGGGCGGGTATGCAAGGATGAGCAATTCAAGCTGCGCCTGTACAGCCCTTTTCCGGTAGATATGATCAATTGGGATCTCGTTCAACTGGGGGGCCCGGTACTGGAAACCAGTCCCAATTTAGTTGACTTTGGATATTTTGGGGGTAAATACTTCTGGATTTACGAGATTCAAACGCTGGTTGCCGGAAACACAGCAGGGGAATATACTGTTTACGCATCTTTTTCCGGTACCTATCCGGGGCAATGCAAAAGAAGTTTTATTACCGAAATCCGTATACAGGTATTAGATAAGCCGGTTGTACAGATTGGAGTCAGTCATAACCGCTGCCTGAAAGATAGTGTTCAGTTTTCAGGCCTGGTGGCTCCCTGCGTACCACCTGCAAATGATTGTAAGTCGGCATATAGCTGCGCCTGGGCAGATATTGACTCCTGGCAATGGGATTTTGGAGACGGAACCTATGGTTCAGGACAGACACCGTATCACTTTTATAACGCCCCTGGTATTTATACCGTAAAACTGTTTACAACCAATAAAGCTAATTGCCCTATAGATGTTGTAACCAGGCAAATCATCATTGATACCCTTTCCAAAGCAAATTTTGGAGCATCGGCGCCCTACTGCGAAAAACAACGTATTGTTCTTACAGATTCATCCCGCTTTTTTAATATTACCGACACCCTGAAAGAATGGCACTGGAACCTGGGCGACGGAACTGTATTCACCCGTACTGATTCTGCCCGGTTTGAACATACTTACAGCGATACCGGCTGGTATACTGTATCCCTTGTAGTAAAAACAAAATATGGCTGCATGAGCGATACACTTAAAAAAGCGGTTTATGTAAGTGCAGTGCCGGAAGTAAAGTTCGGGTTTACCAATGCCTGCCAGAACGATCCCTTTGTACAGTTTACCGACAGCAGCACCATAAAAGATAAAACCGAAAGCAGCTTCAGTTACCTGTGGACCTTTGGCGACCCGGCAGCCACTCCTTCAAATCCTGATACTGCCATCATAAAAAATCCTCAACATCAATATACCCTTGCTGGTACTTTTCCCGTAAGCCTTACTGTTACCTCTGCTGCCGGTTGCAGGTTTAAAAAAGATTCAGTAATTACCATCAGCAGTGCCGTTGCAGCTGTTGACTTTACTGTATCAAGCGCCAACCAGTTTTGCAGTGAAGCCCCGGTACTGCTTACCAATCTTTCATCTATCGTCCCGGGCAATATCAACAAACTGAAAATTTACTGGGATGCCCTGAATAATATAAATGATGTAACACTTGATTCCATTCCTTTTGCATCTGCCAATTACCAGCACCAGTACAATTTCTTTAACAATACACCCGACCGTAAAGATTACACCATTAAACTGGAAGTTGCATCCGGGCAAACCTGCAGCACCGGTCTCAGCAAAATAATCACCCTCCATGCAATGCCGCTTGTACAGTTCAACCCACCGGCAGGTATATGCAGGGATACACCCTATGTACTGGTAACATCGGCTGCCGAAACCACCAACCTCAGCGGTACAGGAAATTATTTTGGCCCGGGTATTACCCCTGCCGGGTTATTTGATGTAAACAATTCCAGCCCCGGAATATACAGGCTTGGCTATGCGTTTGCCAGCAATGCGGGCTGTACAGATACTGCCTATGCCAATATGGAAGTTTTTGCCACACCAACTGTTAACGCAGGACCCGACATTGTTTTACCTGACGACTACTTCCACACTTTCAACATACAGACCACCGGCTCCGTTAGTACTTACCTGTGGTCGCCGCCATTGTACCTTAACAGTACCATGACCAGGAACCCTACCATCACCCGGCCGGCCAATGATGTGCTGTACACTGTAAAAGTCACTTCTGCCAATGGCTGTGAAGCAACCGATAAGATTTTTGTGAAAGTAACAAAGGGCATTGCCATACCCAATACATTCACCCCCAACAATGATGGCATCAATGATCTGTGGCTGATAGATAACCTGGCAGGATACAGCAACTGCACCGTACAGGTATTTACCCGTACCGGTCAAAAAGTGTATGAATCCCGTGGCTATAAAAATCCCTGGAACGGATTGTATAAAGGAAAGAAATTAACAACCGACACTTACTTTTACATCATTGAATTAAACAATGGCAGCAGGGGAATTACGGGATATGTGCAGATAGTGCGGTAGGATTTATGCAGTTGCCAATGTGCTGGCTTTGCTTTTTTTAATTTTGGCGCTTACCTGCACCTCCAGCCCGGCAATGGCAATAAACTTAAGGAAAGTGCTGAAGCTTACTGTGCGGTAATCTTCGGCTTCATAGCGCTGCAATTGCTGTTCTTTTATGCCCAGCATGGCTGCAAATTCTTTTTGGGAAAGGCCGCTGGTAATTTTATATTCTATTAAAAAAAAATCGGGGAGGTTGGCAAGGTCTTTAGCGGTGAAGGAAGGCGTACCACTGTTCATTATTTTTTCGTAAGCCCTTAACTCCTCATTGAATGCTTTTTTCTGGCGGAGCAGTGAACTGATGTACAATTCGTTTTTTCCATCAGGAGCAGCAGGAGTTTGGGCAATCAACTCTTCCAGCTCTTTGAGCTTTTTTTTTGTAATCTTATATTGCTTCCCGTTTTTTATCATTGCCGTTAAAACTTCTGAGGTAAATTTTTACAATACCCTTGGGATATCCTTCCCTGTCAGACTGGAAAAAATCTAAAAAGTAGTTATCAAAGGCATTGCAACTGAAAAAATGCGTGCTGTACTTTTCTTTCTGAATCTTTGTGCCATTCTTTATGTCAAAAAACTCAGGATGATCCTGCTTCAGCTTCTTCAAGTCCATTTCGGTATCATCAAAACATACATCCACATCACCGGGATGGGTTTTACTAGTGGTAAAACTCTCACCCAAATACACCAGTTTACAACCATATTTTTTTAGTACAGTCAACCCTTTTGTCAATCCGGCAATCTGTTGAAGCCGGTGGGCATTAAAACCAAATATGGTTGTAAATTCTTCCCAATTACTAGTGTACACCTTGTGGCAGTAAGCCCTGTTTGGTAAAACCTGGAATCATATATCTGAAATTTAAAAAACAAATAAATTACAATTACCATTTAAGATAAAATGCAATCCTCTTTAATTTCTAGCTTTGAAATGATATACGACTTCCCAAGCTCTTTCAAGCCTTTTAGATATTGGATACACAAATACAAACCCATTTATCAACACAACAAAATAATTGTATTATTTTTTAACCAGAGATATTATTCATCCCTTAATACTCCTTATACGCTCATAATCACATTATTTTACAAATTTACTATGCGGTAACCGGCGTTCCTTACCAGCCTTTAAAAGCAGATACACAAATTTAACCTGTTGACTTTTTTTAGTAAAAAATCAATATTTTTGAAGAAATTAATCCACTCGTTGCAGTTGCTGCTATGAGCAAGCTGCAGACTATAAAAAAATTATGAAAAAAAATATACTTACCTTACTCATTCCCTGTCTTTTTGCTATAATATCAATGCCACTGCTCACAAAGGGGCAATTCAGGGAAAAATACAAAGGAACCAATTTAGGCAACGACATCCAGGGTATGTCTTTTTTAACGCCTTCCACAGGCTTTGCAGCGTTTACCAACTTTATCGGCTATACCCAGGACAGTGGCCAAACATATATCCAGCGGTTAATAACCACCGCCAATACGGATTTTAACGGGTATTCTGTGAACCTCACACTCGGCTTTTTGCCCAATGGTGTACATGCGCTTACCACAGATTCGCTTTTTGTTTATGGAAGTTATTCTGCTGCGCCTGCCATACTTTTTTCGGCCAACCAGGGCGTAAGCTGGAAATTGGTAACCCTCAGAAATGCCACCAGCGATATTTTCAACCGGATTTTTGACATCAGCTTTCCCGGTAATGGCAACATTGGCATCGCTGTGCATCATGGTGAAATATTAAGATCCACTAACCGCGGGCAAACCTGGACGCCGGTAGCTTTTTCAGCCGGTATGGAGCGGCTGAGTTTTCCCTCATCGTCTACCGGGTATGTTATCGGGGGCTCCAGCATGTTAAAAAGCATCAATGGCGGCAGTACCTGGTCGGTGCTGTCCAATTTACCCGCAGGTTCTGACTATAATAATGTCTCTTTTGTTACCAGCAACCTAGGGTACGTCACCGAAAGCATTACCAACCAGGTTTTTTGTACCACCAACGGGGGTATAACCTGGAAAAAAATGAATAATGAAACCATAACACCTATGGATGGGAGCGACCTGCGGTTTATTAACGACAGTACCGGTTTTATCTGCAAACCTTTTGCATACGAGGTATATAAAACCACCGACAGTGGCAAAGTATGGGAACCCTGCAGAAAAAACAGCAACTACAGCTACCTTGGGTATGGGTTTGAACGGATGCATTTTAATAACCAGTATTGCTGGGCAGGTGGTGCAGGTGAATACCTGATGGTAGCCTCGCCCGGCATACCCGTGTTACCCAAAAGCTTTTTTTCAATTGATACCGTAAATTACTACCAGGCAGGCCAGGTAAAGCTCAAAAATTTTTCCAAACCCAATTACCAGTACAAATGGTATAAAAATGACACCCTTATTTCCACAGCATACAATGCAAGTTATACCAGGCAGTATTACCCGCTGGTAGATACCATTAAGCTGATAGTAAGCAATGGTGTAAACAGTGATACTGCTGTAAAATACCAGGCATTTGAGGCACCGCCACCCTTTCCGGTTATCGGTTCTTTCAACCCTGCTTCGGGGGGTGGTTTAACAGATGTAGTGATTGCAGGCACCAATTTTACCGATGTAAACAATGTTAGCTTTGGCGGTGTGCCTGCAAGGTATTTTACAGTGTTAAATAACACACAAATACAGGCAACTGTGGCGTTCAACGGAGCATCGGGCAATGTTGTGGTTAGTAAGACCAATGCCCCGGCATCTTCACTGCCGGGCTTTACCTTTTATCCCTTACCAACAGTTTCAGGGTTCTCTCCTTTATCCGGCGAACCCGGCAGCACGTTAACTATCACCGGTACCAATTTCAGTACTACCGCTTCAAACAATACCGTATTTTTTGGCCCGGTTAAGGCCACTGTTACGAATGCCACATCCACATCCCTTACGGTTACTGTGCCGACTGGTGCCGTATATGCGCCCATATCCGTAAAAGTAAATATCCTTTCCGCCTTTAGTGCCAGGGCATTTACACCAACTTACACAGGCGGTGCGGCTGTTTATGCTGCTCAACCATCCAGGCTCGATATTACTACAGGCACCAACCCAAAAAATATTGCACTGGCTGATTTTGATGGCGATGGCAAAACTGACCTTGCTGTACCCAATAAAACATCAGGCACAGTAACTGTTTACAGAAATACAGGCACTCCTGATACCATAAAATTTGCGAGCCCCTTTACCATCAGCTCAGGACTATCCAACCCCATACGGGTAGTGGCAGCCGATGCCGATGGCGATGGGAAACCTGATATTATTGTAACCAACCTTACCGGCCTCAATGGCAACAGGATTACTGTTCACCGCAATACGAGTACAACAGGCAATATCAATTTTGCAACCGCTGAAAATTTCAGCACTTCCACCAATTTTAATTATGAAAATCCTGAGAGCATTGTTGCAGATGACTTTGATGGCAATGGAAAGGTGGACATGGCTGTTGCCAATCTTTTTGATGCTAAAATTTCGCTGCACATCAATAAATCTACTGAAAACAATATCAATTTTCAGCGGTACGACATTTCGGTGGGCGATAAACCCACCAGTGTGGCCATGAAGGATATAGATGGAGATGGAAAACCTGAATTGATTGTGGGCGTTAACCGCCAGTTTACCGATGGCCAGTTGTATGTGTACAGAAACCTGAGTGACTGGACCAGCAATACCATCAGCCTGGCACCGGTCGTACAGTACACATTGCCCCAATCGCCCATGCACATTTCAGTGGCCGATTTTGACAATGATGGCAAACAGGATATTGCCGTTTCAGATTCTGTTGCGGGCAAAGTGTTGATTTTCCGCAATCAAAGTGTACCGGGCACCATTACACTGGCTGCACCTGCCGAACTGGTTACAGGCATGCAGGCTTTTGGTACTGCCGTGGGCGATATGGATGGAGATGGCAAGCCAGACCTGGCTGTTACCAACCGGGGGGCAAACAATACTTCACTTTTTAAAAATACCAGCTCTGCCGGCAATATATCATTTGGTGCTCCTGTTAATTATGCTGTTGGTACCGGGCCGGAAGGGTTGGTAACGGGCGATATCAATGGTGATAAAAAGCCGGAGATCATTACGGCCAATTCACTGGCCAATAAATTATCAGTATTGTACTGGAAGGCGTCATCTAACAGTTTGGTTTGCCCCGCGTCAACCACTGCCACTATCAATGGCAATATCACCGGCACAGTGTATCAATGGCAGGCCGATACCGGCAGCGGCTTCAGTGATATTACCAACAATGCTGAATATGCAGGCACCAATACCGGCATCCTGCAATTATCGGGTATCATCAGCAGCTGGGATGGGCGCAAATTCCGGTGTATGGCAGATGGCCTTACCGGTCAGGAGTTTGTATTGAGGATCAGAAATACCTGGACGGGTGCAGTAAGCACGGCCTGGGAAAACCCAGCCAACTGGAGTTGCAATGTGGTACCCAACAGTAGCTCAAATGTTGTCATCAATTCAGGCAGCGTACTAATCAATTCGGCAGTTACCATTCGCACCCTTACACTTAATCCTTCGGCTGCATGCACCGTATTGGCCGGGCAAAGCCTTGTGGTGTTGCAGTAATCCTTCAGGGGTGCTGACTAAAATAAGACGGTTCAGCTGCCTACTTGTGCTGACAGCGTATGAGGACAATCAGTCATCACTACTTGTACCGCCATTGCGGTATCACTAAATCATTTATCTTAGCCTGATGACAAAAGAACAACTGCTCCACGAACTCAGCAACAATACCTGGTGCATGATACAACCATCTCCCCTTCATGGCATCGGCGTATTTGCCATCAGGGATATACCCAAGGGCTGCGACAGCATGTTCAGCACTGGTGTGGGTGAATGGATTACTGTACCCAAAACAGAATTGGATGCCCTGCCGCAGCACAGTAAAGATTTAATAGAAAACTATTGCCTGTATGATGAGGATAATTATTTTATTGCCGATTATGGCTTTAAAGTGATGGACCTGGTAAATTTTTTAAACCATGCTGATGAGCCAAATATCGCTTCGGTAAATGAGGGTGAAAAATTTGTGGCATTGCGTGACATCAAATGCGGGGAGGAGTTGCTGGTTGATTATGGTAAGCTTGTTGGTTGATGTGCTGATTAACTGATTTTATAATGTGCTGATTTTTCAGGCCAGTTGCTATTTTCCTGCACCAGTTATGCAAACGGTCTCGTCCCTTTTTCTGTCAACTATTATCCGTCAACTGTCTTCTGTCTTCTGCCTTCTGTCAACTATTATCTGTCAACTGTCTTCTGTCATCTACTTCTCAAAAGGCCATTTCTTGAGGTATTTAGCCTGCAGCAGGTACACAATGATACCGCCACTGAGCACATATCCAAAGTATTGTGCAACGCCCAGCCCTGTACTGTAAAAAATAAAGAGCCAGATGGCGATGGCCAGTATCACTGGCAATGGATAGAGCGGCATTTTCCAGGGAAGATTTTTTGTGCCATTGCGCCTGCGCAGCAACACCACACCAGCTGCCTGGCCGATGAACTGCACGATGATGCGCATGGCCAGTATGCCGCTGATCACATCTCCCATACGAAACAGCAGGCTGAACACAAAGGCAATACCGCCCAGCACCAGCAATGACACATAAGGGAAATTTTTTGCAGGGTGCAACTTGCCGAATACTTTAAAAAAGGCACCATCCACAGCAGCAGCATAGGGTACCCTGCTGTAGCCCAGCATTACGGCAAACAAGGATGCCAGGGCCACCCACAATATCATGATGGTGGCAAATGCCGCGGCTTTGGTGCCGTACAACCGTTCAATAAATGTACTTACCACAAATGGTTTTACATCCGCATCCTGCCAGCCCTTTATTTCCTGCCAGGGTATTACACTGGTTACGCTTACGTTCATCAGCAGGTATAAAACAGTAATGCCAATTACAGAGATGAACATACTGCGGGGAATATTTCTGCCCGGGTTTTTCATTTCGCCGCCCAGGTGGCACACATTGTAATACCCGAGATAGCTGTACACTGTTTTAACCGATGCATGGCCCAATGCCACAAAAAAAAGACTGCTGAATCCGGCTCCATCATTCATCTGTGCAATTGGTATTGATAAATTGCCTTTACTGAGACCGCCAAAAATGATCCATCCCAGCGTAAGCAGCACACCTCCCCATAACAACACCCCTATTTTGCCAATATTGTCAATTTTGCGGTACAGCAAAAAAACCACCAGCACAATCACCGTTGCGGATACGGCTTTCTGCTGCCATACTTCCAAATGAACAAGATAGCCCAGGTACTGTGCAAACCCGATAGCAGCAGAAGCAGCCACCAGCGGGGCCTGGATAACAGTTTGCCAAACGTACAAAAAGCTCATCATGCGGCCGGGGCCATTTTTACCGTAAGCTTCCTTTAAAAAATTGTAACTGCCACCTGCAAGCGGGTAAGCTGCACCCAACTCACTCCATATCATGGCGTCAATTAAAGAAAGTACAGCACCGGCAATCCATGCGTATAAAAACCCGCCCCCCATATAGCCAATTACAATCGGCAGGGTGATAAAGGGGCCAATGCCCACCATATCAATCATATTGAGTACTGTGCCCTGGAAAAGTGAAAGGCTTCGGGGAAGTGAAGCAGGTGCCGCATCTTTAAGTACCGGTTGGCTCGCCAATATGTAAACTATTTAGTGATGGATGAATCAATATAAAAAATCAACGCCCGGACTGTTACCTGCCAAAATCATCATAAAACTCCGCTGCATATTTTTCATACCGCTTAATCAGTACCTCGTTTTTCTTTTCAATGGCTGTAAGTTCTGTCCGCACATCCGTGTTCATGGGTATGTACCATTCCTGTTTGTCAAACTCACTGCGCATGTCTTTCATTTTAAAGGAATATCCATGCCTGGCATACATGCTGTTACGCATCAATCTCAGTTCCGACTTTATATAATTCGCCACATCATCTTCTTTAAGCAAACGCTGTGAAGCTTCGGGAAACAAGCCTGCATCGGGCTTATAAACAAACTCTTTTTTTGACAGGGTGAATTGCTTTGTCTTCAGTGTTTTGTCAAATGGCTGCCAGCTTCCTTCGCAGATCATCCCGTTTTTTTTGATGATGATATCAAACTCACCATCATATTTATCATCACCCGGTTCTTTCAGGTGCAGCTTATAAGCATCGGCAGTTTCTTCCACCGCTCCTGTAATTTCCCTGAAATTACCAGCAGCAATACTTCTGCCGGTAACCTGGTTGCTGCTTACGGCCATTATTTGCACATTCAGCCGGTTATCACCCAAAAAGCCCACCCAGTTACCTTTCAGCGGGCTTGATTTAGAATCCCGGCCCTGCTCGCTGGCTGCCGGTTGCTTTGGAGCTTCGGCTTCAGGTGTTTTTGCCGGGCCATTATTACAAGCCATTATTGCCGCTAAAAAAAACAGGGAAATTGTTTGTCGCATACCGCAGTTATTTATCTTTAGTACAATATAGTAATTATTTGCATATGCTTACACTAAAGCGGAAAAATGTTGTCAACTGGCTGTTGTTTGCCGCACTGGCATATTTTACAGTATTGATGCTGCTTATTACCCTGCAATATATTCCTGTTACCACTGATGCTGCTTTTTTACAGATAAAACAAAGCTATATAAATAATAGCCTGTGGTTTGCCTGCTTTTACATCCATGTATACACCAGCATGTTTGCCCTTGTGGCCGGTTTCACCCAGTTCTGGCCGCTTATCATAAAGCAATTCAAAAAAATTCACCGGCTGACCGGCTATGTGTATATAGTGACTGTAGTCTTCATATCCGGGCCTGCATCATTGGTAATGGGCTGGTATGCCAATGGAGGACTGTCATCGAGAATAGCTTTTGTACTGCTGGGCTGTTTGTGGATATTTTTTACAGCCAAAGCCTGGGAAAGGGCAATCAAAGGAGATTTTACCGCACACCGGAAATACATGATACGAAGCTATGCGCTTACTTTATCTGCCATATCACTTCGAGCCTGGAAAGTGCTGATTGTCTTCAGCTTCCACCCCGGCCCTATGGATGCTTACCGCATTGTAGCCTGGCTGGGCTGGGTGGGCAACCTGCTGCTGGCTGAATACATTATCATTTCTAAGGGACTACGCAACAGGGGCAAAGCTCAAACCGGTTCGAATTTCGCAGCCTGAGCGACCGGAAAGTTGCAGCACTCTGTTGCCTGTATACTGTTTTTACATCCATGCTAATCTTTCAGCATTTCAGGCTGGTTACAAAAAATTAACGGGCTCCTCAAGAGAAGCCCGTACTAATCAAAAACCATTAACCATTAAACCTTATCCTATGAAAAACCGCAATATAGTCGGTTTACGCAAAACTTTAGTTGCATCATTTCATATATTTTTTTTTCTCATGCAGCACTAACCAATCCGCACAAACGACCGCAACCGTTTGCGGAAAATGAAGGCAACCTTCAGGTACTATTCAATTTATTTATTATCAATACATTATGTTTTTGTAAAAAAATACCGGGGAGCCTTTTATATGCCCGGAAAATGGCTTTTGCCGGAAAATATTTTTGTGAAAATAATACAAAACGTATCCTTATTTTCCTGCGGATAAGGTAAAAGCGAACGGATGCATTCCAAATTGTCCCTTGCGGGTGAGGACTCACCAGGGCAGTCTGCCGTGGGCGGTGTCCCCACCGCCCACAACCAAAATGAAGTGCGACAATTTGAAATGCATCCAAGCGAACCATATGGTAACAAAATTGTTTATACCTTAGATTGATTATTGAAAACAAAGGATGAATAAAATTGTAGTAGCCATCACTGGTGCCAGCGGGTCAGTTTATGCAAAATTATTACTTTCAAAACTTGCTGTACTGGCAGGCAAAGGTGATGAATGTTCGGTAGTAATTACAGAGAATGCCAAATCGGTGTGGCAAACTGAACTGGGCGATGACAGCTACAAAAACTTTCATGTGAAGTATTATGGCACCACTGATTTTTCTGCTCCATTTGCTTCGGGTTCCGGTAACTATAATACCATGATCATCATGCCCTGCAGTGCAGGAACGCTTGGCAGGATTGCTGCAGGTATATCAAACGACCTGATAACCCGTGCCGCAGATGTAATGCTGAAAGAAAGGAGGAAACTGATTTGTGTACTGAGGGAAACGCCCTACAACCTTGTGCACATCCGTAATATGGAAACCGTTACACTTGCAGGCGGTATTATCTGCCCCGCCACCCCCTCATTTTACAGCCAACCAGTAACGATTGAAGACGCTGCCGCCACTGTTGTTGACCGGGTGCTTGACCTGGCAGGGTTTGACAGCAAAGGCTACCGCTGGGGAAAATAAACACCGTGGCGCAGATGAAATAATACTTTTGTAAACCGGCTGACGAAATCCCCTTACCTTTTCACCTTTCTCGTACACAATACATCATCTCAGGCTTACGGGCACAGGGATACAAGACTGATTTGCATCCCGAAAGGTTGCATATTTTTTTTAGTCATATCAAATAAACCCATAACAGGTAATGAATATAACCATACCGGTTGTTATAAAAACTTAATATGATGATAGCTTTGCAATATCAAATAGAAAACGGGGATAATACCCCAAAGTCCTGTTTTAAATCCATTTTTCTTTGAAACCAAAAAGGCAACCCTTATACCGGTTGCCTTTTATATAATGTATAAAAAAAACGGGGCATTGTTTTCGCAATACCCCGTTTCTATATCACTATCATTATTACCTGAGGTCAACTACTTCCACACCAGGATATTTCTTTAAGTCAAAAACAAACATGGCATCAGCCACTGCACTGCCGGTATTCATTCCGCTTACTGAGTACGTGTACTTATTGTTCGTTTTTTCAAATACTTTGGTGGAGGAAATTGATTGGGAAGCCTTATCAACATACACAAGCACCTTATGAAAAGGCTTTGACTTATCGATTGGGGTAAGCTCTATCTCCTGCAGGGTTTTACCGCCTGATTTGCTTTCGCCATTCAGTTTGTAAAGGAAGTCCCTGTCGTAAAAATTAGTAAAAAGTTTTTGTGGTGTAATGGTATTGCTTGATCCGTCAAGCTTTGTAATGGTAACTTCATTGGCCGTTTTGTCGTAGGTCCATATACTGCTGCCATCGCAGTATATTTCCTGGCCGGTTACACTCACACGGTATTTGGTACCCTTCATATACACGTTACCGCTTTTATTACCCATCACCTTACCGGCACCATTCTCTACTTTCAGGGTAAACTTTGCCTGTACTGATTTAAAGGTTTTGAATTTGGCACTCACAGCGTCCAGTACTTTTTTTGCGTTGGGGTCACTGGAGCCCATGCCCTTGGGGGGCTGTGCATTTACTGCTGAAACCAGGAACATCGCCAGGATAAAACCCGTTAAAAATTGCTTCATTTTACTTTATTTATTGTATTTAACCCCCGTTTTTTGCGGGGCAAAGATACAGTAATAGATGATTTTATACAACATTGGTTTAAAATGCAAAGTTTAAAGAAACGTTAATGTGCTGCAGCGATTAAAATAAAACCGCCCACACCCCGTTACGGATTAAAAGCATTTTGTATTTTGCACTCACTTCAACTCAATTTTTTAACCTGCACCAGGCTGCTATTGAAGCGATTGTAATAAACCGCTTAATTCAAATAAACAATGAATGAACAGCATACTGCCCTTACTTTAAGGGAAAAGGAGCATCCCGGAGCTTTTACCCGTTTTTTGTGGTGGCTTGCCACTGCAGAAAAGGAGCTGCTGGCCGGCTGTATCACTGACGGTAACCGCTACAGTATCATCGGGATGACGGTACTGGCCACCTGGCTCTTTGCAACCATGGCCTGGACTTACTTTTTCAGTACCGTGGTAAGCAGCCTTTGGGCAGCAATTCCCCCGGGGCTTTTTATGGGCTTTATTGTACTCACCATTGACAGGGCCCTGATAAAAGGCATCAGCAAACAGAATAAAAACAAACTGCTGCCCCTGATTTTCCGGGGTGTACTGGCCCTTACCATCGGCTTTTTTATGGCCCAGCCTGCCCTGCTGTACCTGTTTGACAAGGAAATAAAGATGCAGACTTCGCTTGACAATGAAAAAAGACGGCAGCTGAAAAGGAGTGAACTGGATACCCTTTATGCCAACAGGAAAACAGCCCTGCTGAAGGAAAAAGAAAATATTGATAAAGGCAATGCGGCCAAATACGCCGATGTTAGCAACGCCCGGCGGGGCTTTATTGCAGAAACCGATGGCAGTGGCGGCACTGGTAAAGTGGGTATTAAAGATGTGGCCATGGCCAAAAAGAACGAATACGAGAAATTAGACGGCGAATACCAAGCCATGCTTCTGCTGAACCGGGCCAAAACTGACAGTATTGACAGGGAGCTGGGCAGTATTGAAAGCAATATAAAAAAAGACGAAGCAATATTTGAACAATACCTCAATAACGGGTTCCTTACCAGGGTGGAGGCACTCAATAACCTAGTAAAAAGTAACACAGCCCTGCAAATACGGTACTACCTGATTGTATTTATACTGATGCTGATTGAGCTGATGCCGGTTATTGCCAAAAGCATGCTGCCCAATGGCAGTTACGACGAAAAAGTGATGCTGCGGGAAGCCATGGAAAAAGAAACAGCCCGCAGCAATATTAACCGGGAGCAGGAGCTGAAAGAACTGTACAACCAGATGGCACATGATAATGACAGGGAAGCCATTACTGCCTTCTTCTCCCTTACAAAAAAAGACCGGGAAGAAAAAATGCAGGCTTTCTCCACCCGCTGGAAGGAAGACAAACAGCAAAGCTTTGACGGCCTTTGGGAAAAAATGAAGAAAGACATTTTAACCCGGCAGGAACAATAGGCTTAAAAAATAAACAAGCCCCCTCTGCAATAAGCCATTGCAGAGGGGGCAGCTGCCAAAAAATGCCGTACTACCGCCACATGAGCCGCATAATGATAATTGCCCTTGCAAAGCGCATTACTGCCCGAAAAAATTTTCCGTAGCGGCTCTGCCTGATTGCACCAGCAACTGTTTCTGCTGTTCAGTAAGCTGAAAATCGGTTGCTGAAATACCATGGTCATCAATCATTACTGAACGCTTCATCTCCGTACTGTCTTCATCAAAATCGATCACCTGGCTATCCAGGATGGTATCAAAAAGCGATTTTATATACCCCACTATCTGGTCGTATTTAAGATCGATGGAAGTACTTACCCCATGCATATTTTTCAGAAAAAAACCCAGGGTTTGCATATTGGGTTCGGCACCGGTATCAAAAACAGTCAGGGGGTAATTAAGTACCACACCACCATCTACATATATATGGTTATCCGGGTTATTGTTGCTGAATTGCCAGGCTTTAAAAAACAGCGGGATTGACATAGATGCCCTCACAGCTTCTGCTACCGGTACAGTTGGCGTTTTGTCAAAACAAAACTCTTTTACGTCTTTAATGTTCAGATCGGTGGCAAAAACATGCAGGTCCTTACAACCGGCATTTTTACAATCTTCGAAAGTGGCAGTTTCGGGCAGGTTTTTACCCGGGGCTGCAGCTATCTGCCTGCGCATCCAGTGTAAAAAATAATCTCCCTTATACAGCCCGTAGGTAAACGGAATCCGGAGGGGGTCCCACCCATCCTCCAGCTTACTGAAATCCAGGTCATTCATAAGCGTGCTGATACCTGTGGCATCATACCCCAGTGCCAGGAGCGCTGCTACAATGGAACCGGCAGATGTGCCTGCTACTGACTTTATTTGCGGCAGCAAATTTTTCTCCTGCAATACCTGCAGGGCTCCTGTATAGGCAATGCCCTTTACACCGCCGCCTTCAAAAACAAGATTGGAATAGTTAAGATTCATAGAAAAAAGTTAAGGTTTAAAATTTTTCCTAAATATCCGCAAAAACTGCACCATTTGAGTAACATCGTTTGGTAAACAGTACAAAACCTTATTTTTGCGCACTATGGCAAAAGCAGTGGCAGAAACTCCCTTAATGCAGCAGCACAATGCTATCAAGGCTAAATACCCTGATGCCATACTGCTTTTCAGGGTGGGTGATTTTTATGAAACATTCGGGCAGGATGCTGTAATTACAGCCCGGGTACTGGGCATCACCCTCACCAAACGCAATAATGGCGCTGCTTTTTCATCAGAATTGGCCGGATTTCCACACCATGCCATGGACACTTACCTGCACAAACTGGTTAAAGCAGGCTACCGGGTAGCCATCTGCGACCAGCTGGAAGACCCCAAACAGGCCAAGGGTATTGTAAAAAGAGGCGTTACCGAACTGGTGACGCCCGGTGTGGCCACCAACGATAAATTATTAGAACACAATAGCAATAATTTCCTGGCAGGCATCCATTTTGCGGAGGATGTTTTTGGAATTTCCTTTCTGGACATAAGCACGGGGGAATTTTTTATTGCCGAAGGCGACAGGGAATATGCCGATAAACTGCTGCAGAGCCTTAAACCGGCAGAAGTGGTTTTTCAGCGCAACCAGCAAAAGCATTTTAAAGAATATTTTGGCAGCAAGTTTTATACATACGCATTAGATGAATGGATTTTTACGGGCACCTATGCCAACGAAAGCCTGCTGAAGCATTTTGGCACACACAGCCTCAAGGGATTTGGTATTGAAGGGCTTACCAATGGCATTATAGCTGCCGGGGCTATACTGCATTACTTAAAAGATACAGAACACCCCAACCTGCAGCACATCACTTCCCTGCAGCGCATCGACAGGGACGAATACCTGTGGATGGACCGCTTTACCATCCGCAACCTGGAACTGCTGGGCGGCAGCGGTGGCGATACCCTGCTGAAAGTGCTTGACAGTACCGTTTCGCCCATGGGGGCCCGCCTGCTCAAACGCTGGCTGGTATTGCCCTTGAAAGACATGGCTAAAATTAATGAGCGGCTCAACCTGGTGGAGTTTTTCATCAAGGAAACAGATACACGCAACCAGGTATGCCAGCATGTGAAAAACAGCGGCGATATAGAAAGGCTGGTAAGTAAGATACCACTTAAAAAAATCAATCCAAGGGAAGTGGTGCAGATTGCCAGGGGCTTACAGCAGGTGCAGGCCATCAAAACAATTGCTGACGAAGCGGCAGATGATTACCTCAAAAGGCTGGGTGATTCGCTGAACCCCTGCCGCTATATTGCCGGCAAGATACTGGCAGAAATTGCTGAAAATCCGCCCGCAGCCGTTGCCAAAGGCGGCACCATTGCCACCGGCGTAAATACGGAGCTGGATGACCTGCGCAACATAGCCAGCACGGGCAAGGAATACCTGGTGCAGATGCAGCAGAAAGAAACAGCCAATACAGGCATCAGCTCTTTAAAAATAGGTTTTAACAATGTGTTTGGCTATTACCTGGAGGTGACCAATGCACACAAGGACAAAGTACCGGAAAACTGGATTCGCAAACAGACACTGGCCAATGCGGAGCGCTATATAACCCCCGAACTGAAGGAATACGAGGAAAAAATTACTGGTGCTGAGGATAAGATAACACTGATTGAACAGCAGATTTTTGAACAGCTGCTGAACGAACTGCAGGACTATATTGCCCCGATGCAGGTAAACGGGCATGTACTGGCTGTACTGGATTGCCTTTGCTGCTTTGCCGGCAATGCTCTGCATTACAATTATAAAAAACCACTGCTGCACCAGGGGTTTGACATGCAACTGACAGACAGCCGCCACCCGGTGATTGAGCGCAACCTGCCCGAAGGTGAAAGCTATATTACCAACGACATCATGCTGAGTAACGACACACAGCAGATCATCATCCTCACAGGGCCCAACATGAGTGGTAAAAGTGCGATACTGCGCCAGACAGCCCTCATTACTTTGATGGCACATATGGGCAGCTTTGTGCCGGCTTCGAAAGCCAGTATACCACTAACAGACAAAATTTTTACCCGGGTAGGCGCATCAGATAACCTGAGCGGGGGAGAAAGTACTTTTATGGTGGAGATGAACGAAACTGCCAGCATCATCAACAATATCACCCGGCGCAGCCTGATTTTACTGGATGAAATAGGCCGGGGCACTTCCACTTATGATGGCATTTCCATTGCCTGGAGCATTGTGGAGTTCCTGCACAAATCCATACACAAACCCAAGACCCTGTTTGCCACACACTACCATGAACTGAACGAACTGGAGAGCAAATTTCCGCAGGTTAAAAATTACCATGTTACCAATAAGGAGGTGGCCAATAAGATCATCTTTCTGCGCAAGCTGGCCCCGGGCGGCAGTACCCACAGCTTTGGTATTCATGTGGCTAAAATGGCGGGCATGCCTCCTGAACTGATTGCCCGTGCCAACGAAGTATTAAAACAGCTGGAAGCCAAACATGCTGATGAACATATCGGCAGTACACTCAGCGCCATTGCCGCACCTAAAATGCAGCTCAGCATTTTTGATGCCCACTCACAAACATTTGATGAAATACGCAAACTCCTGGAAGATGCCGACATCAACCGGCTTACACCCGTGGAGGCATTGCTGAAACTGCAGGAGATAAAGGGAAAACTGAAGTAGTATTTACCAGCAACAATACTATAATCAACATCTTTGTGTTATCCAGTCGCTACCGGTCTGCATACCGGCCAATAATACCGGGACTCACTTGCACAGCTGTACTCTGCTTAGTTTTTCCCACACTGCTGACAAATCTTGTCCGCTGCTATTGCCTTACCCGGCCTGCTCATTTTCATTTTGCGGACGATCCTCAACACCAGTCTGATGCTCATTTTCAATGGCAGGAAGTTCATCGCTGATTGCTGTTTCATTATTCATTTCCGCTTCCGCTTGCAGTTCCGGGCTTGCTGCATCCACATTTGGCGCTGCCTCAACTATTGCCTTCTCCCCCGCTTCCTTTTTCCTGAATGGCCTTTTTAAATAATGTACTTCCCTTTCGTCCTGCTGTATATTGTAACGCAGGTCGTCCAGTTGCTGCCGCATGCTGGCCACATTGGCTTTTAGTTCTTCCAGTGTTTCCAGGTACTCTTCCCGCTTTTGGTAAGAGCGCAAACTGGTGGGCAGGTTGGCAATGCGCTCATTTACATCCAGTATCAGTTGTTCTTCCGTTTCCAGTTGCCTGCTCAGCTTATTGTACTGGCCACGTTCGGTAAACATGCGTTCTTCCAGCTCCTTTAAAATACTGGTTTTGCGCTCAGCCCGGTACGCATCCTTGCGGTCGAAAAAACTTTTCTTTGCTTTGATAAAACGCTCCCATGGCCCGTCTCCATGCTCACGGGCAATGCGGCCAATCTTTTTCCATTCCTCAAACATATCCATATACTCCTGCGTGGCCGTATCAAAATCTTCGCTGTTTTGCAATGCTTCAGCATGAAGAACCAGTGCCATTTTACGGGCATAGTTATCATCCAGCTCCGTTTTTATTTTGCTGTAATGTGCATCCTTATTTTTGTAAAAAATATTCTGCGCCGCCAAAAAACTGTTCCACACTTCATCACTTTTCTCCTGCCCCACCCAGCCGGTTTTTTTCCATTCGTCCATCAGCAGCTTAAATGCTTCAGAAGTCTGCTTCCAGTCGGTACTGTCCTTCAATGCTTCTGCCTTAGCCACCAGCTCCAGCTTTTTGGCATAGTTTTCTTCCTGCTCTGTTTTTATGGTTTCAAAGTTTTCCTTCTTGCGGGCAAAAAACACATCTTTGGCGGCATTAAAGCGCTGCCATATTTCATCCCGGCGATGGCGGGGTACAAAGCCGATTTTTTTCCATTCTTCGTTCAGCTGCTGGTAGGTTTCGGTGGCCACTTTCCATTCCGTGGAATTTTGGAGTTCCTCTGCCTTTTCACAGAGCTGTATTTTAGCCTGAAGGTTAGCTGTCATTTCCTGCTCCTGGGCATCAAAAGCATGCTTTCTGCGGTTAAAAAATCCATTGCAGGCTGTTTCAAAACGATTCCTGATGGCAGTACTTTTTTCATCAAAAGCTACCGGCAGGTTCCTGAACTGCTGCTGCAGGTCTTTCATCTGCTGAGCAGCTTCTTTTGAATCTTCCGCTGCAAACAAGGCCTCTGCTTGTATGCAGATGGCTTCTTTCTGTTCAATCACTTTGCCGCCATTGTCTTTTATCTTTGCCTCAATGGCATCCAGCCGGGTAAGCAAAGCAGTATAATCACCAATTGCAATAGCAGTGCAGATGTAGGTACGGGTGCGGGCAATCAGTCCGTCTAATTTCGTTTCTTCGGCAGCATTGCTGTACCGGGCTTCAATTTCATCCACCTTTTGCACCAGGCTGGCAAACCTTTCCTCCAGCGAACCAATAATATAATCCTTATTGCTTTCGTTGATGGCGGCAATGCAGCGCTCCTTAAACCAGGCCGTTGCCGGAACATAAATACTGTTCTCCCGGATGGTGTAATACATTGTTTCGGACATAGTTTCTTTTTTGGGGGGCAAAGATAGCTGTAAAAGCGGGGCTTGCAAAGGGGTATGTTAAATTCCCGCTTTCATTCTAATTGTGTCCAAATTAAAATGCCCTTATGGCTGCTGGGTGGCTACTGGGTTACTTTATCAAACCCAATACCCGGCACAGGCCTCATTGCATAATAAAATCCCAGCACATCCCCTGCCCTGATTGTTTTATTGCTGTATGGCTCAAGGTTTAATGGAAGGGTAAGGCTGCAGTCCGACCATTGTAACCGGTGATTTTTATACACGGTGATGGCGGTACTATACTGAATTTTGTGGACGGCTTCCTCATAATCGCCGGGGATGACTTTACTGCACAATGGATGAAGGGTATCACTGGCAACAGAAGTAGCTTTATCTAAAATGAAAATACTGCCCAGGTCTTCTTCAAACAGGCTGCGGTCGGGCCCTTGCGCTGCAACCCGGGTTAAGCATTTATTTTGCTCAGCTGCATTTATTTTACTGAGGGAAACCTCCACAGCCTGTGGCAGCAGGATGCCGTGCGCTGGCAGTTGAGCAGCCAGGTTCAATGTAATGGCTGCCTGTGGCTCTTTCTCCAATGCCTTATTCATGGTTTCGCTGATAACAATGTCGGGGCCATCATTTCCGGGCCATTGCCAGCTTGTTGCATCAGTTAAAATAAAATCGCTGAAATACGCCCCCATTCCCAATTCATTGATAAGGGTTTTGGCGCTTGAAAGGTTTTCTTCAAAAATATCCAGTACGGTAAACTGTACCTGCTGCGGATGGTAATATAGTGCAGCAATCAGCGGCAACAGGGCGTATGGGCCGCAACCTGCATCCAGTACCTGTATGGTTTTGCCCGGGAACTGTTTCAGCAAATCATCAACAGCATCTTTTAACCCCTCCGCAAAAACCCTTGTACGCAAGGGCTCCAGCAGGCACAAACCCGCCTGCCGGGGAGCGATTGCCCGGCCGGAGGAGAGCTGAAGATGGTCAGGTAAATTTCCCGGTTCTTCCAGCGAATTAATGGCTCCAAGACTGGTAAAAAGCTGGTGCATGTCATGCACACTATTGCGTCTTTCCGCAAAACTGCTGGTTGGGCTGAACAGGGCTTGAACAAATTGTTTCAACTCTTCTGCAAAAATATCCATGCCGCAAATATGCTGAAAATTCTGAGTAAGCAAACACCAGGGCTGAAAATTCAACCGATTCATTTACAATACACTCAACCTGCGCTGCTCATTGTGAGAATCCATTTCCGGCAATATGGATACTGTACACATTACTTTTTCTGAATTATCTCAACAGTCTGCTCAATCCAGTATGAAGTGTTGCTCAATGCAATGTCAGGATCAACGCCAAAAACTTCGTATGGCATAAGCCGCTCATCACCACCCATATCTGTAATATACACCTGAAAAGCTTTGCTGGGCAATATCTCTGTTGTTCCATAATTGCTGCCATACATTAAAGTGCCATTGGTTGTTTGCCCCAACACCAGTACGTTATCCAGTTGTTTCAGTTGCAATGTAAATATTTCACCCTGGCTGATGGTGCTCATTTGTACGCATCCACAAATCTTATATCATTGCGCTCTCCAAAATAAAATCGATTGAAAAAAGCACTGTTTTACTGAATGGGAAACTGCTGCCGGCAGGCAATACTTTTAAATCAGGGTTTGAAAAGGCGTTGGGGAAATAGTGCATATCCCCTTACTCCTGTTATCGTTCATACAGCATCCTGCAACCATATCAATGCTTTACTCCGGAAAAGCTGCTGTTGCAGGCCTGCACCAATATCCCTTCTTTGGTACAAGGTGCTGTCATACAGCATAAGTGTTCGGAATACTTTGTAAAAAATAGTTGTTTTTCTTCAAGCCAGAATGGCTGACATTATTATAGAAAATTTTTATTAATTAAGGGCAGAAATCCTGAAGGGATGATATAAGATGATGTATCACCCCTTCGGGGTTAGGCCAGCATTTGACATGATTAACTATAATAATATCATCCCTTCGGGATTATAAGTATGGCAATCAATCTTCCGAACAATTGTATTGTCATACAGCAACCGGGATACTCCATTCCCGGTTGCTGCTGAAAGTTATTTTCGTTTTACAGATACAATGCCCTTAGTGCATTGATATCAGATGGTACAAAAGGAGTGTCTGCACCACAAACATAGCAGGTATTCATCCAGGAGCCGGGTACTGCAGTGGCTGGCGTACCAGGTATAAGAATGGCCCCTATGCCGGCTGAACCTTCAGTAACCGTTCTGCAGGGCAGGCCCAATACAAACCAGTCGGTATGCCTGAAACCGATAGAATGGCCAATTTGATGTGCAATAACGGAAGCGGCCGTACCTGCCCCGCAATTAGCGATTCCGGTACCCATCTGTATGGCATTGAAGGGATTACCACCGGAAGGAAATCCTGTAGAGGCAGTGGTACCCGCAATACCTGTTATGGTGATATTTGCGGCAGTGCCCGTAGACACTTTAATGAATTTAAGCCTGATGCCGGTGGCATTAAAGCGGTTCACTGCCGTTTGCAGGGCCGTGTTCCAGAAAGCGGTATTAAGGTTGGCTGCCAGCACAATAGTAACATTACGGAAAGCGGGGGCAGGCGGCAGGCTTACAAGGTTGGTAGTACGGTACTGCTCTTCTGCAGGTACCATTGAATTGTTAAAACCATTCCTCAGGTTGTCTTCACTGTAAAAAATATCTCCTTCTACAAGATAGCCTCCCTCCACTTTTTTAAGGTCAGTTACATCAAAGCCCTGTGCCCTGATGATTTTTTTTACCGCCATCAGCGGGTCTTCGTTCAGCTGCGTATCAGTATTTTTTTTACAGGAAATAAGCAGGAGTACTGCAATGGCGGCATAGCCGCAGTTTTTGAATGTTTGTTTCATATTGAAGTGTTTTATGAGATAAAAAGATATCTGCCTAAAACTACTGTTTCAAAATGCAGTAAGCTGATAAAATCATACATATTTACAGTATGGATAGTACTTTTTTTACAGTAAAAGGGCCACCCTGCGGGCAGCCCTTTTAAATCAACTCATTTATTACACGTATTAGTTGCCACTCAGTTTTATTTCGTAACCTGCTGCCACATTTACTACAGCACCCGGTTTTACAGTAAGGCTCTTCACTTCTACATTCAATGTTACCAGCGGATAATTGGGAGCCCCACCGTTGATAACAACATTGCTGGTTGTGTTGGGTACAATACCACACTTCCAGTTACCGGCGTTTGCCCAGTCGGTACTTACCGTACCCAGCCATTCCAGTGTTGCCGGAGGCAATACAGTAACCGTAACCGCTTTACTGCCGGGGCATGGTACGCCTGTTCCCTGTACATTGTAGGTAGTGGTAGTTCCGGGTTGGGCATATACCTCAGCAGTGTTCTGGCTGGCATAAGGAATAGTAAGTGCCGCATCCATATACAAGCCGCTAACCGGCGACCATGTATAAACCGGTAAGGTATAACTGCCGCTATAGGTGCCGATGGTTTGCAGTGGGCCGGGCGTGCCGGAAGCTACCCAATCGCTGCCCTTGTTATTATCAACAGCCCCGCTGCGTATCAGGCCCGCAAAACCAGATATATTAGGAGCAAAACCGCTCCAGTCAACGGCGGTAACGCCAGTAGCAGAAGCAAAAGTATAACTGCTTAAGGCGCCGCCACAGCCAACTGCATCAAGCACATTGCCCGCTGCATTCTTTATTACAAAGCCAACCTGTGCTACGGAACTGAAACTGCCTGTTAAGCCCCCGGTATTAAAATAAAGGTTTGCCGGGTCATTGGTACCCGTGCCCAACTGAATCACCATTACGCCATTAGCAGGTATAATGGTTCCTGCCGGTATGGTATAGGGATGTGTTGCAGTAGCATTGTTATTGGGGTAATCAGCAAGGGTATACCCCCCCACATTTACGGGAGCGGGGGATATATTGCTGATTTCAAGATAATCACCATCCGCCGCAGCTATGTAGCCCGGGTAGTTGGCTGTTTGCCCGGTTCCGCTTTTAAACAGGGTTATTTCTGTAATTTTTATGGGTGCGTTACCACCAGCTACCGAAAGTTTAGCCGTATCACAGGAAATGGTAACAGCAGCAGGTAAAATGGTTACCGGCAACGGGTTGTTCACCGTAACCACCGTTGCTGCAGAAGTATCAGTACATCCGGTAATACCGTCAGTAATTATTAAACGGTAACTGCCCGAAGCAGCCACCACGATTTCCGGACCGGTGGCTCCATCAATTTGATTGGTGCCATTCAGCCACTGGTAAGCGGGGAATTCTGCATTGGTATTGCCAATTGATAAAAGTTGTGTACCAGGTGTACAAACATTTACCTGCCCTGCCGGTGTAACAGCTACTAATGGAGGTGCATTTACTATAAAGCTGAAGTCGCCGCAGCCGGTGGCCGGGCCGATCAGATTTTTGGGTACCACCCGCCAGCTATATGTGCCGGGCAGCAGGCTGCTGGTTATAAAGCTGGTATTATAGCCCGAATACACCAGTGTAACGGCCGGGCCCGTACCTGCATCCAGGTACACATCGTATTCAATGCCCATATTAGTTAATGCAGGCGGCCAGCTTAAGGTAACAGGCCCGCTGCACCTGCCGGATCCAATAACCGGGCTGATGGGGGCTGTTATGCAGGGTGGCCTGGCCGAAGTAACACAAATATTGAAACTGTCGCCAGCAGATACGCCTGCATCGTAATGATATATCCTTACAAAATAAGTATTGCCAACGGTGGTTCCAAAAGCTGTAAAGAAAGCGGTGCCTGCACCCAGCGGATTCGAACAAAACACCGGGATTTTGTTGGCACAGGAGCCCGGGCCGGGGCCACCATCAAACACTTCGTAACCAGCATTGAACAATCCGGTTCCCCCCACTTTAATATAGGTATATGTATCCACAGCGGTAAACTTGTACCACAAATCATCATCCGGCGTACCACAGGTGGCAACTTCCGGCGAAGCGGTGGCACCCTGCGTGGTGTAAGAGGCTGAATTCTGACCCGTAACGCATGTACCGTTGTTCAGGTTGGTAAGCGTAATGGCGCCTGAGCATTCATCATTTTCGGGTACAGAAAACAGTACAATGCCAAACTCCCCGGTTATGCCCCAATCAGGGCTTTCAATAGTTACGGTTGGGGGCGATGTATAACCTGAACCTCCGGTAAAGGAAATATTAGCCGCAGTAAGGTTTTGTACAGATGTAACGGCTACTGGCGTAGTAAAAGCCGCAGCCGCACCACTGCCTCCGCCGCCGCTGAAGCTGATTCTTGGCCCCTGGTTCTGTGGTGAAAAAGTGGATTGCTCTGCCGGAATGGTATAATTGGTACCGGGTGATATGTTTAAGTTGGTAACAACACCGTTGGTTACTACAGCCGTAGCGGTAGCCTGCGTTCCTGTATTATCGTGAGATACCCTTACAAAATAGGTTTTGCCCACCGTAAGGCCTGCCGCCGTCACTGTTGCCGTAAGGCCCTGGGCACCTGCGGCACAATCAGGCAACAGCACTAATGTACTGTCGTACACGGCCACCCTTGGCATAAACCCGCCAGACCCATAAATGCGCACACTAACAGTGGGATGTGGTGCTATAAATTTAAACCAGACATCTTTTGCATTGGAGGGGCCGGCACAAACTGCCGGCGAGGCTGTATTGGTAGCAAACCTGGTGGTAAACAGGTTGCTGGTATTGGCAGCACTGTCCCAGGCGATATTGCCGGGGTAGGCCTTCACGTATGGCCTTAAAATAGCACCAGATGGTTCATCATTTGCAGGGGGTGCGGCGGCAGGCGGCGCAATGGCCACATAAGTACCCGGGGTGAATTTAACCGTACTGTACGGCTCAGGGGCTATAGACAATCCATTGGCACCCCAACTGGCCGTTCCACTGTTTTCATGCGTAAAGAAAGTGGTATTTTCATATTGCTGCTGCATTATCTGGCCGGATTGTGCAACCAGGCTCACAAAACCACCACAAATACCGCTGGTATAGGAATAGCGGATGTTTTGTGTACCATTAAATGATTGCATTTTACCATAGTTGAACCTGATGCTCTGGTCAGCCGCATCCAGCACCACCTGGAAATAGAGTTGGCTGCTGTTGTAACCAAAATAAGCCGTGTTAAACCATTCGGCAATAAATTTGGTTCCTGCTGTTTTGTAATAGATAACCGGGCTGATCTTGTTCAGATCGTCGTAAAAGGGAGCGATGATATTGCGCTTATTGACGTCAGAATTACTGGATGGATAACCATTGTTGACCGCTGCCAGCGAATTATCCCATGAAAAGGCTGGGGTATAGCTACTGTAAGCGTTATTGAGTGCGATATACCCATTGGAATGAATGGCTACGGATGTAACAGGCGAACCCTGGTACACAAATCCGGTACTGGCGATATTGATACCCAACTGTATGGTTTCGTCACCGGCAGCTCCGGAAAGGGTACCGGTGCCATCGCCACCTGCCGCCAGCGGCGCAATGGACTGGTAAGCATTGCCGGTTGTTCTGGTGACTGTATAAGCAAGCGGGGGTGGTGGTATGTAACTGGTGGTCCAAGCAAAATAGTCGTCACCGGTAATGGTAATGGGACCGGGAGCACCAATTGCAGTTGTGCGGACACCTGATGTATTGATAGCACCGGTGCCTGTGGCTGTGCTTCTTACCGTCCAGGGGCCGCTGAGTGCTGCCGCCTGGCTTATCCGCAGGCTGGGGTGGTCCGACACCAGGCTGTCTGCCCCGTTCCAGTTCATTGTTACATAGGGATCTTTCCCAAATTCAGCGCCGCTGTTGGCAACTACCCTGTAAGCCCTTGTACCAATAGCGTTTAATCCCGAAGGTGCTGCAGTTCTGCTTACTTTAAGCGAAGTAATGGTGGCCCCGTCTGTAACAGAAGCGCTGGCGCTGTTGCCGGTAAAAATTCTGAAGTTTGTTTCATAGGGATAGTCTAAAAATGCACCGTCAATACCACCACCCCGGCTTAAATAGGTAATGGACCCATTGGTCACATAATTAATGGACGATCCGGGGAGCCCGGTATAACCGGCCCATGAACACAATAAGCTATTGCCTCCCAAATCCAGCACGCCCTTATTCAGTATTAATGGGCTGGGAGATAAGAGTTCCAGGTTACCGGCAAGCTGTAAATTGCCGGTGGCAATAGTGGTGGTACCCAGTGTGAGTGTATTTATTTTTCTGTTTGCAGGAATCACAGCATCATCCGGGTTGGTTACTGTTGCTGCAGCCGGTGCAAATGTGCTGATAGTAAGGTCATAAAAAGCCACTTTAGTGCCAAATAAGGAGGCGGCAGTGGTAAAGGTTCCGCCCAATGTGGTACCGCTGGTAGTGCCTACCCCTGCGGTTGGTGCCGATACATACCCATAACCCGCATTGGTAATGGTAAAACTGTTCAACTGGCCGTTGCTGCCGATATTGGCTGTAGCCGCAGGCCAGCAACCCGCCGGAAAAGCAAGCGTGGCGCCTGTGCCCCCGCCTCCGCTGAAGCTGAGCGTGGGAGGTACTGAATACATTGCTGTTGTGCTGGAATTGAGGTAAACAGAAATTACCTTACCACGGTTAACAGTTATTCTGAAAGCCGCACTGGTTAAAGCCGTACCGGTAACCAAAGTGCCACCGGCAACAGTGATGGTGGGAGTACTGGTGTAACCACTACCGCCTGCGGTAAGCAGGTTGAGCCCATTGGGGCCTGTAAAACCCACCACAGGCGCAACAGTATAATTCGCACCCCCGCTGCCTGCCAGCATACTGCCAACACCCGATTGTGAAGCTGCGCCCTGTGTACTGTTAATGGTAAGCCCGCCCGTAATGGTAGCGCTGCCCGATTTTTGTACCACACTGGTGGCTTGCTGGGTTATGGAGGCCCTGTTGTGCAATGCCACAGCCGTAGCTGTAATGGCAGCAGTAATTGATCCATTAATCCCCGTATCAGTAATAACAATAACAGGTGCATTGCTGTAGCCACTGCCGGCGCTTAGAATCCTTAAGCTGCGTACTGTTTGGGTTGCCGCATCATAATTAACAGCAACAGTTGCCGTACTGCCCGCATAACGGTATGCTGCGCCACCACTGGAAACAGTGCCACTCAAATGAACCGGTGGGTTGGCCGCACTTGGCGTGCCGGCAATGGTGCAGGTATATAAATTATTACCATAAAAGTATTGCGTTCCAACTGCAGGGGTAACAAACGGATTAAACGGAGTGCCGATGGTACCCAGCGGTGCCAGCCACAACAAACTGGCTGTGCCGTTTACTGCAATGCCTGTGGTATGTGTGGGAGCGGTGGTAGCACTGAGAGACCCCGTAACAGTGCAGATATATACCCGGTTACCGGCATAATATAGCCAACCCGCATTGGCGGTGGAGCCAGCCCGCCATGCTTCTACATTATTGCTGAAAACAATTGGCGGGCTTAAAAGACCAGACCCCATATTGGTTACCGCCACACCCGCCACCTGCGTGGTGGATGGCTGGCCAAATACCTGCGCCGTATTATCAATGGTTAATTTGCCATTGGTACTTAATGTGCCTGCCGCATGCATAAAATTGCTGGTAACAACCAGGTTACGGGTAGTGTTAATAAAACAGCTTCCCGCATTGCGGAAATACAATGAATTGATAATGCCATGTGTGGCATTACCTTCAAAGCTGCCCGTACCGCCAAGGATTTGTTCTACGCTGCCCCCGGCCTGCAGGCTCCCGTTCATATTCACTTCTGTAAAAGGAGTGGCAAGATTGGCAAAGCCATTATTGGTAAAATTGCCGCCTATATTGATTACCTGCCCCCTCAGGCTGGTACTGATGGGTAAAAACCTGGCACCACTGCTAACAGTACAATTACCAAAAAGCGTAAGCGCATTATTGGCGGCACCCCATTGCAATACACCAGATGCCCCCTGCCCTATAGTCAGGTTACGGATGCCATTCACCGCTACGTCAATGGTAACCACGGCACCATCAGCAATCACCACATCATCCCCGGGAATGGGCACAAGCCCTCCCTGCCAGGTACCGGCACTGCTCCAAAAACCGCCGGTGGTTTTGCTGGTAACAGTGGTGGATACATAGGTGGTAAACGAGTTAACGGTGCAACCCGAAGCAGTACCAAGGGCATTGATGGGTACTACCTTCCAGTAATAAGTAGTGTTGTAACTAAGTGGCTGTGGCTGTTCATAGGCTGTAACAAGCTGGTTGGTAATCACTCTTACCGCAGGATCTTCTGCGGCCACCAGGGCGCTGTTGGTACTTAAATAAAGATGATAGCCGGTAACAGCAGGTACAGCGTTAATGCCCTCCCAGGTTAATACGGTATTGATGGGCAGCCCCGTAGCTCCGCTGGCCGGGTTGTAACTGGTAAAACACTGGGGTATTGCTGGCGGTGGAGTGGTAATGCTGGCCGTTAAAGGAGCTGCGGTGCGGTACACAGGGGCACCAATGCAGCCTGTGTTATACGCATATACGTAAAAGTCATAAGCAGTTAATGAAGACAATCCTGTGGCGCTAAAGCTGAGGCCCGCATTGGCTTTAACCACCGTACCGCCGCCCAGGGCCTGGCCCACGGTGTAAGCCGTACCATTTACAGGGTTGGTGGGCGCAGCACCGGCCGGGTAGCGTACCACCAGGTATCCATTGGGTGCGCCGCTGGCGGCAATAAAACTGCCATTTACCTGGCTGCCGCTAAAAGGTGTTAACTCAAGTGCGGCAGGCTGGGCAGGCGGCGTAACACATACCTGTGCCGGCGTCCACGTAAAAGTTAAGCCATTGGCCGGCAATACCGTATTTGAAATTGTACAAAAATTGGTATTGGCCGTGCCTGCAGCAGTTGCCGCCCAGTTGGAGCTGGTGGTTCTGTTATTAAAATCAGCATTGGTAGTACCCCTTATACCTACCTGGTTGCCAAGGGAAAGGGCAGATGCTGTGGTGCAGTTGCCATATACCACCTGCACCTGCTGGTTGGCGGCTACGCCACCCCCTTCCCGCAATCTTATTTGAAAGTTGAAATTATCACCAGCTATCAGGTTTGAATTTAATACCCGCAGTACATTTTTCCATTGCAGTACAAAAACCCTGTTGGGGGCAGTACCCGTAGTAGCGGCCTCAATGGCAGATACATTGCCGATAATATCACTGGCAAAGGCAGCCACAACACCGCTATACGCTACCGTGGCTGAAATGGGGGAGAAAAAAGACCCCGAAGAAATGGTGGTTCCAAAAGTGATATAGCCATTTGTATTAACCGAAACCGAATTGTAGGCCGTTCCATTAAAGTTAAATGAAAAAGGCAAAGCAGCACTGGTTACATTATCATCCCAGCCGGCAGCATGTATCACCGTGCCGGTAACCGGTGTGTAAGTACCCGATGACTGAGAAAAGGTGTAAGATGAAACCTGTGCATGGGTAAGGGTTGTAATTAAACATACAGCAATCAGCAGGGAGTAAAATTTAGTCATTTTGTTGGTTTAGTATTTATAGTGTACTCACACAGTTTGTTAAGGGCCTTTAATAAGCTGTGGATTTAAGCTGGCAAAAATAAGGGAAATACTGCGGGCCAGAACATGCGCCTGCACAAAAGCCGGTTTGCAGGTGCTGGTGCAGCATTGAATGTAAAACCATAATCAACCCCCAAAGCCCCACAATTCTTAATGGCGGGGCAAGCTCGCTATTCTTAATTCTTCATTCTTAATTTTTAATTTTTAATTCCTAATTTTTAATTTAATCAGTAACTTGCATACACACTAACTACTACCCGGCAATGAATGTACGTCTCCTCAAAGAGCACCGCAATAAGCCCATCAACTTTGGCGAAAGCCTGTACCCCGTAATGCAGCAGATATTAATGCTGGAAGGCAAAATACGCCGTGCCATTGAGCATTTTTGGGTGGCCAGCTTAGATAATAAAAACCGGCTGGTAAATGTGGAGCTGGTAAACCTTGGGGCGGTTAACCGCCTGCAGGTAAGGCCGCCCGAAGTGTTTCGCATAGCCATATACAAAGCAGCGCCACGGATAGTGCTGGTGCATAACCACCCCAGCGGCGTTTTGGACAAGATTGTACCCAACGAAGCCGATAGAAACTTTACCGACCATATGATAAAGGCCGGTAAACTGCTGGATATTGATGTGGCCGACCACCTGGTAATTACCGAAACAGAATTTTACAGCTTTAAAGAAAAGGGCTATATGCTGCTGCTGAGCCAAAGCGGCAAATACCAGATTACCACCGCCGAAAGCGAAGACATGAAGAAGTGGAAAATTGAGGTGGAAAGGAAAATGGCAAAGGAAGAGGAGAAAAAAGATATAGCTGCTGAAATGATAAGGAATAATGAATCAATTGAAAAGATTATTCAATATACCAAGCTGCGCAAAACCAGTATAAATAAGATGATTAGGGAGTTGGGGAAAAAATAGGGTTTTTCCTGTTTTTTAGATGATGGGGGGTGATTATGTTTGGAAGGAAGATTTGTATTTGCTACAGTGAAAATTCGGAAATAATCCTAACAGTGGCGTTGGGACAGGTACAAAAAACGACCTGCCTACCGTGAGTCAGGCATACATATTCATTAATAATCAAGCAGTTACAAAATGAGGCTATCGAAAGGGATGCGCAACTATACTAATTTTGGCAGCAATTTTAAAATACTCCTTAAATTATAAAAAACAAACAAATGCTCTGGACAATTTTGTTTCTATTACTAACATTTATTGCATCAATATTTACAAATATCATTTCAACTTGGATTGAACCTAATTTAAAAAGATATAAAGTAGCAATTACTATTACTTTTGTTAGTTGCGGTCTTTTTGCAGGATTATTTTTTGACAAAGAAGGAATCAAATTACCGTGGCAAACAAATAACCTTACAAATGAAAAAGATACACTTCAAACAAATAGTAATCAAAGTGATTATCACAATCCAGTAAAAAATAAAGATACAAATGCTAATGAAATACCTAAAAACTTGTCAGACAAATTAGATAGCATTAGCAGGTATCTTTATTTACTTTCACAACAAAAAGAGTTTAGTAAAAATAAAAGAGACAGTTTTGCCTCTACTGCACAAACATTTAAAAACGCATCAGTTAGTTTTAAAAGCAATTTGACCGATAACACAAATTTAAAAGCAAATTCTATTAATAAAGATAGGGACTTCCAAAATTGGTTAACTTCAAACGTGTGGAACTTAACAGAACGAGACGGAAATTATTATTTCGGAGAGGGTGACTACAAGTTTTTAGATAATGGTACATTTATCTCACTAAAAAATTCTAACAATAAGTATTATTATTGGAGTTTTAAAGATAATATATTAACCCTTTCACACCCATATGACGACTATGACTACAGTTCAATAATTAAGACACCTTTTCCAACTTTAATAGAGGTGTCGGTTTATGTGTACGATAAGGATATGCCCTATGGAACGACAATAACATTTTCAAAAGTAAATAAAAAATAAAAACTGCTAGCCCCTGCTCCCCCTAGTATCCCGCCATTCTTCGCTAAGCTCTTCGCTGCTGTACGTATGTATGGCCATAGGCTCATGCGGGCGACTACGCACTAGCAAAACATAATAAACAACAGTTCACTTTAATTCTCAAACCGCCGTTGGTCAAAGGCCAGGAGGCGGCAATCACAACTAAAACCGGTATGCAGCCAAAACCATCCCCAATGTTCTGCCGGGTAGTGTATAATATTTGCCGTTTTATAATGGCAGAGACATTGGGGCGAAGTAGGGAAAAATAGGTTTTTTCTTTTTTTCATGGAATGTAATGGTTAAGTTTGTAGCAGTTAAGTTGTATTTGCGACACTGATAATTTGGGAACATTTGGAAAAACGACATATATTTTCATTAACAATCAGCAAGTTAGAAATTGAGGCTATCGGAAAGGATGTCCTACAATACTAATATTTGTGCCAAACCGTTTAAACTCCCTAATTATGCAAATAGATTTAGACCTTAAAGTAAAACTATTCAATGAGTATCTGGAAAATGGAGGGATTGAGAAAATTGTTTTTCCAGAACTATTGAAATCATTATTAAAAGTCAAATCATTACCCAATGGAAAAGTAAATCCAGACACTGTTGATTCAATAGTAAACGCTGCAATGTTAGGCTACGTTGGCACTCAACTTATGGAGCCATTTAATTCTGACACATATCTGTCACAGTATGAAACCCTTTTACAAAAATCAATATTCTTTACACAAACCAATATTGAAACAAAAGAAGAATTTGACGAAGTTTTTGAAAAGTATATCGACAGCAAGAATATTTTATTTCGTGGTTTAAATGAAGCTAAGTACAGATTGTATAGTTCATTGCAGAGAGAATGGATAACATCAAAATTGCACGAAAAGCATTCATCTTATGAAGCATTTTTATCAACCCTTGTAAAAAATGCAAAATTGCAGGAGGGAGAAATTCTGTCAAAATATCTAAACAAAATTGGGATAGATTCCGAAAATGATTTAGCAGTCTTAAGTTTTCTACAGCATTATGGTTGCCCTACTCCATTATTAGATTGGACTTATAATTTCCCGAATGCGCTTTTTTTTGCAATACAAAACCTTAAAAAGCCAGAAGGGAAATGGGAAATAGAAAAATATTTTTGTGTCTATTATTTAGAAGAAGAATTCTTTGAGAAAGCTTCCTTACAGCAATTTTTTGATATTGGTTTGAAAAAACAAAAAGAGAAACTTAAAAATGAGTTTACAGAACAAGTGAAAGATAGCGGAGTATTTGAGGGACTTATTGATAAATTAATTACTCCCGACCATATCGACAAAATGTTCTACCAACTGCATGGAAAGCAATTAATGACTTACATGACTAAAATTGAGAAATTAGTAAAAGCTCAAATGCTTTACTTTTCGGATGACAAAACTGATGAGCATCTGAAATACAATCTTAATACAAGTATGAATATTGTAAATCAAAATGGAGTCTTCACATGGAACGCAAGTCCGACAAAGCCCATTGAGCATAATCCATTTGAGAAATCTAAGACAAATGAAGGCAACAAAACGGTATTATTTTCAAAGTGCATTAATATAAACAAGGAATTAGTGAGACATGTAAAAAAAAGGATTACTAAATTGGGCATCAACCAAAAGTATATTTATCCTGACGCCTGGAAAATTGCTCAACAAGCATTTGCAAAAACCAAACAAAACCCCAGTTCTCTTTAGAACTCAAATCGCCGTTGGTCAAAGGCCAGGCGGCGGCGTAAGGCATCAAGGCCGCAGCACTAAGCAGCCATAACCATCCCCAATGTCCTGCCGGGTAGTGCATATCGTGCCATTGTTGGTGTTCGTGCGGTTGGCCATGCAGCCGGGCTATCACCAACAATTTTTTGGAGTTACTGCCTACAATCATCTTACTATAACCAATCGTTATTGGTCAAAAGACACAACAACGGCGGAGTTGAGGCCGAAGAACGAAGCGAATAAAACTCCTGCTGCCCAACATTCCTAAACCATAGTTGATAAAAAAAAGTATCCTAAGGTTCAATGCTGCAAGCACTAAGCTGCCATAGCCATCCCCAATGTCCTGCCGGGTAGTGCATATTATTTGCAGGTTTATCAGGGCATAGACATTGGGGCGAAGCAGATTTCGTATTGGTCCTTTTATGAAAGGTTATAAATACCTGTTTTGATAATGTCAGTTGCATTTTGGGACTGGCATAATTATTTTTTGTATTCGGCCATACTCTTGATTTGTATATCTTTTTTTTATATCTTTATTTTAACATCGAAGTTGCGGTTAACCTGCCTTGCACCGCTAATCTAAGTAAGGCTAACAAATTTAAATCATCAAAAAATGAAAAAACTTATTTTGCTACTGGCATTTGCAGTGCCTTTTGTTCTTTCTTCCTGTAGTCCTGACGACCCTCCCTCTAATACTTACGATTTCTTTTACACGCATAATGGATTAGTAACTTATGCATGTTGCAAGGGGGTGGGTAAAACTTGTAATAAATTGGAATGGTCGGTTGTACGTACTACATTTAAAGCGTATGCTGACAAGGATGATGTAAAGGGGTTCTTTATAAATGAGAACTGGCAACAATATTTGCCTGAACTGCAACAGCAGCCGGAGCTAATAAAGGAAATAATTGCTCAAAATCCCAAAGCAGTCTTTTTAAATGACGTATCGTTTGTGCTTTTAAAAGACAGAGACAAGCCAGTGACACAAGATAACATACTACACGGTTTCTTTGACCGTGCAGCCGCTGAGCCATGTGAGAAAACCATACCTAAAAGCTAATGACATAAGTTAAAAGGAGGGTGAAGTACTTCTGATCCCTCCTTGATTTCAGCATAAAATAACCTTATGCAATCTTAGCTTAGCTGTAAACTAACATTTTAACGCTAAAATGTATATATGAACAAAAAATACACTAACTTTTTTAACCCGCTGTTATAAAATGAAGTATCATGCAATTTTAGCATTAATGTTGTTTTTTGCCTGCAGAAACACTCCTGTAATGCTTCCGGAAGAGCCGCAGTTTGTTAATAAGCTGAAGATAAAAGAACTGGAAATCAATTTATCTCCAGAAGACTCAGCTTTTTTAAGGAATGCAAAAATTATACAGATAGAGTATTATAAGAAACAAAACGACAGTGGCTTTATTTATCGTACACAGTCTGGTGCCGTATATATCATTCATAATAATACTTTTACAAATCATCAGAAAAAAATAGCACTTGATCCGGTTGAAAGCAATATTATTTTCCTGAACTACAGAGGTTCGTTATACAATTATAATACTGCCACTAACATGCTCAAGCCGTTTTTTAAAGAATTTACGGCAGACAGCAGTATACTATATTCAATGCCCGGCAGAGGTACTTATGGGTCAATATTTCCTGATGGTATGCTGGTAAAAGAAATGGACAGGTTTGAGCTTATATATAATTATTACAGCAATAAGGCTAAGGGGCCGAATTTCATTGATTCATCTCCGCTTATGCTAATAACAGACAGTAATCAATACCGTAAAATTGGCAGATACCCTCCCCTATTTTATAAAGAGGAAGTTGGTTCACATGAAACCTATTTTACTGTTGATGATTCAGGTAATATTTATTATGTTCACCCTTCTTTTGATTCTGTTTATAAAGTAAATACAAAAGGAGAAGAACTTTGCAGGGGCATATTGCACCAATATCCCAAAAGAGATAAATATAATCCACCCAAAACCGGCGATCTTGCTTATGATAGAAATTACCGGGTTACTAATGAAAAAAATCAAAACTTAAGTATTTGCCAGGAAAAATATGTGGTTGCAGTGAAACAATTGGCAGCAAAACAAGTCATTTCGAAGCAGCATTATAAAATATTTATTTTTAATAAAAATCTCGAAAAACTATATGTTGCTGAACTTCCTTTTGATATCATTCCACAAGCCTTTCCCAACAACAATGGCTTTTTAATTTTTTCAGCCGATTTCAAAAAAATTATTCGCTATGAACTTACTTAAAATAACACTCTTTTGCACAATACTGGCCTCCTGTACCAGTAAAAACGATAAGAGATTTGCCATGTTTGCCTCGCTGCATAAGGGCAGGGACATTATTCTTGTATCCTGCGTTAAATGCAATTGTATAATAGAGGAACTCAATTTAATCAACCAGCAAAAACCACAGTTGCTTCAACCTTATGATATTTATATTGACAGCACCTGTAAGCATTCACTTTCAAAAACCATTAATACAGTACACATTAATCAGGCATCCATTGATACCTTGTCAGTGGATTTGTACAATGCATTGATCATAAAAAAACGGGGAGATGAATTTACCACCAAAATGGTAGAAACAAAGGATGCGCAAAAAATGCCAAAAATGCTTGCTGAGTGATAGGTGTTGTTGCTGCAATAATTGTTTCGCTCCCTCAATCTGCTCATTACTCCCCATTACAATCAGCCTTTCACCAGCGTCAATCATATCAGCCTATCATCCCATCCCCCCAATTTCAACAACAGCAGTAGTAACCCGGCAGGCAGCAGCATCAAAATTCAGGTAAAAAGGGGCTTCCCGGAGTTTCGTTATACTTTTTAATACAGGAGTTATAAAAGTCCGGGTTTTAGTACCGGCCACAGCCAGCCCCGTTGCAGCAGTATTCCCCTTAGCCGGAATAAAAATGCCGCCCGTTGGCAAAAAATCTGGCTCCTTTAAGGCTGTTTTGACTGCCGTTATGAAAAAATGGCAGCAGAAAAGGCAACGGGCATTAAAAAAAAGGTAACGGGCTGTAAAAAAATAGCAACGGGCTATAAAAAAATGGCAACGGGCTGTAAAAAAATGGTAACGGACTGTAAAAAAATGACAACGGGCTATAAAAAAAAGGCAACGGGCTGTAAAAAAATGACAACAGGCTGACCCACCCTAAAATTACTTGACAGATTTTGGTGTTACTTAAAATTGTTATTGTCAGTGTTTTTCTTAGTTTCTGGTACAAGATTACGGTATTATTGCTTACCCGTAAAATTGATTTACCGCTCTTTTTCTTATTCCTGG